>NZ_JALHRY010000006.1:0-379161 GCF_023952485.1 Cupriavidus mimosae | reverse complement strand
ACCTTCTTCGTAGTTGAGGACGAACTGCAGCGCCACGCGCGCGCCGCCCGGCCAGCGGGCGTGCGGCGGGCGGGCGCCGTAACCGATGAGATCGCGTGGATAGTTATCGTTTGTCATGTGTCGTTGCTTGCTTCAGGAAACCACCCGGCACCGCCGTCCCGCTGCAGGCGCCGATCGTCACGCAATGAGCATGCCAGTCGCGCCGGCGGCGGTGCCGGTCTGCATCCGGGAACCGGACCCTTGCGGGGCCGGCCCTGCGTTGCCGGTACTTCGATTACTCGGTGCCGTGCGAGTTGGCCGCGGCGTTGCGCATGGCCTCTTCGCGCGACTGGATGCCGTTGTAGAACAGGTTCAGCGCCACCGCCACGATGGTGCCGAGCACGATGCCGCTGTGCGTGAACGGGTCGGTCCACTTGGGCAGATACTGGAAGAACGTCGGCGCCAGCGTCGGGATCATGCCGAAGCCGATCGAGATGGCGACGATGAACAGGTTGTGGCGGTTGCGGTTGAAATCGCACGAACCCAGGATGCGGATGCCGGTGGCGGCGACCATGCCGAACATCACGATGCCGGCGCCGCCCAGCACGAACTGCGGCACCGAGGCCACCACGTGGGCCATCTTGGGAAACAGGCCGAAGGCGATCAGGATGATGCCGCCGGCCGCCGCGACGTAGCGCGAGCGCACGCCAGTCACCGTCACCAGGCCCACGTTTTGCGAGAACGAGGTGTAGGGGAAGGTGTTGAAGATGCCGCCGATCACCGTGCCCAGGCCGTCGGCGCGCAGGCCGCGGGTCAGGTCCTCGTTGCTCAGCTTCTTGCCGGTGATGTCCGACAGCGCCAGGAACATGCCGGTCGACTCCACCAGCGTGATCAGCATGACGATGCACATCGACAGGATCGCGGTCACTTCGAAGGTCGGCATGCCGAAATGCAGCGGCGTGATGACCGCGACGAAGCTGGCTTCATCCAGGCCGTCGAACGACACCTTGCCCAGGCCCATCGCCACCAGCGTGCCGATGATGATGCCGAGCAGCACCGCGCAGTTGGCGACCAGGCCGCGGCCGTACTTAGTCAGCAGCAGGATGGTGATCAGCGTCAGGCCGGCGATGCCAAGGTTGGCCAGGTCGCCATAGGCCAGGTTTGGCACTTCCTTGACGACGCCGTCGATGACGGCGCGCGTGGTGGGCTGGCCACCGGCCGACCAGTTGATGGCCACGCGCATCAGCGACACGCCGATCAGCGTGATCACGGTGCCGGTCACCACCGGCGGGAACAATCCCAGCATGCGTCCCATCAGCGGCGCGATCAGGATGCCGAAGATCCCTGACGCAATCACCGCGCCATAGATGCCGAGCAGGCCGACATTGGGATCGGTGCCGATGGCGATCATCGGCGCCACCGAGGCAAAGGTCACACCCATCATCACCGGCAGGCGGATGCCGAACTTCCAGAAGCCGATCGCCTGGATCAGCGTGGCCAGGCCGGCGGCGAACAGGTCGGCGTTGATAAGGAACGCCAGCTGGTCCTTGGGCAGCTTGAGCGCGCCACCCACGATCAGTGGCACGGCAACCGTGCCGGCGTACATCACCAGAACGTGCTGCAACCCGAGCGCGAGCAGGCGCCCGGAAGGCAAACGCTCGTTGGTGAGGTCCGTCGGGACCGTGGTGCTTGCGGAATTCATTGGTGCGTCTCCTCTCCTTTGGTTTGATGGGAACGCCACGTCCGTGCCGGCAGTTTGGTCGGTGTTGTTATGGGCCCGTCGTCGCCGCGCTCTCGTTTGCACTGCCTGGGCGCGGTACTGACGACGGGCCTGCTGCCTTCTTCTTGCGGGGGCGTGACGGGAACACCGTGCTAGGTGGAGCGGCCCAGCACGCTGCGAAGATCGAAGCTGCCCGGTTCGTCCGGCTGCACGCGGTCGGCGCAGGCGCCAAGGTGGTGCGCCATGCGCGACTGGGCCAGTGCGGCATTGCCCTGTTCGAGGGCGTCGAGGATTTCTTCGTGCTCGTCGAACGAGCAGGCGTTGTTGCCCGGCGCTTCCACGCTGGCAATCATCAGAGTGGTGCGCGACACCAGGCGGCGCATCATGTTGACCAGCAGCGCATTGCCCGACAGTTCCGCCAGCGCGGTGTGGAATTCGGCGGACAGGCGGATCCACTTGGGACGGTCGTGCGTCAGGAAGGCCTGGCGCTCATTGGCCACCATCTGCCGCAGCGGCGCGATCACGGCCTTGACGTCAGGCATGGCGGCCAGCTTTTCCAGCACCGCGCGCTCCAGCATCTGGCGCAGCTCGAACATGTCGTGCGCCTCGTCGGTCGACGGGCTGGCGATAAAGGCGCCGCGGTTGGGCTCGAGGTCGACCATGCCGTCCGCCGCCAGGTGCGACAGCACCTTGCGCACGGTGTGGCGCGCGGTGGCATAGATCTCGCAAAGCGAATGCTCGGTGAGCTTGGTGCGCGGCGGCAGCCGGTGCTCCATGATCGCGTCGTAGATCTCGTGGTACATGCGCTCCTCGACCGAGCCCTTGCGCGCGGGCTTGGCGGGCTTGGCCGGGATCTCGGTCGGCGCGCCGAGCTCGGATTCGGCCTTGGATTCGGCGTTGGCGGCAATCAGCTTCAGGCTCTTGGACATCGTGGCACCAGCAGGTCAGGCAGGACACCGTAAATCCTGCGTATCAGGGTACGGTGATCCAAAAATTGTTGACAATTATTTGGTTACGGCCTCAATATTGTCAACAAAACCAACTCAGGTTTTCGACAACTCAGGGAAATCCCTGAATTGCCAACGGGGAAGTGCAGGCGCATTGTCGCCACGCACCAACCCAGCGCCGGGATGCGTTACCAGACGTACCGAGCGGGCACCATCCCACACATGGTGCTAGTGAAGGCAGCGGCGCCCCTCACAACCCAATCGCAAAAGGACAAATACGATGGGACGCTTGACCACCCATGTTCTCGACACCGCTGCGGGCACGCCCGGGCAGGGCATGTCAATTACTCTCCATAAAATTGTCGACAATCGTCGCGAAACCCTCAAGACCGTGGTCACCAACCACGACGGCCGCTGCGACCAGCCGCTGCTGGAGGGGGCCGACCTCGCCGCGGGCGTCTACGAGCTGGAATTCGCCGCCGGCGACTATTTCCGCGCCCAGGGCGTGAAGCTGCCCGAGCCGGCCTTCCTGGACGTGGTGCCGCTGCGCTTCGGCATTGCCGATGTCAACGCGCACTATCACGTGCCCCTCCTGGTTTCGCCCTGGTCGTACTCGACCTACCGCGGCAGCTGACGCGGTGGCATAGGGAAACAGGAGACAAGACATGGAAGGCTATATCGTCGACTGGGCCAATATGCTGCTGCGGTGGGTGCACGTCATCACCGCCATCGCATGGATCGGCTCTTCGTTCTATTTCGTGTGGCTGGACAACAGCCTGACCAAGCCCACCGCGCCGGACCTGAAGGAAAAGGGCGTCGACGGCGAGCTGTGGGCGGTGCACGGCGGCGGCTTCTACAACCCGCAGAAGTACCTGACCGCGCCCAAGTCGCTGCCGGAGAACCTGCACTGGTTCTACTGGGAGTCGTATTCGACCTGGATGAGCGGCTTTGCGCTGCTGGTGGTGCTGTACCTGTTCAACGCCAGCACGTTCCTGATCGACAAGAACGTGTTCGACATGTCGCCCGGCGCGGCGGTCGGCTTCGCGGTGTCGTACCTGCTGATCGGCTGGATCGTCTATGACAGCATCTGCCGCCTGTTCAACAAGAACGACCGGCTGGTCGGCATCCTGGTGGCGATCTACATCGCCGCCGCCGCCTACGTTGCGTGCCATATCTTCTCGGGCCGCGCGGCGTTCCTGCTGACCGGCGCGATGGTGGCGACGATCATGAGCGCGAACGTGCTGGCATGGATCATCCCGGGCCAGCGCAAGGTGGTTGCCGCACTGAAGGCCGGCCAGCCGGTGGACCCGATCCACGGCAAGCGTGGCAAGCAGCGCAGCGTGCACAACACCTACTTCACGCTGCCGGTGCTGTTCGCAATGCTGTCGAACCACTACAGCATGACCTACGCCCACAAGTACAACTGGGTGGTGCTGATCCTGATCATGCTGTCGGGCGTGCTGATCCGCCAGTTCTTCATCCTGAAGCACAAGGGCAAGATCAACGTGCTGTGGCCTGCCGCCGGCGTCGCCGCGCTGGGGGTTGTCGCCGTGATGATCGCGCCGCAGCCGCGCCCGGCCGTGGCCAAGGCCGATGGCGAGGCCGCCACGGCGGTCAGCTTCGCCAAGGTGCAGGAAGTGATGAACGCGCGCTGCGTGCAGTGCCACGCCGAGCAGCCGAAGATGATGCCGACCGCGGCCAAGGGCATCAAGCTCGAGACGCCCGAGGACATCAAGGCTCACGCCCAGCTGATCTACCAGCAGGCGGTGCAGCAGAAGGCGATGCCGCTGGGCAACGTGACGCAGATCACCGACGACGAACGCGCACTGCTGGGGCAGTGGTTCGAAGGCGGTGCCAAGACTACGAATTAACGTGTTTCTGAACTGAGAAGTGGTGGGGCTGGCTCTTGCAGAGCCGGCCCGAGAAATCCGAGCATCGGTGATCGACGGTCCGGAGGGTTGAGCGGTTGGCGACTGGTTGTACCGGACCGGCGAGGGTTTGGACGGGGCCTTGTGCCCCGTTTTTTTTTTGCCTGGTGTTTTATCCGCCAATATTCAGCAGCGCCAGCACCCCCAGCACCAGGAAGATCCCGGCCGCAATCTTGTGCACCAGCCCGATCGGCATCTTGTTGGCAAACCTGTCCCCCAGCAACACAGCCGGCGCATTGGCGACCATCATGCCGAAGGTCGTCCCCATGACCACCGCCAGCACCGCATCGCTGAAGCGCGCCGCCAGCGCTACCGTGGCGATCTGGGTCTTGTCGCCCATCTCGGCAAAGAAGAAGGCAACGAGGGTGGTGCCGAGGATGCCGATGAAGCCCTTGACCGGCTTGGCCTGCTCGGCGTCGTCCAGCTTGTCGGGGATCAGCATCCACGCGGCCATCGCGATAAAGCCCAGGCCGAGGATCCAGCGCAGCAGGCTTTCGCCGACCACGTGGGTGATCCAGCCGCCGAGCGCGCCGGCGAAGCCGTGGTTGAACAGCGTGGCGATCAGGATGCCGAGGATGATGGGCGCCGGCTTGCGGTAACGTGCGGCCAGCACCAGCGACAGCAATTGCGTCTTGTCGCCCATTTCTGCAAGGGCGACGATGCCTGTGGAGACGAGGAAGGCTTCCATATTGGTCTTGTGGGGTAACCGGGCCGCAATGCATCGCGAGATGCCAATGACGCAACCCTTTCCCGGCCCGGCCAGAAAGGGATGGTCATCGGTCTCGCCAGGCATGGACGCTGCCTGTGCCATTCTGGCCAGGCGGGTCCGGAGCTGCGCACGCCATAACCGCAAGCGGTCAAGTCTGTTGACGTACGCCCCTGTCTGCCGAAGTCCGCATTGCGCGGCGCGGTGAGAGCAGGGCGGCTACTCCCCAATGGAAGCAGCGATTATAACCGCGGCGGCGGTGGCTCGTCCACCGCCGCTGGCGGCCGGCAGGGCGCTCAGGCCGGTACCGGCGCGTTCTCGCTGGTCTGGCGGCCGCGGAAATCGGTCCAGCACAGCGCCTTGAAGTCATAGAGCTTGCAGCGGCGCGCGGTGTCGAAATACCAGCGCCAGGAGAAGTTCTCGATGATGATGCGGCCCGGCAGCGCGTGCTCCAGCAGCGCCTGCGCGCGCTTGAGGCGGTACAGCGGCACGCTCATGTCGACGTGGTGCGCGGTGTGTTCCATGATGTGGTGCAGCGCCGCGCCGATGCCATGGCGGAAGCGCAAGTGCACGGTGGTCGAGACGAACGGCTGGGCCCGGGCCCACATGGTCTTGGTGTCGTACCAGGCCACGCTGGTGTGGGTATGGTGCACATACAGCACGAAGCCGACGGTGACGTTCCACACCAGGAAGGGCAGCACGAAGCCGGCGCCGATCAGCATCCAGACGGACTGCTGCGTGGCCAGCGCCAGGCCGACCAGCGCGCCGATCCAGGCCAGCCCGAACGCCGCCACCAGCACGCAGTCGCCGGTGAAGATCGAACGGCGCGTGGCCATCTGGCGCTTGCTGGGGAAGAACAGCTTGCACCACCAGATCTCGACCAGGTAATACAGCCCCGGGCCGAAGCCGGTGCGGTAGATGCGCTCCATCGCGCGGCGCCAGCGCGGCAGCGCGTTGAATTCTTCCAGCGAATACGGCGCCCAGACGAAGTCGAAGCCCTTCAGGTTGGTGTAGCCGTGATGGACCACGTTATGGCCGACTTCCCACAGGCTGTACGGCGTCAGCGATGGCAGGAAGGTCAGCCGGCCCAGCCACTTGTTCAGGCCGCGGCGCGGGGTCAGGCTCTGGTGGCAGGCATCGTGGCCGATGATAAACAGGCGCGCGATCACCAGCCCGGCCAGCACGCCCAGCGCGAGCTTGGCGGCCCAGTGCGGCGCCAGCACCACGCCGGCCAGCACGGTGCCGAACAGCAGGTAATCGAAACCGAACAGCATCAGCGCGCGCGGCGTGCTGCGCTGGCCCAGCGGGATCAGCCAGCCGCGGATGATCTTGCGCGACGGCAGCGGCGCGTCCGGCGCGATCGGTTCAGGAAGCGGAGCCTGGTGCGGCGCATGGGCGCGTGCGCCGGCACGCGCCTGGGCGTGCCCGGGGGCGGGCTCGACGGATTGGGCGGATTGATATGCGGTCATGCAGAACCTTCTTATTGCGGTCGATGGGTATCTGTGCGCGGCAAGGCAGAGTGGCCGCGGCGAAACCGCAAGGTTAGAAGGCTTTGTCGAGGGCAGTCTTGACGGTCGTCAAGCCGGTGGGACGGCGGAAGCGGTAAAGGGCGGGCCCGCCGCGGGCGCGGCGGGCAACGGGATGCTGCCGTGTGGCGGATCAGGCTGCCGGGATGTTGGCGGCCTCGCCCATCACGTAGACGCTGTCGATCACGCGGTCGTCGCCCAGCATGGCAAAGGCGAACAGTTCTTCTTCCAGCGTTTCCGAGCGGTTGCTGCGGCGAGCGATCAGCGGCGTGGCCTTGGGGTCGAGCACGATGAAGTCGGCCTCGCAGCCTTCGCTGAAGCTGCCGACGCGGCCGGTCCAGCCCAGCGCCTCGGCCGCGGCGCGGGTGGCCAGGTAGAACATGCGCAGCGCGGTCAGGTAGTAGCCGCCCATGCGCGCCACCTTGTGCGCGGCGTTCATGGTGCGGAACATCGAGAACGAGGTGCCGCCGCCGACGTCGGTGGCCAGCGTCACGTTCAGGCGGTTGGCATCGGACTGGTGGAAGTCATAGAAGCCGCTGCCCAGGAACAGGTTGGAAGTCGGGCAGTGCGCCACCGCGGCGCCGCTGTCGGCCAGCCGGCGGCGGTCGTCCTGGTCCAGGTAGATGGCGTGGCCGTACATTGCGCCGGGACGCAGCAGGCCATAGCGGTCGTAGACGTCCAGGTAGCTGCGCGCGTCCGGGAACAGCTCGGCCACCCACTTGACCTCATCACGGTTCTCCGCCACGTGGGTCTGGATAAACGCGTCCGGATAGGCGCGCGCGAGTTCGCCGCAGGCGGCCAGCTGCGCCTCGGTCGAGGTCGGCGCGAAGCGCGGCGTGATCGCGTACGACAGCCGTCCCTTGTTATGCCAGCGCGACAGCAGGTCGGCGGAATCCCGGGCGCCGCTTTCGGCGGTGTCGCGCAGGAACTCGGGGCAGTTGCGGTCCATCATCACCTTGCCGGTGACCATGCGCAGGTTGCGCGCCTCGCTCTCGGCAAAGAGGGCGTCGGCCGAGGCCTTGTGCACCGTGCTCCAGACCACCGCGCTGGTGGTGCCGTTGCGCAGCAGTTCCTCGGTAAAGAAGCCGGCCACGCCGCGCGCGTAGTCGGGATCGGCGAAGCGGCGCTCTTCCGGGAAGGTGTAGGTGTCGAGCCAGTGTAGCAGCCCCGGCGACGGCGACGCGATCATGTCGGTCTGCGGGTAGTGCACGTGGGTGTCGATAAAGCCGGGCACGATCAGCTTGCCGCGGTGGTCGATGACCTCGGCGCCGGCCGGGATGCGCGCGGCCAGCTGGGCGTAGTCGCCGGCGGCGGCGATGCGCCCGTCGGTGACGATCAGCACCCCGTCGTCCCAATACTGATACGCGTCCTCATGGAATTGCGGGTCGCGCAGGAAATGCAGCACGCGACCGCGGATGGCGCGGGTACGGGAGTCAGTGGTGGGGTGGGTCGTCATGGTTTGTCTCTCGTGGCCGGCCCGCGCGGCACCGCATGGTGCAAGCAGCAGGCCGGGCTATTGGCATGCGCCGTGCTCAGGCCGCGGGGGCCGTCGCGGGCGGGGACTTGGGTGGAGCGGACCAGAAGTGGTCGACTTCCGCCAGGAACTCGGCCTTCTGCATGGCAGGCAGGAAGGCCGCTTCAAAACTGTTGCGGGCCAGCTTGTGCGCGTCGGCCGCGTCCAGCGGCAGCGCGTCGAAGGTGGCTTCCCAGTTCGCATTCATATAGCCGCCGAAGTAGGCCGGGTCGTCCGAATGCAGGGTGATGGCCACGCCCGCATCCAGCATGCGCTTGAGCGGGTGGTCGCGCAGGTCGGGATAGACCTTGAGCTTGACGTTCGACAGCGGGCACACCGTGAGCGCCACGCGCTCGCGCGCCAGGCGTTCGACCAGCGCGGCATCGTCGATGGCGCGCACGCCGTGGTCGATGCGCTCGGCCTTCAGGATGTCGAGCGCATCGGCGACGTATTGCGCCGGACCTTCCTCGCCCGCGTGCGCCACCAGGTGCAGGCCGAGCTCGCGCGCCCGGGCGAACACGCGCGCGAATTTCTCCGGCGGGTTGCCTTTTTCCGACGAATCGAGCCCGACGCCGACGAAGCGGTCGCGGTACGGCAGCGCCGCTTCCAGCGTGGCGAATGCGTCTTCCTCCGACAGATGGCGCAGGAAGCACAGGATCAGGCTGCTCGAGAAGTCGTACTCGGTGCGGGCCTGCGCCAGCGCATCGGCAATGCCGTCGATCACTACGCCGATCGGCACGCCGCGCGCGGTATGGGTCTGCGGATCGAAGAAGATCTCGGCGTGGCGGACGTTGTCGGCGACGGCGCGCTTGACGTAGTCCATGGTCATGTCGAAGAAATCTTCCTCGGTCAGCAGCACGCTGGCGCCGGCGTAGTAGATGTCCAGGAACGACTGCAGGTCGGTAAAGGCATAGGCGGCGCGCAGCGCGTCGACGCTGGGGTAGGGCAGAGCCACCTGGTTGCGCTGCGCCAGCCGGAAGATCAGTTCCGGCTCAAGCGTGCCTTCGATATGCACATGCAGTTCGGCCTTGGGGGTGCGGCGGATCTGTTCCGCGAGCGCGGCATCGATGGTCATGGGGGCCTCGTTTCTGGGCTTTTCTGTGCCGGCCGGCAGCACCGGCGGCACGGGTTCAGGGATGCACCGCCTCCGTGCGGCCCGCACGCAGCGCGGCAAGGCGCTGTTCGCGGACCTGGAGCAGCTGGGCGACGATGGCTACCGCAATCATAGCCGGAGCTTTGTCGGTAATCCCGGGAACCCCCATGGGGCATGTCATTTCCGCAAACCGGGCCGGGTCGATGCCGTGCTCGGCCATGCGGTGTTCAAAGCGCGCGCGCTTGGTCTTGGAACCGATCAGCCCGAAGTAGGCAAAGTCGGTGCGCTTGAGGATTTCTTCGCACAGGGTCTGGTCCAGCGCATGGCTGTGCGTCATGACCAGGAAGTAGCTGCCCGCGGGCGCCTGCGCCACTACCGCTTCGGGCGTGTCGCTGGCCTCGGCCTCGACATTGTCGGGCAGCCCGCCGGGGAACAGCGTGTCGCGCTCGTCGACCCAGTGCACGCGGCACGGCAGCGTAGCCAGTACCTTGACCAGTGCATGGCCGACATGGCCCGCGCCAAACAGCACCACGTGCATGGTGTCGGGCACCAGCGTGTCGGTCCAGCTGCCGTCCGCTTGCAGCTCCACGCCGGCGAGCACCGCGCGGCTGTCGCAAAAGGTCACCGCGCCGCGGGCCGGCACCTGCCGCTGCAGCGCACGCTGCGCGGTGAAATTGCGCTCGACCGCATCGAGCCAGGCCAGGTCGGCCTGGCCCAGCACTTCGAAGGCAAGCTGCACCACGCCGCCGCAGCACTGCCCCAGCGCCGGGCCCAGCGGAATGCGCTCGATCCGGCGCGGCTCGCCGCGCACCAGCATCTCGCGCGCGATGTCCATGCCGCGCCATTCCAGGTGGCCGCCGCCGATGGTGCCGACCAGGTCGTCGGCGCTGACCAGCATGCGGATGCCGGCCTCGCGCGGCGCGGAGCCCTTGACCTCGACGATGGTGACCATCGCCACCGGCACGCCGGTGCGCACCAGGCGGGCGGCGTCGGCGAAGCGGAAGGGTTTGAGCGGTGCGTCCTGCATTGTGGGGGCCTTTGGTGATGCGTGGTATTGCTTGGGTCAGAGGTGGCGCGCGCCTGCTTCTGCCACCGGCCCCTCGCCTGTCAACGCAGTCGAGGGGGGAAAGTCCGGGGCCTCCGCAGGCGCGCGCTTCCTTGCCACCGTTCAGGCTGCCTGCGCAGCCCGTTGCGCCGCCGCCGCGCGCACTGCATCGACGGCATCGAGGATCGCTTCGCTGGTGGCCGGGGCCTTCAGCGGCGGGTTGATGCGGTAGTCGCCCAGCGCTGCCACGGCGTCGCGGATGGCGAAGAACACCGAGAACGGCAGCAGCAGCGGCGGCTCGCCCACGGCCTTGGAGCGGTGGATGCTGTCTTCGACGTTGCGGTTCTGGAACAGGCGCACGTTGAATTCCTCGGGGCAGTCGTTGACCGTCGGGATCTTGTAGGTGGACGGGGCGTGCGTCATCAGCTTGCCGTCCTTGTTCCACCACAGTTCCTCGGTGGTCAGCCAGCCCATGCCCTGGATGAAGGCGCCTTCGACCTGGCCGATATCGATCGCCGGGTTCAGCGAGCGGCCGGCGTCGTGCAGCGCGTCGGCGCGCAGCAGCTTCCATTCGCCGGTGAGCGTGTCCACCAGCACCTCGGAGCATGCGGCGCCGTAGGCGAAGTAGTAGAACGGACGGCCCTGCAGCGACTTCTGGTCCCAGTGCAGCTTGGGCGTGGTGTAGAAGCCGTCGGACCACAGCTGCACGCGCGCCACGTAGGCTTCGCGCGCCAGCTCGCCGAACGACAGGCGCAGCTCGCCGGCACTGACCAGGTCATCGTTGAAGCGCACCTCGGACGGCTCCACGCCAGCCTTGCGCGCGGCAAACGCGGCCAGGCGCTCGCGGATCTGGCGCGCGGCGTCCTGGGCGGCCTTGCCGTTCAGGTCGGCGCCGGTCGACGCCGCGGTGGCCGAGGTATTGGCCACCTTGCTGGTGTCGGTCGCGGTCACGCGCACCCGTTCCATGCGGATGCCGAGCTCGTGCGCCACCACCATCGCCACCTTGGTGTTCAGGCCCTGGCCCATTTCGGTGCCGCCGTGGTTGACCAGCACCGAGCCGTCGTTGTAGACGTGCACCAGCGCGCCGGCCTGGTTGAAGTGGGCCACGTTGAACGAGATGCCGAACTTCACGGGGGTGATGGCGATGCCCTTCTTAAGCACCGGGCTGCTGGCGTTGAACGCGCGCGTGGCCTCGCGGCGGGCGCGGTATTCGCTGCTGGCCACCAGTTCGTCGATCAGCTCGTGGATGACGTTGTCTTCCACGGTCTGGCCGTAGGGCGTGACGTTGTTGCCGGTCTTGCCGTAGAAGTTGGCGCGGCGCACGTCGAGCGAATCCTTGCCGACCGTGCGGGCGATATTGTCGAGGATGTACTCGACCGCGAACGCGCCCTGCGGGCCGCCGAAGCCGCGGAAGGCGGTGTTGCTCTGCGTGTTGGTCTTGCCGCAGTAGCCGTCGATCTGCACGTTCGGCAGCCAGTAGGCGTTGTCGAAGTGGCAGATGGCACGGGTCATCACCGGGCCCGACAGGTCGGCCGAAAAACCGGCGCGCGACACCATCTCGACCTTGACGCCTTCGATATGGCCTTCGTCGTCGTGGCCGACGCTGTAGTCGAACACGAAGTCATGGCGCTTGCCAGTGATCATCATGTCGTCGTCGCGGTCCGGGCGCAGCTTGACCGGGCACATCAGCTTCCAGGCTGCCAGCGCGGCGCAGCAGGCGAACAGCGCCGACTGCGATTCCTTGCCGCCGAAGCCGCCGCCCATGCGGCGGCATTCCACCAGCACCTGGTGCGCCTGCCAGCCCAGCATATGGCACACGGCGTGTTGCATTTCGGTGGGGTGCTGGGTCGAGCACCACACTTGCATGCTGTCGTTCTCGCGCGGGGCCGCGTACGAGATCTGGCCTTCGAGATAGAACTGCTCCTGGCCGCCCAGGTGGATCGTGCCGCTGTCCTGGTGGGCCGCGCCGGCAATGCGCGCGGCCGGTTCGCCGCGTGTCAAGTGCATCGGCGGCAGCACATAGCTGCCGGCCTCGTGCGCGGCCTGCGGCGACAGCACCGGCGGCAGGTCTTCATAGTCGATCACGCCGAGGCGGGCGGCGCGGCGGGCCGCGTCATGCGAGGTCGCCACCACGATAAAGACCGGCTGGCCGACGAACTGCACCACGCCGCGCGCCAGGATCGGGTCGTCATGGATGATCGGGCCGCAATCATTGGTGCCGGGGATGTCGTCCACCGTCAGCACGTCGACCACGCCCGGCGCGGCGCGCACCTTGTCGAGCGAGACCGACTTGATGCGCGCGTGCGCGCGGGTGCTCATGCCGAGCGCGGCATGCAGCGTACCGGCCAGCTCGGGGATGTCGTCGGTGTAGGTGGCGGTGCCGGCCACGTGCAGGTGGGCGGATTCGTGCGGACGCGAGATGCCGACCTGCGGTACCTGTTCGGCGGCGGCGTCGAGCAGGAAGGGTTCGGTTTGCTTGTTCATGCCGATTTCGTTCCTTGTTCTCCGGCTCAGGCCGTGGCGGTTTCGTTGATGCCGGCGCCGGGAGCGCGGACATTGACGGCTGCGGCGGGCAGCGCGTCGGCGTTGGTTTCCAGCCAGAACCGGTACAGCAGGTTGGCGGCGCCGCGGCTGCGGTACGACGCGGTCGCGCGCATGTCGGACAGCGGCGTGTAGTCCTGTGCCAGCGCGGCCATGCCGGCGCGGGCGGTGGCTTCGTTCCACGGCTGGCCGGTCAGCACCGCCTCGGTGGCGGCGGCGCGCTTGGGCGTCGCCGCCATGCCGCCGAAGGCAATGCGGGCCTGCGTGACGATGCCGTCCTGCACGGTGATGCCGAATGCGGCGCACACGGCGGAAATATCCTCGTCAAAGCGTTTGGACAGCTTGTAGGTGCGGAAGTGCTGCGGGCCGGCCACCGGCACGCGCAGCGCGGCGACGAACTCGCCCGGCTGCATCGCCGTCTTCTGGTACGCCAGGTACAGGTCTTCAAGCGGCAGCGTGCGGCGCTTCTCGCCGTGCTGCAGCACCACTTCCGCGCCCAGCGCGATCAGCGCCGGCATCGAGTCGCCGATGGGCGAGCCGTTGGCGATATTGCCGCCCAGCGTGCCGGCATTGCGGATCGGCAGCGAGGCGAAGCGCTTCCACAGTTCTTCCAGCTCGGGATGTGCGGCGTTCAGCGCCGAGTAGGCCTTTTCCAGCGTCACCGCGGCGCCGATCTCGATCATGCCGTCGCGTTGCTCGACCTGGTTCAGGTCTTCCACCTGCCCCACGTAGAGCAGGTTGCCCAGCTCGCGGAACTGCTTGGTGACCCACAGGCCCACGTCGGTGCTGCCGGCCAGGATGCGGATATCGGGTTGCGCCGCCTTGATCGCGCCGAACTCGGCCGCGGTGCGCGGGGCGAAGAACTCCTGGCCCTGGGCGCGGTAGCGGAAGGTTTCGCCGCGCTTGAGGTTGCGCAGCGTGTCGGCGATCTGGCGCGGGTTGAGCTTGTCAGCGGTGGGGGCGGGCAGGGCCATCATGCGTTCGCCGGCATCGATGATCGGGCGGTAGCCGGTGCAGCGGCACAGGTTGCCGGTCAGCGCGTCACAGATGGCCTGGCGCGAGGGGGGCTCGGCGCCCGGCGTGTGCTGCTGGTACAGCGCCCACAGCGACATCACGAAGCCGGGGGTGCAGAAGCCGCACTGCGAGCCGTGGCATTCGACCATGGCTTCCTGCACCGGGTGCAGGTTGCCGTCGGCCTGGCGCAGGTCCTCGACCGTGATCAGGGCCTTGCCATCGAGCGTGGGCAGGAACTGGATGCAGGCGTTGACGGCCTTGAACTCGACGTCGCCGCCGTCCTGCAGCTCGCCGACCACGACGGTGCAGGCGCCGCAATCGCCTTCGGCGCAGCCTTCCTTGGTGCCGGTGCAGCGCGCGTCTTCACGCAGGTACTGCAGCACGGTGCGGGTAATTGGGGCGTCGGATACTTCCTTGACCTGGCCGCGGTGGAAAAAGCGGATGGTTTGCGTCTCCATGGTCTTCTCTCTCTTGGGGATGGCGGAAACATAGCATCGCTACGTTTCATGCAATATTCGACCCAGGTGATATGCGCCATCAGCGGGCACGCCCGTCGGTGCCCGGCCGCACTGAGCGGTATGCTGATTTGACCAATTGTGGGGTGCCTGTCATACACTATGCGCCGTTCCCATCCCCCACGCCACCCAATCCGGCCCCCGCCGGAGGGCCGCCATCGCCATGCACGGACGCGACCATCTCGATACCTATTTGCTGCGGGTGCTCCACACCCTGCTTACCGAGCAGAGCGTGACCCGCACCGCCGTGCGCCTGGGCCAGTCGCAGCCCGCCATCAGCAATACCCTGAAGCGCCTGCGCGAGATCACCGGCGACGCCATTTTGGTGCGGGGCAAAAACGGCATGGTGCCGACCGAGCGCGGCCGCGAGCTGCTGGCGCTGGCCGAGCAGAGCCTGGCCGCGATGGACCGCATCGCGCGGCCGCCGCAGCAGTTCGACCCGGCCACCACCACGCGCACCTTCCACCTTGGCGCGCCCGACTACCTGGACGCCTTCTTCCTGCCCAATATCGTCGAGCGCGTGCGCCGGCTGGCGCCCGGCGCCAAGCTGTTCGTGCACCCGATGACATCGTCGTCGGACTTCCTCGACGACCTCGAGCAGGGACAGCTGGATATCGTGGTCGGCAACTGGCTGTCGCCGCCGGAGCACCTGCATATCTCGCCGCTGTTCGACGACGAGGTGGTCTGCATGCTGGGCGCGCAGCACCCGCTGGCGCGCAAGGGGCTGACGCTCAAGCACTACCTGGAGATGCCGCACCTGGCGCCGGCGCCATACGCGTCGATGCAGCGCAGCATGATCGACCAGGCGCTCGCCGAGCAGGGCTACAAGCGCAATATCCAGGTCACGCTGCCGTACTTCGGGCTGGTTCCCTATGTGCTGATGAAGACCGACATGGTCTTCACCACCGGCCGGCAATTTGCCGCGCACTACGCGCAGTACCTGCCGATCCGCATGGTGCCGTCACCGGTGTCGTTCCCGCGCATGCGCTTCTACCAGCTGTGGCACGAGCGCTGCCATGCGGCGCCGGATGTGATGTGGATCCGGCGGATGATTGCAGAGGTGGCGGCGGATCTGCCGCAGTTGCCTAGGCTGGAGGCGGAGGCAGGATGAGGCGGCCAGATGTCCGAGGACGGCGCTGAACTGCTGCGGCTCGACCCTTCCGAGCTGAGCGGCGTCGCCGCGGAGCGCTTGTTCCGGGCGCTCCGGCGACGCCTTGCCGCGGTCCTGCCCGCCGACGCCGTCATTGAGCACGTCGGTGCCACGTCGGTGAGCGGCTGCCTGACCAAGGGTGACCTCGACATCTGCGTGCAGGTGAGCGAGGAAACGTTTGCCGAGGCCGATCGGGTGCTGGGCGCGCTATATGAAAGGAACCTGGGCTCGGTGCGTACGGCTGGGTTTTCTGCCTTCAAGCACGACGAACTACGGCCACCGGTGGGCATCCAACTGGTGGCGCGCGGCGCGCCCCTCGACGTATTCGTTCGCTTCCGTGATTGCCTCCGGGCCGATCCGGGGTTGGTCGACCATTACAACGCACTGAAGCGCAGCTACGACGGTGCGGCAATGAGCGACTACCGCGTGGCTAAATCGGCGTTTATCGAGCAGGTGCTGGGCGCAGCGGGCCAGGTGAGACCCTCTCAATAGGACGTCACTTGGCCTTGTAGTCCGGGAAGAACAACTGCTCCCCATCCACCTTGTACCCCGCAATCGCGTCCTGTCCTTCCTTCGACGTGATCCACTCCACCAGCTTCATCGCATCCTTGTAGTTGGTCCCCGGATGCCTGGCCGGGTTGACCGCGATGATCCCGTACGGGTTGAACATCTTCGCATCGCCCTCGATGGCGATCGCCAGGCCGGTCTTGGCGCGGTAGGCGCCATAGGTGGCGCGGTCCGACAGCGTATAGGCCGGCATCTGCGCCGCCATGGTGAGCACCTCGCCCATGCCCAGGCCGGCGTTGACGTACCACGGCTGGCCCTTGGGCTCGATGCCGAGCTGCTTCCAGTAGTCCTTTTCCATCACGTCGGTGCCGGAATTGTCGCCGCGCGAGATGAACTTGCTGCCGCTGGCGGCAAGCTTGCGGAAGCCGGCCAGCACGTCCTTGCCGCCCTTGACCCCCGCCGGGTCGCTGGCCGGGCCGACCACGATGAAATCGTTGTACATGACGTCGCGCCGGTTGACGCCGTAGCCGGCGGCGACGAAGGCATCCTCCATCTTGCGTGCGTGCACCAGCAGCACGTCGACATCGCCCATCTCGCCCATCTTCATGGCCTTGCCCGAGCCGACGGCGATGACTTTTACCGTGACGCCTGATTTGTGCTCGAAACGCGGCAGCAGGTACTTCAGCAGGCCTGAGTTCTCGGTGCTTGTGGTGGTGGCAAGCTTCAGCTCGCCGGCATGCGCGGCCGACAGCAGGCCGACGCAGAGCAGCGGCGCGACCAGGGGGCGCCAGAAGAGGTTATGGCGGGACATGGGCGATCTCCTCGATGTTATGTTTTTGTGAACATAATTGATTTTGCCTTCGAGTCTCAGCGAGAATGCGGCAAAACAACATAAGAAACGGGGTATTCATTGTGGTCCAGCCCAGATCGACAAGTAAATATGTAGCGGAGAACCTATGAGCTTCCGCTTCGACCTGTTTCCGGTGATCGCCCCGGACGACAATCCGCGCGCCAATGCCAAGGTGTTCCAGCTGCTCAAGGCGGTGCGCGAAACCGGATCGCTGCACCGCGCCGCGAGCGAGATCGGCCTGTCGTACCGCCACGCCTGGGGTGTGATGCGGTCGTGGGAAGAGATGCTTGGCCGCAGCATGCTGGATATGGAGCGCGGTCGCGGCGCCTCGCTGACGCGCTTCGGCGAGCGCCTGCTGCGCGCCGAGCTGCGCCTGCGCGACGCCATCGAGCCGGCAGTGCAGCGCGCCATGGCGGAGTTCATTGCCGACCTCGACGAGGCCCAGCAGCCGCAGACGTGCGTGCATTTCACCGGCAGCCATGACCCTGCGGTGGAAGTGCTGGCCGCCGCGCTGGGCGCGGCAGGAAGTCCGCTGCAGCTCGACACGGTGTTCTGCGGCAGCGTGGAAGGGTTGATCTGCCTGCAGGAGCGCCAGTCGGAGCTGGCCGGGTTCTATGTGTCGCCGGTGCAGACCGCGGGCTCGGTGGCGCACGTGACCTTGCGCAAGTGGCTGCGGCCCGGCGCGGTGCGGCTGCTGCGGCTGGCGTGGCGCGAGCAGGGCCTGATCCTGGCGCCCGAGCTGGCGCGCGAGGTGCACGACCTGCGCGGCCTGGCGCGCAGCCAGGCGCGTTTCGTCAACCGGCAGCGCAGTTCGGGCACGCGCATGCTGTTCGACCAGCTGCTGGCCGCCGAGGGCCTGTATCCCGACCTGGTCAACGGCTACGACGAGACCGAGTTCAGCAATGAAAAAGTGGCCGAAGCCGTGCACAGCGGCCGCGCCCAGGCCGGTTTCGGGCTGCGCATGAACGCCGAGGCCCACGGGCTGGCGTTCGTGCCGCTCACGCGCGAGGCCTATTACCTGGCGCTGCGCAAGAACGACCAGACCGCCGGCTGGATGGCCGCGCTGCTGGCCCTGCTGGCCGATCCGGCCTTTGCGCGGCGCATCGAGGCGCTGCCGGGCTATACCATGGCCGAGCCGGCGGGCATCCTGACCCCGCAGGAGGCGCTGCCGTGGTTCGGCCCGGACGGCAAGGAAGGCAGCTGAGCCAAGGCCGGGCTGGTCCCGGACCGGTCGGGCCGGTCCGTATTACACTGCCTGCCAGGGCGCGCCGGTCTCTGCGCCGGCCCGCGCCGGACCCTTGCAAGGAGCGCCATGCTGGAAACCGCCGCGCTGGCCGCGGGCATGTCCTGGGCCAGCGGATTTCGCCTGTATCTGGCCGTGCTGGCCGCCGGGGTGCTGGCGCGGCTGGGCTGGCTGGAGTTGCCGCCCGGGCTGCAGCCGCTGGAGTCCTGGTGGGTGATCGGCGTGGCCGCGGCGCTGGCCGTGGCCGAGTTCGTCGCCGACAAGGTGCCGGCCTTCGACACCGTCTGGGACGGCATCCATACCTTCATCCGCATTCCCGCGGGGGCGATCCTGGCCGCCGCCGCGTTCGGCCAGCTGGATCCGCAATGGGTGGTGGCGGCGGGCCTGGTCGGCGGCACGCTGGCCGGCACCGCGCATGCCGTCAAGGCCGGCACGCGCGCGCTGATCAACGTGTCGCCGGAACCGTTTTCCAACTGGACGGCCTCATTCACTGAGGACCTCACCGCCACCGGCAGCCTGCTGCTGGCCTTCTTCGTGCCGGTGCTGTTCCTGGTCTTGCTGGCGGTGTTCCTGCTGGGCTCGGTGTGGCTGCTGCCGAAGTTGTGGCGCGGGGTGCGCCGCCTTCATGCCAGCCTGCGCGGCGGAGCCCGGCATGACGCGCCGCGCTAGCGGGGCGGCCGTTCCTGCCAGCTTTTTTGCATTGCCCGACTGACCCGAGGCGCACCGGCGCCAGCAACCAAGAACCAACCAACCGATGCCCTCCGAGTCCGCCATCGACGTCCCGGCCACTGCCGCCCAACCCGCCGGACTGCACGCCGCCACCGGCGGCAAATTTTCAGCCTGGCGCCAGGCGCTGCGCATGGCCCGGCGCGACTGGCTGGCGGGCGAGCTCTACCTGCTGCTGTTTGCGCTGGTGCTGGCCGTGGCCGCGCTGACCAGCGTGGGCTTCATGGCCGACCGCATGCGGCTGGGCCTGGAGCGCGACGCGCGCCAGATGATCGCGTCCGACGTGCTGCTGGTCGCCGACCAGCCCTTCGATGCCGCCTTCGCGCAGCGTGCGCAAGCGGCGGGGCTGGCCGTGGCCCAGACCGTCACCTTCCCGAGCATGGCTACCGCCAACGGCAAGGCGCCGGCCGGCGGCGACGCCCCCAGCCAGCTGGCCGCGCTCAAGGCAGTGACCGACGGCTACCCGCTGCGCGGCAAGCTCAAGGTGGCCAGTGCGGCGGGGGCGCCGGATGCGCCCGCCGAAGGCATTCCCGCGCCGGGCACCGTATGGGTCGACGAGGCGCTGCTGGGCGCTCTCGGGGTTGCCGTGGGCGACACGTTGCAGCTGGGCAGCCGCAGCTTCCGCATCGACCGCATCATCACGCAGGAACTCGACCGCGGCACTGGCTTCATGAACTTCGCGCCGCGCGTGCTGATGCCGCTGGCTGACCTGGACAGCACCGGGCTGATCGGCTGGGGCAGCCGCGTGACCTACCGGCTGCTGGTGGCCGGTCCCGACGCCGCCGGCGCGGCCTTCCAGAAATGGGCCCAGGACGAGATCGAACGCCGCAAGCTGCGCAACACGCGGGTCGAGTCGCTGGAATCCGGCCAGCCCCAGATGCGCGCCACGCTGGACCGCGCCGAGCGCTTCCTGTCGCTGGTGGCGGTGCTGTCGTCGATGATCGCGGCGGTGGCGATCGCCATGTCGGCGCGCCGCTATATGCAGCGCCACACCGATGCCTGCGCGGTCTACAAGTGCCTGGGGCTGTCGCGCGGGCAGATCCTGCGGGCCTTCGGACTGGAATTCCTGCTGGTCGGCGCGGCCGGCGCGCTGGCCGGCGTGCTGCTCGGCTACCTGGCGCACTATGGGCTGCTGCTGTCGCTGGGCGGGCTGCTCAAGGTGTCGCTGCCGCAGCCGTCGCTGCTGCCGGCGCTGGTGGGCGTGCTGGCGGGCCTGGTACTGCTGGCCGGGTTTGCGCTGCCGCCGCTGCTGGCGCTGACGCGGGTGGCGCCGCTGCGGGTACTGCGGCGCGATATCGGGCTGCCGCCGGTGTCGGCCTGGGTGGCGTACGCGCTGGGACTGGGCGCCTTTGTCGCGCTGCTGCTGGTGGCGGCGCGCGACCTGCGGCTGGGGCTGACCACCGCCGGCGGCTTTGTCGCCGCGGGCGTGGTGTTCGGCGTGCTGGCGCTGGGCCTGCTGACGCTGCTGTCGCGGCTGCTGCGGGGCCGCCTGCGCGGGCGCGCGGCGATGGGATGGCGCTTCGCGCTGGCGGTGCTGGAGCGCCGCCGCGCGGTCACGGTGCTGCAGACCGTGGCGCTGGCGGTGGGGCTGATGGCGCTGCTGCTGCTCGGCATGACCCGCAACGACCTGGTCGATTCCTGGCGCAACGCCACGCCGGCCGACGCGCCCAACCGCTTCATCATCAATATCCAGCCGGACCAGCGCGAGCCGCTGCGCCAGATGCTGGCCGGCGCCGGCATCACCGACCTGCTTTACCCGATGGTGCGCGGGCGCCTGACCCATATCGGCGAGCGCACCATCCGCGGCGACAGCTTCGAAGACGGGCGCGCGCGCAACCTGGTCGAGCGCGAGTTCAACCTGTCCTATACCGATGCGCTGCCGGAGGGCAACCGCGTCATCGCCGGACGCTGGTCGAATGGGTCCGACGGCGCCGAGGCGGGCGCGTCGGTGGAAGAGGGCATCGCCAAGACGCTGGGGATCCGGCTGGGCGACACGCTGCGCTTCGACGTGGCCGGCCAGCCGGTGCAGGCGCGCGTGACCTCGCTGCGCAAGCTGGACTGGGGCTCGATGCGGGTCAACTTCTTCGTGATCCTGCCGCCGCGGGCGATGCAGGGCATGCCCGAGACCTATATCACCTCGTTCCACCTGCCGCCCGCCAGCGCCGCGCTGGGCAACCGGCTGATCGCCGCCTTTCCCAACATCACCGTGGTCAACACCGACATGATCCTGCGCCAGATCCAGGACATCCTGGACCAGGTGATCGCGGCGGTGGAGTTCCTGTTCGTGTTCACGCTGGCCGCCGGGGTGACGGTGCTGTACGCCGCGTTGTCCGGCGCGCGCGACGAGCGCATGCGCGACGCGGGCCTGCTCAAGGCGCTGGGCGCTTCCGCGGCGCTGGTGCGGCAGACGCAATATGCCGAGTTCCTGGTGGTGGGCGGGCTTGCCGGCCTGCTCGCCAGCCTCGGCGCGATCGCGGTGGGCTGGGGGCTGTCGCAGTTCGTGTTCGACTTCCCGTACCGCTTCAATGCGTGGATCGTGCCGGTCGGCGTGGTTTCTGGCATGCTGTGCGCTTTTGCCGGCGGCTGGCTGGGCCTGCGTGAAGTGCTGCGCCAGCCTGCGCTGGCGACCTTGCGCGATGCCTGAGCCAGCGTGCCGGCGCCGCCGCAGACCGAGTGTGTGATGAGTACTGAATCCGACGACAAGCCCGGCAATGCCGAGGTCACTGCCTTTGAACTGGTTGGCGGCGAGGCGCGCGTGCGCGAACTGGTCGACCGCTTCTACGACCTGATGGACCTGGAGCCGCAGTTCGCGGGGCTGCGCGCGCTGCACCCGCCGTCGCTCGACGGCTCGCGCGACAAGCTGTTCTGGTTCCTGTGCGGCTGGCTGGGCGGCCCCAACCACTTTATCGAGCGCTTCGGCCATCCGCGCCTGCGCGCGCGGCATATGCCGTTCGAGATCGGCGTCAGCGAGCGCGACCAGTGGATGCGCTGCATGGCGCTGGCGATGCAGGACATCGGCCTGTCCGAAGACCTGCAGCTGCGCCTGATGCAGGCCTTCTTCCAGACTGCCGACTGGATGCGCAACGTGGCGCGCTAGGGCGCCAAGGCTCCCGTTTCTACACCGAGAGGTTTCCCCTGCCGATGACAGCCCAACTGCCTGAAGACGCCCTGCGTGTGCTGGATTTCTGGTTCGACCGCCCCGGCTCGGCCGCCTGGAATACCGCGCGGCCGCAGTGGTTCACCAAGTCGGATGCGTTCGACGCGCAGATTCGCGCAAACTTCCTGTCCGACTGGCAGGTCGCCTGCGACGGGGCGCCTGACGACTGGTCGGTCACGCCCGAGGGCGCGTGCGCGCGCGTGGTGCTGCTGGACCAGTTCCCACGCAACATGTTCCGCAACGATCCGCGCAGCTTCGGCACCGATGCGCAGGCGCTGGCACTGGCCCGGCGCATCGTCGCCTCCGGCATGGACCGCGCGCTGCCCACCGACTATCACCGCATGTTCTGCTACATGCCGTTCGAGCATTCGGAGGCGCTGGAAGACCAGGACGAGGCGGTGCGACTGATGACGCAGTTGCGCGAGGCCAGCGGTGGCGCGGTCGACGTGGTGGAATGGGCCGACAAGCATCGCGCGATCATCGCGCGCTTTGGCCGCTTCCCGCATCGCAACGCGGTACTGGGCCGGCCCGTCACGGCCGAGGAACAGGCGTTCCTGCAGCAGCCGGGCTCATCGTTCTGAGCCGGGCCGGGAGGCCCGGCCGACGGGGCGCGCTCAGGTCTTGTCGCGCGCCTCCTGCCACTTGTCGACGGGCACGCGCGGCGCGGCGGCCAGTTGCGCCAGCAGGCCCGCGGGCGTGTCGCCGACGTGCAGCAGGTCGGCGTGCACCTGCTTCAGGAAGCCTTCGCGCACCGCGTGCGACAGGAAGCCCAGCATGCCGTCGTAGAACCCGGCCAGGTTCAGCAGGCCCACCGGCTTGGCGTGGTAGCCCAGCTGCAGCCAGGTGAAGGTCTCGAACAGTTCCTCGAAGGTGCCCACGCCGCCGGGCATGGCGACAAAGGCGTCGGCGCGGTCGGCCATCATCTGCTTGCGTTCGTGCATGTTGCGCACCACGTGCAGCTCGGTCAGGCCGCGATGGCCGACTTCCTTCTGCATCAGCGCTTCGGGGATGATGCCGACGGCTCTGCCGCCATGTTCGAGCACGGCATCGGCGACGATGCCCATCAGGCCCACCTTGCCGCCGCCGTACACCAGCGTCAGTTCGCTTTCGGCCAGGGTGCGGCCGAGCAGGCGCGCGCCCTCGGCATATTCGGGACGGTTGCCGGGGCTGGACCCGCAATACACGCAGACGGATTTCACTTGGCTTCCTTTGCCGCGCTGGCGGCGGCCTTGGCTGCCGCGTAGTCGCGCGCCAGCTGGTCGAATGCCTCCCGCGCCCGGCCGCGCAGATACGGGGCCAGGATCGAGAAGATGTGGTAGCTCGAGCCGTGCAGGTAGCCGCGGATCTGCTCGGGGTCGTTGTACTGGCGCGGATGCTGCACGAACTGGAACGACAGCCAGTAGGTGGCCACCACCACCATGTTGGTGCAGATGGCCTCGACCTGTTCGGGCGTGGCTTCCATCTCGCCGTCCTCGATGAACTGGCGGCAGATCTCGTGCGCAAAACGCTGCTTCTGCTCGACGATGCGCTTGAAGTTGGTTTCCAGCATCCGGTTGCGCGCCAGCAGGTCGTTGATGTCGCGGTACAGGAAGCGGTAGTTCCACAGGAACTCGGACATGTACTGCAGGTAGCCCCAGCTTTCGTCGAGGGTGGCCTTGTGGTCGTCCGGCATCTTCAGGCGGCGCTCCATCTCCTGCTCGAAGCGCACGAAGATCGAGTTGATGATGTCGTCCTTGTTGCGGAAGTGGTAGTAGAGATTGCCGGGGCTGATCTCCATCGCTTCCGCGATCGTGGTGGTGGTGACGTTGGGCTCGCCGACTTCGTTGAACAGGCGCAGCGAGACGTCGAGGATGCGGTCCCTGGTGCGGCGGGGGCCGGTTTGCGGTTTCGGTTCCATGGGCGTCCGGGCGATCGGTGCGATCGGTAAGTCGGGGCAGGGTAGCGATTATAAGCAATCGGCCTGCCGTGCCCATCCTGCGCCCCCCTCGGTCCGCCGCTGGCCGGCTCAGCCCGCCAGCGCCTGCAGCCACCGCGCCACATGCGGCCCGGCGATGGTGATCCAGGTGCCGCCGCACAGCACCAGCGCCAGCATCACCGCGGCGCTGCCGAAGTCCTTGGCGCGCTTGGACAGGCTGTGCCGCTCCAGCGAGATGCGGTCGACCGCGGCCTCGACGCTGGAGTTGAGCAGTTCGACAATCAGCACCACCAGCAGCGTGCCCAGCAGCAGGATGCGCTCGACCGCCGTCACCGGCACCAGGAAGGCGCACGGCGTCAGCAACACCACCAGGGTCAGCTCCTGGCGGAACGCGCTCTCCTCCAGCACCGCATAGCGCAGCCCCGACAGCGAATTGATGGCGGCATGCCAGGCGCGCGCCAGGCCCCGGTTGCTTTTGTGCGGATTCTGGTCGACGGAGTAGTCAGCGCTCTGCATGGCGGGCGGCGGCCTCTGCATTGGCGGGTCGGACGGCAGTTCCGGATGCGGTTTCGGCATGGGTTTGCGGGGCGGAAGGCTGGGCTGTGGCGGGTTGGGCCGCTGCGCCGCCCCGGCCTGGCCGGGCGGCGGCGAACGGCCGCAGGTGGGCCAGGAACTGCTCGGACGCGGCGCGCCACGAGAAGCGCTCGGCATGGGCCCGGGCCGTGGCGCGGTCGATGCGCAGCGCTTCCAGGCAGGCTTCGCGCAAGTCTTCGTGCATCACGCCGGCGGGGCTGTCGCCCAGCACGTCGATCGGGCCCGTGACCGGATACGCGGCCACCGGCAAGCCGCTGGCCAGAGCTTCCAGCAGCACCAGCCCGAAGGTGTCGGTGCGGCTGGGGAACACGAACACGTCAGCGGAAGCATACACCCGCGCCAGTTCGGGCTGGTTCAGCACGCCCAGGTAGTTGGCGCCGGGATAGCGCGCGCGCAGCGCCGGCAGCGCCGGGCCGTCGCCGACCACCCATTTGGAGCCGGGCAGGTCCAGCGCCAGGAACGCCTCGACGTTCTTCTCCACCGCCACCCGGCCCACGTACAGGAAGATCGGGTGGGCGGTGTTGAGCACATTGGCGCGCTGCGGCGTGAACACGTCGAGGTCCACGCCGCGCGTCCACAGCACGGCGTTGCCGATGCCGTAGCGGCGCAGGTCGTCGAGCACCGCCGGCGTCGGTGCCATTACCGCCTGGGCGGGGCCGTGGAACCAGCCCAGGAAACGATAGGTCCACGCCAGCGGAATGCCGAAGCGCGCCTGCACATATTCCGGAAAGCGGGTGTGATAGGCGGTGGTGAAGGGCAGCTTGTGGCGCAGCGCGTGGCTGCGCGCCGCCAGCCCGAGCGGTCCTTCGGTGGCGATGTGCAAGGCGTCGGGGCCAAAGGCCTCGATGCGCCGCCGCACGCGCGCGCCCGGCAGCAGCGACAGCCGGATCTCGGGGTAGGTCGGGCAGGGCACCGTGCGGAATTCCAGCGGCGTGATCATGTCGACCGTGTGGCCCAGCGCCTCCAGTTCGCGGCGCGTCGACTTGAGCGTGCGCACCACGCCATTGACCTGCGGTTCCCAGGCATCGGTGACGATCAGGATCTTCATGCGGCCTCCTTGGGCGCGGTGGAAGGGCAATGCGGATGGCGGGGGGGCGGATGGAGCCATGCAAAATCAGCGTGACCGGCGCGGCTCAGCCGGCCACGGCAGCGCGGCGCCGGCGGCGCAGGGCGGGCGCGGGCGCGTCGAGCAGCGTGGTCCAGTAGACGATCTTCAGTTCGCCTTCCAGGGTTTCCACCAGCGCCGACAGGCTTTCGACCCAGTCGCCGTCGTTGCAGTAGAGCTGCCCGTTGACCTCGCGGATCTCGGCCTTGTGGATATGGCCGCAGACCACGCCGTCGCAGCCGCGGCGGCGCGCCTCGTCGACCATCGCGCTCTCGAACGCGCCGATGTAGTTGACCGCGTTCTTGACCTGGTGCTTCAGGTACTGCGACAGCGACCAGTACGGAAAGCCCAGGCGCGCGCGCAGCCGGTTGAAGTGCCGGTTGAGCGCCAGGATCATGGTGTAGAGCGAATCGCCCAGGTAGGCCAGCCAGCGCGCGTGCTGCACCACGCCGTCGAACAGGTCGCCGTGCACCACCCACAGGAGGCGCCCGCTGGCGGTGACGTGGATCGCTTCTTCGCGCACGGTGATGTCGCCGAAGGCCATGCCATCGAACTGGCGCGCGGCTTCGTCGTGGTTGCCGGGCACGTAGATCACCTCGGTGCCCTTGCGCGCCTTGCGCAGCAGCTTCTGCACCACGTCGTTGTGGCTTTGCGGCCAGTACCAGCCGCGGCGCAGCTGCCAGCCGTCGATGATGTCGCCGACCAGGTAGAGCTGGTCGGATTCGTTGTGCTTGAGAAAATCAAGCAGGTAGTCGGCCTGGCAGCCGGGCGTTCCCAGGTGGATGTCCGACAGCCAGATGGCACGGTAGCGCTGGATCGGGTGCGGCTCGGGGGGATAGGTTTCCTGCGCTTCGCGCGGCGGCGCCAGCGCGGCGCCATCGAGTGCCGGCGCCATGAAGGCGGTCATCGGCGCGGCGGGGCCGCTGTCAGCGCCGCGGCGCAGCCATGGCGCCAGTTGCGAGGCCTTCGACAGATACCTGCGGGAAGATCGGATTGCTTGCACCATGCCAGTCCCGGTTGCGGCGATGGCTGCATTCAGCCAGCCAGCAATGACGCGACGGTGACGAAAACATGACTGACATGTGAATCGTTGCAGCTGCGGGACAACCGCTGCATGGGCCGACTCGCGGCCGGCTCAGCGGCCGCGTGCGGACAACTCGGCCAGTGCGTCGAGCACCGCACGCACCGCGGCGGGATGGCGCAGCAGCGACACATGGCCGATGCCGGACAGCGCGATGTGGCCGGCGCCATCGAGCCACCCGGTGCAGGGCGGCCCGGCGATCGAATCGTGCCAGCTGAAGATCGAGATCATGCGCGCGCGCAGCCGCGGAGTTTCCGCGGCCGCCAGCGCGCGCAGCCAGGGGCTGCCGCAGCGCATCTGGCGCGCGTTGTGGCCGCCGCCAAAGCGCGCCAGCGCGCTGCCGTGGTGCGGGCTGCCCAGCGTCACGATGCCGGCGCAGAGGTCTTCGTCGCCGGCCAGCTGCAGCGCGGCGCGCGCGGCCAGGCCGCCCATGCTGTGGCAAAGCAGCAGCGGCGCGCGCCCGCTTTCGGCGCGGATGCGCCGCATTGCGGCCAGCAGCGCGTGCGCGTAGTCGTCGATGTCGCCGAACACGGGTTCCAGGTCGATCCCGTGGCAGCGGTAGCCGGCGGCGGCCAGCGCCGGCTGCATGTCGAGCCAGATCGCCTGCCCGCAGGCGTAGCCGTGGACCAGCAGCACCGGCGGGGCATCGCGGCCGGGCCGGGCATGGTCGGCCGGCGCAAACGGCGCCCGCGCGCGGAAGGGTTGCAGCCAGTCGAACATGCGCAGCACCGCCAGGCATTCGGCGCCGTAGCAGCGCAACGCCTGCGCCAGCCGCAGCGGCTTGCGGGTGGCGGCAAGTTCAGCGGGCGGCGCGGGCGGGTGATCGCCGCGTGCGACCCACAGGCCGCGTCCGCTCAGCGCGAAGGCGATGGCGATGCCGGCGGCGAAGCCGCCCAGGATCAGCCCCGCGCCGGCGGCGAGCGCGCCGGGCCACGGCCATGCGGCGCTGCGTACCAGCGCCGCGGCAATGCCCAGCGCCGCGGCCGCCTGCACGGTCACCGCGACGCGGCGGATGCCGGCGGCGCCCAGGCTCATGGCTTGGTGCGCAGGTCCGTCAGGCGCGTGCCGGCCAGGCGGTCGTGCAGGAACTGGCGGCGCGGGTCCAGCCAGGCCAGCAGGATCCAGATCAGCAGGCCGGCGCACAGCACGCCGACGAACGGGCCCTTGACCAGCCCGAGCAGATGGCCGACGGCTGCCGACGGCGGCAACCACAGCCACGCCAGCACGTAGCGCAGCGCCGCCTGCGGCCAGCGCGGCGGCACGCCGGCGGCGTTTTCGACGCGCATGCGCCAGGTCTGCATCGCCAGGGTCTGGCCGTTGCGCTGCCAGAACCAGGTGAAATACAGCCCCATCACGATGAAGCTCCACAGCTGGATCACCAGCGGCCCGTCCGCGCCCAGTTTCTGCAGCAGCGGCCGCACCAGCAGGTAGGCGGCGGTCGAGGCGCTCAGCACGCCGAACAGCAGCACGCCTTCATAAAGCATGCAGGCGATGCGGCGGCGCAGCGGCGGGGCGGCTGGCGCGGACGCGGCAGGGGGTACGGGGTCGAGGGTGGCAGCGGGCATCGATGGCGTTCTGAACAGGGCGCCGGCGCGTGGCATGCGGATGCCGGTGCGGGCCTGGCGAAGCTGGCCCGCGTGTGGCGGCCAGCCTCAAACGGCCATTATGCCAAATGGCCTGCGAATTACTCGCGCACGGTCGCGTCGGACGCCGCGGCCGTCGCTTCGGTGGGAGCCTGGGCTGGCGCGGTGGCCGGCGCGCTGGCCGCGGGAAGCGCGGCGCTTGCGGACGTTGCCGGAGTGGCAGCGGCAGGGGCGGACGCCACTGCCATGGCAGCAGCCGCGGCTGCCGCGGCTGCGGGTAGCGCTGCGCCCTCGCTGGCCGGCGTACCGGCCGGATGGGCAGCGTGGCCCGCGCCCGTCTTGCGTTCATGGCGCAGCTGGCGGCCGGTGTCGCTGGGCAGGCGCTTGCCGCTGGGCAGCGCGCTGACGGCGCCGGGGCGGCGCGGCACGTGGTCGGTGGCGGCCAGCTTTTTCTTCTGCTCTTCGGGGAGTTGCTGGTACTTGTCCCAGGCCTCGGCCTTCTTCTCGGTCGGCAGCGAGCGGGTGATCTGGTAGTTTTCGCGCGCCAGCCGGCGTTGCTGAGGGGTCATCCGGACCCACTCCGCCATGCGCGCCTGCAGCCGGGCCTGCTCGGCCGGCGAATACTTCGGATAGCGCGCGGCGATGCGCAGCCATTTGTGGCGGTTCAGCTCCGGCAGGCTGTCCCACAGCGGCTGCAGTGGCGCCAGGATGCGCTGGTTGACCGGGCTCAGGTCGGCCCAGGCGGGTTTGGCGCCGACCGGCTGGGCCGCATGGGGGGCAGCGGCTGCGTCCACCGCGGAAGCCCCCTGTGCCTGCGCCGTGGCGGGAAGCAGCAGGCAGCAGGCGGCTACGCCCGCCAGCAGGGCGGCCAGCCGGCGGCGCAGGGAGTCGGGGTAGGGAAGCGGGGGCGCCATGCTATTGCCCGTGCTTCAGGAACACGTGGAAGCCCTCGTCGGCGTAAGCCGTGGGCGGCAGGTCGTCGAGCAGCATCGCCGCGTCGATATCGGCCAGCTCCTCGATGCGCTTCTGCTCCTGCCAGTGGTAGATGCCTGCCAGCCCGGCGCCCAGCGCGACCAGCGTCCAGACCAGCCCCAGCCGGCGCAGCCAGGCGCCGGCGCGGTGCAGCGGCGAGGTGTCGTCGTCGAACAGCGGCGCCTGCGCGCCCGGCATGGCAAGCTGCGGCACCAGCACGGGCGCTTCGGCCTTCTTGCGGGCAACCGCCATCCGGCGCGCGGCGGCGAGCCGTTCGGAAATGTCGGCCGGCAAGGCTTCGGCGCCGGCGTCGAGTGCCGCGCGAACCTCATGCGCGAACCGGCGTTCGCGGATTTCTTTGTCGTTTCTGCTCATAGTCGGACCCCCCGTGCGCGCAGGGCCTGCGCAAGTGTGTGCGTGGCACGGGAACAGTGCGTCTTGACGCTGCCTTCGGAACAGCCCATCACGGCCGCGGTCTCGGCGACGTCCATATCTTCCCAGTAACGCATCAGGAATGCCTGGCGTTGACGCGTGGGCAGGCGCTGGATCTCCTGCTCGATGATGTGCATGACCTGCGCGCGCTCGACCTTGTCGGCGCTGCTTTCGGCCGATTCCGAGCCGGCCTGGGCCTCGAGCGTCTCCAGCAGGTCGCTGTCGTCGCCACCGTCGCGGTCGTCGCGCAGGCTGGAAAACAGCGAGACCCAGGTGTTGCGCACCTTCTGGCGCCGGAACCAGTCATGGATGGTGTTCTGCAGGATGCGCTGGAACAGCGGCGCGAGCTCCGCGGCACCCTTGTCGCCATACTTCTCGGCCAGCTTGATCATGGCGTCCTGGACGATGTCCAGCGCGGCCTCGTCGTCGCGCACGGCGAACACGGCCTGCTTGAAGGCGCGCCGCTCGACGCTGGCAAGAAAGGCGGACAGTTCCTGGTCGGTTGCCATTCAGGCGGTTGGGGCTTGTTGCACCGGGACCAAGTGCCCGGTTTTGGTGAATGTGCTGCAGGGGGCGCGCAGGGCCCCAATGTGCTGCGATGCTAGCAAAATTTCGCCGCGCTGTACCGTTTTGTATGGCGGGAAATACATGGCAGTGCGGAAAACTTTTTTGCCGGTCCCGGGAACTTGCCGGCGCCGGCGGCGCAAACAACCGTAGACCGCGCTGGTGCATTGCAGTATCATCGACGGTTCACACGACATCAGTGGTTGTCTCATCCGGCCGCTTATGAGGCGGTCTTCCATGCAGACGCGCACCGCTTGAACCCGAGCCACAAGTTCGGCAGAGAGCATCCAAACAATTTTTTGCCGAAAATTGCAAAGGACTGAAATGAACATGCCCAGCGCGGAATTCTCCCACGCCGACAGCAATTCATCTGCCGCACCCGAAATGATCGGGGCGGAAATTCTCGTTCACGCACTTGCCGAAGAAGGCGTCGAGTACGTCTGGGGCTACCCCGGCGGCGCAGTGCTGTATATCTACGACGAGCTCCACAAGCAAACCAAGTTCGAGCACATCCTGGTGCGCCACGAGCAGGCCGCGGTCCATGCCGCGGATGGCTACGCACGCGCAACCGGCAAGGTGGGCGTCGCCCTGGTGACCTCGGGCCCCGGCGTGACCAATGCCGTCACCGGTATTGCCACCGCCTACCTCGACTCGATCCCGATGGTGGTGATCACCGGCAACGTGCCGACCCACGCCATTGGCCAGGACGCCTTCCAGGAGTGCGACACCGTCGGCATCACCCGTCCGATCGTCAAGCACAACTTCCTGGTGAAGGACGTGCGCGACCTCGCCGCGACCATCAAGAAAGCGTTCTTCATTGCCTCGACCGGCCGTCCCGGCCCGGTGGTGGTGGACATCCCCAAGGATGTCTCGCGCAATGCCTGCAAGTACGAGTACCCCAAGTCGATCGACATGCGCTCGTACAACCCGGTCAACAAGGGGCACTCGGGCCAGATCCGCAAGGCGGTGGCGCTGCTGCAGAACGCGGAGCGTCCGTACATCTACAGCGGCGGCGGCGTAGTGCTGGCCAATGCCAGCGATGAACTGCGCCAGCTGGCCGCGATGACCGGCCATCCGGTGACCAACACGCTGATGGGCCTGGGCGCGTTCCCCGGCACCCACAAGCAGTTCGTCGGCATGCTCGGCATGCACGGCACGTATGAAGCCAACATGGCCATGCAGAACTGCGACGTGCTGATCGCCATCGGTGCCCGCTTCGATGACCGCGTGATCGGCAACCCGTCGCACTTCACCTCGCAGGCCCGCAAGATCATCCATATCGATATCGACCCGTCGTCGATTTCCAAGCGCGTCAAGGTCGACATCCCCATCGTCGGCAACGTCAAGGATGTGCTGCAGGAACTGATCGCCCAGATCAAGGCCAGCGACGTCAAGCCCAAGCGCGAGGCCCTGGCCAGGTGGTGGGAGCAGATCGAGCAATGGCGCTCGGTCGACTGCCTGAAGTACGACCGCAGCTCCGAGATCATCAAGCCGCAGTACGTGGTTGAAAAGATCTGGGAACTGACCCACGGAGACGCCTTCATCTGCTCCGACGTCGGCCAGCACCAGATGTGGGCCGCGCAGTTCTACAAGTTCAACGAGCCGCGCCGCTGGATCAACTCCGGCGGCCTGGGCACGATGGGCGTGGGCCTGCCGTACGCGATGGGCATCAAGAAGGCATTCCCGGAGAAGGAGGTCGTCACCATCACCGGTGAAGGCTCGATCCAGATGTGCATCCAGGAGCTGTCGACCTGCCTGCAGTACGACACCCCGGTGAAGATCTGCTCGCTCAACAACGGCTACCTCGGCATGGTGCGCCAGTGGCAGGAGATCGAGTACGACAACCGCTACTCGCACTCCTACATGGATGCGCTGCCTGATTTCGTCAAGCTGGCCGAGGCCTATGGCCACGTCGGCATGCGGGTCGAGAAGACCTCAGACGTCGAGCCGGCGCTGCGCGAGGCGTTCCGCCTGAAGGACCGTACCGTGTTCCTGGACTTCCAGACCGATCCCACCGAAAACGTCTGGCCGATGGTCCAGGCCGGCAAGGGCATTTCCGAAATGCTGCTCGGCGCGGAGGACCTGTAATGCGACACATCATTTCGGTCCTGCTGGAAAACGAAGCCGGTGCGCTGTCGCGCGTGGTGGGGCTGTTCTCGGCCCGCGGCTACAACATCGAGACGCTGACCGTGGCGCCGACCGAGGACTCCTCGCTGTCGCGCATGACCATCGTCACCACCGGTTCGGATGACGTGATCGAGCAGATCACCAAGCACCTGAACCGCCTGGTGGAAGTGGTCAAGGTGGTCGACCTGACCGAAGGCGCGCACATCGAGCGCGAGCTGATGCTCGTCAAGGTGCGCGCGGTGGGCAAGGAGCGCGAGGAAATGAAGCGCACCGCCGACATCTTCCGCGGCCGCATCATCGATGTTACCGAGAAGACCTACACCATCGAGCTGACCGGCAACGGCGTCAAGCTCGATGCGTTCCTGGACGCGATCGACCGTACCGCCATCCTCGAGACCGTCCGTACCGGCGGCTCGGGCATCGGCCGCGGCGAGCGCATCCTGAAGGTCTGACCGGCCCCGGCTCGCCCAACGGCTTCACGCAGTATCCCCGGGGCGGCGCGATCCGCACGCACACGATGCGCGCGAGGATGCCGCTCCTCTCATACAAAAGACAGAGATTGAAGGAATCATCATGAAAGTGTTTTACGACAAGGACGCCGACCTCTCGCTGATCAAGGGCAAGAACGTCACCATCATCGGCTACGGCTCGCAGGGCCACGCCCACGCGCTGAACCTGAAGGATTCGGGCGTCAACGTGACGGTCGGCCTGCGCAAGAGCGGCGCGTCGTGGAACAAGGCCGTCAACGCCGGCCTGCAGGTCAAGGAAGTGGCCGAGGCCGTCAAGAACGCCGACGTGGTCATGATCCTGCTGCCGGACGAGCAGATCGCCGACGTGTACAAGAACGAAGTGCACGCCAACATCAAGGAAGGCGCCGCGCTGGCCTTCGCCCACGGTTTCAACGTGCACTACGGTGCCGTGATCCCGCGCGCCGACCTGGACGTGATCATGATCGCGCCGAAGGCCCCGGGCCACACCGTGCGCGCCACCTACACGCAAGGTGGCGGCGTGCCGCACCTGATCGCCGTGCACCAGAACAAGTCCGGCGCCGCCCGTGACATCGCGCTGTCGTACGCCACCGCCAACGGCGGCGGCCGTGCCGGCATCATCGAGACCAACTTCCGCGAAGAAACCGAAACCGACCTGTTCGGCGAGCAAGCCGTGCTGTGCGGCGGCACCGTCGAGCTGATCAAGGCGGGCTTCGAGACCCTGGTGGAAGCCGGTTACGCTCCCGAAATGGCCTACTTCGAGTGCCTGCACGAGCTGAAGCTGATTGTCGACCTGATCTACGAAGGCGGCATCGCCAACATGAACTACTCGATCTCGAACAACGCCGAGTATGGTGAGTACGTCACCGGCCCGCGCGTGGTGACCGAGGAAACCAAGAAGGCGATGAAGCAGTGCCTGAAGGACATCCAGACCGGCGAATACGCCAAGAGCTTCCTGCTGGAGAACAAGGCCGGCGCCCCGACGCTGATCTCGCGCCGTCGCCTGAACGCCGAGCACGAAATCGAAGTGGTGGGCGAGAAGCTGCGCGCGATGATGCCGTGGATCGCCAAGAACAAGATGGTCGACCAGTCGAAGAACTGATCTGCAGCGCTGCCTGATGGCCCGCGCCGCACGGCGGCGGGCCAAAGCCGTTCAGCGTTCCGTGCCACGCCCTTCTATCATCGGAAGGGAATAAGCCGGAACCTGAACGGCTTTTTGTTATCCTTGTCGAACTTTCCAGGCAAGGCGTGCCGGATGCTGCTCTCCGGGCGCAAGACGGCTGCTGTTTCCGCCGCCCCTATGGGCTTGCCACGCGGCGTCCTGGCCTGGCTTTGACTCCATCGAAATTCGTACTGCATGAACTATCCTCATCCGCTGATCGCCCGTGAAGGCTGGCCGTTCCTGGCCGGCGCCTTTGTCATCTCGCTGCTGGTGCATGCCAGTGCGGGCTTCTGGTGGGCGCTGCCGCTGTGGATCATCACGGTGTTCGTGCTGCAGTTCTTCCGCGACCCGCCGCGCCCGATCCCGTCGGCGCCCAATGCCGTGCTGGCGCCGGCCGACGGCCGCATCGTCGTGGTCGAGAAGACGATGGACCCGTACGCCAACCGCGAGGCGCTGAAGATCAGCGTCTTCATGAACGTCTTCAACGTGCACTCGAACCGCGTCTCGGTCGACGGTGCGGTGGAGAAGGTCGAATACTTTCCCGGCAAGTTCGTCAATGCCGACCTGGACAAGGCCTCGACCGAGAACGAGCGCAACGCCGTGCTGATCCGCCGCGCGGCCGATGGCCAGCTGGTCACGCTGGTGCAGGTGGCGGGCCTGGTGGCCCGCCGCATCCTGTGCTACACCAAGGCCGGCGACAACCTCTCGCGCGGCCAGCGCTACGGCTTTATCCGCTTCGGCTCGCGTGTCGACGTGTACCTGCCGCTCGACGCACGCCCGCGCGTGACCATCGGCGAGAAGGTCTCGGCCTCGTCGACCATCCTCGCCGAACTCGACGTGCAGTGAGCGGCGGCCTGACCGGAGGACAGTGATGGTTGCCTTCCATCGACGTAACAAGCGCGGCAGCAACGGCAACGTGACCCACCTGCGGCCGTTCCGCCACAACCAGCTGCGCGGCACCGACGACTTCGACGACGAAGCCGCCGACGACCACGACATCGTCTACCAGCGTCCGCGCCGGCGCGGCATCTACCTGCTGCCCAACGCCTTCACCACCGCGGCGCTGTTTGCCGGCTTCTTCGCCATCGTGCAGGCCATGAACATGCGCTTCGACGCCGCCGCCATCGCCATCTTCGCGGCCATGGTGCTCGATGGCATGGACGGGCGCGTGGCGCGCATCACCAATACGCAAAGCGCGTTCGGCGAGCAGTATGACTCGCTCTCGGACATGACCTCGTTCGGCGTCGCGCCGGCGCTGGTGATGTACGAATGGATCCTGCATGACCTGGGCAAGTGGGGCTGGATCGCCGCGTTCGTCTACTGCACCTGCGCGGCACTGCGGCTGGCGCGCTTCAACGCCAATATCGGCGTCGTCGACAAGCGCTTCTTCCAGGGGCTGCCGAGCCCGGCCGCGGCGGCGCTGGTGGCCGGCTTTGTCTGGCTGGTGATCGACAACAAGCTGCCGGTCAAGGAGTTGTGGATGCCGTGGGTGGCGTTCGGCATCACGCTGTACGCGGGGCTGTCGATGGTGTCCAACGCGCCGTTCTACAGCGGCAAGGCGCTCGACGTGCGCTACCGCGTGCCGTTCGGCATGATGGTGCTGGTCCTGGTGCTGTTCGTGGTGGTCTCGACCGATCCGCCGGTGGCGCTGTTCGGGCTGTTCGTGGCCTACGCGATTTCGGGCTATGTGCTGTGGGCCTGGCGGGCCATGCATGGCAAGCCGGCGATCGAGAAGAAGCCGCGGGAATAAATCGCAGAAGGGCGCTCAGGCGCCCTTCATGCATTGCGGGATTCACCATTGTTTCCATGCCGCGGCCAGAGAGTCGTGGCACTCTGCAGTGTTTTCCACCCACCGTCAGGAGGATGTCATGGGCATGTTCGACTTCATCAAGGAAGCGGGAGAAAAGCTGTTCGGCACCGGCGAGGCCAAAGCCGCGCAGGCAGCGGCCGCGGCGGATGCATCGGCGGAGAAGGTCGATGCCGCCAATCGCGCCGCGGGCGACGCGATCGAGGCGTATATCAGGAAGATGGGGCTGGACGCGACCGGGCTGATGGTGCAGGTCGACGGCTCGCAGGGCCTTGTCACCGTGTTCGGCGTGGCACCCGACCAGGCCACGCGCGAGAAGATCATCCTGTGCGCCGGCAATGTCGAGGGCGTCGACAAGGTCGAGGACAAGATGTCGGTCAATGTCGAGTCGGCCGAGTCGCAATGGCATACCGTGGTCAAGGGCGACACGCTGTGGGCGATCGCGCAGGCCGCCTACGGCAACGGCGCCGAGTACAACAAGATCTTCGAGGCCAACAAGCCGATGCTGAGCCACCCGGACAAGATCTATCCGGGCCAGAAGTTGCGCATTCCGCCCAAGGGCTGAAGCCGTCGCCGGCGGCGCGTGCGGCAAAACCCTGTGTTGCGCGTGCGCGCCAAGTCGGCTATAGTCGCAGCCATGATTTCGCGCCAAGTCCTAATCGCCCGCACCACCCTAGGTGGCCTACTAGGCCATCAGGTCGGGACGCGCGCGCGCTAAGGACGGACTTACCCCTTAGCGCGGAATCCGCAAGGAATTTTCCAACGCCCCGGCCTGCTTCATGCACGCCGGGGCGTTTTGCATTCCACAGCCGTGGAGCGCGGAACAGGCGGTAAAGCCCGGACGCAGCATGCCGGGGACAGCACACCATAAGCAATCAGGAGCTCCACACCATGTCTGACAAACTCATCATTTTCGACACCACCTTGCGTGACGGCGAGCAGTCGCCCGGCGCCTCGATGACGCGCGAGGAGAAGATCCGCATTGCGCGCCAGCTGGAACGCCTGAAGGTCGATGTGATCGAGGCCGGTTTCGCGGCGAGCTCCAACGGCGACTTCGAGGCGATCCGCGCGATTGCGCAGGTGGTCAAGGACTCCACCATCTGCTCGCTGGCGCGCGCCAACGACAAGGACATTGCCCGCGCGGCCGAGGCGCTCAAGCCGGCCAACTCGTTCCGCATCCACACCTTCATCGCCACCTCCGCGCTGCACATGGAGAAGAAGCTGCGCATGACGCCGGACGAGGTCTACCAGCAGGCGCGCCTGGCGGTGCGCTTTGCGCGCCAGTTCACCGACGACATCGAGTTCTCGCCGGAAGACGGCAGCCGCTCGGACATGGACTTCCTGTGCCGCGTGCTCGAAGGCGTGATCGCCGAGGGCGCCACCACCATCAACCTGCCCGATACGGTGGGCTACGCCGTGCCGGAAGGCTATGCCGAGCTGATCCGCTCGGTGCGCGAGCGCATCCCCAACTCGGACAAGGCGGTGTGGTCGGTGCACTGCCATAACGACCTCGGCATGGCCGTGGCCAACTCGCTGGCGGCGGTCAAGATGGCCGGCGCGCGCCAGATCGAATGCACCATCAACGGCCTCGGCGAGCGCGCCGGCAACACCAGCCTGGAAGAGGTGGTGATGGCGGTAAAGACGCGCCGCGACTACTTCAACCTGGACCTTGGCATCGACACCACGCAGATCGTGCCGGCGTCCAAGCTGGTGTCGCAGATCACCGGCTTCGCGGTGCAGCCGAACAAGGCCGTGGTCGGCGCCAACGCCTTCGCGCATGCCTCGGGCATCCACCAGGACGGCGTGCTCAAGGCGCGCGACACCTACGAGATCATGCGCGCCGAAGACGTGGGCTGGACCGCCAACAAGATCGTGCTGGGCAAGCTGTCGGGCCGCAACGCCTTCAAGCAGCGCCTGCAAGAGCTGGGCATCGAGCTCGATAGCGAGAGCGAGGTCAACGCCGCCTTCACGCGCTTCAAGGAGCTGGCCGACCAGAAGGCCGAGATCTTCGACGAGGACATCGTCGCCATCGTCTCGAACGAGGCCCAGCACGACGCCAACGAACACTTCCGCTTTATCTCGCTGTCGCAGCGCTCCGAGACCGGCGAGCGTCCGCATGCGCGCGTGGTGTTCAGCATGGACGGCCAGGAGCAGAGCGGCGAGGGCGAGGGCAACGGCCCGGTCGACGCCACGCTGCATGCGATCGAATCGCGCGTGGCCAGCGGCGCCGAAATGGTGCTGTATTCGGTCAACGCGATCACCGGCGGCACCGAGGCCCAGGGCGAAGTCACGGTGCGCCTGTCCAAGGCCGGCCGCATCGTCAACGGCGTGGGCACCGACCCGGATATCGTCGCGGCCTCGGCCAAGGCCTACCTGGCCGCGCTGAACAAGCTGCACGACAAGGCGGTGCAGAAGATCAACCCGCAGATCTGATCCAGGCCCCTGCGCTGACGGCGGAAGGCCTACCCGGCCCTAACGTACGGACCAGGCCCGCCCTTCCCGACCCGGGGACGGCGGGCTTTTTCATGGGCACGCAGCGGCTTACACCGCGCGCGCATCAGAAAAAGCGGCGTTCGTCGGGGTCGTAGAGCGGGTCGGGCGTGATCTGGGTCCGGCGCAGCACGCCGGCATCGTCGAAATAGAAGTGGAACAGCGACGGCCAGACGTCTTCGTGGAGGAAGCGGTAGGACCAGACCTCGTTGCGCATGCGCGGGTAGTAGCTGACCGGCAGCCGCGTCACGCCAAAGTGCTCGGCCACGTCGCGCTTGGTCCAGGTGTTGACCTGCGCCTTGTACAGCTCCGGCGTCGACAGCATGTTGCGGAACGCGGTCAGGTTGCCGTTGCGGTCGAAGTCGGCGCCGTAGGCATACTGGCCCATCGGCTGCTTCGAGTAGATCCAGCGCGTGGTGCCGTCGCGCAGCGGGAATACTTCGGTGGGCGGCCCGAACATGGCCTGCACCGCGGCCTGCGGCTGGCCCACCAGCCGGCTGCCTTCCTGCACCGGCATCAGCGTGGCGCAGGCGGACAGCATGGCGACGCCCAGCGCCAGCACGAGACGGCGCGCGCCCTTGGCGATGACGGAATTCATGGCTGGACCTCGATCGATGGATGGGGTATGGATACCGCCAGTGTAGTCCGGCGGCGGCCGGTGTGTGCATCCAACGCAGCTTTTGTGCGGATCTGCCGATAACCGGCAGGTTCTCCCCGGAACTGGCGGTGCGGATGCGCTCCGCGCCGGTATTTGCCCGCAACCGGACGCTGCCGTACTATCCAGCGCTTTCCAGGAGAGACGAATGACGGTTGCGGCGCGGTGGCGGGGATGGCTGGGCGGGTTGTTGCTGGCGGCAGCGGCGGGCGCCTCGGCGCAGGAGCCGATCCGGCTGGGCATGATCGACGGCCTGTCCGGCCCGTTCGCCAATGCCGGCGAAGCGGTGGCGCGCAACCTGCGACTGGCGATCGAGCGCATCAACGCGCGCGGCGGCGTGAAGACCGCCGAAGGTGTGCGGCCGCTCGAGCTGGTCACCTTCGACAGCAAGGGCAATGTCGACGAAAGCCTGATCCAGCTGCGCGCGCTGACCGACAAGCGTATCCCGTTTGTGCTGCAGGGCAACAGCTCGGCGGTGGCGGGGGCGCTGGTGTCGGCCATCAACCGCCATAACGCGCGCCAGCCCGACGCGCGCGTGCTGTTTTTGAACTATTCGGCGGTCGATCCCAGCCTGACCAACGAGAACTGCAGCTTCTGGCATTTTCGCTTCGATGCCAGCGCCGACATGCGCATGCAGGCGCTGACCGAAGTTATTCGCCAGGACCAGGCGGTGCGCCGCGTGTACCTGATCGACCAGGACTACAGCTTCGGCCACCAGGTGGCACGCTCGGCGCGCGAGATGCTGGCGGCGCGCCGGCCCGATATCCAGATCGTCGGCGACGAGTTCCACCCGATCGGCAAGATCAAGGATTTCGCGCCCTATATCGCCAAGATCAAGGCCAGCGGGGCCGATGCGGTCATCACTGGCAACTGGGGCAACGACCTGACGCTGATGGTCAAGGCCGCGCGCGAGGGCGGGCTGCGGGCCAAGTTCTATACCTTCTACGGCAATGGCCTGGGCGCGCCGGCGGCGATGGGCGATGCCGGGGTCGGGCGCGTGCTGGCCGTGGCCGAGTGGCATCCCAATGTGGGCGGGGCGGCGTCCGATGCGTTCTACCAGGAATTCCGGGCGCGCTATCCTGAGCCCAAGGACGACTACGTCCACCTGCGCATGCAGATGATGGTCGAGATGCTGGCGCGCGCGATTACGCAGGCCGGCTCCACCGACGCGGTCAAGGTGGCGCGAGCGCTCGAGCACATGCGCTACGTCAACGACTTCCACGAAGCCACGGTGCGGGCCGACGACCACCAGGTGCTGCAGCCGCTGTACGTGTCGGTGATGGAGCGCCAGGGCGGCGCCGTGCGCTTCGACAACGAGGGCTCGGGCTATGGCTTCCGCACCGTGCGCAAGCTCAAGGCCGCGCAGACCACGCTGCCGACCACCTGCAGGATGGACCGTCCATGAGCGGCGGGGCGCCGGGTACTCCTGCACCGGCTTTTCGGCTATAATCCGCGGCTGTCGTTACCTGGCCCCGGTCCGGTGGCGGCAACAGCCAGTCAATTACATGGCACGACGCATGCGGCGCATCCCGCGCTGTAGCGTTCGCAAGTGAAAGGAAATCATCATGGCAGTCGCCGATATCAACAAGTCCGAAGTCATCAAGCAGTTCGCCCGTGGCGCCAACGACACTGGCAGCCCCGAAGTGCAAGTGGCCCTGCTGACCACCCGCATCAACGAACTGACCCCGCACTTCAAGGCCAACATGAAGGACCACCACAGCCGCCGCGGCCTGCTGCGCATGGTGAGCCGCCGTCGCCGCCTGCTGGACTACCTCAAGTCCAACGATGCCGACCGTTACCGCGCCCTGATCGAAAAGCTGGGTCTGCGCAAGTAAGGTTGCGTCCGATGGCAGCGCGATTCCTGGGTTTGCACGGTTTCGCGTGAGGCCTCGATGCCTGCTTCAGCATTGCTGAGCAGGCATTTTGCATTTCTGGCGGGGCAAATCCGTGCCGCCGGAATGCAGGCTGTGAACGGAGTGATTTTTGCTTCACGCCGCCCGGCCATGTCGATGGCGCGGGCGCCGTTGCGGCAAGCCGCGCAACGGAGTAAGTTGTTCTTTTTATCTAACACCCGGATCGGGCAAGGAAACAGGGCTTTGTGTCATTCCAGCACGGCATCGGCAACGCCGGTGCCGTGCTGGAATGGCATAGCACTTCCCTGCGACCGCGACCGGCAACCCGGCAGTTTGCCTGCGGCTGAGAACGCAGGCGTCGCAGGCCGCGCGCGTGTCATTGCGTGAATCGCGCGGCCAGCACGCAAGTCAAGGAATGCACATGTCCATGTTCAACAAGGTCGTCAAGGAATTCCAGTGGGGCCAGCACAAGGTCCGCATGGAAACCGGCGAGATCGCCCGCCAGGCCGGCGGTGCCGTGCTGGTCGATGTGGAGGACACCGTGGTGCTGGCGACCGTGGTCGCCGCCAAGAACCCGAAGCCGGGCCAGGACTTCTTCCCGCTGACCGTCGACTACATCGAGAAGACCTACGCCGCCGGCAAGATCCCCGGCGGCTTCTTCAAGCGTGAAGGCCGTCCGTCGGAAAACGAGACCCTGACCTCGCGCCTGATCGATCGTCCGCTGCGTCCGCTGTTCCCGGAAGGCTTCTACAACGAAGTGCAGGTGGTGGTGCACGTGGTGTCGCTGAACCCGGATGTGCCCGCCGACATCCCCGCGCTGATAGGCGCGTCGGCCGCGCTGGCCGTGTCGGGCATCCCGTTCAGCGGCCCGGTGGGCGCCGCGCGCGTCGGCTACAAGGACGGCCAGTACCTGCTCAACCCGACCCGCTCGCAGCTCGCCACCTCTGATCTGGACCTGATCGTCGCCGGTACCGAGCGCGCCGTGCTGATGGTGGAATCGGAAGCCAACCAGCTGTCGGAAGACGTGATGCTGGGCGCCGTGGTCTATGGCCACGAGCAGATGCAGACCGCCATCAACGCCATCCATGAACTGGTGCGCGAAGGCGGCAAGCCGGAGTGGGACTGGGCCCCGGCCGCCAAGAACGAGCCGCTGATCGCCAAGGTCACCGAAGTCGCGCTGCCGCTGCTGCAAGAGGCCTACCAGCTGCGCCAGAAGTCGGCGCGCAGCCAGAAGCTGAAGGAAGTGTCGGCCAACGTGGCCGCCGCGCTGGCCGAGGCCGGCGTCGAAGCCGACAAGGTGGAAGTCGGCAACATCATGTTCGACCTGGAAGCGAAGATCGTGCGCGGCCAGATCCTGAACGGCGAGCCGCGCATCGACGGCCGCGACACCCGCACCGTGCGCCCGATCGAGATCCGCTCGTCGGTGCTGCCGCGCGCGCACGGCTCGGCGCTGTTCACCCGCGGCGAGACCCAGGCGCTGGTGGTGGCAACGCTGGGCACCAAGAGCGACGAGCAGATCATCGACGCGCTCGCCGGCGAATACCGCGACCGCTTCATGCTCCACTACAACATGCCCCCGTTCGCCACCGGCGAGACCGGCCGCGTGGGCAGCCCGAAGCGCCGCGAAATCGGCCACGGCCGCCTGGCCAAGCGCGCACTGATCCCGGTGCTGCCGAAGGACGATGAGTTCGCCTACACCATCCGCCTGGTGTCGGAAATCACCGAATCCAACGGTTCGTCGTCGATGGCTTCGGTGTGCGGCGGCTGCCTGGCGCTGATGGACGCCGGTGTTCCGGTCAAGGCGCACGTGGCCGGCGTGGCCATGGGCCTGATCCTGGAGGGCAACAAGTTCGCGGTGCTGACCGACATCCTGGGCGATGAAGATCACCTGGGCGACATGGACTTCAAGGTGGCGGGTACCGACAACGGCATCACCGCGCTGCAGATGGACATCAAGGTGCAGGGCATCACCAAGGAGATCATGCAGGTCGCGCTGGCGCAGGCCAAGGAAGGCCGCCTGCACATCCTGTCGAACATGCAGGAAGCGATGGGCCACGCCCGCACCGAGCTGTCGGCGCACGCTCCGCGCATGATCACCATGAAGATCCATCCGGACAAGATCCGCGAAGTGATCGGCAAGGGCGGCTCGACCATCCAGGCGCTGACCAAGGAAACCGGCACCACCATCGACATCCAGGAAGACGGCACCATCACCATCGCCTCGACCTCGACCGAAGGCATGGCCGAAGCCAAGCGCCGTATCGAGGGCATCACCGCGGAAGCCGAAGTGGGCAAGATCTACGCCGGCACCGTGCTGAAGCTGCTGGACTTCGGCGCCATCGTCAACATCCTGCCGGGCAAGGACGGCCTGCTGCACATCTCGGAAATCGTCAACGAGCGTGTCAAGGACATCAAGGACTGGCTGAAGGAAGGCCAGCAGGTCCGCGTCAAGCTGATCCAGGCCGACGAGAAGGGCCGCCTGCGCCTGTCGCTGAAGGCCGCACTGGCCGAAGAGGGCGGCAGCATCAGCCCGATCAACGCTGGCGAAAGCGCCGCGCCGGCAGCGCCGGCCGGCGGCTCGGAGCAGCAGCAGTAAGCGGGGCACTGCTGTCCCGAAGGTGCCGCCGCAAGGCGGCGCCGCGGAAGAAACGGCCGGGCGATGCCCGGCCGTTTTTTTGTTTACACTGCGGCAACCCATCGAGCGAAGGCTCACACCGAGCAAAGACAAGGAGCAAAGAAGCATGCAAGCCATCGAGATCCGCGAATACGGCGCCCCCGAAGTCCTCCAGCTGACCGAGCGGCCCGATCCCGTGCCCGCCGCGGGCGAGGTGCTGATCCGCGTGGCGGCCGCCGGCGTGAACCGCCCCGACGTTTTCCAGCGGACCGGCAACTATCCGGTGCCGCCGGGTGCCTCGGACCTGCCCGGCCTGGAAGTGGCGGGCGTGGTGGTGGGCGGCGACCTGTCGCATGCCGATAACCGCTTTGGCCTCAAGGTGGGTGACCGCGTCTGCGCGCTGGTGCAGGGCGGCGGCTACGCACAGCTGTGCACAGCGCCGCTGGCGCAGGTATTGCCGGCCCCTGACGGCCTCAGCGATATCGAAGCAGCCGCGTTGCCGGAAACCTTCTTCACGGTGTGGAGCAATGTGTTCGATCGTGGCTACCTGGGCCAGGGCCCGCGCGGCAAGGACGAAACGCTGCTGATCCAGGGCGGCTCCAGCGGCATCGGCACCACCGCGATCCAGATCGCCAAGGCGCTGGGCTACAAGGTGTTCGTCACCGCCGGCACCGACGACAAGTGCAAGGCCTGCGAAGACCTCGGTGCCGATCGCGCCATCAACTACAAGACCCAGGACTTCGTTGCCGAAGTGGCCACGCTGACCGGCGGCAAGGGGGTCGACGTGATCCTCGACATGGTCGCCGGCCCGTACCTGGCGCGCGAGCTCAAGTGCATCGCCGACGATGGCCGCATCGTCATCATCGCGCTGCTGGGCGGCGCCAAGGCCGAGATCCCGCTGGGCGACATCCTGCGCCGGCGCATCACCGTGACCGGCTCGACGCTGCGTCCGCGCCCGGCATCGTTCAAGGGCAAGATCGCCGCGGCGCTGCACCAGCAGGTCTGGCCTCTGCTGGCGGCCGGCAAGATCAAGCCGGTGATCCACCAGGTGTTCCCGGCCGCGCAGGCGGCCGACGCGCACCGGCTGATGGAGTCGAGCGAGCACATCGGCAAGATCGTGCTGACCTGGTAAATCGGCGGGCGTAGCGCCTTGCCCCTGCCACACGCTACAATAGCGGGTTTGATTTGGGAGGGGCACCTCGTGAGACAAAAGCTCGTCATCGGCAACTGGAAGATGCACGGCAGCCTGGCTGCCAACGCGGCACTGCTGGAAGGCATCAAGGCTGGCGCTGGTGTGGCCGGCGCGACGCTGGCGGTCTGCGCGCCGTTCCCCTATCTTGCACAATGCCAGGCGCTGCTGAATGGCTCCGAAGTGGCCTGGGGTGCACAAGACGTATCGGCGGAGGCGCGCGGCGCCTTCACCGGCGAAGTGGCGGCGTCCATGCTGGGCGAGTTCGGCTGCAGCTATGTGCTGGTCGGCCACTCCGAGCGGCGCACCTACCATGGCGAGACCGACCAGGCCGTCGCGGCCAAGGCGCTGCGGGCACTGGAGTTCGGCATCGTCCCGGTGGTTTGCGTCGGCGAAACCCTGGCCCAGCGCGAGGCGGGCGAGACCGAGGCCGTGGTCGGCCGGCAGTTGCAGGCGGTGCTGGAAGCGCTGACCGTGGAGCAGCTGGGCCGGGTGGTGCTGGCCTATGAGCCGGTGTGGGCCATCGGCACGGGCAAGACCGCCACCAGCGCGCAGGCGCAGGCGGTGCATGCCTTCCTGCGTGGCCAGGTTGCCGCGCGCGATGCGGGCGTGGCCGGACGCATGGCAATCTTGTACGGCGGCAGCGTCAAGCCCGACAATGCGGCCGAACTGTTTTCGATGACCGATATCGACGGGGGCCTGATTGGCGGCGCCTCGCTCAAGTCGGAAGATTTTCTCGCGATCGGCAACGCCTGAATGCCGGCCGTTCCGATCGACCGATCAGGCAAGTAACGCTTATTTAAATCAAATGGCAATCTTCAAGACTTTGTTGGTGGTGCTGCAGGTGTTGTCGGCGCTGGGCGTAATCGGCCTGGTGCTGATCCAGCATGGCAAGGGCGCCGATGTGGGCGCGGCCTTTGGCTCGGGCGCCTCCGGCAGCCTGTTCGGCGCCACCGGCTCGGCAAACTTCCTGTCGCGCACCACCGCCGTGCTGGCCACGCTGTTCTTCGTGTGCACGCTGGCGCTGACGTTGCTGGGCAACTACAAGCCCGCTGCGTCGCTGGGTGTGATGGGCGCCGCCCCGGCCTCGGCGCCCGCCACGGCAGGCGCATCGGCCCCGGCCGCAGCCCCGGCTGCTGCTGCAGACGCTTCTTCGCCCGCAGCCCCCGCTGTACCGAAATAATCCGTTTGCCTTGCAGCGGATTCCTGAGTTTTTTTGCAGTTGTGCGTTGAACAAAGCAAGAAATTTGGGTTAGAATGCAAGGCTTGAAACGATTCCCCAGCGATGGGTTCCGCGCAAAGACGAAAGCCTTTGTAACGGACCTGAAGGGCCTCAAAACCCGGCGCCAGGCAATATTGTTTCTCCCCCAGCCGACGTGGTGAAATTGGTAGACACGCTATCTTGAGGGGGTAGTGGCGAAAGCTGTGCGAGTTCGAGTCTCGCCGTCGGCACCAAACAACTTGATCGGAGTCCCTGGCCGGGCAATGCACCCGCGCATGGGGCTCCGGCAGTCCGCAAGGCGGCGCGCCGTGATTCTCATGGCTTAGCGCCTGGGGTGGGCAACAGGACGCCGCTTCAGCTGGTGCTGTTGACAACATTCCAGATAAGGCTGGCCGTACCTTGAATCTCGAAGCCTACTTCCCCGTTCTCATCTTCATCATCTTCGGTGTCGTGCTTGGCGTGGCACTGATGTCGATCGGTCGGATCCTCGGTCCGAACAAGCCCGATCCCGCGAAGCTGTCTCCTTACGAGTGCGGCTTCGAAGCGTTCGAGGACGCGCGCATGAAGTTCGACGTGCGCTACTACCTCATCGCCATCCTGTTTATCCTGTTCGATCTCGAAACCGCCTTCCTGTTTCCCTGGGGTGTTGCCCTGAGGGATATCGGCTGGCCGGGTTTCATCGCCATGGGCGTGTTTCTGCTGGAATTCATCGTGGGCTTCGTCTACATCTGGAAAAAGGGCGCGCTCGATTGGGAGTGATGTGAAATGGCAATCGAAGGCGTTCTCAACGAAGGCTTCGTCACGACTACCGCTGACAAGCTGATCAATTGGACCCGCACCGGGTCGCTGTGGCCGATGACGTTCGGCCTGGCCTGCTGTGCCGTGGAAATGATGCATGCCGGCGCCGCGCGCTACGACCTGGACCGCTTCGGCGTGGTGTTCCGCCCGTCGCCGCGCCAGTCGGACGTGATGATCGTGGCCGGCACGCTGTGCAACAAGATGGCCCCCGCGCTGCGCAAGGTCTACGACCAGATGGCCGAACCGCGCTGGGTGATCTCGATGGGCTCGTGCGCCAACGGTGGCGGCTACTACCACTATTCGTACTCGGTGGTGCGTGGCTGCGACCGCATCGTGCCGGTGGATATCTACGTGCCGGGCTGCCCGCCGACGGCCGAGGCGCTGATCTACGGCGTGATCCAGCTGCAGAACAAGATCAAGCGTACCAACACCATCGCGCGCAAGGGCTGAAATGGCGAAGCTCGACATCCTGAAGGCCGCGCTCGAGAAGGCTCTCGGCAAGCGCGTGCAGAAACTGATCGAGGCGACCGGCGAACTGACGCTGATCGTCAAGGCCGGCGACTACCTGGAAGCCGCGCGCATCCTGCGCGACGATCCCTCGCTGCGCTTCGAGCAGCTGATCGACCTGTGCGGCGTCGACTATTCCGAATTCGGCGACGGCGCCTGGGACGGCCCGCGCTTCGCCGCCGTCTCGCATCTGCTGTCGGTTACCCACAACTGGCGCCTGCGCCTGCGCGTGTTCGCTCCGGAAGATGATTTCCCGGTGGTGGCCAGCCTGATCGACGTGTGGAACTCGGTGAACTGGTTCGAGCGCGAAGCCTTCGATTTTTACGGCATCGTGTTTGACGGCCATCCGGACCTGCGTCGCATCCTGACCGACTACGGTTTCGTCGGCCATCCGTTCCGCAAGGATTTCCCGGTCTCCGGCTACGTCGAGATGCGCTACGACCCCGAACAGAAGCGGGTCATCTACCAGCCGGTCACGATCGAGCCGCGCGAAATCACGCCGCGCGTGATCCGCGAGGACAAGTACGGCGGTTTGGAGCACTGAGAACGCGCCATGGCAGACATCAAGAATTACACCCTGAACTTCGGCCCGCAGCATCCGGCCGCGCACGGCGTGCTGCGCCTGGTGCTGGAATTGGACGGCGAAGTCATCCAGCGCGCCGACCCGCATATCGGCCTGCTGCACCGTGCCACCGAAAAGCTGGCCGAACAGAAGTCCTGGATCCAGAGCGTGCCCTACATGGACCGCCTCGACTACGTGTCGATGATGGTCAACGAGCACGCCTACGTGATGGCGATCGAGCGCCTGCTGGACGTCGAAGTGCCGGTCCGCGCGCAGTACATCCGCGTGATGTTCGACGAGATCACCCGCATCATGAACCACCTGATGTGGATCGGTGCGCACGCTCTCGACGTGGGCGCGATGGCGGTGTTCCTGTACGCCTTCCGCGAGCGCGAAGACCTGTTCGACATGTACGAGGCGGTGTCGGGCGCGCGCATGCACGCGGCCTACTATCGTCCGGGCGGCGTCTACCGCGACCTGCCTGACACGATGCCGCAATATCGCGCCTCGAAGATCCACAACGAGCGTGCCATCAAGGCCATGAACGAAGCGCGTTCGGGCTCGCTGCTGGACTTCATCGAGGACTTCACCAACCGCTTCCCGAAGTACGTCGACGAGTACGAGACGCTGCTGACCGACAACCGGATCTGGAAGCAGCGCCTGGTGGACATCGGCGTGGTCAGTCCGGAACGCGCGCTGCAGATGGGCTTTACCGGCCCGATGCTGCGCGGCTCGGGCATCGAGTGGGACTTGCGCAAGAAGCAGCCGTACGAGGTGTACGACAAGCTCGACTTCGACATCCCGGTGGGCGTGGGCGGCGATTGCTACGCGCGTTACCTGGTGCGCGTGGAAGAGATGCGCCAGTCCAACCGCATCATCAGGCAGTGCATCGAATGGCTGCGCCGCAATCCGGGCCCGGTGATCACCGATAACCACAAGGTGGCGCCGCCCTCGCGCGTGGACATGAAGTCCAACATGGAAGAACTGATCCACCACTTCAAGCTGTTCACCGAAGGCATGCACGTGCCCGAAGGCGAAGCGTATGCAGCGGTGGAACACCCGAAGGGCGAGTTCGGCATCTACGCGATCTCGGACGGCGCGAACAAGCCGTACCGCCTGAAGATCCGTGCGCCTGGCTTCCCGCACCTGGCCGCGCTGGACGAAATGGCCAAGGGACACATGATTGCTGACGCGGTAACGATCATCGGCACGCAAGACATCGTCTTCGGCGAGATCGACCGCTAATCACGGACCGCCGGCCCGGACGACGATCCGGGCGCTTTCCGAGGGGCTCCGCCGGGCGGAGCGGCCCCGGAAGACCCGCGGCGGACCGGCAAGGCCTAAGGCCCGCCGGCGGAACGGCAGCGACGGCTGCAAACCTGCGGATGGACGCCCAGTGGCGCTGCCTCCGCCGTTTTACTGCAATGACCATGCTATCAGCAGAAGCTCTCAAGGAAATCGATCGCGCGATCGCGAAGTATCCGGCCGACCAGAAGCAGTCGGCCGTGATGGCGGCGCTTGCCGTGGCACAGGGCGAGGTGGGCTGGGTTTCCCCCGAAGTCATGCAGTTCGTCGCCAGCTACCTCGAGATGCCGCCCGTGTGGGTGGAAGAGGTGGCGACCTTCTACAACATGTACGACACCAAGCCGGTGGGCAAATTCAAGCTCGCCGTCTGCACCAACCTGCCGTGCGCCCTGTCGGGCGGCGAGCGGGCTGGCGAGTACCTGAAGCGCAAGCTCGGGATCGACTACAACGAGACCACCGCTGACGGCTGCTTTACCCTGAAAGAGGGCGAGTGCATGGGCGCTTGCGGCGACGCGCCGGTGATGATCGTCAACAACACCCGCATGTGCAGCTTCATGAGCGACGACAAGCTCGACGCGCTTGTCGACGAGCTGAAGGCCGAAGCCGCCAAGGGGGGCAAGTAACATGACCAGTCTGCACGACCGCCATATCCAGCCGCTGATCCTGGCCGGCCTGGACGGCAAGAATTGGCACCTGGAAGACTACGTCAAGCGTGGCGGCTACCAGCAACTGAAGCGCATCCTGACCGAGAAGATCCCGCCCGAGCAGGTGATCGCCGACGTCAAGGCCTCGGGCCTGCGTGGCCGCGGCGGCGCGGGCTTCCCGACCGGCCTGAAGTGGAGCTTCATGCCGCGCACGTTCCCGGGTCAGAAATATCTGGTCTGCAATACCGATGAAGGCGAGCCCGGCACGTTCAAGGACCGCGACATCATTCGCTACAACCCGCATTCGCTGATCGAGGGCATGGCCATCGGCGCGTACGCGATGGGCATCACCGTGGGCTACAACTACATCCACGGCGAGATCTGGAACGAGTACAAGATCTTCGAGGAAGCCCTCGAAGAGGCGCGTGCGGCCGGCTTCCTGGGCGACAACATCCTGGGCTCGGGCTTCAGCTTCCAGCTGCACGCCCACCACGGCTATGGCGCCTACATCTGCGGCGAGGAAACCGCGCTGCTCGAATCGCTGGAAGGCAAGAAGGGCCAGCCGCGCTTCAAGCCGCCGTTCCCGGCCAGCTTCGGCCTGTATGGCAAGCCGACCACCATCAACAACACCGAGACCTTCGCCGCGGTGCCGTTCCTGCTGGCGGTTGGCCCGGAAAACTACCTGAAGCTGGGCAAGCCGAACAACGGCGGCACCAAGATCTTCTCGGTCTCGGGCGACGTCGAGCGTCCCGGCAACTACGAGATTCCGCTGGGCACGCCGTTCGCCAAGCTGCTGGAGCTCGCCGGCGGCATGCGCGGCGGCAAGCGCATCAAGGCGGTGATCCCGGGCGGCTCCTCGGCGCCGGTTGTGCCGGGCGACCTGATGATGGCGTCCGACATGGACTATGACTCGATCGCCAAGGCCGGCTCGATGCTGGGCTCGGGCGCGGTGATCGTGATGGACGAGACGCGCTGCATGGTCCGCTCGCTGCTGCGCCTGTCGTACTTCTATTTTGAGGAATCGTGCGGCCAGTGCACGCCGTGCCGCGAAGGCACCGGCTGGCTGTACCGCATGGTCAATCGCATCGAACACGGAGAAGGGCGCCAGGAAGACCTGGATTTGCTCAACAACGTCGCGGAAAACATCATGGGCCGCACCATCTGCGCGCTCGGCGATGCCGCGGCGATGCCGGTCCGCGGCATGCTCAAGCACTACTGGAAAGAGTTCGAATATCACGTCGAACACAAGCAGTGCATGGTTCCGGCCTACATCTAAGCGTGGCAGAACATGGTTGAACTAGAGATCGACGGCAAGAAGGTTGAGGTTGCTGAGGGCAGCCTGGTGATGGAAGCGGCCCGCAAGCTGGGCACCTACATCCCGCACTTCTGCTACCACCGCAAACTGTCCATCGCGGCCAACTGCCGCATGTGCCTGGTCGAGGTCGAGAAGGCCCCGAAGGCGCTGCCTGCCTGCGCCACGCCGGTGACCCCCGGCATGAAGGTCTTCACCAATTCGGAGAAGGCGGTCAAGGCGCAGAAGTCCGTGATGGAATTCCTGCTGATCAACCACCCGCTGGATTGCCCGATCTGCGATCAGGGCGGCGAGTGCCAGCTGCAGGACCTGGCCGTGGGCTACGGTGCCTCGGAGTCGCGCTACAAGGAAGAGAAGCGCGTGGTGTTCCACAAGAACGTGGGCCCGCTGATCTCCATGGAGGAGATGACCCGCTGCATCCATTGCACCCGCTGCGTGCGCTTCGGCCAGGAAGTGGCCGGCGTGATGGAGCTGGGCATGCTCAACCGCGGCGAGCACTCCGAGATCACCACCTTTGTCGGCAAGACCGTCGACTCGGAACTGTCGGGCAACATGATCGACCTGTGCCCGGTCGGCGCGCTGACCAGCAAGCCGTTCCGCTACTCGGCCCGTACCTGGGAACTGGCGCGCCGCAAGTCGGTGTCGCCGCACGACGGCCTGGGCGCGAACCTGGTGGTGCAGACCAAGAACCAGCGCGTGATGCGCGTGCTGCCGCTGGAAAACGAAGACATCAACGAGTGCTGGATCTCCGACAAGGACCGCTTCTCGTATGAAGGCCTGAACAGCGCCGACCGCCTGACCCGCCCGTTGCTGAAGCAAGGCGGCGAATGGATGGAAACCGACTGGCAGACCGCGCTGGAATACGTAGCCAATGGCCTGGCCGGCATCAAGCGCGAGCATGGCGCCGACCAGATCGCCGCGCTGGCCAGCCCGCACAGCACGCTGGAAGAACTGTTCCTGCTGGGCAAGCTGGTGCGCGGCCTGGGCAGCGACAACGTCGACTTCCGCCTGCGCCAGTCAGACTTCTCGGGCGCGCTGAAGGGCGCGCCGTGGCTGGGCATGCCAGTTGCCGACGTGACCACCCTGCAACGCGTGCTGGTGATCGGCTCGTCGCTGCGCAAGGATCATCCGCTGCTGGCCTCGCGCCTGCGCCAGGCTGCCAAGAAGGGTGCCCGCGTGGCCGTGCTGGGTGCCGGCGGTGAAGACCTGCTGATGCCGGCGACCCGCATCGACGTGGCGCCGTCCGGCTGGACCGCCGCACTCGCCGGCGTGGCCCGTGCCGTGGCCGCCGCCAAGGGCATTGCCGCGCCGGCCGGCACCGATGGCTTCGACGGTGGCGACGCCGCTGCCAAGGTGGCGGAAGCGCTGCTGCAGGGCGAGCGCCGTGCCGTGTTCCTCGGCAACGAGGCGGTGCGTCATCCGCAGTTCTCGGCGCTGCATGCGCTGGCACAGTGGATTGCTACCGAGACCGGTGCGACGCTGGGCTTCCTGACCGAAGCGGCCAATACCGTCGGCGGCTACATCGCCGGCGTGCTGCCGAAGCAAGGCGGCGCCAACGCGCAGGCAATGCTGGACGCACCGCGCAAGGCCTACATCCTGCTGAACACCGAGCCGGAATTCGACACCGCCGATCCGGGCAAGGCCCTGGCCGCGCTGGCGCAGGCCAACACCGTGGTGGTGCTGTCGCCGTTCCGTTCGGAAGCGGCAATGCAGTACGCCGACGTGATCCTGCCGGTCGCGCCGTTCACTGAAACCTCCGGGACCTTCGTCAACTGCGAAGGCAAGCCGCAGAGCTTCAACGGCGTGGTGCGTGCCCTGGGCGAGTCGCGTCCGGGCTGGAAGGTGCTGCGCGTGCTGGGCAATCTGCTGGACGTCGCCGGCTTCGACTACGAAACCGCCGAGTCGGTGCGTGCCGAAGCGCTGTCGGCCCCGGTCGAGGGACAGCTGGACAACGCCACCGATGCGCCGATCCGCGTGGCCGCCGCTGCCGCCAACGGCATCGAACGCATCGCCGACGTGCCGATCTACCACGCCGACCCGATCGTGCGGCGCGCCGACTCGCTGCAGCTGACCGCTGCCGCGCGCCGCGCCATGCAGATCGCGCTGCCGGCCGACCTGTTTGCCCGCCTCGGCATCCAGTCGGGCGACCCGGTCCGCGTCACGCAAGGGCAGGGCAGCGTGGTGCTGCCGGCCGTGCTCGAAGCCACGCTGCCGGCCAACACCGTGCGCGTGCCGGCGGCAACGCCGGCGGCCATGGGCCTGGGCGGCATGTTCGGCACGGTCACCGTAGAGAAGGCCATCGACCTGGCTCCGGCCAACACCGGCGCCGCCGTCACGGCGTAAGAACAAGAGCGAGAAGAAGACATGATTGACTGGATTACCTCGCAAGGGCAGGGCGTACTGGGCGCGTACTGGACGCCGCTGTGGATCCTGATCCGCGCCGTGCTGATCGTGGTGCCGCTGCTGCTGTGCGTGGCTTACCTGATCCTGTGGGAGCGCAAGCTGATCGGCTGGATGCACGTCCGTCTGGGCCCGAACCGCGTCGGTCCGCTGGGCCTGCTGCAGCCGATCGCCGACGTGCTGAAGCTGCTGCTCAAGGAAGTCATGATGCCGACGCAGGTCAGCCGCGGCATGTACCTGATCGCGCCGCTGATGGTGCTGATGCCTGCCGTCGCGGTCTGGGCCGTGATTCCGTTCCAGGCCGAAGTGGTGATGGCGGACGTCAACGCCGGCCTGCTGTACGTAATGGCGATCAGCTCGGTCGGCGTCTACGGCGTGATCCTGGCCGGCTGGGCCTCGAACTCCAAGTACGCCTTCATCGGCGCCATGCGTGCCGCGGCACAGATGGTGTCGTATGAAATCGCCATGGGCTTTGCGCTGGTGACGGTGCTGATGGTTGCCGGCAGCCTGAACCTGTCGGCCATCGTCAACGGCCAGAACACGGGCTACTTCGCCGACATGGGCATCAACATCCTGTCGTGGAACTGGCTGCCGCTGCTGCCGATGTTCGGCGTCTACTTCATCTCGGGCGTGGCCGAAACCAACCGCCACCCGTTCGACGTGGTGGAAGGCGAATCGGAAATCGTGGCCGGCCACATGATCGAATATTCGGGCATGGGCTTCGCGCTGTTCTTCCTGGCCGAGTACATCAACATGATCATCATCTCGGCCATGACCGCGCTGATGTTCCTGGGCGGCTGGGCGCCTCCGTTCTCGAGCGTGGTCACCAACGCGGTCCCCGGCTTCTTCTGGCTGCTGGTCAAGGTTTTCCTGCTGCTGTCGGTCTTTATCTGGATCCGTGCCTCGTTCCCGCGCTACCGCTATGACCAGATCATGCGCCTGGGCTGGAAGGTGTTTATTCCGCTGACCGTGGTGTGGCTGATCATCGTGGCGATCTGGATCAAGTCGCCGTGGAACATCTGGCACTGAACAGCCAAGCGACGGTGCGGCGCTGCAATGCGGCAGCGCGCACCGCGTGGAAATACTAGGAAGCAATCGTCATGCTGCTCGCCATCAAGGACTTCTTCAACAGCCTGCTCCTGAAGGAACTCTTCAAGGGCATGGCGCTGACCGGCCGCTATCTCTTCGCGCGCAAGGTCACCGTCCAGTTCCCGGAAGAGAAAACGCCGATCTCGCCGCGCTTCCGTGGCCTGCACGCGCTGCGCCGCTATCCGAACGGCGAAGAGCGCTGCATTGCCTGCAAGCTGTGCGAGGCGGTGTGCCCGGCGCTGGCCATCACCATCGAGTCGGACGTGCGCAACGACGGCACGCGCCGTACCACCCGCTACGACATCGACCTGACCAAGTGCATCTTCTGCGGTTTCTGCGAAGAGGCCTGCCCGGTCGACGCCATCGTGGAAACGCAGATCCTGGAATACCACGGCGAGAAGCGCGGCGACCTGTACTTCACCAAGGACATGCTGCTGGCAGTGGGCGACCGCTACGAGCCGCAGATCGCGGCGGCCAAGGCTGCCGACGCCAAGTATCGCTGACCGGCGCACGCGCCAAACGGCAGGGCGGCCACCCGTAACTCACCTGGCCGCTTCTGCCACCGAATTTGAATACGGTCCCTTCAATGCGAGGGGCCAAAGCAAGGATGCCGCGGGAGCGGGCCACCCGAAGGGGAAGGCCTGTGCCGGACGGCCCTGAGAGGATCCGATAGGAACCATGGAACTCACGACCACCATCTTCTATGTCTTTGCGCTGGTGCTGGTGCTCTCCGCACTGAAAGTCATCACTGCGAAGAACCCGGTGCATTCCGCACTGTTCCTCGTGCTGTCGTTCTTCACGGCCGCCGCGATCTGGATGCTGCTCAAGGCGGAATTCCTCGCCATCCTGCTGGTGCTGGTCTATGTCGGCGCGGTGATGGTGCTGTTCCTGTTCGTGGTGATGATGATCGATATCGACATCGAGCACCTGCGCCGCGACTTCTGGACCTACGTGCCGATGGCCTCGATCGTGGGCGCGCTGATCATCGCCGAGATGGCGATCGTGCTGGTGCGCAACTTCATCGGCACCACCGCGCCGGTGGTGGCCAGCGGTTCGCAGGAGCCGGGGTATTCGAACACCGCCGCGCTCGGCAAGCTGATCTACACCGACTACATCTACGCCTTCGAAGTGGCCGGCATCATCCTGCTGGTGGCGATCATCGCCGCGGTCGCGCTGACCCTGCGCCGCCGCAAGGACACCAAGGCCCAGGACGTGTCGGCGCAGCTGCGCACCCGCCGCGACGAACGCGTGCGCCTGGTGCCGATGCAGGCCGAAGCCCAGAACCCGCAGACGGAAGCCGCGGCTGCCGCCAATAAGAACTAAAGCCCGGAGAAACGCTGTGCTCTCTCTCGCCCACTTCCTCGTGCTCGGTGCGATCCTGTTTGCGATCAGCATCGTCGGCATCTTCCTGAACCGCAAGAACGTGATCGTGCTGCTGATGGCGATCGAACTGATGCTGCTCGCGGTGAATATCAACTTCGTCGCCTTCTCGCATTACCTGGGCGACCTGGCTGGTCAGGTTTTCGTTTTCTTCATCCTTACGGTGGCCGCCGCCGAGTCGGCAATCGGTCTGGCAATCCTGGTGGTGCTGTTCCGCAACCTGGATACGATCAACGTGGACGACATGGACACCCTGAAGTACTGATCCGTGCCGTACTACGCAGATAACCAAGACTCTCCGACCGCACACCACTAAGCGTCCTATGGCAACCACGCTCAACCCCAACCTGCTGCTTGCGATTCCGCTGGCGCCGCTAGTCGGCTCCGCGATCGCCGGCCTGTTCGGTACCAAGTTCTTTGGCCTGTTTTCCTCGGAGTCGCGCGGCGGCCGGATGTTGGCCCACACCTCGACCATCCTGGGCGTGGCCATTGCCTGCGTGCTGTCGGTGATGGTGCTGCTCGACGTGATGAACGGCGCGGGCTACAACGGCACCGTCTACGAGTGGATGGCGATCGGCAGCCTGAAGATGGAGGTCGGCTTCCTGGTCGACTCGCTGACGGCGATGATGATGGTCGTGGTGACCTTCGTCTCGCTGATGGTGCATATCTACACCGTCGGCTACATGGACGGCGACCCCGGCTACAACCGCTTCTTTGCCTACATCTCGCTGTTCACCTTCTCGATGCTGATGCTGGTGATGAGCAACAACTTCCTGCAGCTGTTCTTCGGCTGGGAAGCGGTGGGCCTGGTGTCGTACCTGCTGATCGGCTTCTGGTACACCCGCCCGACGGCGATCTTCGCCAACATGAAGGCGTTCCTGGTCAACCGCGTCGGCGACTTCGGCTTCATCCTCGGCATCGGCCTGCTGCTGGCCTACGCCGGCAGCATGAACTACACCGAAGTATTCGCCGCGCGCGACCAGCTGGCTACCGTGGTTTTCCCGGGCACCGACTGGATGATGATCACCGTCGCGTGCATCTGCCTGTTCATCGGCGCGATGGGCAAGTCGGCGCAGTTCCCGCTGCACGTCTGGCTGCCCGACTCGATGGAAGGCCCGACCCCGATTTCGGCGCTGATCCACGCGGCCACCATGGTGACCGCCGGCATCTTCATGGTCGCGCGCATGTCGCCGCTGTTCGAGCTGTCGGACACCGCGCTGTCGTTCGTGCTGGTGATCGGCGCCATCACCGCGCTGTTCATGGGCTTCCTGGGCATCATCCAGAATGACATCAAGCGCGTGGTGGCGTACTCCACCCTGTCGCAGCTGGGCTACATGACCGTGGCGCTGGGTGCTTCGGCCTACTCGGTGGCGGTGTTCCACCTGATGACGCACGCCTTCTTCAAGGCGCTGCTGTTCCTGGGCGCGGGCTCGGTCATCATCGGCATGCACCACGACCAGGACATCCGCAACATGGGCGGCCTGCGCAAGTACATGCCGATCACCTGGATCACCTCGCTGGTGGGTTCGCTGGCGCTGATCGGCACGCCGTTCTTCGCGGGCTTCTACTCCAAGGACTCGATCATCGAGGCCGTGGCCGAGTCGCATATCGCCGGTTCGGGCTTTGCCTACTTCGCCGTGCTGGCGGGCGTGTTCGTCACCGCGTTCTACTCGTTCCGCATGTACTTCCTGGTGTTCCACGGCAAGTCGCGCTGGGGCCAGAACCATGCCCACCAGCACCATGAGGGCGACCACGAGGACGAGGAAGTCTCGCACGACCATCATCACGGCCTCGCCGCCGGCGAGACGCCGCATGAATCGCCTTGGGTGGTGACGCTGCCGCTGGTGCTGCTGGCGATCCCGTCGGTGATCATCGGCGCCATCGCGATCGAGCCGATGCTGTTCGGCAACTTCTTCAAGATGGGCATCGCGTTCAAGGACGTCATCTTCGTCGGCGAGAACCACCACGCCATGAAGGAACTCGAGGAAGCCTTCCACGGCTGGGTGCCGATGGCGATTCACTCGCTGACCACACCCGTGCTGTGGCTGGCCATCGCCGGTGTGGTGCTGTCCTGGTTCTTCTACATGAAGCGCCCGGATATCCCCGAGGCCATCGCCAATCGCTTCTCCGGGCTGTACAAGCTGCTCGACAACAAGTACTACATGGACGCCATCAACCAGGCCGTGTTCGCTCGCGGCGCACGCCTGCTCGGTACCGGCCTGTGGAAGGGCGGCGACCAGAGCCTGATCGACGGCCTCTTCGTCAACGGCGCGGCGCGCGTGGTGGCATCGTTTGCTTCGGCCAGCCGCTACCTGCAGTCGGGCTATATCTACCACTACGCGTTCGCGATGATCGTCGGCATGCTGGTGCTGCTGACGCTGACGATCACGGGCGTGATCGGCACCAAGTGATAGGCACCAAGTAAGGAAAACATAGAAATGGTTCTGTCTTTCTCAATCTGGCTGCCTGTCTTTTTCGGCCTGCTGATCCTGGCCTTCGGCTCGGACCGCAGCCCCGGCTTCGTGCGCTGGATGTCGCTGTTCGGCTCGATCGCCAGCTTCGTGGTCACGCTGCCGCTGGTGTTCAACTTCGACCGCGCCACCGCGGCGATGCAGTTCGTCGAGAAGGCGAGCTGGATCGAGCGCTTCAACATCCACTACCTGCTGGGCGTTGACGGCCTGTCGATGTGGTTCGTGGTGCTGACGGCCTTCATCACCGTGATCGTGGTGATCTCGGCCTGGGAAGTGATCACCGAGCGCGTGGCCGAGTACATGGCCTCGTTCCTGATCCTGTCGGGCCTGATGGTGGGCGTGTTCTGCGCGCTCGACGGCATGCTCTTCTACGTGTTCTTCGAAGCCACGCTGATCCCGATGTACATCATCATCGGCGTCTGGGGCGGCCCGAACCGTGTCTACGCGGCCTTCAAGTTCTTCCTGTACACGCTCGCGGGCTCGCTGCTGACGCTGGTCGCGCTGCTGTACCTGTACAACAAGACCGGCACTTTCGACATCCTGCAATGGCACCAGGCCAAGCTGTCGATGAACGAGCAGATCGCGCTGTTCCTGGCCTTCTTCGTCGCCTTCGCGGTCAAGGTGCCGATGTGGCCGGTGCACACCTGGCTGCCCGACGCCCACGTCGAGGCGCCGACCGGCGGCTCGGTGGTGCTGGCCGCGATCATGCTGAAGCTGGGTGCCTACGGCTTCCTGCGCTTCTCGCTGCCGATCGCGCCTGACGCCAGCCACTACCTGGCCCCGTTCATCATCACCATCTCCCTGATCGCGGTGATCTACATCGGCCTGGTGGCGCTGGTGCAGGCCGACATGAAGAAGCTGGTGGCGTATTCGTCGATCGCCCACATGGGCTTCGTCACGCTGGGCTTCTTCATCTTCAGCGACATCGGCGTCGAAGGCGGCATCGTGCAGATGATCTCGCACGGCTTTATCTCGGGCGCGATGTTCCTGTGCATCGGCGTGCTGTACGACCGAGTGCACTCGCGCCAGATCGCCGACTACGGCGGCGTGGTCAACACCATGCCGAAGTTCGCCGCGCTGTCGGTGTTCTTCGCCATGGCCAACTGCGGCCTGCCGGCCACCTCCGGTTTCGTCGGCGAGTTCATGGTGATCCTGGGCGCGGTCAAGTTCAATTTCTGGATCGGGCTGCTGGCCGCCACCGCGCTGATCCTGGGCGCCGCCTACTCGCTGTGGATGGTCAAGCGCGTGATCTTCGGCGACGTCGTGCACCAGCATGTGCGCGAGCTGGCCGACCTGAACACGCGTGAGTTCGTCATGCTCGGCCTGCTGGCCCTGATGACGCTGTACATGGGCCTGCACCCGAAGCCCTTTACCGACGTGATGCACCCGTCCGTGGTCAACCTGCTGCAGCACGCGGCGCAGTCGAAGCTGTAATCGGGGAGAGATATCAACATGCAACCGTCCTCGACACTCGCCCCCGTGGCGCCGATCATTTTCCTGGCGATCGCCATCGCCGCGATCAACTGGATCGACCTGGCCCGCGGCAAGGGCAGGCAGAGCGTGGCCTACCCGCTGTCGCTGCTGACCACGCTGGTGCTGACCGCCTGGTTCGGCCTCAACGCCGCCACCGGCGAGACCCACTACGCATTTGCCAACCTGGTCGTGATCGACCCGATGGCCAACGTGCTGTCGGCGTTCTGCGCCGCCGGCCTGTTCGTCACGCTGGTCTATACGCGCCGCTACCTGGCCGAGCGCGACATGTTCGCCGGCGAGTTCTACATGCTGGCGCTGTTCACGCTAGGCGGCCAGATCGTGATGATCACCGGCAACAACTTCCTGACCCTGTACCTGGGCCTGGAACTGCTGTCGCTGTCGTCGTACGCGCTGGTGGCGCTGCGGCGCGAGTCGCGCGTGACCTCCGAATCGGCAATGAAGTACTTCGTGCTGGGCGCGCTGGCTTCGGGCTTCCTGCTGTACGGCATCTCGATGATGTACGGCGCCACCGGTTCGCTGAACCTGGGCGAGGTGTTCCGCGCGGTCGAGTCCGGCCGCATCAACACCACCATGCTGGCCTTCGGCGTGGTCTTCATCGTCGCCGGCCTGTCGTTCAAGCTGGGTGCCGCGCCGTTCCACATGTGGATTCCGGACATCTACCAGGGCTCGCCGACCGCGGTGACGCTGCTGATCGCCGGTGGCCCGAAGGTGGCGGCGTTCGCGCTGTTCATCCGCGTGCTGGTAGAAGGCCTGCTGCCGCTGGCCAGCGACTGGCAGATGATGCTGGTGGTGCTGTCGATCATCTCGCTGGCGATCGGCAACCTGACCGCGATCGTGCAGAGCAACCTGAAGCGGATGCTGGCGTACTCGACCATCTCGCACATGGGCTTCGTGCTGCTGGGCCTGCTCTCGGGCGTGGTCGCCAACAAGGCCGACGGTGCCGCCGATGCCTACAGCTCGGCGATGTTCTACTCGGTCACCTACCTGCTGACCACGCTGGGCACCTTCGGCATCATCCTGCTGCGCACCAGCAAGGGCTTCGAGGCGGAGACCCTGGAAGACCTGAAGGGCATGTCGCGCCGCAACCCGTGGTTTGCCTTCCTGATGCTGGTGATGATGTTCTCGCTGGCGGGCATCCCGCCGACGGTGGGCTTCTATGCCAAGCTGGCGGTGCTCGACGCGGTGGTCAAGGCCGGCATGACCTGGCTGGCGGTGGTGGCGGTGCTGTTCTCGCTGATCGGCGCGTTCTACTACCTGCGCATCGTCAAGCTGATGTACTTCGATGCGCCTGCCGGCGAAGAGCAACTGGAAGCTACTTTCGGCCTGCGTTCGATGCTGAGCGTGAACGGCGCCGCGGTGATCCTGCTGGGCCTGTTCCCGGCCGCGCTGATGAACCTGTGCTACCAGGCCATCCGCTCGACCCTGGGTTCCTGATCCGCCACGCAAAATGAGCGCCTCCGCAAGCGGCTGGTTTGTCATCCTGCTGGCACTGGTCTGTGCGAACCTGCCGTTCGTCAACCAGCGCCTGTTCGTGGTGATCCCGCTGCGGCAGGCGCGCAAGCCGCTGTGGCTGCGCCTGCTTGAACTGATTGTCTGGTTCGGGGTGGCGGGCGCCGCCGGCTTTGCGGTGGAAGCCAACCTGGGCGGCACGTTTGCGCAGGGCTGGCAGTTCTACGCCATCACCGCTTGCATGATGCTGGTGTTCGCCTTTCCCGGCTTCACCTGGCAATACCTCGTCAAACACCGCACGGCCTGAAGCCGGTCTTGTCGGCGCCGGGCCCTGCCTGATCCGGAGCGTCCATGACCGACAAGATCCCACGCGGTACCCAACTTTCCGCCGCATCCGCAGGCCTGTCCGCGAACCACGAGAGCGACGACGCACTGAAGGAAGTGTGCGTGGCGTCGGCCACCGTCCATCGCGGCAAGTTCCTTACCCTCAAGCAGGACATCGTCAGGCTGCCCGACGGCAAGCAGACCGGGCGCGAGTACGTGGTCCATCCCGGCGCGGTGATGATGATCCCGCTGTTCGACGACGGCAGCGTGCTGATGGAACGCCAGTTCCGCTACCCGGTCGGCGAGGTGATGCTGGAATTCCCCGCCGGCAAGCTCGATCCCGAGGAAGGCGCGCAGCGCTGCGGTGAGCGCGAGCTGCTCGAGGAAACCGGCTACCGCGCCACGCGCTGGGACTACCTGACGCGCATCCATCCGGTGATTTCCTATTCGACCGAATTCATCGATATCCTGCTGGCACGCGACCTGACGCATGGCGAGGCACAGCTCGACGACGGCGAATTCCTGGAAACCTTCATCGCGCCGGCCGGGCAGGTAATAGACTGGGTGCGCAGCGGCCGCATCACCGACGTAAAGACCATCATCGGCGCGTTCTGGCTCGAAAAAGTGATCTCTGGTGCGTGGCAGCCAGGCGAACAGCCCATGCCGGTGTATGGCTCGGCACAACGGTGACCGGGCGCGCGAAGGCGCCGCTGAGTAGTTCCGAACGGTCGTTCTAAAAAATTTAGCACGACCGTTCACAAAATTTGGATTCGCGGATAATATAGCTTTTGACGGGCTGGAAAGATCATGAAGGTGCTCGACCTGCGCTGCGCGCATGACCATCGTTTCGAGGGCTGGTTTGCCTCGGAGGAAGAGGCGCAGTCGCAAATCGCGCGCGACCTCGTCCAATGCCCGGTCTGTGGCAATCACGCCGTGACGCGACTGCCGAGCGCGCCGCGCCTGAACCTGTCAGGCGCGACCGCGCCGAAGGCTGCGGTCAAGCCGGCGCAGCCAGCGGCAACCGCCGCGGCGCCGGCGGCACTGCAAGCGCTGTACATGAAAGCAGTGAAGCAGGTGTTGGCGCAGACCGAGGACGTTGGCGATCGCTTTGCCGAGGAGGCAAGGCGCATGCACTATGACGAGGCGCCGGAACGCGGCATCCGCGGCTCGGCCTCGCCGGAGGAGGTGCAGGCGCTGGCCGAGGAGGGCATCGATACTTTTCCGCTCGTGGTGCCGGATGCGCTGAAGCAGACGGCTCACTGAATTGCGTCCTGTGCCCGTTGCTGTCGGCGCATGACGCGCAGGCAGAACAAACCGCCGGCGGCCCGCGCCATGCCGGCACCACTGGAGACGGGCATGGATCTCAACTACTCGGCGTCCGACGACGCCTTCCGCGAGGAAGTGCGTAGCTGGCTCGAAGCCAACTTGCCGGCGGACATCCGCGGCAAGATTCTCAACCACCGCCGTCCGAACCGCGACGACCTGGTGCGCTGGCACAAGCTGCTCGCCGGCAAGGGCTGGTCGGCGCCGCACTGGCCGGTGCAGTACGGCGGCACCGGCTGGAACGCCACCCAGCGCCATATCTGGGACGAAGAGAATGCCCGCGTCGGCGCGCCCGGCGTGCTGCCGTTCGGCGTGGCGATGGTCGCGCCGGTGATCATGAAGTACGGCAACGAGCAGCAGAAGTCGTACTACCTGCCGCGCATCCTCGACTGCACCGACTGGTGGTGCCAGGGCTATTCGGAGCCGGGCTCGGGTTCGGACCTGGCCTCGCTGAAGACCCGCGCGGAACTGACGTCCGACGGCAAGCACTACATCGTCAACGGCCAGAAGACCTGGACCACGCTCGGCCAGCACGCCGACATGATCTTCTGCCTGGTGCGCACCGATCCCGAGGCCAAGAAGCAGGAGGGCATCTCGTTCCTGCTGATCGACATGAAGACCCCGGGCATCACCGTGCGCCCGATCATCATGCTCGACGAAGAGCATGAAGTGAACGAAGTCTTCTTCGACAACGTCAAGGTGCCGGTCGAGAACCGCGTCGGCGAAGAGAACAAGGGCTGGACCTACGCCAAGTACCTGCTCGGCCACGAGCGTACCGGCATCGCCCGCGTCGGCAACTCCAAGCGCGAGCTGGGCTTCCTGAAGCGCGTGGCGCGCCAGCAGCAGAAGAACGGCAAGCCGCTGCTGGAGGATCCGGTGTTCGGCGCCAAGGTGGCCGCGCTGGAAATCGAGCTGATGGCGCTGGAGATCACCGTGCTGCGCGTGGTGTCGAGCGAAGCGGCGGGCAAGGGCCCCGGCCCCGAGGCGTCGATGCTGAAGATCAAGGGCACTGAGATCCAGCAGCTGCTGACCGAGTTGATGGTCGAGGCCGTCGGCCCGTACGCGCAGCCGTTCGACACCCCCTACCTGGAGTGCGAGACCGAGCACGCGGTGACCGGCTACGACGACGCCGCGCCACTGGCGGCGTACTACTTCAACTATCGCAAGACCTCCATCTACGGCGGGTCCAACGAAATTCAGAAGAACATCATCAGCCAGATGATTCTGGGGCTGTGAGGAGACACGCATCATGAACTTCAATCTCAGCGACGAACAGAAGCAGCTGGCCGACGCCGTCCGCCGTTTCATCGACAAGGACTACGGTTTCGAGGAGCGCAAGAAGCGCTATGAAAGCGCTGCCGGCTACGGCGAGGCCGCCTGGGGCGCGCTGGCCGAGCTCGGCCTGACCGCGCTGCCGGTGCCGGAAGCGCAGGGCGGCTTTGCCGGCAAGGCCCTGGACATGATGGTGGTGCAGCAGGAACTGGGCCGCGGCCTGATCGTCGAGCCCTACCTGGCCACCGTGGCGGGCGCCTACGCGCTGGGCCTGGCCGGCGGCCAGGATGCGCTGCTGGAGCAGGTGGCCGGCGGTGAACTGAAGCTGGCGCTGGCTTTCAACGAGCCGCAGGCGCGCTATGAGCTGAACAACGTCCGCGTTACCGCGCGCGACGGCAAGCTCAATGGCCGCAAGACCGTGGTGGTGCATGGTGGCCAGGCCGACCGGCTGATCGTGTCGGCGCGCAGCAGCGGCGGCGATGCCGACCAGGATGGCATCTCGCTGTTCCTGGTCGATGCCAAGGGCGCGGGCGTCAGCATCAAGGACTACCGCACCATCGACAACCTGCGCGCCGCCGATATCACCTTCCAGGACGCGCCCGCGCAATTGCTGGGTGAAGCCGGCAAGGGCTTCGCGCTGGTCGAGCAGGTGGCCGACTATGCCGCGGTGCTGCTGTGTGCCGAGGCCGTGGGCGTGATGGACACGCTCAACGCCGCGACCCTGGAATACGCCAAGACGCGCCAGCAGTTCGGCATGCCGATCGCGCGCTTCCAGGCGCTGCAGCACCGCATGGTCGAGATGTTCATCCACGCCGAGCAGTCGCGCTCGATCACGCTGCTGGCCGCGGCGCGATTTGAAGAGGCGACGCCCGAGCAGCGCCGCCGCTACGTGTCCGCCGCCAAGGCGCGCGTAGGGCAGGCCGCCCGCACGGTGGGCCAGGAGGCGGTGCAGATCCACGGCGGCATGGGCGTGACCAACGAACTGCCGGCCGCGCACATGTTCAAGCGGCTGACGATGATCAACACCAGCTTCGGCGACGTCGATCATCACCTGGGCCGGTTCGCCGCCCAGCCGGGGTTCCAGGAAGCTGCCTGATCCGGCCAGTCCAGTCAAAACCGCGCTGCAGTCCAGGCGCGGTTTTTTTCTTTGCGCGCTGTTAGGGGCGGGTTCGGCAAATACGGACGCGCGCGCCAGCCTGCCATGCGATGATCGTGCGGACAAGTCAACCGCATCCACAACGGAGACACCCCCATGCTGTATTTCGAGGATTTTGAAGTCGGCAGCCGCCGTGAACTGGGCTCCTACCTCGTCACCGAGGAAGAGATCCTGAGCTTCGCGCGCCAGTACGATCCGCAGCCGTTCCATATCGACAAGGAAGCCGCCACCAGCAGCATCTACGGCGGGCTGATCTCGAGCGGCTGGATGACGTGCTCGATCATGATGCGCCTGCTGGTGCTGAGCACCACCGGCAAGTCGGCCAGCATGGGCTCGCCCGGCGTCGACGAGATCCGCTGGCTCAAGCCGGTCTATGCCGGCGACACGCTCACCGTCGTGCTGAATGTGCTCGACAGCCGGCCGTCGCAGTCCAAGCCGGACCGCGGTGTGGTCCATACCCAGTGGGAGGCCACCAACCAGCGCGGCGAGCTGGTGTGCACCGTCAAGGGCATGGGCATGTACGGCCGCCGGCCCGCCTAACCACACTTAACCGTCACGAGGAGACGATCGACATGCGTACCATCGCAACACTGGAAGAACTGGAAGGGCTGCAGGGGCAGGAAGTCGCGGTCAGCGACTGGATCGAGGTGACCCAGCAGCAGGTCAACCAGTTTGCCGAGGCCACCGGCGACCACCAGTGGATCCACATCGACGTGGAGCGTGCGAAAAAGGAATCGCCCTATGGCGGCCCAATCGCGCACGGCTTCCTGACGCTGTCGCTGCTGCCCAAGTTCATGCACAACGCGCTCAGCATGCCGTCCAAGATCGGCGTCAACTACGGGCTGAACCGCGTGCGCTTCACTGCACCGGTGCCGGTCGGCAGCAAGCTGCGCGCGCGCATCAAGCTGCTCAAGGTCGAGCGCCTGGACCCGCTGCCGAAATCCCCCGAACTGGTGGGCGCGCAGTCCACCTGGGAGGTCACGATCGAGCGCGAGGGCAGCGAGCGCCCGGTGTGCATCGCGGAATCGATCACGCGCCGTTACGGCTGAGCCGCGGCGTCGTATGCGGCACTGCGACAATATGCCACAGTGCCGTGTCGCACCCCGGAGAGCCGCGCAAAGCGCGGCTTTCTGCATATTTACCTGCGTTTTTGTGGTGTTGACGTGGATCAAGGACAGCGCGGTGCACCAATGTGCGGATTGTCCGTTTAAATGAACAGTGTGTTCTGTAGCGTTGGGTTTACCCCTAATGTTGCGTTGCGGTACAGTCGCGCCCACGATGTTTTACGTGTTGCGCCCCCCGGCCGAAAACCGCGCCTGCCCTAACGGCAGGTCCGTCGGGAGGCGCAAAAGCCTCGTATTCCAACGCTACCCGGCCGCTGTACTGAGCCGGGACCGTTCGCGGTTTCGGCCACCAGGTGCCGCAGCGCCGGCAAGGTCCCACAGGGCCTGCAGCGCGCGCAGTCAGTTGTCCTTCCGTGTTCATGGCGTTGCAAGGCCGCATGGTCCTCCGGCGTTAGATCCGCCGCCCGACCGCAACGCCAGCTAAGGACACGTCCTTCCGGTTTTCCCATAGCCCCACGCCTCTTGCGCGAGCATCAGGCGGTTTAGCCACGCTTTTGCCCAAAGCGCGGTGTAACCAAACCAGTCGTGACATGAAGAAACCCATACTGCCGCGTTGGACGCGGTTCCTGCCCTGCCTCGGCCTGCTCCTGCTGGCCGGCTGCAACATGACGCTGCTCGACCCGAAAGGGCAGGTCGGCGTCGACATCAAGAACATCATCCTGATCGCCACCTGGCTCATGCTGCTGGTGGTGGTGCCGGTGATCGTGCTCACGCTGGTGTTCGCGTGGAAGTACCGCGCGTCCAATACCCAGGCGCGCTACGAGCCGGACTGGTCGCACTCGACCGCGATCGAAGTGGTGGTGTGGCTGATCCCGTGCCTGATCATCATCGCGCTGGGCATCATCACATGGAAGTCCTCGCACGACCTGGATCCGTACAAGCCGCTGGAATCGAACAAGAAGCCGGTCACCATCGAGGTGGTCGCGCTGAACTGGAAGTGGCTGTTCATCTATCCGGAACTGAAGATCGCCACCGTCAACCAGATCGCGTTCCCGGTCGACACCCCGGTGAACTTCAAGATCACCTCGGATTCGATCATGAATTCGTTCTTCATCCCGCAACTGGGCAGCCAGGTGTACGCGATGGCGGGGATGGAGACCAAGCTGCACCTGATCGCCAACCATGCCGGCTCGTATGACGGCGTGTCCGCCAACTACAGCGGCGGCGGCTTCTCGGGCATGAAGTTCAAGGCCGACGCCATGTCGAACTACGAGTTCGACCAGTGGGTGGCCAAGGTTCGCGCTTCGTCGACCGAACTGGGCGTCGACGGCTACAAGACGCTGGCACAACCCAGCGAGAAGGAGCCGGTCACGTACTACGGCAAGGTGGAAGACCAGCTCTTCCACAACATCCTGCACAAGTACATGGGCCACGGCGGTGCCGCACTGGCCGCCGACGGGTTCAAGGGCGGCCCGATCTGCACGTCGCGCAACACCCTCGGTGAAGAGCAGCTGTCCTTGACCACGCCGGCCGCGCAGCCGGCAGGCGCGTAATCCTGGGAGCAATGATGTTTGGCAAGTTGAGTTTGTCGGCGATTCCGTTTCATGAGCCGATCATCATGGTCGTGCTGGCCGGTGTCGCCCTGGGCGGTGCCGCGCTGCTGGGCGCGATCACGTATTTCAAGAAGTGGGGCTACCTCTGGAACGAGTGGTTCACGTCCGTCGATCACAAGAAGATCGGCGTGATGTACTGCCTGGTGGCGCTGATCATGCTGCTGCGCGGCTTTGCCGACGCGGTCATGATGCGCACCCAGCTGGCGCTCGCCACCAATGGCGCCACCGGCGTGCTGCCGCCCGAGCACTACGACCAGATCTTCACCGCCCATGGCGTGATCATGATCTTCTTCGTGGCCATGCCGCTGATGACCGGCCTGATGAACCTGGTCGTGCCGCTGCAGATCGGCGCGCGCGACGTGGCCTTCCCGTTCCTGAACACGCTGTCGTTCTGGCTGTTCGTGGCGGGCGCCATGCTGGTCAACATCTCGCTGGGCGTCGGTGAATTCGCCAAGACCGGCTGGCTGGCCTACCCGCCGCTGTCGGGCCTTGATTACAGCCCGGGCGTAGGGGTGGACTATTACCTCTGGAGCTTGCAGATTTCAGGCCTGGGCACCTTGCTGACCGGCGTGAACTTCCTGGTGACGATCCTGCGCATGCGCGCTCCTGGCATGACGCTGATGCGCATGCCGGTGTTCACCTGGACCGCGCTGTGCACCAACGTGCTGATCGTCGCCGCCTTCCCGGTGCTGACCGTGACCCTGGCGCTGCTGGGCCTGGACCGCTACCTCGGCATGCACTTCTTCACCAACGACGGTGGCGGCAACGCCATGATGTACGTGAACCTGATCTGGATCTGGGGCCACCCCGAGGTGTACATCCTGATCCTGCCGGCGTTCGGCATCTTCTCTGAAGTCATCGCCACGTTCTCGGGCAAGAAGCTGTTCGGCTACAAGGGCATGGTGTACGCGACCGCCGCGATCATGGTGCTGTCGTTTATCGTGTGGCTGCACCACTTCTTCACGATGGGCTCGGGTGCCAACGTCAACGCGTTCTTCGGCATCACCACCATGATCATCTCCATCCCGACCGGGGTGAAGATCTTCAACTGGCTGTTCACCATGTACCGCGGCCGCGTGCAGATGACCTCGCCGGTGCTGTGGACGCTGGGCTTCATGATCACCTTCGTGATCGGCGGCATGACCGGCGTGCTGATGGCGGTGCCGGCGGCCGACTTCGTGCTGCACAACAGCCTGTTCCTGATCGCCCACTTCCACAACGTGATCATCGGCGGCGTGCTGTTCGGCTACCTGGCCGGCATCACCTACTGGTGGCCGAAGGCGTTCGGCTTCAAGCTGAACGAGCGCCTGGGCAAGGCTTCGTTCTGGTGCTGGCTGGTGGGCTTCTACTTCGCCTTCATGCCGCTGTACGTGCTGGGCCTGATGGGCATGACCCGCCGCCTGAACCATACCGACAACCCGGCCTGGACGCCGTGGCTGTACCTGGCCGTGGTGGGCGTGGTGTTCGTCGCGCTGGGCATCTTCTTCCAGGTGCTGCAGATCGTGGTGTCGATCCGCGACCGCAAAAAGCTGGCCGACGTGACCGGCGACCCGTGGGGCGGCCGCACGCTGGAGTGGGCCACCTCGTCGCCGCCGCCGTTCTACAACTTCGCGCACACCCCGGTGGTGCGTGACCTGGACGCGTTCGCCGACATGAAGGCACGCGGCGAGACCCTGCCGACCGAAGGCTACGAGAAGATCCACATGCCCAAGAACACGGGCGCGGGCTTCATCATCGGCGCCTTCAGCCTGGTGTTCGGCTTTGCCCTGACCTGGCATATCTGGTGGCTGGCCATCGTTGGCCTGGTGGGCATGGTGTGGGCGTTCATCCACCGCAGCAACGACGACCATATCGACTACTACGTGCCGGCCACCGAGGTCGAGCAGATCGAAACGCGCCATCTGCAGCGCATTGCTTCGCAAGCCTGAGAACCATGTCGACTCAAGTCCTAGACCGCATCCCCGCGCAGGCAGGCGCCCCGGCTCACGCCGGCGCGCACGGCCATGACCATGCGCACCACGATACCAGTGCCAATACGGTGTATGGCTTCTGGATCTACCTGATGAGCGACTGCATCATCTTCGCCGGACTGTTCGCGGCCTTCGCCGTGCTGCGCGGCGAACTGGCAGGCGGCCCGTCGGCGAAGGAGCTGTTCGAGCTCAACTACGTGCTGGTGGAGACCTTCATCCTGCTGTTCTCCTCGATCACGTACGGCATGGCGATGATCTCGCTGCAGAACCGCAGCCTCAAGCACGTGCAGACCTGGCTCGGCATTACCTTCCTGCTGGGCCTGGCGTTCATGGCGATGGAAATCAACGAGTTCCACCACCTGATCGCCGAAGGCGCCGGCCCCGGCCGCAGCGCGTTCCTGTCGTCGTTCTTCACGCTGGTCGGCACCCACGGCCTGCACGTCGCCAGCGGCATGCTGTGGATGATCGTGCTGATGTGGCAGCTCGGCAAGAAGGGCATCACCCCGACGCTGAGCAAGCGCCTGATGTGTCTGTCGCTGTTCTGGCACTTTCTGGACGTGGTCTGGATCGGCGTGTTTACCGTGGTCTACCTGATGGGACATCTGTGATGGCACAACACAACGCACCGGCGGCGCACGGCGCCCACGACTCGCACGCGCACGACAGCCACGCTGGCAGCCACGCCAGCTTCAAGGGCTACGCGATCGGCTTCATCCTGGCCGTGATCCTGACGGTGATCCCGTTCAAGATCGTGATGGACGGCACCATGGACAAGGGCACCATCCTGTGGACCATCCTCGGCATGGCCGTGGTCCAGATGATCGTGCACCTGAAGTACTTCCTGCACCTGGACTCTTCGTCCGAACAGCGCAGCAACGTGATCGCGCTGCTGTTCACGGCGCTGATCCTGGTGATCGTGGTGGCGGGTTCGCTGTGGATCATGCACAACCTGAACGCCAACATGATGGTGATGTAAGGACCGGCGTCCTGGCATCGAAAAAAAGGGGCCCCGCGGGGCCCCTTTTTTTTTGCCGCGACTTCGTCAGGGCTTGAACGTATCCCCCAGTACCACGCCCTCGCGCCGCGGATCGGCACCGCCCACCAGCACCGCCGAGCCGCCGATGGTGGTGCGGATGATGGCGCTCAGCCCGCTGGACTGCGCCGCCGTATTGACGGTGTGGCCCAGGTTGCGCAGGCCCTTGACAAGCGGGTCGTTGTCGCCCGGCAGGCCGCCGGCCGGCGTGCTGGTGTCGACATTGGGGTGCTCGCCGCCGACGATCATGGCCGAGCCGGCGCCGTTGGAGCCGCCGAAGTCGATCATCGACACCGCCTGCTGCGCATCCATGCCCCAGTCCAGCGCAGCCACCAGCGTCTTGGCCACGTACTGGATGATGGTGGCGCCGCCCGGCGAACCGGTGGTCATGTAGAAGTCGCCGCGCGAGCCGTCGCCATTGCGCCTGAACACCAGCGTCGGCGCCATCGAGCTGCGCGGGCGCTTGCCCGGCTGCAGCCGGTTGGCCACCGGCACCCCGCCCGGCGCCGGATCGGCATTGAAGTCGGTCAGCTCGTTGTTGAGCAGGAAGCCGTTGGTCATGTGGTACGAGCCCAGGCCCGACTCGATGGTGGTCGTCATCGCCACCACGTTGCCGTACTTGTCATGCAGCGACAGGTGCGTGGTGCCGCGCTCCTCCACCATCGACGGCGCCAGCGGCACGTCGCCGAGGTTGCCGGCCGCCACCGGCGTAACCATCGAGCCGGTGGTGCTGATCAGGCTGGCGCGCTGGCTCAGGTAGGCTTTGTTCAGCATGGTGTCCGAGGTGCCGCCGGGCAACGGAATGAAGTCGGTGTCGGCCACGTACTTGTTGCGGTCGGCATAGGCCAGGTGGCCGGCCTCGCCCATCAGGTGGACGCCCAGCACGCTCGGGCGGCCGCCGTTCTGGTCGACCAGCGTGGGCTTTTGCGCCGCCATGTCGAAGTTCTCGACGATGCCCAGGATCTGCGCCACCGCGATCCCGCCCGATGACGGCGGCGGCATGCCGCAGACCTCGTACTGCCGGTAGGTGGTGCACACCGGCGTGCGCTTCTTGGCCTGGTAGTTGGCCAGGTCGTCCAGCGTGGTCACGCCCGGCGTGGTGTTGCCGTCGTAGGTGGTCTGGATCTTGGCGACGATGGCCTGGGCGATCGGGCCGTTCTTGTAAAAGGCGTCGGCGCCGCCCGCGGCGACGGCGGTGAAGACCGTCGCCAGCGCGGGATTGCGCAGCACGGTGTTGACCGCGCGCGGGGTGCCGTCCGGATTCAGGAAATAGGCGGCCATCTCCGGATCGCGCTTGATATTGGCGACAGTGGCGCTGTCCGAGATCGCGGCGGCCATGCGCGGCGGGATCGCAAAGCCGTCGGTGGCCAGCTTGATCGCCGGCGCGAACAGTTCCTTCCAGGCAGTCTTGCCGTAGTCGCGGTGAGCCAGCTCGAGCACGCGCAGCGTGCCCGGGGTGCCAATCGAGCGGCCGCTGCGCACGGCATTGGGCAGCGGCGTGGTCTGGTCGGCCGTGGACTTCCAGCGCAGGTAGTTTTCGTCAGCCGCGGCCGGTGCGGTCTCGCGGCCGTCGTAGGCGGTGACCTGCCGGGTCGTCGCGTCGTAATGCAGGATGAAGGCGCCGCCGCCGATGCCGGACGATTGCGGCTCGACCAGGTTCAGCACCATCTGCGCCGCCACGGCGGCGTCGATCGCGGTGCCGCCGGCCTTCAGCACGTCGCATGCCGCCTTGGTCGAGACCGGGTTGTTGGTCACCGCCATATAGGTCTTGCTGTAGACCGTGACCTTGGGCGCATAGCCGGTCGCCTGCTCAGGCGCGTTGGGGTCGCCCGGCAGCACCACGGCCTGGCCGCCGGTGCTGCCGTCCAGCTCGCAGCCGGCGGTAGGCGTGACCGTGGGCGGCGGGGGCGGCGGGGGCGTATCGTCGCCGCCGCCGCAGGCGCCCAGTGTCAGCGCCAGCGCCGCCAGGGCCAGCTTGCCGCGGCGCTGGCGCCAGGGTGGGGTGGCGCGCAACCGGGGCTGCGGCTCGGCGGAAGATGTATGGGGGTCGGCAGCGTACGGCATGGTTTCCTCCTTCCTTTTTTGTGGGTCCGGGAAATGCCATGGCCGGGTCGTCAGGCTGGGCCGCGGCCATCTTCCACCGTAGTGCCGCAGCGCTCCGGTCTTAATCATTGAATGTACGGATTTACATGCATTCGAATCCGGGTTTAAGCGCCCGCTTAATCGGCGCGGGCCAGGGCGCAGGCACGCCGGCGCTTGCCAATGGCGCCACGGTGGCGCAAGCCGGTTCCGGCAATGTGCGCCATGCACCGGGATCGGACGCGGCGGCCGGCACGCACTGTCGCAGTGCGCTGATTCGCTGCACGGCGATGGTGCGCACGCGCCCGGCAGCCGGCATCCGGCCCCGCGCACCGCCTGTAGCCGCGCCGCGCGCACGATATCGCCGTGGCACGCTAGTTGCAGATGCATCACCCCGGGGAGCGTAGTCCCTGACCAACACCATAAACGGGAGCTGCAGATGCAACGACGTGACATGCTGAAGCTGTCGGCGATAGCCGCCGCGGCGATGATCGGTACCAGCCCACTGGCGCTGGCGCAGTCCAAGGAGCCGATCAAGGTCGGCATCCTGCATTCGCTGTCCGGCACCATGGCGATCTCGGAAACGTCGCTGAAGGACGTGGCGCTGATGACCATCGACGAGATCAACAAGAGCGGCGGCGTGCTCGGGCGCAAGCTGGAACCGGTGGTGGTGGACCCGGCGTCGAACTGGCCGCTGTTCGCCGAGAAGGCGCGCCAGCTGGTCAGCAAGGACAAGGTCGCGGTGACCTTCGGCTGCTGGACCTCGGTGTCGCGCAAGTCGGTGCTGCCGGTCTACGAAGAGCTCAACTCGCTGCTGTTCTACCCGGTGCAGTATGAAGGCGAGGAGATGTCGAAGAACGTCTTCTACACCGGCGCGGCGCCCAACCAGCAGGCCATCCCCGCGGTCGAATACCTGATGAGCAAGGAGGGCGGCGGCGCCAAACGGTTCTTCCTGCTCGGCACCGACTATGTCTACCCGCGCACCACCAACAAGATCCTGCGCGCCTTCCTGAAGAGCAAGGGCGTGGCCGACAAGGACATCGAAGAGGTCTATACCCCGTTCGGCCACAGCGACTACCAGACCATTGTCGCCAATATCAAGAAGTTCTCGCAGGGCGGCAAGACCGCGGTGATCTCCACCATCAACGGCGATTCCAACGTGCCGTTCTACAAGGAGCTGGGCAACGCCGGGCTCAAGGCCAAGGACGTGCCGGTGGTGGCCTTCTCGGTCGGTGAAGAAGAGCTGCGCGGCATCGATACCAAGCCGCTGGTGGGCCACCTGGCCGCATGGAACTACTTCATGTCGGTCAAGAACCCCGAGAACGACGCCTTCCGCAAGCAGTGGGCGGCCTGGGTCAAGGCCAACAACCTGCCCGGCGGCGACAAGCGCGTGACCAACGACCCGATGGAAGCCACCTACGTGGGCATCCACATGTGGGCGCAGGCGGTGAAGAAGGCCGGCAGCACCGATACCAACAAGGTGCGCGCAGCCATGTATGGCCAGACCTTCAAGGCGCCGGACGGCTTCACCCTGACCATGGGCGAGAACCACCACCTGTACAAGCCGGTGATGATCGGCGAGGTCAAGGGCGACGGTCAGTTCGCGGTGGTGTGGAAGACCCCGAAGGCGGTGCGCGCGCAGCCGTGGAGCCCGTTCATCGCGGGCAATGAAGGCAAGCCGGACAAGGCGATGTAAGGAGCGGTCGCCTGCCGCTATTCGGCTCCCCTCTCCCACAGCGTGGGAGAGGGGAGCACACCCCCAGTCTGGTTATCCACCATCGTCACTTGCCAGCCCTCATGTGCCATTCGATATCCCTTCCCGCCAAGCTGTGGCTGCGTGCCTTGCTCGCAGCGTTGCTGCTGGCCTCGGCACCGTGGGCCGGCGCACTGACGCAGGCCGACCTGAAGCCGCTGGCCGAAGACGACTTCGATGCCAAGACTGCCGCGCTGTCCGCGGTGGCCAAGGCATCGCCAGCTGAAGCCGCGCCGATCCTGAAGGCCCTGCAGGATGACGCCCTGCAGTATGCGCCGTCGGCCGGCATGGTGCGCCAGGATGGCGACAGGCTGGTCGATGCGATCAGCGGCAAGCCGGTCACGGTCAAGGCCGACGAGCTCGAGTCGCTGACCCTGAACAACAGCCTGCGCGCGCTGGTCGACAGCGCCGCCAGCAGCCTGCTGCTGCAGTCGCCAGACATCGCGGTGCGCGCGCAGGCGGTGGCCACGCTGCGCGACCAGCCCGAAAGCGCGTCGCTGGCGGCGGTGGAAGCCGCGCGCAAGACCGAGGCCGATGCCGGCCTGCGCGCCAGCCTGGACGTGATCTGGGCCAATCTGCTGCTGGCCGGGGCGTCCGCTTCCGACGCTCTTGCCTCGCGCGAGGCGCGGCTCGAAGCCATCCGCATCCTGGCCAGGGACAGCAACCCTCAGAGCCGCCAGAAACTGGCGCCGCTGCTCGAGCGCGACAGCGCCGGCCGCTACCGCGAGCCCGACGGCAGCGTGCGCCTGGCCGCGCAGCAGGCGCTGGACACGCTGCAGGGCGACCAGCGCCGCGCCGAACTGATCGGCAACCTGTTCGCCGGGTTGAGCCTGGGCAGCGTGCTGCTGCTGGCCGCGCTCGGACTCGCCATCACCTATGGCCTGATCGGCGTGATCAACATGGCGCACGGCGAATTCCTGATGATCGGCGCCTATGCCACCTACGTGGTGCAGTCGCTGTTCCGCGCCCATGCGCCGGGCGCGCTCGACTGGTATCTGCCCGCGGCGCTGCCGGCTTCGTTCCTGGCAGCCGCCGTGGTGGGCTTCGTGCTGGAACGGCTGGTGCTGCGCCACCTGTACGGCCGCCCGCTGGAAACGCTGCTGGCCACCTTCGGCGTGAGCCTGCTGCTGATGCAGGCGGTGCGCACGCTGTTCGGCGCGCAGAACGTGGAAGTGTCCAACCCCGCATGGATGAGCGGCGGCTTCGAATGGCTGCCGGGGCTGGTGATCCCGTACAACCGCGTGGTCATCATCCTGTTCGCGCTGGCGGTGGTGGCGGTAGCGTGGGCGGTGCTCAACCGCACGCGGCTGGGCCTGTTCGTGCGCGCGACCACGCAGAACCGCACCATGGCCGCGTGCGTGGGCGTGCGCACCTGGCAGGTCGACAGCTATGCCTTTGCCTTCGGTGCCGGCATCGCCGGGCTCGGCGGCTGCGCGCTGTCGCAGATCGGCAATGTCGGTCCCGATCTGGGCCAGGCCTACATCATCGATTCGTTCATGGTGGTGGTGCTGGGCGGGGTGGGGCAGCTCGCCGGCACCATCGTCGGTGCCTTCGGGCTGGGCATCCTCAACAAGTTCATCGAACCCTTCTATGGCGCGGTGCTGGCCAAGATCCTGGTCCTGGTGCTGATCGTGCTGTTTATCCAGAAGCGGCCGCAGGGACTGTTCGCGCTCAAGGGGCGCAGCGCGGAGGCATGATGCAGCGATTCCAACCGAACTCTTCCGCAGCACCGTTCCGGCTGGCAGTGCCCGAACGCCAGTCGCTGTTTTCGCCGCGCGGCTGGATCGCGCTGCTGGCGCTGACGGTAATCGTCGGCATCGGCGTGCCGGTGTGCGCGCTCCTGCTGCCGGAGGGCCATCCGCTGCACCTGTCGGCGTATGCACTGACGCTGGTCGGCAAGATCATGTGCTTCGCGCTGGCGGCGATCGCGCTCGACCTGGTATGGGGCTACTGCGGCATCCTCAGCCTCGGCCATGGCCTGTTCTTCGCGCTGGGCGGCTATGCCATGGGCATGTACCTGATGCGATCGATCGGGCGCGAAGGCGTGTACCAGAGCGACCTGCCGGACTTCATGGTGTTCCTCGACTGGAAGCAGCTGCCATGGTTCTGGCACGGCACCGATCACCTTGGCTATGCGCTGTTGCTGGCGCTGCTGGTGCCGGGCGTGCTGGCATGGCTGTTCGGCTTCTTTGCCTTCCGCTCGCGCATCAAGGGCGTGTACCTGTCGATCATCACGCAGGCGATGACATATGCGGCGATGCTGCTGTTCTTCCGCAACGAGACCGGCTTCGGCGGCAACAACGGCTTTACCGACTTCAAGCGCATCGCCGGCTTTGCCATCGCCGCACCGCAGACGCGCACGGCGCTGTTCGTGCTGACCTTCCTGGCGCTGCTGGCCGGCTTCATCGCCTGCCGCTACATCGTCACCTCGAAGCTCGGCCGCGTGGTCACGGCGGTGCGCGACGCCGAGATGCGCGTGATGTTCTCCGGCTACAACCCGCTCGGCTACAAGCTGTTCGTGTGGACCTTCTCGGCGGTGCTGTGCGGCATCGCCGGCGCGCTGTACGTGCCGCAGGTCGGCATCATCAACCCGGGCGAGATGTCGCCCGGCAACTCGATCGAGATGGCGGTCTGGGTGGCCGTGGGCGGGCGCGGCACGCTGGTCGGGCCGGTGATCGGCGCGTTCCTGGTCAACGGCGCCAAGACGCTGTTCACCGCGCACTTTGCCGAATACTGGCTGTTCCTGCTGGGCGCGATGTTCGTGCTGGTGACGCTGTACCTGCCCGACGGGGTGACCGGCCTGTGGCAGCGGTGGCGCGCGGGCCCCGCGCAGGCAGCCGCGCAAGAGCCGGTGGCCACGCCGGCGGTGGCGGGTCGCAGCGGAGGTGAAGCATGAACCCCGCACTCGAGCACGGCCAGGCCGAAAGCGGCGATGCCACCGGCCTGGGCCGCATCGTCGAGCCGGGCACCATCGACGTGTCGCATGGCCCGATCCTTTATCTCGAGGACGTCACCGTGCAGTTCGACGGCTTCCGCGCGCTGAACCAGCTGAACCTGTCGATCGACCACGGCGAGCTGCGCTGCGTGATCGGCCCCAACGGCGCCGGCAAGACCACCATGATGGATGTCATCACCGGCAAGACCGGGCCGCGCAACGCCAATGTCAGCGGGCGCGTGTTCCTGGGCCAGACCATCGACCTGATGCGGATGACCGAGCCGCGCATCGCGCAGGTAGGCATCGGGCGCAAGTTCCAGAAGCCCACCGTGTTCGAGCAGCACGCGGTGTGGGAGAACCTGGAGCTGGCGATGCAGGCCGACAAGCGCTGGTGGTCGTCGCTGCGCGCGCGGCTGACCGGCGAGGGACATCGCCGCATCGAGGAGACGCTCGCGTTGACCGGCCTCGAGGCCGAGGCCTACCGGCCCGCCGGGCTGCTGTCGCACGGGCAGAAGCAGCGGCTGGAGATCGGCATGCTGCTGATGCAGCAGCCACAGCTGCTGCTGCTCGACGAACCCGTGGCCGGCATGACCGATGAAGAAACCATGCAGCTCGCCAGCCTGCTCAACGGCCTGCGCGGCAGCTGCTCGATGATGGTGGTGGAGCACGACATGGAGTTCGTCGCCGCGCTGGCGGGCGCCGCCGGCAAGGTCACGGTGCTGGCCGAGGGCAGCGTGCTGGCCGAAGGCACGCTCGACAGCGTCAAGCGCGACGAGCGCGTGATCGAATCCTACCTGGGGAGATAGGCATGCTGCAGGTCAATGCACTGAACCAGTACTACGGCGGCAGCCATATCCTGCGCAACGTCAGCTTCGAGGTGCCGGCGGGCAAGCTGACCACGCTGCTCGGCCGCAACGGCGTCGGCAAGAGCACGCTGCTGAAATGCCTGATGGGCGTGGTGCCGACGCGCAGCGGCAGCATCCACTGGGACGGCAAGCCGCTGGAGAAGAAGGCGCCGTACGAGCGCGTCGCGGCCGGCCTGGCCTATGTGCCGCAGGGGCGCGAGATCTTCCCGCGGCTGACGGTCGAAGAGAACCTGCTGATCGGCGCCGCCAGCCGCGCGCGGCCGGCGGGCGTGCCGGGGCGCATCTACCAGTTGTTTCCGGTGCTGCGCACCATGCGGCTGCGCCGCGGCGGCGACCTGTCCGGCGGCCAGCAGCAGCAACTGGCGATCGGGCGCGCGCTGATGAGCGAGCCGCAACTGCTGATCCTCGATGAGCCGACCGAAGGCATCCAGCCCTCGATCATCCAGGACATCGGTCGCGCATTGCGGCTGCTGGTCGACGAATTCGGCATGACGGTGCTGCTGGTCGAGCAGTACTACGAATTCGCGCGGCACCTTGCCGACCACTATGTGGTGATGAGCCGCGGCGAAGTGGTGGCGCGCGGCGCCGGCGCCAGCATGGAGCAGGACGGCGTGCGCGAGCTGATCGCCGTGTAAGGCGCGCGCAAGTTCCGTTCGCCATCGATGCGCCATCCCGATTTTCCTTCGTCCCTCGCCATGCCGGCGGCGTGGCAGGCCACGCTGCACCTGCGCTTTGCGCCGCGCGGCGAACGCACCGTGCTGACCGAGCGGCGTCACCGGGGCCCGCTGCTGGTGCAGAAGCCGTTGTATCCGGAAGGGGGCATCTGCCACGCGGTAATCCTGCATCCGCCGGCCGGCGTGGCCGGCGGCGACAGCCTGGAGATCGACGTGACGGTGGAGGCCGGCGCGCATGCGGTGCTGGCCACGCCGGGCGCCACCAAGTGGTACAAGTCGCTCGGCCGCGACGCGGCCCAGCGGGTGCGGCTGGCGGTGGGCGAGGGCGCGCGGCTGGACTGGCTGCCGCAGGAGAACATCGTCTTCGACGACGCGCGCGCGCGCATTTCCACCGTGCTCGACGTCGCGCCGGGCGGCAGCGCGATCGGATGGGATGCCGTGGTGCTCGGCCGGCAGGCATCGGGCGAGCAGTGGGCGCGGGGTGCGCTGTGGCTGGATACGCGCATCGGCGCCGGCGAGCGCGCGCTGTGGATCGAACAATCGCAGATCGAGGCGGCATCGCCGCTGCGCCATGCGCGGCCCGGGCTGGACGGGCTGAACGTGCTGGGCACGTTGTGGGCCGTCGGCGCAGCCGCCACGCAAGACCTCGCCGAAACGCTGGCCGGGCGGCTGACTTATACGCCGGCGTTGCGCGCCGGCTTGAGCTGCCTCGCCGCCAACGGCCAGTCGATGCTGCTGCTGCGCGTGCTGGGCCGGCACATGGAAGCGGTGCGCCACGTCATGACCGATACCTGGCAGGCGCTGCGCATGCCGCTCCATGGCGTCGCGGCGCAACCGCTGCGGCTGTGGGCGACGTAGCGCGCCGATACGCAACCGAACATCAAACAGGAACGAGAGATGGAACTGACGCCGCGCGAGAAAGACAAGCTGCTGATCTTCACCGCCGCGCTGCTGGCCGAGCGGCGCAAGGCCCGCGGCCTGAAGCTGAACTACCCGGAAGCCGTGGCGCTGATCACCGCCGCGATCATGGAGGGCGCGCGCGACGGCCGCACCGTGGCGGAGTTGATGCACGAAGGCACCACGGTACTGACGCGCGACGACGTGATGGATGGCATCGCAGAGATGATTCCGGAAATCCAGGTGGAAGCGACGTTTCCCGACGGCACCAAGCTGGTGACCGTGCACCATCCCATCGTCTGAGCCTTCGCCGCGACCAACGCTTCGAACAACTAATGCACCCGAGAGCCGACATGACCCGTACCGCCTGCCTGCGCCTTGCCCTTGGCGCCACCCTGACCGTTGCCGCCACCGCCGCGCTGGCGCACCCGGGCCACGATGCCGCCACCGTCGGCGCCAGCCTGTGGGCCGGCCTGGCGCATCCGTTCACCGGGGCCGACCACCTGCTGGCGATGGCCGCGGTGGGCGTATGGAGCGCACTGGTGGCGCGCTCCGCCGCGGATACGCTGCGTCTGCCGCTGGCCTTCGTGGGCTTGATGCTGGTGGGCGCCGCGCTCGGGCTCGGCGGCATGGCGCTGCCCGCGGTGGAGCCGATGATCGCGGCTTCGCTGCTGGTGATCGGCCTGCTGCTGGCGCTGCGCGCCAAACTGCCGGCGTCGGCCGGCACGCTGCTGGTGGGCGGCTTTGCCGTGTTCCACGGCTATGCGCATGGGGTGGAATTGCCCGCCAGCGCCGGCGCGCTGCCGGCGGTGCTGGCCTACGTGGGCGGGTTTGCCGCGGCCACCATGGCGCTGCACCTGCTGGGTATCGGCGCCGGCACGCTGTTGCGCCGCCGCGCCGGCTGGCTGGCGCGCGCGGCCGGAGCCGGCGTGGCGCTGTACGGCGCCGGCCTGCTGGTGGCCTGAGGAGGACCGTCATGATCCCCGGTGAACTGATGCCCGCCGACGGCGAGATCGCACTCAACGTCGGCCGCGCCACCGTCAGCGTGACGGTGGCCAATACCGGCGACCGGCCGATCCAGGTCGGCTCGCACTTCCACTTCTACGAAACCAACGCGGCACTGGCGTTCGAGCGCGAGGCCGCGCGCGGTTTCCGCCTGAACATCGCCGCGGGCACCGCGGTGCGGTTCGAGCCCGGGCAGACCCGCACCGTGGAACTGGTGGCGCTGGCGGGCGACCGCATCGTCTACGGCTTCAACGGCAAGATCATGGGAGCGCTGTGATGGCATCGATTTCCAGACAGGCCTATGCCGAGATGTTCGGCCCCACCACCGGCGACCGCCTGCGGCTGGCCGATACCGGCCTGATCATCGAAGTCGAGAAGGACTTCACCATCTATGGCGAGGAAGTGAAGTTCGGCGGCGGCAAGGTGATCCGCGACGGCATGGGGCAGAGCCAGCGCATGGCCGGGGACTGCGTCGACACCGTGATCACCAATGCGCTGATCGTCGACCACTGGGGCATCGTCAAGGCCGATATCGGGCTCAAGCACGGGCGCATCGCGGCGATCGGCAAGGCCGGCAATCCCGACATCCAGCCCGGCGTCACCATCGTGGTCGGGCCCGGTACCGAGGTGATCGCGGCCGAGGGCATGATCGTCACCGCCGGCGGCATCGACAGCCATATCCACTTTATCTGCCCGCAGCAGATCGACGAGGCGCTGATGAGCGGCGTCACCACCATGATCGGCGGCGGCACCGGGCCCGCCACCGGCACTTTCGCCACCACGGTGACGCCTGGGCCCTGGTACATGGAGCGCATGCTGCAGGCGGCCGATGCCTACCCGATGAATATCGGGCTGCTGGGCAAGGGCAACGCCAGCCAGCCGGGGCCGATCCTGGAGCAGGTCGAAGCCGGCGCCATCGGCCTGAAGCTGCATGAAGACTGGGGCACCACGCCGGCGGCGATCGACACCTGCCTGTCGGTGGCCGACGCGACCGACACCCAGGTGGCGATCCACACCGATACCCTCAACGAGGCCGGCTTCGTCGAGGCCACCATCGCCGCGTTCAAGGGCCGCACCATCCATACCTACCACACCGAAGGCGCCGGCGGCGGCCATGCGCCGGACATCATCAAGGTGTGCGGCGAGGCCAATGTGCTGCCGTCGTCGACCAACCCGACGCGCCCGTACACCATCAACACGCTGGACGAGCATCTCGACATGCTGATGGTGTGCCACCACCTGGACCCGTCGATCGCCGAGGACATTGCCTTCGCCGAAAGCCGCATCCGCCGCGAGACCATCGCTGCCGAGGACATCCTGCACGACCTCGGCGCGTTCTCGATGATCTCGAGCGATTCGCAGGCGATGGGGCGCGTCGGCGAAGTCATCATCCGAACCTGGCAGACCGCGCACAAGATGGCGGCGCAGCGCGGCAAGCTGCCGGGCGATCCGCACGACACGCGCGGCGGGCACGATAACTTCCGCGTCCGGCGCTATGTTGCCAAGTACACCATCAACCCGGCGCTGACCCACGGCATCGCGCATGAGGTGGGCTCGGTCGAAGTCGGCAAGTGGGCCGACCTGGTGCTGTGGCGGCCCGCGTTCTTCGGCGTCAAGCCCAGCCTGATCCTGAAGGGCGGCATGATCGCCGCGGCCGCGATGGGCGATCCCAACGCATCGATCCCGACGCCGCAGCCGGTGCACTACCGTCCCATGTTTGCCTCAGCCGGCGGCGCGCTGCATCGTTCGTCGCTGACCTTCGTCTCGCAGGCGGCGCTGGCGGCCGGCATCGGCGAACGCTACGGGCTGGCCAAGACCCTTGCCGCGGTGCGCGGCACCCGCACCGTCAGCAAGCGCGACATGGTTCACAACGACTGGCAACCGCACGTCACGGTCGACCCCGAGACCTATCAGGTGGTTGCCGACGGCCAGCTGCTGAACTGCGAGCCCGCCACCGAACTGCCGATGGCGCAGCGTTATTTCCTGTTTTGATGGGTGCGGAATTGCCATGCTGAAGATCGATAAACACCTGACCGCGCCGCACGGCATCGCCAGCGTGCTGGTGCGCCGCGCACCCAAGCTGGTGCTGCCGTTCGCCGACCGCAGCAAGAGCCGCCTGCGCGCCGTGCTCGACAACGGCACCGACGCCGCGCTGTTCCTGCCGCGCGGCACCGTGCTGCGCGGCGGCGACCTGCTGGTGGCCGAAGACGGCAGCTTCGTCGAAGTCCAGGCCGCTGCCGAGTCCGTGCTGGAAGTGCGCGCACAAGACCCGCACGCGCTGATGCGCGCGGCCTACCACCTCGGCAACCGCCACACGCCGGTGGAGATCGGGCGCGACTACCTGCGGCTCGAATATGACGCGGTGCTGGCCCACATGCTGCAACGGCTGGGCGTGCAGGCGAAGCGCGCCGAACTGCCGTTCGAGCCGGAGGCGGGGGCCTATGGCGGCGGGCACAAGCACGGGCACGACGCGACCTTCGCGGAGGATTATGCGGCGGCGCAGGCGGTGTTTGAGGAGCATCATGGGCACTCGCACTCGCACTCGCACTCGCACTCGCACTCGCACTCGCATGGTCATGATGGCGAGCATGTCCATGGGGAGGGAGTCATCGCGAAGCGAGGCGTCGTCTGATGACCCACCTCCACCAACTCATCTCCCTTCTGCACCTCGCGTCCCCCGCCTTGCCCATCGGCGGCTTCAGTTATTCGCAAGGTCTCGAGGCCGCAATCGAATGCGGCAGCGTGCATGACGCCCCGACCGCCGAGCGCTGGATCTACGACAACCTGCGGCATGTCCAGGCGCAATGCGAGGCGCCGCTGTGGCTGCTGCTACATCGCCACTGGCAGGCGGGCGACGCCGCGCAGGTGCGAACCTGGAACGACTGGTTCCACGCCACCCGCGAGACCTCCGAGCTGCGGCTGGAGACAGAGCAGATGGGCTGGTCGCTGGCCCGCCTGATCGCGCAGATGGAGTGGGGCACGCCGGTATTGCGCGACACGCTGGCCGCGCTGTCGCCGGTATGCCTGCCGACCGCGTTCACCGCCGCCTGCGTGGCGCTGCAGATCGGTGCGCGCGACGGCCTGGCGGCCTACTGCTTCAACTGGGCCGAGAACCAGGTGGCCGCGGCGATCAAGGCGGTGCCGCTGGGGCAGGTGGCGGGGCAGCACATGCTGCGCCGACTGCATGGCGCCGTGCTCGAGACCGTCGAGGAAGCCGGCCGCCGCGTCGAAGCCACGCCGCCGCAACTGTCGACGTTTTCCCCGATGCTGGGCCTGCTGTGCGCACGCCACGAAACGCAGTACTCCCGGCTGTTCCGATCCTGAACCAACACCGCACCATGACCCACGCCCGTACCAAGAAGAACCCTCCGCTGCGCGTCGGCGTCGGCGGCCCCGTCGGCTCCGGCAAGACCACGTTGCTGGAAATGCTGTGCAAGTCGATGCGCGACCGCTATGACCTGGTCGCGATCACCAACGACATCTACACCAAGGAAGACCAGCGCCTGCTGACCATTTCCGGTGCGCTGCCGGCCGAGCGAATCCTGGGCGTGGAAACCGGCGGCTGCCCGCACACCGCGATCCGCGAGGATGCATCGATCAATCTGGAAGCGGTGGATCGCATGCTGGCGCGCTTCCCGGATGCCGACGTGGTCTTCATAGAGTCCGGCGGCGACAACCTGGCCGCGACCTTCAGCCCGGAACTTTCTGATCTTACGATCTACGTGATCGACGTCGCCGGGGGCGAGAAGATTCCTAGGAAGGGCGGGCCGGGCATCACCAAGTCCGACCTGCTTGTGATCAACAAGACCGACCTGGCGCCGTATGTGGGCGCATCGCTGCCGGTGATGGAAAGCGATGCGCGCAAGATGCGTGGCAGCCGGCCGTTCGTGATGGGCAGCGTCAAGTCGGGACAGGGGCTGGACCAGGTGATCGGCTTCATCGAACGGCAGGGCATGCTGGGGCTCTAGCCTTCCGGGGGCGCGTCGGCATCGGGTGCGGGCCTGGTGCCGGAACTGCCGTGCCCGAGCGCCGGGCGGAAGCTGCCCTTGCCCGCCAGCGCCCGCGCCACCGCGGCCACCAGGTTCAGCTCGGGCTCGGTCAGCTCGGCCATGTGGTGCATGGTGGCCTCGATCGCCGCGCGCTGGCGGTTGCCGAACGGCGCGCGCGCTTGCTCGACTTGCAGCTGGCTGGCGTCGTGGCGGCTGAAGTCGAGCATCTCGGCGGTGGGCACGGCGAGGGTCTCGGCGAGCCTGCAGATGTTGGCCAGCGCCAGGTTGCGCTTGCCGCTTTCAATGCCGCTCAGATACGAGCGCGACAGTCCGCTTTCAAGCGAAAGGGTCTCCTGGGACCAGCCTCGTTGCTTGCGTAGCCAGGCGAGATGCAATCCGAAAAGTCTGAGATTTCGAGAGGTCATGGGTTCAACAAAAGTTCGGAGTGGTCTGAGGCTAAGGGTTTGACCTTGAGCCCACGACAACTTATCCTCATCCTCACTATCGGTGTCCGATCCGCAAATTGAGGGGCGCGCCAGGCCATGGCGCGGCACGATGGCATCAACCGGGCGGCGCTGCTTCGCAGCGCCGTGCCAGACGGGTTATCGCGCCAGACCGGGCGTCACGCCGCCACGCGTGCGCCGGCTGCGCGGACAGGCGCAGCGCGCCTGTCCCCCTGCAGGGGATTGCCATGCAGATCTTCACGCTGTTCGAGGCGCGCATGCGCGCCATCGATGCCGACCGCCACGCACCGTCGGATTTCCTTCCCGGATTCCAGCCACGCCTGCTTGCCGCCGCTGCCGGTGTTGGTTGCACCTGCGACTACGTCTTCCTCTGCGCCGGCGAGCGCCAGCCCGAATTTTCAGCGGATTGCCATGAATGGTGGGGTTGCCTGCGCGGTGGCCTGCGGCTGTCTTCGCCCGGCCGCGGCAGCTTGCTGGTCGGCGGCGGCGAACTGTTCGCGCCCGCGCCCGGCGTGCCGATGCAGGTGCAGGCGGTCGCCGACACCATCCTGGTGCGCGCGGTGCCGCAAGGCGCGGCCGAGGCCTCGCGTCCCGTGGCGATGCCCGCGGGCGCGTGGCAGTGCGCGCTGGGCGCCATTGCCCCCGTCGGTGCCGGGGCCGATGCCGATGGCGTGGCCGCGCCGCATGCGCTGGCGGATGTGTTGGAAGCGGATGACTGGCAGGCGCAGCAGGGCATGCGCCCGGAGTTCGTGCAGCTGGATGGCTCGGTGGATGACTGGGGCCGGCACCTGCAGGCGCGCGGCCTGCGCTGGGCGCTGTGCTACCGGGGCGCGCTGGCCCTGCACTGGCATGGCGCGCTGGTGCGCAGCGGCGGTGACATGGCCTTCCTGCAGCCCGGCGCGCTCTACGCGCCGGACCCGCATGAGCCATGCCGGCTCGACGTGCTGGTGCCGGGCGCCGGGCTGCTGTGCTGCTTCGGCGCGGGCGCTGCGCCGCATGATGGCGTGGACGCCCGCGGCGGCCGGCGCGCGGATGGCCACGCCGTGGCGCGCTCGGCGCTGGCGCTGGCCTGATGACCGCGGCCGCCGCCGTGGCCGCCGCTTGCCTTTCAGTGGCGCTTGTACTGCGTGGCGCCGAACAGCACTTCGCGCGCCTTGTCGTCCTGCAGCGCCTTGCGCGCGCTGGCCAGCACCTCCACGCCGCGCTTGACCGCGGGACGCTCGGCGATCTGGTTGAACCAGCGCTTCAGGTGCGGGTAGTCGTCCAGCTCCACGCCCTGGTTCTGCCAGCTGCGCAGCCACGGGAAGGTGGCGATATCGGCAATGGTGTACTGCTCGCCGGCCAGCCATTCGTGCTTCGACAGCTGCGTGTCGATCACGCCGTACAGGCGCTTCGCCTCATTGGTGTAGCGGTTGACCGCGTACTCGATCTGCTCGGGCGCATAGATGCGGAAGTGGTGCGCCTGGCCCAGCATCGGACCCACGCCGCCCATCTGGAACATCAGCCACTGCAGTGTCTCGTACTTGCCGCGCACGTCCTCGGGCAGGAACTTGCCGGTCTTGCCGGCCAGGTAGAGCAGGATCGCGCCCGATTCGAACAGAGAAATCGGCTTGCCGTCGGGGCCGTCCGCGTCGACGATGGCGGGAATCTTGTTGTTGGGGCTGATCTTCAGGAAGTCCTCGCCGAACTGGTCGCCGGCGCCGATGTTGATCGGGTGGACCCGGTACTCCAGTCCGCACTCCTCCAGCATGATGTGGACTTTGTGGCCGTTGGGCGTGGCCCAGGTGTAGACGTCGATCATTGCAGGGATCTCCTGGCTGCATTCATGGGAACGGCCACATCAACCACCGACGTGGCGAACCGCGCGATTTAAGCACAGAAGAAAAAAACGCGCAGGCCGGCTGCGCGTTTTCCACAATGCCGGCAGGGGCGGGGCCCCGCCGGCGCTTCCGGGTGCTCCGGGGCGCTCAGAAGCCGCGCGCCACCGGCATCTTGATGCTGTCCGGGTTGACGTTCATGTGCTTGGCCAGCTCCAGCTTGGCGATGGCGTTGCGGTGCACCTCGTCCGGACCGTCGGCCAGGCGCAGCGTGCGCTGATGCGCCCACCAGCTGGCCAGCGGGAAGTCGCTGGAAACGCCGGCGGCGCCGTGGACCTGGATGGCCCAGTCGATCACCTTCAGCGCCACGTTGGGGGCCACCACCTTGATCATGGCGATCTCGGCCTTGGCCACCTTGTTGCCGACCGTGTCCATCATATACGCGGCCTTGAGCGTCAGCAGGCGCGCCATCTCGATCTCGCAGCGGGCTTCGGCGATGCGCTCCTGCGTCACGCCCTGGGCCGACACCGGCTTGCCGAACGCCACCCGCGACAGCGCGCGCTTGCACAGCAGTTCCAGCGCGCGTTCGGCCACGCCGATGCTGCGCATGCAGTGGTGGATGCGGCCCGGGCCGAGGCGGCCCTGCGCGATCTCGAAGCCGCGGCCTTCGCCCAGCAGGATGTTCGAGACCGGAACCCGCACGTTCTTCAGCTCGATCTCCATGTGGCCGTGCGGCGCATCGTCGTAGCCGAATACAGGCAGGAAGCGCTTGATGGTGATGCCCGGGGTATCGGCCGGCACCACGACCATCGACTGCTGCTCATGGCGGCCGGCCTCGGGATCGGTCTTGCCCATCACGATATAGACCTTGCAGCGCGGGTCACCGGCGCCCGACGACCACCACTTGGTGCCGTTGATCACGTAGTGGTCGCCATCGCGCTCGATGCGGCACTCGATATTGGTGGCGTCCGACGAGGCCACCGCCGGCTCGGTCATCAGGAAGGCCGAGCGGATCTCGCCGGCCAGCAGCGGCTCGAGCCACCGGTCCTTCAGTTCTTCCGACGCGTAGCGCTCCAGCGTCTCCATGTTGCCGGTGTCCGGGGCGGCGCAGTTGAAGACCTCGGCCGACCAGGGCACCCGGCCCATGATCTCGCACAGCGTGGCGTATTCCAGGTTCGACAGACCTTGCGGCGCGCGCGGCGAGCGCGGCAGGAACAGGTTCCACAGGCCGGCTTCGCGCGCCAGCGGCTTCAGTTCCTCGATCACCTTGGTGGGGATCCAGGCGTTGCCGGCGCGGCGGTTGGCGTCGATCTCCTCGGCGAAGCGCTTTTCGTTCGGATAGATGTGCTGGTCGAAGAAGGCCAGCAGCTTGGCCTGCATCTCCTTGACCTTCGGGCTGTACTCGAAATCCATGTGGTCTCCTCGCTACGGGATCGGTGGGCGCGGGCGGCCGCCGGCGCCGGTTGGCTGGGTCTTCGGGCAATAAACCTTGCCGATGCAATGCACTCTATCTGAAAGCCGGTAATTAGAAAAATGAATTTTCTGGATTTGCCAGTATCAATCCCCTGCATTCCGTGCCAGAATCACCAGCATGCAGCTCTCCCGCATCGACCTCAACCTCTTCGTCGTGTTCGACGCCATCTACAGCGAAGGCAGCATCACGGCGGCCGCGCGCCAGCTCAACCTGACGCAGCCGGCGGTCAGCCATGCGCTGGGGCGGCTGCGCACGCTGTTCGACGATCCGCTGTTCGAGCGGCGCGGGCAGGGCATGGCGCCCACACCGCTGGCCCGCTCGCTGGCGGCCGAGGTACGCAGCGCGCTGCAGTCGTTCGCGCGCACGCTGCAGGACACGCCGCACTTCGATCCCACCAACACCGTGCGCCGGTTCACCATCGGCATGCGCGACGCGCTCGAGTCGACGCTGCTGCCGCCGCTGATGAGCCGCGTCACCGCGATGGCGCCGCAGGTGGAAATTGCCGCGATCCGCTTCGACCGGCGCGAGATGGAATCGGAACTGCTGGCCGGCACGCTCGACGCTGCGCTCGACATCCTGCTGCCGGTGTCGCCGGCGATACACCATGCCCCGTTCATGGCCGACCCGATGGTGGTGCTGGCACGGCGCGATCATCCGCTGGTGAAGAAGGAACTGACGCTGGAGCGCTACCTCGCGGCCGAGCACGTCCACGTGTCGTCGCGCCGCCGCGGCGCCGGCCTGGAAGACCAGGCCTTGCATCGCATGGGCCTGACGCGGCGCGTGCGGCTGCGCTGCCAGCACTACGCCGCGGCGTGCCGCGTGGTCAGCTGCACCGACCTGCTGGCAACGCTGCCGCTGCGCTATGCGCGCATCGCCAACGAGCCCTATGCCAACCGGCTGCTGTCGCTGCCGTTCAAGGTGCCGTCGCTGGAACTGCACCTGTACTGGCACGCGGGCGGCGAGAACGACGGCGCCAACCGCTGGCTGCGCGAGCAGCTGATGGCGGTAATGGCCTCGCTCGGCAGCGGCATGGCCGACGTGGCCGCGGCGGGCTGACGGCGCTCGACCCACCCTGCCACAGCGCGAATTCCGTTCACGTGCGGCGCGCGCGGGTCACACGTAAGCAATTGTTCGCGGGCTAGACCCTCGCGGTTTCGGCCCATACCATCGTCCCGTCTTTCTGCCCCCGGCAAAGCCACGGCGAGCCCGTCCTGCATGGTGCCCGCGATGGTTGTCGCGCCGGCCGTCCGCGCTCGCGGATCCCCCGGGCAGACCAATTCGCCGAACTCCACCACGACGACTCAGACCGATGATTGGGAAACGCTTGCCTGCCGATTGCCCTTCCACGCCGCCGCGCAGCGCGCGGCACACCACGCTGGCCCTGACCACGCTCTGTACCGCCGCGGCGCTGGCGCTGGCCGCCTGCGGCGGCGGCGATGGCGGCGACGGTGGCACCACAGCCAGTGCCGCGCCCGACGGATCGACCCCGGCCGGCGCGCAGGCCAGCGCGCCCGCTGGCGGACAGAGCGCAGCCACGTCGCCGTCGCCGACCTCCCCGACCGGCTCCGCCACCACTACCACGGCAGGGGCCTGCTACACCGTCAGCGGTCCCGCACCCGCCGCCGCGCCGGGCAGCGGCATCGCGCTGCTGCCGGCGCGCGGCAGCGCGGTCGGCAACTACCGCGTGCTGGAAGAGCCGCGCACCGCCGGCCTGTGCTACGCCAACTATCGCCGCGAGCAGGTGGGCCTGCCGCCGCTGGCGGCGCGCGACCCGCTCAATGCCGCCGCGCAGGCGCATACCGACTACATGCTGGCCAACGCCACGCTGACGCACGACGAAAGCAGCGGCAATCCGGGCTACACCGGCGCCACCGCCCACGAGCGCATCCAGGCCGCCTATCCGACCGATGCCACCGCCGAAGTGGTGGCCGGCGCCAACCGCTGGACCTCGGTGGCCAATGCGCAGTTGTCGATGTCGCCCAAGGACGCGCTGGTGTCGGACCTGGTCGATGCGCCGTTCCACCGCGCCGCGCTGCTGGGCAGCTATGGCTCGGCCGGCAGCGGCTTTGCCGAGCGCGTGGGCGCCAACGGCAGCGGCACCTCGGCCAGCTACTACCAGACCGTCGACCTCGCCGACCGGGTCAAGGGCGGCAGCGACAACCAGATGGTGGCCTATCCGTTCGATGGCCAGAACGACGTGCCGGCCAACTGGGTCAACACCGAAAGCCCCAACCCGGCGCCGGGCTATGAAAACCGCACCATGGGCTACCCGGTGTCGCTGCAGGCGATCAATGCCTCGCTGCAGTTCGATGCCGACAACTTCGTCATCACCGATGCGCAGGGCAGCAACGTCGACTGCATCAAGGTCGACAGCCGTTCCTCGGGCCTGAGCAGCGCGGCGCGCGGCCTGGCGGTGTGCACGCCGGTGGCGCCGCTGGCCAGCCAGCAGCGCTATACCGTGCGGGTCACGGGCCGGCTCGGCGCGCAGCCGGTGGAGCTGAGCTGGTCGTTCACCACGCGCTGACCATCAGCCCGCGGCGCGCTCATTGCGGTGCGCCTGGCGGCAACGCTCCACGCAGCTCGATCCGCACCTGGCCCGGCGCCAGCGCGGGGTCGGGCTGCACCGCAACCGGCACGGGCGGGCGCTGTCCCGCCGGCATCGCCTGCCACAACCGTTGCGCCCATTCCCGGATCTCCACATGGTCGGGCTCGGCTGCCCACAGCCTGAGCGGCGCTGCCGTGCCCAGGCGTGCCGCGATGGCCGCGGGATCGTCCTGGGTCGAGACCGTGAGGGCGGACGCCGCAGCTGGTGCACGCGCGGCCATCGCCGGGGCGGCCTCGCGCGCATAGGCGGACGGTGCGGCAGGCGCGGGCGCTGAGGGTGCGGCCTGCGCGATGGCGGCGTCAGCGGGTGCGCGCGGTGCGGCAGCGATCGCCGGCGGAGGCGGCGCGGACGGGCTCGCTTGTGCCGGCGCCTCGCTGTCCGGCACGGGTTCGCGCGGAACGCTTCGGCTCGTCTCCGTGTCGGGTGCCGCGCGAGGCGCAGGGCGGGCCGCAGGCGGAGTTGCCCTGGCGGCTGGCGCTGCGGGTTTGGCAGGCGGTGCTGCGGCGGTTTCCGGCAAGGCCGGCGATGGCGCCGTCGACGCTGCGGGCGTTGGCGCGGGCGCGGCCATCTCGGCCGACGCCATCTCTGCGGTTCCCTTTGGCAACAGCGCGCCATCGTCGAGCTGCCGCAGCACGATGCTGGTGGTCAGTCCGGCCACCGCCGCGACGCTGGCGACCAGTCCGAGCGAACGCCACCACCGGCGCGCGCGCGCGGCATGGGGGGACGGCTCCATCGTCGAGGGTCGTGCGGCGTTTCGTGTTGAATCCGCAGCCTGTGCCCGCAGCCACGCCGCTGCATCCGGACCGAGGCGTGCGCCGAGCACGTCCTCCGCGGCGGCGCCCGCGGCCACCCGTGCCAGCACCGCATCGCGCCGCGCCGACTGGGCCGCCTGCAGGCGCGCGGCTTCTTCCAGCACGGCCGCGGCCAGCGCCGGCGGCGCGGCAAAGGGCAGCGCCGCGGCATCGGCCTGCCGGCGCCCGGCGTCCTGCTGCGCGGCGCGCGCCGCCGCAAGCACGGCGGCTTCCAGGGCCGCCGGCGGCGGGTAGGGCGGAAGTGCTTTCAGCAGTGCCGAAAGCCGGTCCTCGCCCGCGATGAAACGTTCGGCCGCCTGCGATGCGGCGTTGCGCGCGCTCATGGCCCCGACTCCGGCACCCTGCCGGCCAGGTCCGCGCGCAGGCGCGCGAACGCATAGCGCAGCCGGCTCTTCACGGTCTCGAACTTCTCGCCCAGCATCGCGGCAATTTCTTCGACGCTCATATTGCTGAAGAAGCGCAGCACCACCACTTCGCGCTGCGCGACCGGCAGCTGCAGCAGCGCGCGATGGACGTGCTGCGCATGCTGGCGCAGCTGCAGTTCCGTTTCCGGCGACAGGTCGTCGGCGGGCAGCTCGGGCAGGTGGTCGTCGAGCGCGTCGCGCTGGCGCGCATCGGTGCTGCGCACCTGGTCGAGCCAGGCGTTGCGCGCGATCTGGAACAGGAAGGTGCGGAACGCCGCGCTCGGCTGGTAGTCGCCACAGCGGGTCATCAGCTTGAGCCAGGTCTTCTGCGCGAGGTCCTCGGCTTCGCCGGTATTGCCATGGCACAGCCAGGCCAGGTAGTTGTAGAGGCCGGCGTTATGCCGGCGGAACAGTTCGGTGACCGGCTGCTCGATGATGCCGCCCGCGACCAGCAGCATCAGGTCGTGGTCCGGCAGCGTGCGCAGCGCGTCGACGGGAGCAGCGGATGGGGCGGGGGCGGAAGGCTGCATGCGCCCGAGTATAGGAGAGCGCAGGGCGGCGCGACAGTCCGCGCCATCCTGCGCCGGCTGCGCGCCGCGGTGCGGCTCAGCGTGCCGCATGCCCGGCCGTTGCGCCGCCATGAGAGGCGGCCGGCGTTGCGGTGGCCAGGCTCTGCGCCAGGTCCACCAGCTTGACGAACTCGCCGCGGTAGCCGAAGCGGTCGGCGCCGCGCGCGCCTTGCGCCAGCGCCCGCGCGTCGGCGTAGCGCCAGTCGCCGGTGAACTTGCCGCCGCGCAGTACCTGGCCGAAGCCGGCCACCGCCGCGGCAAAGCGGAAGTCGTCGTCGCCCTGGGCCAGCGGGCGCAGCGCCTGCCGCGCCACGGTGACATCGAGCAACTGGCTGGTGCTGGCCTCCGGCAGCTTGAAGCGCAGCCGCACATGCGCCAGTTCGCCATCGCGCCCCGGCGCCGGCGCCGCGCGCTGGTAGCGCAGCGGGTCGACCAGGCCGGGCTGCCCCGCCAGCGTCAGCTCGTACAGCGCGGTCACGGTATGGCCTGCGCCGATATCGCCGGCATCGACCTTGTCGTTGTTGAAATCCTCGCGCGCCAGCATGCGGTTCTCATAGCCGATCAGCCGGTACTCGGTCACCGTGGCCGGGTTGAACTCGACCTGGATCTTGACGTCGCGTGCAATCGTGGCCAGCGTCGAGCTGACCTCGCTGACCAGTACCTTGTTGCCTTCCATCAGGTTGTCGATGTAGGAGTAGGCGCCGTCGCCGGCATCGGCCAGCTGCTCCATCAGCTGCTCGTTGTAGTTGCCGGTGCCGAAGCCCAGCGTCGACAGCGACACCCCGGACTTGCGCTTGTCCTCCACCATGCTCCTGAGCTGGCGGAAGTCGGTCACGCCCACGTTGAAGTCGCCGTCGGTGGCGAGCAGCACGCGGTTGATGCCGCCGGCGATATAGCTCTGCTGCGCGGCCTGGTAGGCCAGCGCAATGCCGCTGGCGCCGGCGGTGCTGCCGCCCGCCACCAGCTGCTCGATGGCCGCGCCGATGGCGGCCTTGTCGCAGCCCGGCGTGGGCGGCAACGCCACGCGCGTGCTGCCGGCGTAGGTGACCAGCGTGATGCGGTCCTGCGCGCGCAGCTGGTTCACCAGCAGCTTGAGCGAGGACTTCAGCAGCGGCAGCTTGTCCGGCGAGTTCATCGAGCCCGATACGTCGACCAGGAACACCAGGTTGGCCGCGGGCAGCGCGCCGCTGGCCACGTCCTTTCCCTTGATGCCGATGCGCAGCAGCACATTGGACGGGTGCCAGGGCGCCGGCGCCAGCGCGGTGTGCACGGCGAACGGGCGGCCGTCGGCGGGCTGGGCATAGTCGTAGGGGAAGTAGTTCAGCAGTTCTTCCACGCGCACGGCATCGGCCGGCGGCACGCGGCCGGCATTGAGCAGGCGCCGCACGTTGCTGTAGCTGCCGGTATCGACATCGATGCTGAAGGTGGACACCGGCGCCTGGGACACCAGCCGGACGCCGTTCTCGTCGATGGCGGCGTAGCGTTCGCGCTCTTCTGGCGCGGGTGCCGGCAACCGGTAAGGGTGCGGCATTGCCAGCGTGGCGTGCGGTTCGATGCTGTGCATTTCCGCGACGGCTTTGGACTGCGCGGTCCTGGCCGCGTGGTCGCGGTCGGCAAGCGGCGCCGGAGCAATCGCTGGCGCAACGGGCCGGGAGGCCTGCTCGGGCAGCGGCGGCGAAGGGCCGCCGCATGCGGCCAGCGCGAGCGCCAGGGTGGCGGCAAGGCTGGACAAGAAGACCGGTGCACGTGGTTGCATGTTGTTCTCCTGGAAGGCCGCGGGCAGGGCGCCGGCATGACGGCCTGTCGATGTAACGGGCCACGCGGGCCGGCGGGGTCGAGGCGGGTGAAATATTTAGCCGCCGGCTGTCCGATACGGAGTTGCGCTCGCCAGACTTCCGTCCTCGCGGGATGCACCGATCGCCACTACAATCGTTGGATCCTTCTGCCGGAGATCTCGCATGGCTATCCCTGACCTCACTTCGATGGCGTGGCGCGGCGCGCTGGCGCTGGCCCTGTCGGCGCTGCTCGGTGCCTGTGGTACCCCGGGCGGAAGCACGGCCACGCTGGCCGCTCCCGCTACGCCGGCAGCAGCGACTCCGCCGGCGGCGATGCCGCCGGCGCCGGAGGTGGCGTCCGGTTACCGCGCCGGCATGGCTACGGTCTACGCGCAGCGCCATATGGCAGCCGCGGCCAATCCGCTCGCCACCGAGGCCGGCCGCGCCATGCTGCGCCAGGGCGGCTCGGCCATCGATGCGGCCATCGCCATGCAGGCGGTGCTGACGCTGGTCGAGCCGCAGGCCACCGGCATCGGCGGCGGCGCCTTCATCATGTACTGGGACGGCAAGAACGTGCAGGCCTTCGACGGCCGCGAGACCGCGCCTGCCGGCGCCACCGAGAACCTGTTCATGCGCCCTGACGGCAAGCCGATGTCGTTCAGCGAGGCCCAGATCGGCGGGCGCTCGGTCGGCATCCCGGGCGTGATGCGCGCGCTGGAGATGGTCCACCGCAAGCATGGCCGCCTGCCCTGGGCCAGGCTGTTCCAGCCCGCCATCGAGCTGGCGGAAAAGGGCTTCCCGATCTCGCAACGGCTCTACACGCAGGTCGCGGCCGACAAGTTCCTGGCCGGATCGCCGGAGATGGCCGCCTACTTCCTCGATGCCCAGGGCAAGCCCAAGCCGGCCGGCACGGTGCTGAAGAACCCTAAGCTGGCGCAGACGCTGCGCGACATTGCCAGGCGCGGCGCGGGCGTGCTCTACGGCGGCCCGATCGCGCGCGACATCGTGGCCAAGGTCAACAACGGCAGCAATGCCGGCTCGCTGTCGCTGGCCGACCTGGGCAGCTACCGCGCCAAGCAGCGCGTGCCGGTGTGCACCGACTACAAGCGCTATAAGGTCTGCGGCATGCCGCCGCCGTCGTCGGGCGGCATCGCCATTGCGCAGATCCTCGGCACGCTGCAGGCGCTGGAAACCAAGAATCCCAAATACGCGCTGGCGGCGCTCAAGCCACAAGCCGTGAACACGCCGGCGCAGCTGGAAGCCCATCCCGACGCCGTCCATGCGATTGCCGAGGCCGACCGCCTGGCCTATGCCGACCGGGGCCTGTACGTCGCCGATGCGGACTTCGTGCCGGTCGACGTCAGCGGCATGGTCAACCCGTCCTACCTCGCCGCGCGCGCCGACCTGATCGGCGAGCAGAGCATGGGCAAGGCCCAGCCGGGCACGCCGCCGGGCGCCACGCTGGCCTACGCGCCGGACCGCTCGCCGCCGCGCGTTTCCACCTCGCAGATCGTCGCGGTCGACGACCGCGGCGGCGCCATTTCCATGACCACCACGATCGAGTCGTACTTCGGCTCGCATCTGATGGTGCGCGGCTTCATGCTCAATAACCAGCTCACGGACTTCTCCTTCGTGCCCAGCGAAAACGGCAAGCCGGTGGCCAACCGCGTGCAGCCGGGCAAGCGCCCGCGCTCGTCGATGGCGCCGACGCTTGTGTTCGACCGCCAGAGCGGCCAGCTGCTGGCAACGGTCGGTTCGCCGGGCGGCTCGCAGATCATCGAGTACGTATCCAAGGCCCTGGTCGGCATGCTCGACTGGAACCTGGACCCGCAGGCGGCGATCGGCATGGGCAACTTCGGCAGCCGCAACGGCCCGACCGAAGTCGAGCAAGGTCTGGTGTCGCCGGGGCTGGTGCAGGCACTGCAGGCGCGCGGCCACCAGGTGACGGCGATCGAAATGACCAGCGGCACGCAGGCCATCGTGCGCCGCCAGGGGCCGGATGGGAAGATGGTGTGGGCCGGAGGGGCGGATCCGCGGCGGGAGGGGGTGGCGTTGGGGGATTGAGGCGGACGTTGAATTGCCGTCCCGGCACCGCCGGTTTGCTCCCCTCTCCCGCTTGCGGGAGAGGGGCAGGGGGTGAGGGCAGGCGCCGGCATACCACCGGCAATACTCTGTGGAAGCTCCCGCCCTCACCCCAACCCTCTCCCGCACGCTGGAGAGGGAGTACACAGCCGGCAGCCCTCAGCCCTCAGCCCTTCGCCTTCTTCGCATACTCCCACCCCATCTCTGCCATCGGCCGCGCGCGCTTGCCCGCGTCGGTGGCCTGCGCCGACGAGGCGGTGCCGTCGACCACGCGCTTCATGATGCCCTGCAGGATGCCGGCGATGCGGAACATGCTGAAGGCCAGGTAGAAGTTCCAGTCGCCGGTGATGGGGCGGCCGGTGCGCTGCTCGTACAGGCGGCGGTAGCTGGCTTCATCGGGGATGCCGAGCGCGGCGAAGTCGAGGCCGGCGATGCCGCGGAACTGGCCCGGCGCGATATGCCAGCTCATGCAGTGGTAGCTGAAGTCGGCCATCGGGTGGCCCAGCGTGGACAATTCCCAGTCCAGCACCGCCAGCACGCGCGGCTCGGTCGGGTGGAACATCAGGTTGTCGAGGCGATAGTCGCCATGCACGATCGAGGTGAGGTCGGCGTCCTGCTGCGGGATATGCTGCGGCAGCCAGTCCATCAGCGCGTCCATGGCCGGGATCGATTCGGTCTCGGACAGCTTGTACTGCTTGGTCCAGCGTTCGATCTGGCGCTGGAAGTAATTGCCGGGCTTGCCGTAGTCGCCCAGGCCGATGGCGTTGTAGTCGACCGAGTGCAGCGCGGCGATGACGCGGTTCATCTCGTCGTAGATGGCGCTGCGCTCGGCCGTGCCCATGCCCGGCAGCGACTGGTCCCACAGCACGCGGCCGGCGACGAATTCCATGATGTAGAAGGCGCGCCCGATCACGGATTCATCCTCGCACAGCGCATACATGCGCGCCACCGGCACATCGGTGCCGGCCAGCGCGGCCATCACGCGGTACTCGCGTTCGATCGCGTGCGCCGACGGCAGCAGCTTGCTCTTGGGGCCGGGCTTGGCGCGCATCACGTAGGTCTGCCCCGGCGTCGCCAGCTTGAAGGTCGGGTTGGACTGGCCGCCCTTGAACTGCTCCACGGTCAGCGGGCCGGCAAAGCCCTCCACGTGCTGGCGCATCCAGGCTTCCAGCGCGGCAGTGTCGAAACGCTGCTGCTCGGCCACCGGGCGCGTGCCTTCGAAGTGCGATACGTTGCTGGTCATGCTGTCTCCGTTGGTTTTCTGTTCGGGTTCGATGAGGAAATCGGGGGCGGGAAAGCTCAGCCGGGCGGCTGGCGTCCGCGCAAATACTGGTGCAGCAACACTTCCATGGTGGTATGGCGCGAGCCGCTGTGCACGGGCGTGGGCGGCGAATAGTTGGTCATGCGCACCACCCAGTCGAGCGGGCCGTCGCCCATGTCGAGCACATTGATGCAGCCGGCGGTCTGCAGCAGCGAGCCGAAGAACACGCGCCGCCCGCAGGTGATGGCCTGCGACAGGATGGCGCGGTTGGTGCCGCCATGCAGCACCATCAGCACGGTATCCCAGTCGGGGTCGTCGCGCAGGCGCGCCAGCGCGGGCAGCACGCGGTCCAGGAAGGCACCGATGGTCTCGCCGTTGAGAAAGCGCTTGGCTTCGGGCACTTCGCCTTCGAAGGCGCCGACGAAGGCATCGCGCAGGTCCTCGCTGGCGATCGCGGCCAGGTCGCCACCGCGGATTTCCTGCAGTTCCGGCCAGACTTCGGGGGCGATGCCGTCCATCGCCGGCAGCTCGGCCAGCACGCGTTGCGCGGTCTCGACCGTACGCGGCAGGCCGCTGACGATGACGCGGTCGAAGCGGATCTGCTCCGCGGCAAAGGCGCGGCCGGCGGCGGTGGCCTGCATGCGGCCGGTCTCGTTCAGCGGCACCAGCTCGGGCAGGGCGGTGCGGCGGCCGGCGTCGTCGAAGTAGGACACGGCACCATGCCGCATCAGGTAGATGCGGCGACGCGAGGACGGCGGCAATTCCATGCGTGGTCTCCTTGCATTGTGCCGGCATGCCCGTCTGCGCGGGCTCGCCGTGTGGATGATCCGCCCGCGCGGATCAGCGGTATTGCGGCTTGCGCTTCTCCAGGAAGGCGCTGATGCCTTCGCCGCCGTCGGGGTGGTGAAGCGCGGCGACGAAGCTGTCGCGCTCGGCGAGCAGATGCTCGGCGCGCGACGCGGTGGCAGCATGATTGATCAGCGCCTTGATGCGGCCCACCGCATGCGGCGACTGCCGCGCCAGTCCCGCTGCCAGGCGCAGCGCTTCGTCCAGCGCCTGGCCCGGCCCGGTAACGCGGTTGACCAGCCCGAACTGCGCCAGCCGGTTGGCGTCGACCGGCTTGCCTTCCATCATCAGTTCGCTCGCCAGCGGCCGCGGCAGTGCGCGTGCGATCTCGTACGAGCCGCCGCCGTCCGGCGTCAGGCCCACCGACACGTAGGCCATCACGAACTTGGCATCGCTCGCCGCCACCACGAAATCGCAAGCCAGCACCACCGAGAAACCCGCGCCGGCGGCCGCGCCTTCCACTGCCGCGATGATTGGCTTGGGAAACGCGTGCAGCGACTCGATCCAGCCGTTCAGCAGCGCGATGCTGGCGGCCTGCACCTCGGGCGGCTGGCTGCGGTTGCCGAGCAGCCGGTTCAGGTTGCCGCCGGCGCAGAAGATGCCGTCGGCGCCGGTGATGATGACCGCGCGCAGCGAGTCATCTGCCGCGGCCTGTTCCAGCGCCTGCTGCGAGGCCGCATAGATGTCCGGGTGCAGCGCATTGCGCGCCTCCGGGTTCGAGATGGTCAGCACCAGCGTCGAATCAACGCGGCGGGAAAGCAGCTGTGCGGGCATGGGCGGGGGCGTGGTGAGGGCTTGGTGGGGACTGAGCGGACGACGGGCCGGTTACTGCTCTTCGGCCAGCAGCGACAGGCCCAGGCCGGCACGGCGCCACAGCCACGGGCTCGGGCGATAGCGCATGTCGCCGGTCAGCGCTTCCATGTTGCGCAGCGTTTCCAGCACCAGTTGCGGACCTACCGCGTCGCCGAGCGCCAGCGGGCCCTTGGGGTAACCCAGGCCCAAATTCACGGCCAGGTCGATGTCGGCCGGCGTGGCGATGCGCTGCTGTGCGATATCGCTGGCGATATTGATGATGCAGCAGAGCACGCGCTGGGCAACGAAGCCGGCGGAGTCGCGGATCACCGTGACCGGCACGCCGTCGCTGGCGAACAGGCCATGCGCGGCGTCGCGTGCGGCGGCGCTGGTGGCCGGCGTGGTCATGAGCGTGCGGCGCTTGGTGGCCTCGAACGGCAGCAGCGTGTCGATGGCGACGGTGCGGGCCGGGTCCAGGCCCTGCTGCAGCGCGCTGGTGGTGGCGTCCAGGCCCAGCGGCGTGACAATGATCAGCGCGTCGGCCGAGGGCTGGTTGCCGCCTTCCGGAGTCACACCCAGCGCGCCCAGCAGCTTGGTGACCATGGCATGGCCGCGCTCGCTGGCGTGGCTGACCCACACGCTCGACGGGCGCGCGGCCGGCGCCGCGGCGGCGGCCGGAACCTGCTTCTGGCCGTCGGCGTAGGCGTAGAAGCCGGCGCCGGCCTTGCGCCCGATCAGCCCGCCGACCGCGCGGATGGCGGTGATCGGCGACGGACGGTAGCGCGGCTCCTGGTAGAACTGGTTGTAGATCGATTCCATCACCGGGTGCGACACATCCAGCCCGGTCAGGTCCATCAACTCGAACGGCCCCATGCGGAAACCGGCCTGCTCGCGCATGATGTTGTCAATGTCGGCAAACTCGGCCACGCCTTCCTGCGCCGCCTTCAGGCCTTCGATATTCATGCCGCGGCCGGCATGGTTGACGATAAAGCCCGGCATGTCCTTGCAGCGCACCGGCGTATGGCCCATGCGGCGCGACAGCGCCATCAGCGCGTCGCCCACCGCCGGGTTGCCGGACAGGCCGTCGATGACCTCGACCACCTTCATCAGCGGCACCGGGTTGAAGAAGTGATAGCCGGCGATGCGGCCGGGGTGCTTCGAACCGACCGCGATCGCGGTGATCGACAGCGACGAGGTGTTCGAGGCGATGATGGCGTCATCGCGCAGGATGGCTTCGAGCCTGGCCACCAGGTCACGCTTGACCTCCAGCTTCTCGACGATGGCTTCGAGCACCATGTCGCAGCCGGCCAGGTCTTCCAGCGCGCCGCACGGCTTGACGCGGGCCAGCGTGGCCTCGGCGTCGGCGGCGCTGAGCTTGCCCTTGTCGGCGAGCTTGGCCAGCGTGTCCTGCAGGTACTTGCGCGCGGCTTCCACCGCCTGCGGGTTGGCGTCGTACAGGTTGACGGTCAGGCCTGCCTGCGCGGCGATCTGCGCGATGCCCCGGCCCATGGCGCCGGTGCCGACGATACCCAGCGTATCGATGGTGAAAGTGCTCATCATTCGTCCCAAAAGTTGTGGTTAAATTAGCACGATCGTACGTTTTTTGCACCTTCCGCGACAGACCGGCGGGGCAGGCCGCGTGCGCTGATCGGCCAGCCGGTTCACTGCAGACGCCGGATGGTCCACAATCCCCCGTTCCACGCGATTCGATGCGGGAACCCATCCCATAACGGAGACAGACGACATGCTGAAGCTCTGCGGATTTGCCGCCAGCAATTACTACAACAAAGTGAAGCTGGCGCTGCTGGAAAAGAACGTGCCGTTCGAAGAGGTGCTGGCCTGGATCGGCGAGACCGACCCGGCGGCGACGCCCGCGGGCAAGGTGCCCTACATCATCACCGAATCCGGCCCGCTGTGCGAGTCCGAGGCCATCGCGGAATACGTGGAAGCAGCCTACCCGCAGACGCCGCTGCTGCCGGCCGACCCGTACCAGGCGGCCAAGGTGCGTGAGATCATCGTGTTCCTGGAGCTCTACCTGGAGCTGACCGCGCGCGAACTGTACCCGGAGGCCTTCTTCGGCGGCAAGGTCAGCGACGGCGTCAAGGAGCGCCAGCACAAGCTGCTGAGCCGCTATATCCCCGCCTTCGCCAGCCTGGCGAAGTTCTCGCCGTACATCGCCGGCGACCGCTTCACGCTGGCCGATTGTGCCGCCGCGGTGCACCTGCCGCTGGTGTCGTCGTGCACCAAGATCATCTACGGCACCGACATGCTGGCGGAGCTGCCGGTCAAGGACTACCTGAAGACGCTGTCGCAGCGGGAGTCGGTGCAGAAGGTCAATGCCGACCGCAAGGCGAATACCGAGCTGATGATGAGCCGGAACAGGAAGTAAGAGGTTCGACCAAGCGGCTCGGCTTGCCACTTGTGTGCTCCCTCTCCCGCTTGCGGGAGAGGGGAGCAAACCGCCGAATTTGAGAAAGCCCTCACCTGCAAGAACGCCCGCAATTTGCGGGCGTTTCCGTTTTCTGCTTAAAGCTTCCCCAACCGCTCCAGCGCCAGCGCCAGCGTCTCTTCCTTCTTCGCAAAGCAGAACCGCACTACGCCCGATTCACGCGGCTGCGAGTAGAAGGCCGAGACCGGAATCGCGGCCACGCCGATCTCGCGCGTCAGCCACATGGCAAAGTCGGCCTCGCTCAGGTCCGAGATCGCGGAATAATCGACGCACTGGAAATACGTGCCGTCCGACGGCAGCAGCTTGAAGCGCGAGCCCGCCAGCCCCGCGCGGAAAAAATCGCGCTTGGCCTGGTAGAACGCCGACAGCTGCAGGTAGGGCGCGGCATCGGCCATGTAGTCGGCCAGGCCGTGCTGCACCGGCGTATTCACCGTGAACACGTTGAACTGGTGCACCTTGCGGAACTCGGCCATCAGTGCGGCCGGTGCGGCGACGTAACCCACCTTCCAGCCGGTCACGTGATAGGTCTTGCCGAAGCTCGAGATGACGAAGCTGCGGCGCGCCAGTTCGGGATGGCGCGACACCGATTCATGCTGCTGGCCGTCGTAGACCATGTGTTCGTAGACCTCGTCCGACAGCAGCAGGATGTCGGTGCCGGCCAGGATCTGCGCCAGCTGGTCCATGTCGCCCGCGCGCCAGATCGTGCCGGTGGGGTTGTGCGGCGTGTTGATGAGGATCATGCGCGTGCGCGGCGTGATCGCGGCGGCGAGCTTGTCGAAGGGCACGCGGAACGCGGGCGCTTCCAGCGCGACCGGCACCGCGGTGGCGCCGGCCAGTTCGATCGCGGGCAGGTAGCTGTCGTAGCACGGCTCCAGCACGATGACCTCGTCGCCCGGGTGCACCGCGCACAGGATCGCTGTCAGGATGCCTTGCGTGGCGCCCGCGGTGACCGTGATCTCGGTGTCCCAGCTGTACTGGTGGCCATACAGGCTGGCGATCTTGGCGGCGATGGCCTGGCGCAGGCGCGGCACGCCCGCCATCGGCGGGTACTGGTTATGGCCGGCGCGCATGGCACCGGCTACGGCATCGACGATGCTCGGGTCGCAGTCGAAGTCCGGGAAGCCCTGGCCCAGGTTGACCGCGTTCTTTTCGGCGGCGAGCGCCGACATCACGGTGAAGATGGTGGTGCCGACGTTGGGCAGGCGCGACGGCGGCGGCGTCAGTGGGGCGAGCGTGGTGTCTGCGGACATAGAGCGCGAGTCAATGCAGTGGGAACGGTAGGCAGGCGTGCGGCGGCGCAGGGCGGCGCCGCGAGCCGCCATTCTAAAGCGGATCGGCGGCCGCGGCCGGGACCAGCGCGGCCAGCCAGGCGCCGAACGCCGGCGGCGTCATCACTTCCACGCCGCTGCTGCGGCGCAGGCGGCTGCGCAGCTTGAGCACGGCCTTGTCCTTAGACACCAGGCAGGCGGCGCCGGCAAAGTGCGCCAGCTCGACAAACTTCTGGTCGTCTGTGTCCTTGCAGCGCGGCAGGCGCAGCGCGTCGCAGTCCGCCTCCGGCGGTGCCGCTTCGAGGCTGGCGAGGCGGTCGACGGTGGCCAGCGCGGCGCCGATATCGACTTCAAAACGGGCAAATTGCGGATAGGCCAGCACCCGGCGCAGTTCCTCGCGGCAGTCGGCGCGGATCACCGGGGCGATGGTGCCGGCTTCCAGCGCGGCGCGGATCGGCTCGACGTGCGGGTCCTGGAAGACCAGCAGGTCCACCCAGATATTGGAATCCAGCACCACGCGCGGCGCGGATGTGATGCCGGCGGGGCGGGCGGCGTCCCCGGCAGTGCCGGCGGGCGGGTTGGTTGCGGTGGTGTCGAGGCGCATTCGCTACAATCTGGGCTTGTTTGTCCTTGGCTACTGCCGCGATTTTGCCATGCTCATCGTTTTGTCTCCCGCCAAGTCGCTGGACTACGAGACTCCCGCCCGCCTCAAGACCCACACGCTGCCGCGCTTCATCGACCGTTCGGCCACGCTGATCGAACGCCTGCGCCAGCTCGCGCCACAGGACGTGGGCGCGCTGATGGACATCTCCGACAAGCTCGCGGTGCTCAACGTGACGCGCTACGCCGACTGGTCGCCAAGCTTTACCGCGGCCAACAGCAAGCAGGCGGTGCTGGCCTTCAACGGCGATGTCTACGACGGTCTCGATGCGAAATCGCTGTCGACCGAAGAGCTTGGCTTTGCGCAGAAGCACCTGCGCATCCTGTCCGGCCTGTACGGCGTGCTGCGCCCGCTGGACTGGATGCAGCCGTACCGGCTCGAAATGGGCACGCGCCTTGACAATAACGCCGGCAAGGACCTGTACGCGTTCTGGGGCGACGACGTCACGCACATGCTCAACGCCGACATGGCCGAGCTCAAGCAGGAGGGCGCGCCGGTGCTGGTCAACCTGGCCTCGGAAGAGTATTTCAAGGTGGTGCGGGCCAAGGTGCTGCAGGCGCGCATCGTCACGCCGGTGTTCGAGGACTGGAAGGGCGGCCGCTACAAGATCATTTCGTTCCACGCCAAGCGCGCGCGCGGCACCATGGCCCGCTACGCGGTAACGCACCGCGTGACCGAGCCGGAGAAACTCAAGCGCTTCGCCGAAGACGGCTATGCCTTTGACCAGGCGGCCTCGGACGCGACCCGCTGGGTATTCCGCCGCCGCCTCGAAGACTGACCACGCGTCCTCAACCCATCGCCACGAGACCGCCAGCCATGCTGCATATCTCTTCGCATTTCGATTCCGGTGCCATCGAGGTCGAGGCGCTCGACCGCGCCGACGATATCCGCCTGCGCATCCGTGCCGATTCGCACGCCGAGTTCCGCCAGTGGTTCCACTTCCGTTTGCAGGGCGCGGCCGGGCAGGCCTGCCGCATGCATTTCCTGAACGCGGGCGACTGCACCTATCCGGACGGCTGGCGCGACTACCGCGCGGTGGCGTCGTACGACCGCGCCAACTGGTTCCGCGTGCCGACGCGTTTCGACGGCCAGGTGATGACGGTGGAAGTCACGCCCGAGCACGACAGCATCTGGTTCGCGTATTTCGAGCCTTATCCGGACGAGCGCCACCTGTCGCTGCTGGCGAGCTGCCAGCGCTCGCCCCTGGCGCGGCTGTCGCACCTGGGCAGCACCGTCGACGGGCGCGACATGACGCGCGTCACCATCGGCGAGCCGGGACCGGGCAAGTCCACCATCTGGATGATCGCGCGCCAGCACCCGGGCGAGAGCATGGCCGAGTGGTTCGTCGAGGGCGTGCTGCAGCGGCTGACCGGCACCGGCGTGTGGGCCGGCGACCCGGTCGCGCGCAAGCTGCTCGAGCGCGCGGTGTTCCATATCGTGCCGAACATGAACCCCGACGGCTCGGCGCGCGGCAACCTGCGTACCAACGCCGCGGGCGCCAACCTGAACCGCGAGTGGATGGCGCCGAGTCCGGAGTCCAGCCCCGAGGTCTATCACGTGCGCCGCGCGATCGAAGCCAGCGGCTGCGACATGTTCTTCGATATCCATGGCGACGAGGGCCTGCCGTACAACTTCGTCGCCGGCAGCGAGATGCTGCCGGGCTTCACCGAAGCGCGCCGGCGCGAGCAGCAGCGCTTTATCGAGGCCTTCAAGCGGGCCTCGCCGGACTTCCAGGACGTGCACGGCTACGCCGCCAGCAAGTACAACGCCGACGCGCTCAAGCTGGCGTCGAAGTACATCGGCCATACCTTCGGCTGCCTGGCGCTGACGCTGGAGATGCCGTTCAAGGACAACGCCGACCTGCCGGATCCGGCGGTCGGATGGAATGGCGCGCGCAGCGCGCTGCTGGGAACGGCGATGCTGCAGGCGATACTGGATTATCTGGGCTGAGCCGAGGCATCGGCACGCTGGTGGTTGTCTCCCCTCTCCCACAAATGGGAGAGGGGAGAACCCAAGCGCTAGCGCGGAGGCCCTACTGCTTCTTCTTGCTCTTGCTGCTCGCCTTGGCCGACGTCGACTTGGCAGAGCCCGACTTCACCGACTTCGATGCCGAGGCCTTGCCGGACTTCGACGCCGTGCTCTTGCCCTTGGCCCCCTTGCGGCTCTTGCTGGCCGACGTGTTCGTTGCGGTGGGTACCGCCGGCGCGGCCGCGGGCTCGCTGATGGTGGCGCCGCTGCTGTCGAGCAGCTCGTACGCCAGCATCATGCCGTCGTCATAGCCGCAGCGCACCTTCACCGGCTGCCAGTCGTCGCTGCCCTTGCGCTTGTGCGCGGTGGCGGCGAAGGTGACCACCGAGCTGACCGGCACCGCCTGCTTGCCTGGCGAGAAACGCCCGCTCCAGGGTTCGGTGGCGGCTTGCCCGGCGGCGAGCGCGCCGGTGGGGATCTTCAGCGCATCGTAGGTGGCCGAGCGTGGCACCACCCAGCTGGCGTGCGCGGCGCAGTCGGCCACGTCGCTGCTGGCGTTCTCGGTCTTCATCAGCTGCTCGCGCATGCGCGCGCGGTACTCGGACAGGCTGACGCGGCCGCGGTCGGGCAGGTTGATGGTCTTGGTGGGAGGCGAAGCGGAGACTACCGGGGCGGGGATAGCGGCGGGGCGGGCTGGTGCTGCGGCGGTTGCTGCGGTTGCGGGGGCCGGCGCCGGGCTGGCGGCGGTGCCGGCGGCCTCGTCCGGCAGGTTGGCGCAGCCTGCCAGCGCGAGCGCACCGGCTACGGCGGCCGCCACCATGCGCAGCCCGCTGCCGAGCATTGCGGAGATTCGTCGGATCACGGTGTTAGCGTTGTGAGCGTGTGTGCTTGCCTGGGATTGCCTGCCGGCGCCAGGGGCCGGCAGCCAGGATGGGTTCGCAAAGGATTGCCATGATAGAGGAAACCCATCTGCCAAAGTTCCTAAATCTTGTTACCCATTCTTCTAAAGCCTGGCCGACACGCTACCGCCCGCGCGAAGTGATCCCGGCGCGGGCTCGCAGTTTCCGGAGCAGACCCGGCGGCGCAGCCGGGCCGGATATCGCTGGGGTTTTCAGGCCACGCGCGACGGCATCGCGCGCGTAAAGCGCAGCAGTTCGTCGAGCAGGCTGTTCAGGTCGTGCCGCAGCTTGGCAAAGCCGGCGGTATGCGTGAGGCCGGTCTCGTCCATGTAGAGCTTGCGGTTGACCTCCAGCTGCAGGCTGTGGCGGCCGGCCTGCGGCTGCCCGACCACGCGCACGATCTCGACGCCCTTGTACGGGTGGTTGCGCCAGACCTCGTAGCCCATCTCCTTGAGCAGTCCCTCGACGCGGTCGGTGAAGCGCTTGTCGCAGGTGGTGCCGTCGCGGTCGCCCACGACGAAATCCGGATGCTCCAGTCCGGGGAATTCGGTCGCGAACGGCGCGGCGTGGCTGGGCATCGAGTGGCAGTTGATATGCCAGGCGCTGCCATGGCTGGCGACGGCGTGCTCGGCCAGCTTCTGCAGTTGCGCGTAGTAGGGCAGGTAGCAGCGTTCGATGCGCGCCTGCACCTCGGCCACGCTCAGCTTACGGTCGTAGATGGCTTCGCCGGTGTCCAGCACGCGCCAGACCAGGCCCTTGCCCAGACGGGTCTTGGAGGTGTCCTGCCTGGCGCCGGGCCAGGGTGCGTCGAGCAGGGCTTCGTCGATTTCCTCGAGCGCGCGGTTGGCGTCGAGGTAGCTGCGCGGAAAGCCCGCGCAAAGCAGCGGGATGCCGCGCGCCGGGGCGCCGGCGTAGAGCTCGTCGACGAAGGTGTCCTCGGCCTGGCGCAGCAGCGGCAGCGGCAGCGCGGGATCGGGGCGGAAGTCCGTCGGGTACGTGGTCGCGCTGTGCGGCGAGTCCAGGAACAGCGCCGCGGGCTCGCCCTCGGGCTGGTACAGGCAAAACGGACTGTCCGCGATGGTTCGGTCGGTGTCGGTCATGGTGTGCGGTGCGTTCAGTCGAGCGAGATTTTGGCGGCGGCGGCGACGCGCTTGTTCTTGGCGACTTCGGTCTTGATCTGCGCGGCAAAGTGCCCCGGGGTGTCGCCCACCGGCGTGGCGCCGAGCTTCTCCAGCTTGGCCTTGACTTCCGGCAGTGCCAGCACCTTGACCGCGGCGGCATGCAGCTTGTTCTGCAGGTCGGCCGGCAGGTTGGCCGGCGCGATCAGGCCGAACCAGGCGGCGTCGTTGACTTCGCCGAGGCCGAGTTCGGCAAAGGTCGGCACATTGGGCAGCGCGGCCACGCGCTTGGGCGCTGCCACCGCGAGCGCGCGCAGCTTGCCGCCCTCGATGAAGGGCAGCGACGACGGCAGGTTGTCGAACAGCACCTGCACCTGGCCGGCCAGCGCGTCGTTCAGCGCCGGGCCCACGCCCTTGTACGGCACGTGCAGCAGTTCGGTCTTGCTGCTCAGCTTGAACAGTTCGCCCATCATGTGCGAGACGCTGCCATTGCCGGCCGAGCCATAGGCCAGCTTGCCGGGCTGCGCCTGCGCCAGCGCGATGAACGACTTCATGTCGGAGGCCTTGACCGACGGGTGGATGCTCATCACGTTCGGCACCGAGGCCAGGTTGGTGATGGGGGTGAAGTCCTTGGTGGCATCGTAGGACAGGCGCGGGTAGACCGCCGGGTTGATGCCGTGGGTCGAGGCCGTGGCGATGCCCAGGGTATAGCCGTCCGGCGCGGCCTTGGACAGGAAGGTGGTGCCGATGCTGCCGCCGGCGCCGCCGCGGTTGTCGACCACCACGGCCTGGCCCAGCTGCTGGCCGAGCTTGTCGGCGACGATGCGCGCGACGATGTCGGTGGTGCCGCCGGCGGGGAACGGCACCACCAGCGTGATCGGCTTGGTCGGGTAGCCCGACTGGGCGGCGGCGCTGAACGACAGGCCGGTGGCGAGGGTGGCCGAGGCGGCAGCCAGGACGCGGAGAAGGTGGCGACGTTGCATGATCTTTGTGGCGAAAGGTATCAAGGAAGAGACAAAGGCGTTTTCACGATTCTGCTCGTGCAAGCAGGACCCTCGCAAACGAAATAAAATCCCTAGCTCATTCCATTTGGTCGTGAAGTAGAGGTGATTTATGCGACGCCTATGTCCGTCGCTGACCGAGTTGCACGCCTTCGAGGCCGCAGCGCGCCACAACAGCTTTACCGTAGCCGCCCGCGAGCTGCATGTCACGCAGGGCGCGGTCAGCAAGCAGGTGCGCAGCCTCGAGGCCTATCTCGGCGTCGAGCTGTTCCAGCGGGTGCGCCAGCGGCTGGTGCTGACCCCCGCGGGCGAGCGCTACCTCGAGCGCATCGCGCCCAGCCTGAACGAGCTGGAGGCCGCCACGGTGGAATTGATGGCGGGGCAGGGGCGGGGCGGCGTGCTGCATATCGCCAGCATGCCGACGCTGGGGGCCAAGTGGCTGATCCCGCGCCTGCCGCAGTTCTTCGCGCGCCATCCGGAGGTGACGCTGGAGTTCGTGCCGCATGCGCAGGGCTACGATTTTTCCGAACCCGACCTCGATGCCGCGATCCGCTTCGGCGATGGCGTCTGGCCTGGCAGCCTGGCCGACTACATGACCGGCCGCGAAGTCTTGCCGGTATGCCGGCCGGGCCTGCTCGCATCCGAGCCCGATGGCGTCGCGCCGACGCCGGCGGCGTTGCTGCGCTATCCGCTGCTGCACCACACCACCGTGCCCGAGGCCTGGCCCGACTGGTTCGCCACGCTGGGGTTGCCCACGCGCGATGCCTGGAGCGGCGCGCGTTTCGACCAGTTTTCATTGCTGACGCAGGCGGCGCTGTCGGGGCTGGGCATCGCCCTGATCCCGCGCTGCCTGATCGAGGCAGAGCTGGCCAGCGGCGCGCTGGTGGTGGCACATCCCGCGCAAGTGCTGGCAAAGAAGGGCTATTACCTGTGCTATCCGGAGCAGAAGCAGCACCTGCCGGCGCTGCGCACGTTCAGGGCGTGGGTGATGGAGGGGGCGGACCTGGCGCGGCCTGGGTGAGTCAGAGGTTGCAGCATGCCGGTGGTTTGCTCCCCTCTCCCGCGCGCGGGAGAGGGGAGCCTTATTCGCGCGGCGTTGGGTGCGGCGCGCGTTGCGCGTTTCAAGTCCTACTTCGACAGCACCTTCATCGCCTGCTCCAGCCCCGCCAGCGTGACCGGGAACATCCGGCCCTTCATCAGCTGGTTGATCACCGTGATCGACTGCCGGTACTGCCACAGCCCTTCGGGTTCGGGGTTGAGCCAGACGAAGTGCGGGAACTGCTCGGTCATCCGGTTCAGCCACACCGCGCCGGCCTCGGCGTTGTTGTACTCGACCGAGCCGCCGGGCTGCAGGATCTCGTACGGGCTCATGGTGGCGTCGCCGACGAAGATAATCTTGTAGTCGGGCGTGTACTTGTGCAGCAGGTCCCAGGTCGCCAGCTTCTCGGCGTGGCGGCGACGGTTGTTCTTCCACACGTAGTCGTACAGGCAGTTGTGGAAGTAGTAGTACTCGAGGTGCTTGAACTCGGTCTTGGTGGCCGAGAACAGTTCCTCGACGCGCTTGATGTGGTCGTCCATCGAGCCGCCCACGTCCATCAGCATCAGCACCTTGACCTTGTTGTGGCGCTCGGGCCGCAGCTTGATGTCGAGCAGCCCGGCGTTGGCCGCGGTGGAGTGGATGGTGTCGTCGAGGTCCAGCTCGGTGTCGGCGCCTTCGCGGGCGAAGCGACGCAGCCGGCGCAGCGCGACCTTGATATTGCGCGTGCCCAGTTCGACCTGGTCGTCATAGTCCTTGTAGCTGCGCGCCTCCCACACCTTGATTGCGGTGCGGTTGCCCTTGGACGGGCCGCCGATGCGGATGCCCTCGGGGTTGTAGCCGCCATGGCCGAACGGCGAGGTGCCGCCGGTGCCGATCCACTTGTTGCCGCCCTCGTGCTTTTCCTTCTGTTCCTCGAGCAGCTGCTTGAGGCGCTCCATCAGCTTGTCGAGGCCGCCCATGGCCTCGATCTTTGCCTTTTCCTCGGGCGACAGCTCGCGCTCCAGCGTCTTCTGCAGCCAGTCGAGCGGAATGTCGGACTTCCAGTCGACCAGGCTCTCCACGCCCTTGAAGTAGGCAGCGAAGGTCTGGTCGAACTTGTCGAAGTGCTTCTCGTCCTTTACCAGCGTCATCCGCGACAGGTAGTAGAACTCGTCGATGGAGGGCGAGATGACCTGCGCCTTGAGCGCTTCCAGCATGGTCAGGTATTCCTTGACCGACACCGGCAGCTTGGCGTGGCGCAGCGAGAAGAAGAAATCGATCAGCATGGTGCCTCGCTTTCAGTCGGCGCGGCGCGTCAGCGCGGCCGCTCGAGCTGGAATTGCAGGTGTTGCCGCACCGCCGGCCATTCGCTGGCGATGATCGAGAACACCACGGTGTCGCGCAGCGTGCCGTCCGGCATGCGCATGTGGTTGCGCAGCACGCCGTCCTGCCTGGCGCCAAGGCGGGCGATGGCGGCGCGGCTTTGCTGGTTCATCCAGTGCGTGCGGAATTCCACCGCGATGCAGTCGAGCTGGTCGAAGGCGTGGCCCAGCAGCATCAGCTTGCACTCGGTGTTCAGCGGCGTGCGCTGGACCCGGCGCGCATACCAGGTCGAGCCGATCTCGACGCGCCGGTTGGCCGCGTCGATATTCATGTAGGTGGTCATGCCGGCCAGCGCGCCGGCCGCGTCGCGCACCGCGAACGGCAGCATGGTGCCGCGCTGCTGCAGGTCCAGGCGCCGCGCGATCTCGGCCTCCATGCGCTCGGGCGCCGGCACGCTGGTGTACCACAGCTTCCACAGCTCGCCGTCGGCGCAGGCGGCGCGCAGGCCGTCGGCGTGCTCGGGGCGCAGCGGTTCCAGCGTGGCATGCCGGCCCGCCAGGGTCACGGGTTTGGCAAAAGCGGTCGTGTCCATCATCGGCTTGGCCGTGCGCTCAGCGGTTGGCGCGGTTCATGAACACCAGGCGCTCGAACAGGTGCACGTCCTGCTCGTTCTTCAGCAGCGCGCCGTGCAGCGGCGGGATCGCGGCCTTCTTGTCCGGGCTCTTCAGCGCCTCGGGCGGGATGTCTTCGGCCATCAGCAGCTTGAGCCAGTCGATCAGCTCGGACGTCGACGGCTTCTTCTTCAGGCCCGGCAGGTTGCGCATCTCGTAGAACGATTCCAGCGCCGCGGCGACCAGCTCGCGCTTGATGCCGGGGTAGTGCACGTCGACGATCTGCTGCATCGTCTCGGCATCGGGGAACTTGATGTAGTGGAAGAAGCAGCGGCGCAGGAAAGCGTCGGGCAGTTCCTTCTCGTTGTTCGAGGTGATGATCACCAGCGGACGGTGCTTTGCCTTGACCAGCTCGCGGGTCTCGTAGACATAGAACTCCATGCGGTCGAGTTCGCGCAGCAGGTCGTTGGGGAATTCGATGTCGGCCTTGTCGATCTCGTCGATCAGCAGCACGACTTGCTCATCGGCCTCGAAGGCCTGCCACAACACACCCTTGACAATGTAGTTGCGGATGTCGTGAACGCGGTCGTCGCCCAGCTGCGAGTCGCGCAGGCGCGATACGGCGTCGTACTCGTACAGGCCCTGCTGTGCCTTGGTGGTCGACTTGATATGCCATTGCAGCAGCGGCATGCCCAGCGCGGCGGCGACTTCCTCGGCCAGCATGGTCTTGCCGGTGCCGGGCTCGCCCTTGATCAGCAGCGGGCGCTGCAGCGTGCGCGCGGCATTGACGGCCAGCTTGAGATCGTCGGTGGCAACGTACTGGTCGCTGCCTTCGAAGCGGACCGGCTGGGAGGAGGCTTGGGCTGAAGCGTTGGCGGTGTTTGACATGAGGCAACCTGAGGTGGCGGCCGCTCGCGGGGGAGGGCCGGGTTGGCGTGCTGGGCGCGGTCTCTTCGCGCTGTGATGCGCGCTTTCGTTATGGAAACAACAGGGTCCGTGGCGGGCGCCCGCGTGCCGTTGGCGGAGCGTGGGCGAACGGTCGTGCGGATTCCCGGGATGGGCCAGTATAAAAGACCTTTGCGGTTCGTGTTGGCGCGCGCCGACAGGGTTCCGCCGATGCCGGCCGCTGGCTGGACTGGCAGGTGCCGGCTGCGGTACAATGCGGCGGTTTGACGCGCCCCCACGTCCAGTTCTCCAGTATCCGGCAGTCCGCGTTCAGAAGTCCCTGCGGCCCTTCCGGGTCGCGGCGATTGCGCGAGGTGGTTCCAGAATGGTGTTCCACACCCCGGCAAACCGACCGGATGCGACATCTCTGGCGGGTTGCACCCCGGCCAACCGACTGGCTGCCCTGGTTGCTCCGCAGAAGCATTCTGAAACCGTCTCCGCCCGGCAGGGCAGGTCACACGGTTTAACTTCCAATCCGCAAAGACAATGAAAAAGCTCCTCACGATGGTGGTGCTGGGCGCGGCTGCAACGGCCGTGCAGGCACAGGAAGTCAAGGGCAATGGAGACGCTGCCAAGGACAAGGTTGCAATGTGCATCGGGTGTCACGGCATTCCGGGCTACCGCGCGTCCTTCCCCGAGATCTATGAAGTGCCGCTGCTGGGCGGCCAGAGCGCCAAGTACATCGAGAACGCGCTGAAGGCCTACCAGAAGGGCGAGCGCAAGCACCCCACCATGCGCAGCATCGCCGCGACGCTGACCGAGCAGGACATCGCCAATGTGGCGGCCTACTACTCGCAGCAGAAGGCCGATACGCAGAACAATTCCCTCAGGTAAGAGACCCCACATGAAGACGCTCAAGACGCTTTCGTTCGCGCTCGGCGCACTCGTGCTGGGTGCTGCCGCCATGCCGGCCTCGGCCGCAGACCTTGCCAACGGCAAGACCCTGGTCGAAAAAGGCAACTGCGTGGCCTGCCATGGCGCCGGCATGAACAAGCCGATTTCGCCCGACTACCCCAAGCTGGCCGGCCAGCATGCCGACTACCTGTATCACGCGCTGATGTCCTACCAGGTGTCGGGCAATGCGCTGGTGGGCCGTTCCAACGCGATCATGGCCGGTCAGGTCAACGCCAACCCGGCGGTCACCGGCAAGGATGGCAAGCCGCGCCCGTTCACGCGCAAGGAACTGAAGGACATGGCCGCCTACATCGAGTCGCTGCCGGGCGACCTGGTGCTGAAGAAGTAACGGCCGGCGGCGCTGGCCGCAGGCAAGCAAGCCGCTTCGCTGGAAGCGGCTTTTTTTTCGTCCGCGGCGAGGGGTTCAGGCCAGCCGCAACCTTTGCGCCATGCCAGCGGACATCCATCGGCCGCCGTCACCCACGATCAGCCCGTCGATGGCGGCGTTGTCGCTGGTAAGCCGTGCCCAGGCCGCCCGGCCGGTCACCATCAGCGCGGCGCCGAGCCCGTTGACGGCCGCCACGGTCGGCGCCACCAGCGTCACCCCGTGCGGCCCGGCCGACGGCAGGCCGGTGGCGGGATCGAGTACATGGTGATAGCGCCGGCCGCCGGCGACAAAGCAGCGCTCGTAGTCGCCCGACGACGCCACCACGGCGTCGCTCACCAGCAGTACGCCCATCAGCCGTGCCGGCGCGAGCGGGTCGCGCAGGCCGATGCGCCAGTCGCGCCCCTGCAACTGGCCCATGGCCAGCACATCGCCGCCGCCATTGATCATCGCATTGGCCAGTCCGTGGCGCCGCAGCACCTGCATGCCCGCATCGAGTATCGGCAGCTTTGCTATGCCGCCGAGGTCCAGGCGCATGCCGGCGCGGGCCAGCATGGCCTTGCCGCGGCGGGCGTCGAGCCGCACTTGCCGGTAGTCCACCAGTGGGCGCTCGCGCGCCAGTTCCGCGGCATCGGGCAAGCGGTTGCCATCCGCGCCGAAGCGCCAGCCGGCGAACGCTCCGACGGTGATATCGAAGGCACCACGCGATCGTGCCGAAACGGCCGCGGCGGCCTGCAGCACCGTCATCAATTCCGGCGAGACGTGCACTGAGTGGCGCCCCGCCGCGCGCTGCAGCGCGTTGACCTGGCTGTCAGGGCGATAGCGGCTCATCAACTGCTCCAGCCGCGCCATCTCGGCAAAGGCCGCGGCGATGGCGGCCGGCACCGCGCCGTGGCAGTTGTCCTGCACGACGATGTCGACGCGCGTGCCCAGCAAGCGGCGTGATGCACGCGTGACCGAGGGATCGGCCAGCGCAGGCCGCACGAACATCCCGGTGGCGAGCAGCGGCACGCTCGCGGCGCTGCGGACGAGGGCGCGGCGCCTGCGGTCGATGCGGTCAATTTGGTCGATGTGGGGTAGGGAAGGCTGTGCAGGCAGTAGGGTCTTGAAGCGCATGACGAGGGAGGTATCGATCGCGAAAGCGGCGGTAAGCCTTGCCGTGCCGCCATTCTGTCCGCGTCGCCGGAGAAAAACATGCATCGATAATGAATATTCAAGAGAACCATGACGATCATCAACCTCGATCGCGCCAACTGCTTCGACCATCTGTAGCCGGCAGCAGCAAGCCACCACAAGACAACACCAGCAGCAAGCCGGCGGAGCGGACTCCGCCTTTGCCATGACGGTTCGAGGAACGAAGATGACCAGGCATACGCAGCATCCCCTGCCAACCCACGATGCACCGGCTGCGCCCGGACGGCGGCGCTTCATCAATACCGCGGCGCTCGCCGGCCTTGCCGGCGTGGCGGCCTGCACCGACAACGGCGCCGCGCCGGTCGTGACCACGCCTGCCAGCGGCGCCGGTGCCCACGCCGGCCATGCCGGCAATACGGCCACCACGGTGCACCTGAAGCCCGGCGAGCTGGACACCTATTACGGGCTGTGGAGCGGCGGCCATGCCGGCGACATGCGCGTGCTGGGGCTGCCCTCCGGGCGCGAGCTGCATCGGATTCCGTGCTTCGTGCCGGACGCGCTGACGGGGTGGGGCATCACCAATGAATCGAAGCGCGTGATGGGCACGCGCGCGGACGGCAGCCTGCAGTACACCGTCGGCGATACCCATCACGTGCATGCTTCGTACAAGGACGGCAACTACGACGGCCGCTATGCCTGGATCAATGACAAGATCAATGCGCGGCTGGCGCGCATCCGGCTCGACTACTTCATCTGCGACAAGATCACCGAGCTGCCCAATGTGCAGGGCTTCCACGGCATCTTCCCGGACAAGCGCGATCCCGTCGACGCCAGCATCAACTACACCACGCGCGTGTTCTGCGGCGCCGAGTTCGGCGTGCCGCTGCCCAATGCGCCGACCGAGGACGGCAGCAAGTACCGCTCGCTGTTCACCTGCGTCGACGCCGAATCGATGGCGGTGCGCTGGCAGGTGCTGATCGACGGCAACTGCGACCTGGTGGCGACCTCGTACGACGGCAAGCTGGCCGCGACCAACCAGTACAACGTGGAAATGGGCGTGCGCTTCGAGGACATGATGTCGGCCGAGCGCGATGCCTGCCTGTTCTTCAACATTGCCCGCATCGAAGCAGCCGTGAAGGCCGGCAAGTTCAGGACCATCGGCGATTCCAGGGTGCCCGTGGTCGACGGCACGCATGCCGCCAACCAGGACCCGGTCACGGCGCTGACCGCCTATGTCTCGGTGCCCAAGAACCCGCACGGCGTCAACGCCAGCCCCGACCAGAAGTACTTTATCTGCGCCGGCAAGCTGTCGCCGACCGGCACGGTGATCGAGCTGGCCCGGGTGCTGGATTGGTTCGACGGCAAGCTGGCCAAGCTGGACGACGCCATCGTGGCTGAAGTCGAGCTGGGGCTGGGGCCGCTGCATACCGCCTTCGACGGCCGTGGCAACGCCTACACCACGCTGTTTCTGGACAGCCAGGTGGTCAAGTGGAACATCGACGCGGCGATCCGCTTCCACCGGGGCGACAAGAGCGCCAAATACGTGGTCGACCGGCTGGATGTGCAATACCAGCCCGGCCACCTCAATGCCTCGCAATCCGAGACCGTCGCCGCCGACGGCAAATTCCTGGCGGTAGGTTGCAAGTTTTCCAAGGACCGCTTCCTGCCGGTGGGTCCGCTGCACGCCGAGAACGAGCAGCTGATCGACATCTCCGGCGACAAGATGGTGCTGCTGGCGGACCACCCCGTGCACAGCGAGCCGCACGATTTCATCATCTTCCGGCGCGAGCTGCTGCGGCCGAAGCAGGTCTACGCGCTCGACGATTTCCCGCTGGCGATCAAGGATGCGCAGCAATCGGGCGTGTTCCGCAACGGCCGCAAGGTGACGGTGAAGCTCACCTCGCAGGCGCCGGTGTTCAGCCTGCGCGAGATCAGGTTGAAGCGGGGCGACGAGGTCACGCTGATCCTGACCAACCTCGACAAGATCGAGGACCTGACGCACGGCTTCGCCATCCCCAAGTACAACATCAACTTCATCGTCAATCCGCAGGAGACGGCGTCGGTAACCTTCGTCGCCGACAAGCCCGGTGTGTTCTGGTGCTATTGCACCCACTTCTGCCACGCGCTACATCTCGAGATGCGCAGCCGCATGATCGTCGAGGCCTGAGACGGCCTGGCGTAGCGCTGCGGGCGGCGCATCGGCCGTGCGCAGCGCTACGCCTGCTGCCTTTCCATGATGCACGCTATCTTCAAAGGAATGATCGCGGCCCTGGCCGCGTGGCTGCTCTCGCTTGGTCTGGTGTCGCCGGCGCATGCGGGCGCCTACGAGGCCGAGCTGCCGCCGCAGCTCGCCACCGCAGCCGACCTGTGCGCGCTGGTGCCGTGCGCGCAAGTTCTGCCCGGCGCCACGCATTTTTCGGCGCGCATGGGCCAGCCGCCCTATGTCGAGGGCTATCGCACCGGCCCCGGCGGCACGCGCGAGCTGTTCGGCTACGTCATGCTGTCCACCGACATCACCGATACCCCGGCGTATTCGGGCAAGCCGGTGGTGACGCTGATCGGCATGGACGCGCAGGGCCGCTATGCCGGCGTCAAGGTCCTGAAGCATTCGGAGCCGATCCTGCTGCTGGGGATCCCGGAATCGGCGCTGCTCGATTTCAACCGGCAGTACGTCGGCAAGTCGGTCGCCGACAAGATCGAAGTGGGGCAGTCGCGACCCGACGAAGGCGTGGTCGGCGTCGATGCGATTTCGGGCGCCACGGTAACGGTGATCGCGCAGAACCAGGTGCTGACCACGGCGGGTGCGGCGGTGGCGCGGCAGGTCGGCATACTGGCGCCAACCCAACGCGCGCCGGCGCGCTTCGTTGAAAGCGGCACGCACTACAGCTGGCCGCAACTGGTGGCGATGGGCGCGGTGCAGCGCCTGCTGGTGCAGCCCGCGCAGGTCGGCCTGCCGGGTGGCGGCGGCCCGTTTATCGAGCTGTGGTTCGGCGACCTCAACCATCCCGATCTCGCGCGCAGCGTGCTGGGCGATGCCGGCTGGCAGGGCCTGCGCGCACAGCTGCGTCCGGGCGAACACGCTATCTTCGTGATCCGCACCGCCGGCACCGAGTCGTTCAAGGGCTCGGGCTTCGTGCGTGGCGGCATCTATGACCGGGTGCAGGTGCGCCAGGACGCCGACGCCTTCACCTTCCGCGACCTCGACTACCTGAACCTCTATGACGTGGCCGCGCCGGGGGCGCCCGCGCCGACCGAGTCGGCGATCTTCGTGATCCGTTCGCCGGCGTTCTCGGCGGCGTATCCCTGGAAGCTGTCGTTCCTCGGCAACCGGGTCGATCGCGCCACCGGCACGCGCAGCTTTGCCAGCTTCGACGCGCCGTACTGGTTGCCAGCGGCGCTGCTGCAGGGCGGGCGCCCTCGCATCGACGCGCCGCAGGCGCCGTGGCGCAAGGTCTGGCGCCGGCAGGCCGGCGCCATCGCGCTGTTCGTGGCGCTGCTGGGCGCAGTCACGCTGGTCTACGCGCTGCGCGACCGCCTGACGCGGCGTGCCACCCACAAGCACAAGTGGCCGGTCAATGCGTTCAAGTACACGGCCTGGGCCATCAGCATCGTCTTCGTGGGGTTTGGCGCGATGGCGCAGCCTTCGGTGACGCAGGTGCTGACGTGGTTCCACGCGCTGCTGCTGCGCTGGGACTGGGCCTTGTTTCTGAGCGATCCCTTTATCTTCTGCTTCTGGATCTTCATCATCGTCACGGTGCTGCTGTTCGGGCGCGGGCTGTTCTGCGGCTGGCTGTGCCCGTTCGGCTCGCTGTCCGAGGCGCTCTACAAGCTCGGCCGTTTGCTGGGGCTGAAGCGCTGGCAGCGGCAGTTGCCGCGGCGCTGGCACGACCGGCTCAAGCGGGTCAAGTACGGCGTGTTCTTCGGGCTGCTGGCGGTGTCGGTGTTCTCGATGGGGCTGGCCGAGCGGCTGGCGGAGATCGAGCCGTTCAAGACCACCTTCCTGGTCGGCATCGCCAACCGCGCGTGGCCCTACGGGCTGTTCGCGTGCGCGCTGCTGGCGCTGTCGCTGTTGATCGAACGTCCCTACTGCAAGTACCTGTGCCCGCTCGGCGCGGCGCTGGCAATGCCAAGCACGTTTCGCTGGTTCGGCCTGCGGCGCAAGCCTGACTGCAACCGCTGCAAGGCGTGTGCGGTGGGCTGCGGCGCACAGGCGATCGATGCCGATGGCCGCATCGACCAGCGCGAGTGCCTGCATTGCCTCGACTGCATGGTGCTCTACACCGATACGCACGGCTGCCCGCCGCTGGCGCGCGAGCGCAAGCGGCGCGAGCGCGACGGGCTGCCGCTCACGCCGGTGGGGCGCGACGGGTATTTCATTCCGCTGGTGCCGGTAACGGCCGCCGCGGCACAACCGTCGGGCCCCGATCCGCGCATGGCGACCGATCCCGTGACGCCGCCCTACGCCGCCACCAAGGGCGCCTCGCGCTGCTTAGCCGAGCTGTGGGACCACCTGTGGCCCTGGAGCGGGCAAGGCTGGCGCTCCGCCGCGGCGTTGCAGCTGGCGGGGGTGGCGGTCGCGCTGGCGGCAACCGTGGCGTGGGCGCTGGCGGCCAGCGGACAACTGCGCGCCGGCGCGGTGATCGGCTGGTGGCTGGGCTGGAGCCTCTACGAGGTGCTGATTCGCCTGTCGGCAAAGCGCTATGTCAAGGATGGCCCGTGGTGGCGCGGCCGCTACCGGCGCGCCACCGTGATGGACATGCTCAGCTATGTCGGCTTCAAGAACCTGCTGGTGGGCGCCATGATGTTCCTGACGCTGAAGGCGATGGGGATGCTGGCCGCATGAAGCTGCTGTCCGGTATCGCCTTCCTGTGGCTTGCGTGCGAGCCAGGCTGCGTGCAAGCAGCCACCTGGCGCGTGCAGCCCGGCCAGTCTCTGCAGGCGACGATCGATGCCGCTGCTGCCGGCGACACCATCGAGATCGCGCGCGGCCACTACACCGGCAACTTCACCGTCGCCCGGCCGCTGGTGCTGCGCGGCATCGCGCGGCCGACGCTCAGCGGTGCTCTGCGCGGCGATACGCTGCGCATCGCCGCGCCCGACGTGACGGTCGAGGGGCTGATCGTGCGCGACTCCGGCGACAGCCTGAAGGACCAGAACGCCGGCATCTACATCCAGCCCGGCGCGCACCGCGCGGTAGTGCGGCACTGCGAGCTGACCTACAACCTGTTCGGCCTGTGGATCGAAAAGGCCGACGAGGTCCGCGTCGAAGCCAACACCATCACCGGCAAGCGCGACTACAACTCGGCGCAGCGCGGCAACGGGATGCAGCTCTACAACACGCGCGGCGCGCGCATCCTCGACAACCACATCAGCTTCGTGCGCGACGCGCTCTACGTCGACGTCTCGCACCATGCCGTGTTTCGCGGCAACCGGCTGCACCATAGCCGCTACGGCACTCATTACATGAACTCGTACCACAACCTGTGGGAAGACAACGACAGCTACCGCAACCGCGGCGGACTGGCGCTGATGGAAGTGCGCGACCAGGTGGTGCGCAACAACCGCACCTGGGCCAACGCCGACCACGGCATCATGCTGCGCACGCTGCAGGACTCGGTGATCGAGGGCAACGTGGTCGCGCACAACCAGCGCGGCTTCTTTATCTACGATGTCGAGTATGCGCAGCTGCGCGGAAACCTGGTGCTCGGCAACGCCATCGGCGTGCACCTGTCGGCAGGATCGACGCGCAACGCGGTGCAGGGCAATGACTTCATCGGTAACCGCGAGCCGGTGCGCTATGTCGGCGCGCGCGACGAGGCCTGGGGCGGACGCAAACCGTCCGAGCGCGCGCAAGGCAACTACTGGAGCAACTACCTGGGCTGGGACCGCGATGCCGATGGCGTGGGCGATATCCCGTACCGGGCCAATGACGTGGTCGACCGGCTCAGTTGGCGCTATCCGGGCGTGGCGCTGCTGCTAGGCAGCCCGGCGCTGCAAGCGCTGCGGCTGGCGGGGCGCCAGTTTCCGGTCATCCGTGCGCCGGGAGTGGTCGACGAATATCCGCGCACGCGCCCGGCCCGCGCCGACTGGAGGCAATGGCATGAGCCGGCCGACGCCAGCCGCTGAACCGGCCATGGATGCCATCGTGCTGTCCAACGTCAGCAAGCACTTCGGCGCGCTGCGCGCCGTCGACGATGTCAGCCTGAGCGTGGGGCAGGGCGAGCTGCTCGGGCTGATCGGCCATAACGGCGCGGGCAAGAGCACGCTGTTCCGGATGATGCTGGGCCTGTTGCCGCCGACGCACGGCACCTTGCGCGTGGCCGGTGCCAACGTGGGCGGACGCGCCTTTCGTGCGGCACGCCGCGGCATCGGCTACCTGCCCGAACATCTGGTGCTCCATGACAACCTGAGCGGCCTGGAGACCCTGCGCTTTTTCGCGCGGCTGAAGGGCGTGAAGGCGGAAGCCTGCGCGCCGATGCTCGACCAGGTGGGCCTGTCCTCCGCGGCCGCGCGTCCGGTGCGCGAATATTCGAAGGGTATGCGCCAGCGGCTGGGCTTTGCGCAGGCGCTGCTGGGCGCCCCGCGCGTGCTGTTCCTGGACGAGCCGACCAACGGCCTGGACCCCGCCGCGATCCGCGACTGCTACGCCATGCTGAACGCGCTGCGCGCGCGCGGGGTGACCATCGTCATCACCTCGCACATCCTGGCCGAGCTGCAGCAGCGCATCGACCGCTTTGCCATCCTGTCCGCGGGCCGGCTGCAGGCCGCCGGCAGCCTCGAGGCGCTGCGCATCCGGGCCGGCCTGCCGCTGACGCTGGTGCTGCGGGTGGAGGCGGGCGCGCGCGACGAGGCGCTGCGCCGGCTAAGCGCGCTGCCTGCGCTGGAGATCGACAGTGCGCTGCCCGACGCACTGACGGTGCGTTGTGCGCCCGCCGCCAAGATGACGGTGCTGGCGGCGCTGCAACCGCTCGCCGGCCGGCTGCTGGACCTGCAGATCCGCGAGCCGTCGCTCGAGGATCTTTTTCTCGGAATGAAGGGGCAAGCATGAGCGAGTGGTTCGACGCCCGGCAGGTGGCCACGCTGGCCGGCAGGGAATTCCGCGACCGCATGCGCAACCGCTGGGTGCTGGCGGTAGCCGCGGTGTTCACGGCGCTGTCGCTGGCGATTGGCTACTTCGGTGGCGCGGAGCAGGGCGTGCTGGGCCCGCGCTCGCTGGAGTTCGTCATCACCAGCCTGGCCAGCCTGGTGATCTACCTGGTGCCGATGATCGCCCTGATGCTCGGCTTCGACGCCGTGGTGGGCGAGCGCGAGCGCGGCTCGCTGGACCTGCTGCTGTCGCTGCCGCTGACGCGCGGCGAGTTGCTGCTGGGCAAGTACCTCGGCCTGGCCGCCGCGCTGGTGCTGGCCACGGCCGGCGGCTTTGCGCTGATGGCGTTGCTGCTGGCGCGCCAGTTCGGCTGGGCGGGGCTGTATCACACCCTCGGCTTCATCGCCAGCGCGGTGCTGCTCGGGCTGGCGTTCCTGAGCCTGGCGCTGTGGCTGTCGGTGCTGAGCCGCGACCGCGCGCAGGCATCGGGTCTGGCGATCGGTCTGTGGTTCTTCTTCGTGCTGGTGTTCGACCTGTTGCTGCTCGGCATGCTGGTCGCCGGCAGCGGCGCGGGCGAACAGCACGCCGCCACCGACTGGATCGCGTGGCTGCTGTTGCTCAACCCCGCCGACCTGTTTCGCATCGTCAATGCCTTTTCACTGGACCAGCTGCGCAGCGCCGGGGGCGTTGCCAGCATCGTGCCGCCCGCGCTGGCCAGTCCGTGGCCGACCGGCGCGGCGCTGCTGGCGTGGATCGCCGTGCCGCTGGCCCTTGCCGCCAGGAGTTTCCGCTGATGTGTACCCCGCTGTGTACCCCGTTCTCATGGCCTCGACGCCACCTGTTGCTGACGCTTGCCGGCAGCGCCGTGCTGCTCGCCGGCTGCGGCCGCAAGGCGCAAGCCCCGGCACAGCCGCAGGAGTTCGACGCCGCCACCGCGTGCGCGCTGGACGGCATGCTGCTGGCCGATTACGCCGGGCCCAAGGCGCAGGTGTTCTATGCGGGCGAGGCGCGCCCGCACTGGTTCTGCGATACGGTGGAGATGTTCCACGCGCTGCTGCGGCCGGAGCAGGTGCGGCCGGTGCGCGCGGCCTTCGTGCAGGACATGGCCCGCGCCGACTGGGAGCGGCCGCGCGGGCACTGGTTCGACGCCAGCACCGGCATCTACGTGGCTGGCAGCCGGCGCCACGGATCGATGGGGCCGACGCTGGCCAGCTTCAGGACGGAAAGCGATGCGGCCGCCTTCGCTGCCCGCCATGGCGGGAAACTGCTGCGCTACGCCGAGGTGACGCCGGACCTGGCCGACCTCAGCGGCGGCGCCATGCACGACAGCCGGATGTAGCACGGCGGGCTGAGTGCCCGCCGTGGTGGCTTCAGTCGTTGCTTCCGTCTGCGCTTCAGTTGCCGCTGCCCGACACCAGCCGGCGCTGGCGCACGGACTCGGCCAAGCCCTCGAGCACCTTGACCGAGTCGTCCCAGCCGATGCAGGCATCGGTCACCGACTGGCCATAGGTCAGTTCATCGACCGGCTGGCCCTGCACGTGGTCCTGGCGGCCGGCCACAAGATGCGATTCGACCATCACGCCGATGATGCGCTGGTCGCCGGCGGCAATCTGGCGGCCGATGTCGGCGCACACCGGAATCTGGTTCTCGTGCTTCTTGCTGCTGTTGGCGTGCGAGGCGTCGATCATCAGGCGCGAGGCGAGCCCGGCCTTGGCGATGGCGTCGCACGCTTCCTGCACGCTGGCGGCGTCGTAGTTGGGCGCCTTGCCGCCGCGCAGGATCACGTGGCAGTCCTCGTTGCCCGAGGTCGACACGATCGCCGAGTGTCCGCCCTTGGTCACCGACAGGAAATGGTGCGGCTGCGACGCGGCCTTGATCGCGTCGACCGCGATCTTGACGTTGCCGTCGGTGCCGTTCTTGAAGCCGACCGGGCACGACAGTCCCGACGCCAGCTCGCGGTGCACCTGCGACTCGGTGGTGCGCGCACCGATCGCGCCCCAGCTGACCAGGTCGGCGAGGTACTGCGGGCTGATCATGTCGAGGTACTCGGTGCCGGTGGGCACGCCCATTTCGCTGATGGTCAGCAGCAGCTCGCGCGCGGTGCGCAGGCCGTCGTTGATCTTGAAGCTGCCGTCCATGTGCGGGTCGTTGATCAGACCTTTCCAGCCCACCGTGGTGCGCGGCTTTTCGAAATACACCCGCATCACGACCTCCAGCTCGCCGGCGAAGCGCTCGCGCTGCACCTTGAGCAGCTTGGCGTATTCGAGCGCGGCGCGGGTATCGTGGATCGAGCACGGGCCGATGATGACGATCAGGCGGTCATCCATGCCGTGCAGGATGCGGTGCATGGCCTGGCGCGCGCCGTAGATCACGTCCGAAGCCTGTTCGGAGCAGCCGAACTCGCGGATCAGGTGCGCGGGCGGCAGCAGCTCCTTGAGTTCGCGGATGCGCAGGTCGTCGGTGTTCTTCAGCATGATGGCTCCAGGATTCTTGTGAGGTCGTGAGTGTGTGGGAAAACAAAGGGGTATAAAAAAACCGCCAGGGTCGCTGGCGGTTTTTTTTGTATTCGGGGCGCTGCTTACAGCCGTCCCTCCCTATCCGCCAGCGGTGTGAGATCGCCAAAAAAGTAAAAGTAAAACTTAGCGGACATGGCGGGAAAAGGCGTTGGCTTGGGTCAGCTTGAAACGATTTGCTTCGCGGGCGCTGGATTTATGCTGCACTGCGTGGCAGAAAGGCAGGAAATTGCGCGCCGCTTCGATTATTTTCGTTGCGCATTGGCCGAGGGCCGCGCGACGAAGCATCTTTATAGCGCCTTTTGCCAGGGTTGGCAAGTGTCGCCGCAGCCATGCCGTGCGCTGGCGCACCAACCCGCCTTGCATTTCGGCTAGACCTTGCGAGCCCGGTGCCGCCGCCGCTTTTCGGCTTTTCCAGGTAGGGCCGATGGCTATATTGGAAGCGGGGAGCCGTGCGCACGGGGAGGTGCATCATGAGCGTCGATGAAGCGAGGCTGAATGCCTTCATGGAAAAATTCGTCGGCGATATCGGGGCGGTGATGCATGCCGCGACCGTGGTCGTCGGCGATGAACTCGGGCTGTACAAGGCGCTGGCGGAAAAGCCGATGACCGTCGCCATGCTGGCGACCAAGACCCATACCGACGAGCGCTACCTGCGCGAATGGCTGTCGGCGCAGGCGGCCAGCGGCTATGTCGACTATGACGCGGGTTCGGGGCAGTTCAGCCTGAACGAGGAGCAGGCCTATGCGCTGGCGCAGGAAGGCAGCCCGGCATTTATCCCGGGCGCGTTCCAGATCGCCGTGGCGCAGTTCCGCGCAATTCCGAAGATGATCGACATCTTCCGCAATGGCCGCGGACTGGGCTGGCACGAGCACGACCCCGCGCTGTTCCACGGCACCGAACGCTTCTTCCGGCCCGGCTATGCGGCGCATCTGGTGTCGGAATGGATTCCCGCGCTGGACGGCATGACGGCGCGGCTCAAGGCCGGGGCCATGGTGGCGGACGTGGGCTGCGGCCATGGCGCGTCGACCATCATCATGGCGCAGGCATTTCCGGCGTCGCGCTTTGTCGGTTTCGACTACCACGAGCCCTCTGTGCGCCATGCGGCCGAGGCCGCGCGCCGCGCCGGCGTGGCCGAGCGCGTGCGTTTCGAGGTGGCCAGCGCCAAGGACTATGGCGGCAACGACTATGATCTGGTGGCGGTGTTCGACTGCCTGCACGACATGGGCGACCCGGTTGGCGCGGCGCGACACGTGCGCGAGAGCCTGCGCGCCGACGGCGCCTGGATGATCGTCGAACCCTTTGCCAACGATGCGCTGGAGCAGAACCTGAACCCGGTGGGCCGGGTGTTCTATTCCGCGTCGACCTTCATCTGCACGCCGGCATCGCGCTCGCAGGAAGTCGGCCTGTGCCTGGGCGCGCAGGCGGGCGAGACGCGCATGCGCGCGGTGGCGGAGCAGGCGGGCTTCCACGGCTTCCGGCGCGCGGCGCAGACGCCGTTCAATCTGGTGTATGAAGTGCGGCCGTGAGGGGTGTGGCCGTGAACTGCGGCGTTGCTGCTTGCCGCCTGGTTACTCCCTCTCCCGCGTGCGGGAGAGGGAGAACACCTTGCCTTGGCTAGTTCGTTCGGTGTGGGCCTATTGAACTCCGTTCTTTTAGGCCGTGCCGCCCACCGTCATGTTCTCGATGCGCAGCGTCGGCTGGCCCACGCCCACCGGGACGCTCTGGCCTTCCTTGCCACACACGCCTACACCGGAGTCGAGGCGCATGTCGTTGCCGATCATGGTCACGTCCTTGAGCGATTCCGGGCCGTTGCCGACCAGGGTCGCGCCCTTGACCGGGTAGGTGATCTTGCCGTCCTCGATCATATAGGCTTCGCTGGCCGAGAACACGAACTTGCCGTTGGTGATGTCGACCTGGCCGCCGCCGAAGTTGACCGCATACAGGCCCTTCTTGACGCTCGCGATGATTTCCTGCGGGTCCTTGTTGCCATTGAGCATGTAGGTGTTGGTCATGCGCGGCATCGGCAGCGCGGCATAGCTCTCGCGGCGCGCGTTGCCGGTGACCGGCATCTTCATCAGGCGCGCGTTGAGGGTGTCCTGGATATAGCCGCGCAGGATGCCGTCCTCGATCAGCGTGGTGCACTGGGTCGGGTTGCCTTCGTCGTCCAGGTTGAGCGAGCCGCGGCGGTTGGCCAGCGTGCCGTCGTCGACCACGGTCACGCCCTTGGCCGCGACGCGTTCGCCCATGCGGCCGGCGAACGCCGACGAGCCCTTGCGGTTGAAGTCGCCTTCGAGCCCGTGGCCGACCGCCTCGTGCAGCAGCACGCCGGGCCAGCCCGGGCCCAGCACCACGGTCATGGCGCCGGCCGGAGCCGGACGCGCATCCAGGTTGACCAGCGCCGACGACACCGCCTCGTCCACGTACTGCTGCAGCAGGTCGTCGGTGAAATAGCCGTAGGCATAGCGGCCGCCGCCGCCGGACGAGCCGATCTCGCGGCGCCCCCCCTGTTCGGCGATCACCGTGACCGAGACCCGCACCAGCGGGCGCACGTCGGCGGCGATCACGCCGTCGCTGCGCGCCACCAGCACCACGTCGTACTCGCCGGCCAGGCCTGCCATGACCTGCACCACGCGAGGATCCTTGGCGCGCGCCATGCGCTCGATGCGCTCCAGCAGCGCCACCTTTTCCGCCGCGCTCATCGAGTCGAGCGGGTCGTTGGGCGTGTACAGGTTGCGCCCCGCGTGCGTGGCCAATTCGCCGGCGACCTTGACGCGGCCGCTGCCGGCCTTGCCGATGGTGCGCGTGGCGGCTGCCGCCTGCGACAGCGCGGGCAGGCTGATTTCATCCGAATACGCGAAGGCGGTGCGGTCGCCCGAGACCGCGCGCACGCCCACGCCCTGGTCGATGCTGAAGCTGCCCGACTTGACGATGCCTTCCTCCAGGCTCCAGGCCTCGTTGCGGGTGTACTGGAAGTACAGGTCGGCGTAGTCGACCTTGTGCGTGAAGATATCGGCCAGCACGCGCTGCAGCCTGGCTTCGTCCAGGCCGTACGGCGCCAGCAGCAGTTGCTGCGCGGTGGCCAGGTTGCGGATTCCGAGATCGCCGGCGTTCATGAGAGGTCCTTTTTTCCTTGGGCCGCGCGGGCTGGCCGGCGCGGCAAACAATCCTGTGGGCGAGGGCGCCATCGGCCCCCGCGCTTGCGTACATGCTACAGCACCCGGTGCTGCAATGCCGGCAGGTTCTGCCGGACTTCCTCCAGCCGCGCCGGGTCGATCACGCCGCCGACCACGCCTTCGCCTTCGGGCAGCATCGCCAGCACTTCGCCCCACGGGTCCACCAGCATCGAATGTCCCCAGGTGCGCCGGCCGTTCTCGTGCTTGCCCCCTTGCGCCGCCGCCAGCACATAGCACTGGTTTTCGATGGCGCGGGCGCGCAGCAGGATTTCCCAGTGGGCCTGCCCGGTGGTGTAGGTGAAGGCGGCCGGCATCAGTATCAGGCTGGTGCCGCCGTCGGCGGCCAGGCCGCGGTACAGCTCCGGAAAGCGCAGGTCATAGCACACCGACATCGCCACCCGGCCGCAGGGCGCATCGAAGCTGACCGGCGTGCGCCCGGCCAGGATGGTGCGCGACTCGTCATAGCTTTCGGTGCCGCGGGTGAAACCGAACAGGTGGATCTTGTCGTAGCGCGCGATGCGCTCGCCGCGCGGGTTGAAGGCGAGCGAGGTGTTGTACACGCGCTGCGGGTCGTCGCACCACATCGGCAGCGTGCCGCCGACCAGCCAGATGCCATGGCGGCGCGCCGCGTCGGCCAGGAACTGCTGCACCGGGCCGTCGCCGTCGTGCTCGCGCACGGCCACCTTGTCGGATTCAGCGCGGCCCATGATGCAGAAGTACTCGGGCAGCAGCACCAGCTCGGCACCGCCGGCGGCGGCCTCGGCGATGCGCGCCTCGGTGCGCGCCAGGTTGGCGTCAAGCGAGGTGCCGGTGACGGTCTGGACGGCGGCAACGCGGAACGGGGCAGGGCTGGCTGGTGTCATGGGGGCGGCATCTTCTTCTAGCGCGGGAAGGCCGGATCCGCGCGGTTGTCGAAGGTCGGGCCTTGCGCCTTATTGTCCTCCACTTTGCCGACCTGTGGGTTGGCCCAGCTGCCCGAGATGCGGTAGTGCTGGGTGAACATCTTGGAGAACTCGTCGGCGAACAACAGCTGCGCGGCGAGCGTGCCGATGCCCAGCGCCGGATTGATAAAGGCCGCGGCGATCGACGTGGTGGTGGCGTTGATGCGCGGCACCACCTCGACGCGCAGATCCTGGGTCTCGCGCAGCAGGTTGGCGGTGCCGCTCATGCTGGCGATGATCTGCGGGCTGCGCAGCTTGAAATCCTGGATGGTACCGACGCCGTTCTCGATGGTGCCGCTGCCGGTGATGCGGTCGAACAGCAGCCCGCGCCCCGAGAGCGTGCGGAAGTCCAGCGTGGCAAAGCGCAGCAGGCCCTGCAGGCTGAGCACGCCCAGCAGGCGGGCCGCGCCCGGCTCGACGCTGAGGATCTGGCCGTTCTCCAGGTCCAGCGACAGCTTGCCCGTCAGCGTCGGATAGTCGATCGACAGCGGCGAGCCGCGCCACGCCACGCGGCCTTCGAGCTTGCCCTTGCCGTCGCTGAGGGTATGCGGCAGCCCCAGCCGGTCCAGCGTCGCGCCGGCATCGCGCACGTCGATGGCGAACGACAGCAGCGTGCGGCGCTCGGCGCTGGCGTCGGCGCGCAGGCGGCGCGGCACGCGCCAACTGCCGTTGCCGGTCAGGGTGGCACCGGGCTGTTCGATCTGCAGCTTGTCCAGGGTCCAGACCGGATCGGTGCCGCCGGTACTGGTCTCGGTATGCGCCTTGACCTCGAGCTTGCCGAAGTCGTGGCCGCGCAGCATGAACTGGTCGGCGACCAGGTCGATCGCCGGCAAGGTGTCGATGCTGCTCGCCAGCGCATCGACCACGTTGTGCTCGTCGCTGGCATCGGGCACGTTCAGGCGCGCCAGGCGCAAGCGCAGAGAACCGGCGGCAGCCGTCGCGCCCGGGCGCCATTGCACCGCGCCGGCAACCTGGCGCGACTCGACCCTGGCGTTCCAGCCGTCGGCCTCGCGGCTGGCGTCGAGCACGACCTCGTCGAGCGTGCGGCCCATGCCGTGCAGCGTGCGTGCGCGCAGCGCGATGCGGCTGGGCAGGAACGGCGAGGGCTGCTCGTCGGCCCCCGCGCCGCCAGCACCACCGGCGAAGGTCGCGCGCCAGGCATCGATATCGAGCTGGTCGAAGGTGGCCCCGGCACTGACGCCCGCGGCCGGCAACGGCGCCGCCTGCTGCACGCCGATGCCGCCCGCCAGCACTTCCAAGCCGTTGCCGCCATCGCGGCGCAGCAGGTAGCGGGCGTTGAGCACATTGCCCAGCTGCAGCGCCAGTTCGTCGGTGCCGGCGCGCGCGGCATTGGCCGCAGGCGCGGCCGGGCGTAGTTCGACGCGCAGCGGCAATGCGGGCGCGGCGGCCTTGGCCAGCGGCGCCGGCAGCTGCAGCGCCATGCCGTTGAGCTCGGAGTTCAGCTGGACCTGCATCTGCCGCTCGCGCACGCCGATCACCGCGCTGTAGCCGGTGGTGCCTTCCAGCCGCGCCGCCAGCGGCGCCAGCGCCGTGCCCGCGGCAGCCTCGCGCAGCCCGGCGGCCGAAGCCTGGCCGCTGGCGTTCACGCGCGTGGCGCCGTCCGGCTGCGTGCCGCCGGCAAGGCGCAGCTCGCCGCCAAGAAAGCGCGCGCGAATGTTTTCCAGCCCGAAGCCATGCTCGTTGAAGGTAATGACGCCGCTGGCATTGCCCAGCAGCGGCAGTTGCGGGCTGAGCACGACATCGTTGCCGGGAAAGCGGAAGCGGCCATCGACCCTGGCCGCGTCGGCGTGTTCCAGCGGCATCTCGAGCTTGAGCTTCAGCTCGCCGTTGCCGCCCGCCCGGGCCGCATCGGCCACGTGTCCGGTCCACTCGCGCACCGGCGAGGCGTTGATGTAGCGTACGAAGCCTTGCACTGGCCCGGTGGCGCTGCCGTCGATGGCGAGCTTGCCGCGCGGGCTCAGGTCGTCGATGCGGCCGCTGACATCGTGCAGCGTGACGCCGGCAATGTCCTGCACCGTGGCCCGGCGCGCCAGGAAGGTCATGCCGCCGCGGTCGAACACCACGCGCCCGGCGATGTCGGTGAACACCGGCCATGACGATGCGCCGGGGGTGCCGTGCGCCGGCTCGTGGCTCGCGTCATGCGGTGCGATCTGGTAGCTGACGTGTTCGATCGGGACCTCGACGCGGAACTCGCCCGCCTGCTCGCGCGGTGCCTGGAACGGGAAGTGCGCGAGGTCGCCGCGCAGCACGAAGCTGACCCCGGCCGCCTCGCCGCCGGTGAGCGCGCCGGACAGGTAGTGGCGGGTGCCGGCGGGAATGCTCAGCGGCAGGTAGCGCGGCACCCGCGCCACTTTGGCGCGGGTCATCTCGCCGGCCAGGTCGGCGATGCCCGAGACGCCGTCGCCGCCTTCGCGCCAGGTGCCGCGCACCGAGCCGGCGGCGTCGGCATTGGCAAAGCGCACGCTCTCCAGCGTCACCGCGAGCTTGCCGTCGCGGCGCTGCCAGCGCACGTCGCCGCCGATCTGGTCGAACCCCAGGCGCGGGTCTTCGAACAGCCCCGGCAGCACCAGCGCCGCGTCATTGCCCTCGAAGCGCGCGCTGCCCTGCTGGTCGTCGAGGGCGAAGGTGCCGGACAGGCGCGCGAAGCCCGGCGTGCCCAGCCGCGGATGCCCGGCGTTGTCGAGCGCCGGCACCGCGGGCTGCCCGTTGATCGAGACCTCGCGCAGCGTGCCCTGGATGCTGTAGTGGGGCTTGCCGCCGCCACGCTCGAGCATGCCGGTGCGCGCGCGGGTCCAGCTGACGTTGAGGTTGTCGATGTGCCCCGCCGGCTGCAGCGCGCGCAACTGGCGCAGCAGCGCGGTATCGATCGGCATCGAGGTGGCCAGCGCGCGCACCGTGTTCAGGTCCAGCGAGGGCGCCTTCAGCGAGAACTTGTTCAGGGTGCCGTCCTTGGCCCGGGCCCAGCCGATAGCCACCTTGCGCATGCCTTCGCGCCAGCTGCCGTCGGCCACCGCGGGCGCGTTGCCGGCATCGGGCACTGCCGGCTGCTGGGCCTGCTGCGGCTGGAGGGGCTGCCATAGCAGCGTGTCGACGGTCAGCAGGTTGCTGCCGTCGCGCTCGGTCCGGTGCAGCAGCAGAGCCTGCGCGTTGGCCAGCCGCAGCGGCGCGGCGGCGCCGGCCAGTTGCAGGTCGACGCCGCTGGCGCGCAGCCGGGTCTGGCTGCGCACGATGCGCCCCTGGCGGAATTCGATGCTGCCGTCGGTGCTGAAGGTGCCGCTGGCGACGCGCTCGAACATCGCCAGGTAGCGCTGCAGCACCGGCAACTGCAGCTGGCCGAGGTCCCAGGTGGCCTGGCCGGTCCAGTGGCGCCAGTTGCCGGCGCTGTGCAGGTAGTCGTCGCGGAAGGTCGAGCGCACCTCGAGCGGGCGCGGGCCCAGCGCGGGCGAGCGCGCTTCCAGGTGGAAGGTGTGGCGCGCGCCCTCGCGGCGCGTGTCGAGGCGGATCTCGCCGATGTCGAGCCGGGGCAGGCGCGCCTTCTCGTCGAGCCAGCGCAGCTTGCCGTCGGACAGCGCCACGCGCCCCTGCGACATCAGCCAGCCCAGGAAGCGGTCGTCGTCCTGCTGGCCGCCGGTGGCGTCGACCATCATGCCTGCGACCAGCAGCCGGCCCTCGGGCGTGCGGCGCACCAGGATGTCGGTGCCGCTGGCGCTCAGGCTGACGAACTGCAGGTTCATGCTGATGAGCGAACGCCACGCCAGCTTGCCGTCGAGGGTGGCGGCCGACAGCAGCGCGCGCTGCTGGCCGTCCACCGCGCTCAGGCCGCGCGCGCGGAAGGCGGGGTGCCAGCCGTCCCAATAAGTATCGAGCGAGCCGATCCTGACCTGCGCCGACAGCGCCTGCGAGCCGCGCTGTTCCAGCCACTCGCGCGCGGCCGAGGCCTGCGGCCACAGCACGAAGCGGATCAGCAGCCCGGCCGCCAGCGCCAGCACGGCCAGCACCAGCGCCACGCGCACCAGACCGCGGCCCAGGGCGCGCCAGAACGGATGGCGCACGGCCGCCGCGACCGCGCGCGCACTGGCGCGGGCCAGTGCCCCGGCGCGCGCCCACGCGCAGCTCCGCCGGGGGGCGTCGGGGGCGTCAATGCCAAGGGAACCGGTGGGCGTAGCGGGCAGCGTGGTGGCGGCCTCGTGCCCGCCCGCGCCGCCATTGGGGGGAGAACCGTCAGCGGGTTGTGGGGCGCGGCTGGACATGCGCAGATTATCCGACAATACTAGCCGCTCTCCAATCTGGTGCCCGGCCGGCTAAAACAAGAAATGCGCAAGCTGCGCGCACCGCGGCGGGGTACCCCTGGCCGCACCTTTCGCACCTTTGCTCGCATTTCAAATACTGGAATGACTGCCTCTGATCCGACGAGTTCCGCCGCTGGCGACGCTGCTGACCAACATGGCGCGCGCGCCACACCGGAACCCGCCCATGCGGCGTCCGTCGCACCGGGGCAGGGCCCCGGCACCATGGCCGCCGGCGCCTTTGCCGTCACCGCGGCGCAGGCGCTGCAGCCGGATGGCGAAGGCGCCCGGGCAGGCGGCGACGTATTGTACTCGGCCGCGTACTCGCACTACGCGCGGCGCGTGCTGCAGGCCCGTCCGGAACTGCCGGAAATCCTCGCCGCCGCGGTGGCGCAGCCTCTTACGCGCGCCTGGATGGCAGCACGGCTGCAGGCGCTGCATGCGCCCTCGGCCGACGCCGAGGACGCCGCCAAGCGCGCGCTGCGCCGGCTGCGCGCCGAGGTCATGTGCGCGGTGATCGAGCGCGACCTGCGCGGCCTGGCAACGCTGGGCGAGGTCACCGGGGCCATGACCGATCTCGCCGAACTGGCGATCCAGCACGGCCTGGCGGTGTTGGGCGACGATCTTGCCGCCACCTTCGGGCGCCCGGTCGGCGCGCACAGCGGCGAGGTGCAGGAGCTGGTGGTGGTGGGCATGGGCAAGCTGGGCGGGCGCGAGCTCAATGTCTCGTCCGATATCGACTTGATCTTCCTCTACGACGAGGATGGCGAGACCCAGGGCGGCCCGCGCACCCTGTCCAACCACGAGTACTTCATCCGCCTGGGCCGCCGCCTGATCAACCTGCTCGCCGACGTGACCGCCGACGGCTACGTCTTCCGTGTCGACATGCGCCTGCGTCCCAACGGCGATGCCGGGCCGCTGGCCTGCAGCCTGGGCATGCTTGAGGAATACCTGGTGGTGCAGGGGCGCGAGTGGGAGCGCTACGCCTGGATCAAGGGCCGCGTGGTGTCGGCGCTGGACTCGCCCCATGCGCAGCGTACCGCCGGCCTGCTGGCGCGGCTGACGTCGCCGTTCGTGTTCCGGCGCTACCTGGACTACGGCGTGATCGCGGCGATCCGCTCGCTGCACGCGCAGATCCGCAGCGAGGCCGCCAAGCGCAGCGGCGGCCTGCCCGGGCACGGTGTCAACCAGCGCTCGTTCAATATCAAGCTGGGCCGCGGCGGTATCCGCGAGATCGAATTCATGGCGCAGGTGTTCCAGCTGATCCGCGGCGGCCAGGATCCCGCGCTGCGCATCCGGCCGACGCTGGAGGTGCTGGCGGTGGCGGTCGGGCGCGGCCTGCTGCCCGCCGGCCAGGCCGCACAGCTGGGCGATGCCTACCGCTTCCTGCGCCAGCTCGAACACCGGCTGCAATACCGCGACGACGCGCAGACGCACCACCTGCCCACTGCACCGGACGAGCAGCAGGCCGTGGCGCGGATGATGGGCTGCGCCGACTGGCCGGCCTTGCTGGCGCGGCTTGCCGAGCTGCAGGAACCGGTGGCGCAGCAGTTCGAAGCCACCTTTTCCGACCCCGACGCCGGCCCGTGCGAGGCCCTGTGGCCGGACATCGTCATGGAAAACAGCGCCGCGCGCGCGCAGGACACCCCGCGCCAGGACCCGTCGCAGACCGAAGCCGACAGCGCGGTGCCGTGCCAGCGGCTGCAGGCCGCCGGCTTTACCGACTGCAATGCGCTGCTGGACCGGCTGCGCGCGATCGCCGCGTCGCTGCGTTACCGCGCGCTGTCCGAAGCCAGCCGCGCGCGCTTCGACCAGCTGGTCAACCGCGCGCTCGACCTGGCCGCGCGCCAGGACGATGCCGACAGCACCATCGGACGCTTTATCGACTTCCTCGAGGCGATCAGCAGGCGCGCCTCTTACCTGTCGCTGCTGTCCGAATACCCGCAGGCGATGGATCGCGTCGCGCAGACGCTGCATGCCTCGCGCTGGGCCGCGGCCTACCTGACGCGCCATCCGCAGCTGCTCGACGAGCTGCTCGACAGCGACGCGCTGGCCGGCGCGCCCGACTGGGCCGCGTTCCGCAAGCGCCTGCATGAACGGCTGCTGGCCGCGGAGGGGCAGGTCGAGCAGCAGATGGACATCCTGCGGCGCGAGCACCATGCCGAGACCTTCCGCGTGCTGCTGCAGGACCTGCAGGGGATGCTGACGGTGGAGCAGGTGGCCGACCGCCTGTCCGACCTGGCCGATGCCATGCTCGACGCGACGCTCGAAACGGTGTGGCGCCAGCTCGCCACGCGCCACCGCGAGGTGCCGCGCTTCGCCGTGATCGCCTATGGCCGGCTGGGCGGCAAGGAGCTGGGCTATGCCTCGGACCTGGACATCATCTTCCTGTACGACGACGAGCACGAGCGCGCGCCCGAGGTCTATGCCGCCTATGCGCGCCGTTTGATCACCTGGCTCACCAGCCATACCGCGGCCGGCGCGCTGTTCGACGTCGACACGCGGCTGCGCCCCAATGGCGCGGCCGGCCTGCTGGTGACCAGCTTCGACGCGTTTCGCCGCTACCAGCTGCGCGAGGGCGACAACACCGCGTGGGTCTGGGAGCACCAGGCGCTGACGCGGGCGCGCTTCTGCGCCGGCGACGCCGCCATCGGCGCGCGCTTCGAGGCGCTGCGCGACGAGGTGCTGTGCCAGGAGCGCGACGCCGCGGCGCTGCGCGGCGAGATCGCGCAGATGCGCCGCAAGGTTGCCGAAGGCCATCCCAACCCCACCGACCTGTTCGATCTGAAGCACGATCGCGGCGGCATGGTCGATATCGAATTCACGGTGCAGTACCTGGTGCTGCTGCATAGCCGCGCCCATCCGCAGCTGACGCGCAATGCCGGCAATATCGCGCTGCTGCGCGAAGCCGGCGAGCTGGGCCTGATCGATGCCACGCTGGCGCTGGCGGTGGGCGACGCCTACCGGCTGTTCCGCGCGCGCCAGCACCAGATGCGTCTCGACGGCCAGGTCCATGCGCGCGTGGCGCCGGCATCGATGGCCGCGCAGACCGCGGCGGTGCGAACGCTGTGGCGGGCCGTGTTCGGTGACGACTGAGGCCGCCAGCGCGCCGGCGCCGGCCGGCGCATCGTGGCCGGGGCTGCTGGCGGCGGTTGCGCTGGTATGGTCGCTGTCGGCCGCCTTCACCTTTCTTCCCTGGTGGCACGCGCATGGCCTGTACCTGCGCGATGCGGTGCGGGTCGACGGCCAGTGGTGGCGCCTGGCCACGGCGATGTGGGTGCACCTGGATGGCCATCACTGGCTGGCCGACATGCTCGCCGCCAGCGGCGTGCTGGCGATCTGCGCGCGCGTGGCGCGGGTGCGCAGCCTGCTGCTGGTGCTGGTGGCGTGCGGCATCGCGGTGCAGCTGGTGCTGCTGCGCGTGCCGGCGATTGCCTGGTACGGCGGGCTCTCGGGCGCGCTGCACGGGCTGGCGCTGTGGGGCGCGCTGGGGCTGCTGCGCGCGCCGGGACTGGCGCGCGTCACCGGCGTGCTGCTGTGCCTGGGCGTGCTGGCCAAGGTCTGGGTGGAACAGTCGTGGCTGGCGCCGGTGGTGTTCGATCCGGCGTGGGGCTTCGGCGTGGTGCGCGTGGCGCATGCGGCCGGCGCCGTGGCCGGCCTGATGTGCTGGGTGTTGCAGGAGTGGTGGCTGGCGCGGCGGCCGGCGCGCAGCAACGGCGCGGCCGCCTGAGTGCTAGCCCCGGCGCCGCAGCGCGAAGCTGAACAGGCCCGCCACCGCGAGCAGCAGCGCGCTCCACAGCGGCACCGCGCCGCCGCCGCCGTCATCCGCGGCCGGCGCCGGCGCGGCCTGCACCGGCGGCATGCCCAGCGCGGCCAGCAGCGCGCCGTCGGCATCGAGCAGGCCCGCGCCGCACACTCCCGGATTGGTCGTGCAGAAGGTGCCGGACGGATGCGGACGCGCCGAGCTCTTCAGCGCCGCGGTGACCTGCGCGGGCGTCAGCGAGCCGTTGAGCGTGAACATCATCGCTACCACGCCCGAGACCATCGGCGCGGCGAAACTGGTGCCCGCCGACGACGCCACCACGTAGTTGCCCAGCGACGTTTTGCCATCGTTGCTCGTCGTGCGGATCACCGATGGCGTGACCGTGCAGCGGCCGTCGACCACCTGGGAGTTGCCACAGCCGCCGCCCGGTGCGCTGATCGCCACCTGCGGGCCGACGTTGGCATAGCTGGCGTTCTCGCCGTCGTTGGCGTGCGCGGTGACCGCGATCACGCCGCTGCAGTCGGCCGGCGCCTCGACCGCGCCGCGGTTGTTGCCGGCCGCGGCCACCACCACCACGCCGCGCGCATTCAGGTCGTTGACGGCTTGCTGCTCGATGCTGCTGCAGCTGCCGCCGCCCAGGCTGATATTGACCACGCGCGCCGGCGTCGGGTTGTCCGGCACGTTCGGCACCGGCAGGCCGCCAGCCCAGCGCATGCCGTCGACGGTGTCTGACAGCAGCGCGCCGCAGCGTCCGGAGACCCGCACCGGCAGGATGCGCGCGTTCCAGTCGACGCCCGCGATGTCGCGCGCGTTGTTGGTCTGCGCCCCCAGCACGCCGGCCACGCGCGTGCCATGCCAGCTGTTGTTGGTAGGATCGGGCGTGGGCGTGCTGCTGCCCGGGCAGGTGAAGCCGGCCGGCAGGTTGTCGCCGGCATCGGTCGGGTCGCCGTCGCGGCCGTCGCCGTCATTGGAGACCGTGGTGGTGCTGATGAAGTCGTACCCGGACAGCAGCCGCCCTTGCAGGTCGGGATGGGGCAGGATGCCGGTGTCGACCACCGCCACCACCATGCCTGTACTGCCCCGGGTGCGGTCCCACGCGCGCGGCAGGTTGACGCCGCCGACTGCGGTGCCGGTGCCCTTCAGGTACGGCTGGTTGACCTGGAACTCGGGATCGTCGGGCAGGGTGTCGTGCAGCCGCAGCCAGCGGTCGGGCACGGCATCGGCCACGCGCGGATCCTGGCGCAGCCGTGCGGCCGCTGCTTCGGGATCGGCGGCATGGGCGTCGGCCACCTGCAGCAGCTGCAGGTTGCCGCCCATGGCGCGCCGTGCCGACAGGGCGATGCCGGTGCGTTCGCTCAGCTGCTTGAGGGCTTCGGCGGCAGCCGGCGACTTGACGGCGCCGCTGCCATCGACCGCGCTGGCGCCGTCGCGCCAGCGCACGATGATGTGGCCGGTATAGGCCGGTGCGGACTGCGCGCCGGCCGCGAGTGCCGTGCCGGTCGGGACCGCGCCGCATGCAGCGGCGGCGGCCAGGGCGATGACCCGCCAGCGGCGGGCCGCGAAGCTGCGGCGGAACACGGACAGCGCGGATTGCGGCATGGATTTCTCCTCCCTGGGGCGTAGCGCGCTCGGGCCGGGCCGGCGCGTGGGCATGTTATGTAGCGAATACGATCCAGCCGGGTTGTGCAAGGGCGGTGTTGTTTTCGTCCCCGTTCGTTAATGCCGCATTCCGTACGGGTCAGCTCCGCCTCAGCGCGCGGGCATGTCGCGGCTGGTGGGAATATTGCGGCTGGGCTTGAGCAGCCGGTCGGGTTCGGCGGTCTCGATGCGCGGCGTGGCGCGCAGCGTGTCGACGGCCTGGTCGAGGGTGTCGTCGGCCGATGGCGAGATCGCCGTGACCAGCCAGACTCCGCCCGACATCGGCCGCTTGACCACGTAGCGGATCGGACCCTTGATCTCTGCCAGCAGCTTGCCGGCGTCTTCGGACAAGTCCACCGCGGGCGGCTTGAAGCGGACCATGATGTCGCCAAGCGCGCGGTCATCGCTGATGCTGCCCGGCGGCGGCGCCGAAGCCTTGTGCTGGGCCTGGCAGGCGGACAGCGCCAGCAGTGCGGCCGAGGCGGCGGTGGCAATGGCCAGCACAGCGCGCAGCGAGGCGCGCGGGCGGTGGTCGGTGGGCGGCGCTGGGCGGGTCATGGGGAAAGCTCCTGTCGATAAATAAATTGGCGCGGTGCCACGCAAGGCCGCTCAATGTGGCGCGAACCTTAGCCGGCGGCGGCGGCGCGGCGGCCGCGCTTGCCGTCCTTGCCCGCGCGCGCGGACTGGCCGGCGCCGCTGTCGGCCATGCCCTGCGCCAGCATCTCTTCGGCATGTTGCAGCGTCGTGGCGGTGACGGTGGCGCCGCCCAGCATGCGCGCGGTCTCGACCACGCGTCCGGCCGGGTCGAGCACGCGGATGCGCGAGCGCGTCACCGAAGCGTCGGCCTCGGCCGTGGTTTCCTTGCTGACCAGCAGATGGGTGCCGGCCTGCGCCGCCACTTGCGGCAGGTGGGTCACGCACAGCACCTGGCGCGCGCAGCCGAGTTCCTGCAGGCGCCGGCCCACCACCTCGGCGACCGCGCCGCCGATGCCGGTGTCGACCTCGTCGAAGATCAGCGTGGGCGTGGGCGAGGCTTCGCTGGTGATCACCGAGATCGCCAGGCTGATGCGCGCCAGTTCGCCGCCGGAGGCTACCCGGGCGAGCGGGCGCGCGCTGACGCCGGCGTGGCCGGCAACCAGGAACTCGACCTGCTCGAGGCCGTAGCTCTGGCCTTCGTCGAGCGCATTGAGCGCCGCGACAAAGCTGCCGCCCGCCATCGACAGGCCCTGCATGGCGTCGGTGACCGCGCCGGACAGCGCCTGCGCGGCTTGCTGGCGAGCATGGCTGAGATGCTGCGCCAGCGTCAGGTAGGCGGCCTTGGCCGCGGCCTCGCGCGCCATCACCTTGTTCAGGTCCTGCGCGGCCTGCAGGTCGTCGAGCTGCTGGCGGCGCGCGACCAGTTCATCGGCGAGCTGCTCGGGCGGCAGGCGGTATTTGCGCGCGGTGGCGTGCAGCGCCTGCATGCGCTCTTCCACAGCCTGCAGCCGCTCGGGATCGAGCTCGAGCCGGTCGACATAGCGCGTCAGCGAATGCGCGGCTTCCTCGGCCTGCACCTGCGCCGGCTCGAGTGCGGCCAGCACGTCGCGCAGCGCGGCGTCGACATCGGCGAGCTGCTGCAGCCGGTGCACGATGCTATTGAGCGCCGACAGCACCGAGCCGTCGGCCTCGGACAGCGCCTCGAGCGCGGCGCGGCTGCCGTCGATCAGGCCGGCGGCGTGCGAGAGCCGGTTGTACTCGGACTGGATCTCGTCCCATTCGCCCGGCTGCGGGTTGAGCTTGTCCAGTTCCCCCACCTGCCATTCGAGCCGTTCGCGCTCGAGCTGCATCTCGCGCGACTGGTGCTCGACCGCTTCGCGCTGGCGCACGCAGGCACGCCAGGCGCGCCAGGCCTCGGCCACCGCGGCGGCCTGCTGCGTCAGGCCGGCGTGGGCGTCGAACAGCAGCCGCTGCGCATCCGGGCGCAGCAGTTGCTGATGCGCGTGCTGGCCATGGATGTCGACCAGCTGGTCGCCCACTTCGCGCAGCTGTGCCAGGGTCGCGGCGGCGCCGTTGATAAAGGCCTTGCTGCGGCCGCCGGCATCGACCGTACGGCGCAGCAGCACGGTCGGCACGCCGCCGTCTTCTTCGCTGTTGAGCTCGCGCTCGGCCAGCCACGCATCGAGCGCGGGATGGGTCGAGAAGGTGGCGCTGACGCTGGCGCGCGGCGCGCCTTCGCGCACCACGCCGGCATCGGCGCGCTCGCCCAGCACCAGCGCCAGGGCATCGATCAGGATCGACTTGCCGGCGCCGGTCTCGCCGGTGAAGACGGTAAAGCCGGAGGCGAAGTCCAGGTCGAGGGTGTCGACGATGACGAAATCACGGATGGACAGGCTGCGCAGCATCGTGGCGGGGAAGGGTGGTCGGTCCGATGAAGGGTCGGGCTCGGGCTGAGGGGCGGCTGGATGGCGCTCAGAGGCGGTTGTCTTCGGACGGGTATTCGTGCCAGTGCAGCTTCTTGCGCAGCGTGGCGTAGTAGTTGTAGCCCACCGGGTGCAGCAGGTTGATGGTCTTCTGCGAGCGCCGCACCACGATGCGGTCGCCCGGCAGCAGCGAGGTCAGGGACTGCATGTCGAAGTTGACGCTGGCGTCGCGCGCGCTCGCCACTTCGATCGTGACCTCGGCGTCGTGCGGCAACACGATCGGCCGGTTCGACAGCGCGTGCGGGGCGATCGGTACCAGCACCACGCCCGACAGCGTGGGATGCAGGATCGGCCCGCCGGCCGACAGCGCGTAGGCAGTGGAGCCAGTGGCGGTCGACACGATCAGGCCGTCGGAACGCTGGTTGTACATGAAGTGGCCGTCGACCGAAACCGCCAGCTCGACCATGCCGGAGATGCCCGAGCGGTTCACCACCACGTCGTTCAGCGCCAGCGCCGAGAAGATGTCCATGTCGTCGCGCACCACGCGCGAGGCCAGCAGCAGCCGGGTCTCGGACTCGTAGCGGCCGTCGAGCATGTCGGGCAGCACGGTGTGCGCGTCTTCCAGCGCAATATCGGTCATGAAGCCGAGCCGCCCGTGGTTCACGCCGATCAGGGGCACGTCATAGCCGGCGAGCTGGCGCGCAATGCCCAGCAGCGTGCCGTCGCCGCCCAGCACCACGGCCACGTCGGCCTGCGTGCCGATCTCTTCGGCGGACAGGGCGGGGTAGGCGGTCAGCCCGGTGGCCAGCGCGGTCTCGCGCTCGAACACCACATCCTGGCCGTTGCGCAGGATATAGGAGGCGATCTCTTCCAGCGGCCCTTCGATGCCGGCGGTGGAGTACCTGCCCACCAGGGCGACGGTCTTGAATGGAGTGCGCACGGCGCTGGCTTTGGCTGGGGCGGACATGCCGGGATTAGACCATACCGCCGTGACGGTTGTCAGCAGGCGCTGGCGGCCCATCCCGCGGCACATCGGGCCGGTCCGCCAGAAGGTCCAAAACTTGCGTAAAATCGGGGCATCATGGATGAACGTTCCAAAACGCTGCTCAAGACCCTGATCGAGCGCTACATTGCCGAAGGCCAGCCGGTCGGTTCCCGCACCCTGTCCAAGTACTCGGGGCTGGACCTGTCGCCGGCGACGATACGCAATGTGATGTCCGATCTCGAGGAAATGGGTTTTATCGCCAGCCCGCACACCTCGGCCGGCCGCATCCCGACGCCGCGCGGCTACCGGCTGTTCGTCGACTCGATGCTGACCGCCAAGCCGCTCGAGCGCAACGCCGACCTGGCCGAGCTGACCGGGCAGATCCAGGACCAGCTGGGCGGCCAGCAGCTGGGGCCGCAGCGCATGATTACCGCGGCCGCGCGCACGCTCTCGAACCTGTCGCACTTTGCCGGCGTGGTGATGACGCCGCGACGCGCGCAGGCGTTCCGGCAGATCGAGTTCATGCGGCTGTCGGACAAGCGCATCCTGCTGATCATCGTCAGCCCCGAGGGCGACGTGCAGAACCGCATCATCCAGACCGAACTCCCCTACACGCCGGCGCAGCTGATCGAGGCTGCCAATTTCTTCAACTCGCACTATGCCGGCATGAGCTTCGACACCGTGCGCAGCCACCTGCGGCTGGAGCTGCAGGACCTGCGCCGCGACATGTCGCAGCTGATGCAGGCCGCGGTCGAGGCCGGCAGCGCCGCCGAGGACGAGGACGACGACCACGTCTATATCAGCGGCGAGCGCAAGCTGCTCGAAGTCGACGACCTGGCCTCGAGCATGGACAAGCTGCGGCGCCTGTTCGACGTGTTCGAGCACAAGACCAGCCTGCTGCAGCTGCTGGACGTGTCCAGCCATGCGCAGGGCGTGCAGATCTTTATCGGCGGCGAAAGCCGGCTGGTGCCGATCGAAGACATGGCGGTGATCACCGCGCCGTACGAGGTCGACGGGCAGATCGTCGGCACACTAGGGGTGATCGGCCCCACCCGCATGGCCTACGAGCGTGTGATCCCGATCGTCGACATTACCGCGCGGTTGCTGTCGAGCGCGCTGAGCCAGAACTAGTGGTCCGGCGTTCCGGTCTGAACGACGGCGCCAGTCCCGCCGCGCGAGCCCGGCGCCGCTGCGCCGCGCCCGTCCCATCCCGGCATCGCGCCATCCCGGAAGCGACATGACGTTTTCTCCCGAACCGGCCTACCAGCACGGCCAGGCGCCACGCACGGCGATCCTGCTGGTCAACCTGGGCACACCCGATGCTCCCACGCCGAAAGCGGTAGGGCGCTACCTGAGGGAGTTCCTGTCCGATCCGCGCGTAGTGGAAATCCCGCGCGCGGCCTGGCTGCCGCTGCTGTACGGCGTGATCCTGCCGCTGCGCTCGCGTGCGTCGGCGCTCAAATACGAATCGATCTGGCTGCGCGAGGCCCATATGACGGGCTCGCCGCTGCTGGTCTACAGCGAGCGCCAGGCGCACGCGCTGCAGCGGCTGCTGCACCAGAACGGCCACGACGTGACGGTGGCGTGCGCGATGCGCTACGGCAACCCGTCGATCGCCTCGGTGATGGAAGCGCTGCGCCGCCAGGGCTGCGAGCAGGTGCTGGTGCTGCCGATGTATCCGCAATACTCGGGCACCACCACGGCCACCGCCTTCGACGAGGTGTTCCGGGCGCTGGGCCAGTGGCGCAACCAGCCCGAGCTGCGGCTGGTCAAGCATTTCCATGACCATCCCGCGTATATCTCGGCGCTGCAGCAGCAGGTCGCGACCTACTGGAGCCGGCACGGCATGCCGGATTTCGGCCAGGGCGACAAGCTGATCCTGTCGTTCCACGGCGTGCCGCGGCGCACGCTGGAACTGGGCGATCCCTACCACTGCGAGTGCCTGAAGACCGGCCGCCTGCTGGGCGAGGCGCTGGGCCTGCAGCCGGGCCAGTACCAGGTGACGTTCCAGTCGCGCTTCGGCAAGGCCGAGTGGCTGCAGCCCTATACGGCGCCGACGCTGGCGGAGCTGGGCAAGGTCGGCGCCGGGCGCGTCGATGTGTTCTGCCCTGGCTTTCCGGCGGACTGCATCGAAACGCTGGAAGAAATCGCCATGGAAGGCCAGACTGAGTTCAAGGTCGCGGGCGGCAAGGAATTCCATTTCATTCCGTGCATGAACGATGCCGCGCCGTGGGTCGCGGCGATGGCGGAGATCGCGCTGCAGCACCTGCAGGGCTGGCCGCTGGCCACGCCGCATGCGCATGAACTGGAAGCGCGGCGCACGCGTGCGCAAGCGCGGGGAGCGGCGGCATGAACGTGGATTTCGAGGCGGATGCGCGCCAGCGCATCGACAAATGGCTGTGGTGCGCGCGCTTCTTCAAGACCCGCTCGCTCGCGGCCGAAGCCGTGGAGCGCGGCAAGGTGACCGTCAACGGCCAGCTGTGCAAGAACTCGCGCGAGGTCAAGCCCGGCGACAAGGTTGCGCTGGAGGCACACCAGCAGCGCTGGGAGTTCGAAGTGAAGGGCATCGCCGCGGCGCGCGGGCCGGCGCCGGTGGCGCAGACGCTGTACCAGGAAAGTGCCGAGAGTCAGTCGCGCCGGGCCGCCGACGCTGAGCGCCGGCGCCTGCAGCCCGAACCCTCTGCGCAGATCCAGGGGCGCCCGACCAAGCGCGACCGCCGCCGCATCGACGACTTCAACGGCTGAGATGGCAGCGCGGCGGCACCGTTGCCGGTGCCGCCGCGCGATGGATCGCCAGGTGGGGCAGCTTATTCCTGCGCGACGTCCTGGCTGACGAAGGGAACGATGTAGTGCTTGAACACCGCCTTGCCGCTGCCATACTCCGTATCGCGCGGGGTAAAGGCGCCGGACAGGCAGATAAAGGCGGTCATGACCGCCAGTGCGGCCACGAGGCACAGCGTCACGACTGGTAGCTTATGCATGGCCAACCTTTCGGAAGCGGCACAAAAATGAACCATCTCCTGGGCCCTCGACATTTTTGTCATTTTTCTTACTAAGAATCTTAGTGAGGGCATCGGCGCAAAGCAATAAGGCGTCGATTGCAGCAGGCCAGGCTTTGTAACCGTGTGTTTCGGCGTCGCGCCGGCGCCACTCTTGAAATGCGGCGAGCTGCCACCACCTGCATCGGACACACGCCGATTTACCACCCGCGGCCAGCCCCACGGCGGGCCGCGACACTGCATTGATACGGATCGACATGGAAGACCAGAAGCAGACGCCATCCAACCAGACTGCGACGCCTGCGGGCGATGAGGCGGCCAGCACCGCCACCGCCAGCCCGGAGACCGGCGCGCCCGAAACTGCGGCTACCGCCGTGGACGACGTGGCGGCCCAGCTGGCCGCCCTGGAAGCCAAGGCCAGCGAGCATTACGACCTGTACATGCGCGCCGTTGCCGAAGGCGAGAACATCCGCCGGCGGGCGCAGGACGATGTCGCCAAGGCGCACAAGTTCGCCATCGAGAACTTTGCCGACAACCTGCTGCCGGTCATGGACAGCCTGCAGGCCGCGCTGGCCGACGGCTCCGGCGATATCGCCAAGCTGCGCGAAGGCGTGGAACTGACCGCGCGCCAGCTGGCCGCCGCCTTCGAGCGCGGCAAGATCGTCGAACTCAATCCGGTGGGCGAGAAGTTCGACCCGCACCGCCACCAGGCCATCTCGATGGTGCCGGCGGACCAGGAGCCCAATACCGTGGTCACCGTGCTGCAGCGCGGCTACACCATTGCCGACCGCGTGCTGCGCCCGGCCCTGGTCACGGTCGCGGCGCCGAAGTAAGCCGCCGGCCCTGCCGTCACGGCCCGACGCCCGGTGCCTGCCGGCCCGGGCGTTCGTCATTGGGAGCGCGCCTCATCCGGGGCGAAGCGCATCAGGAGCGAACCATGAGCACCGAACCGCAAGCCGACGCGCCGGACCCGTCCGCGGCCCCGCATCTCGACCACCGCGCCTTTGATGCCTTTGCCATGCGCGAGGTCGACGACGCCACCATCGACGCCGCCATCGCCGCCGCCGGAGACGCGCTGGTGTGCGTGTTCTTCTGGGGCGTGGACTGCTTCAACTGCGAAATGGCCAAGAAGGCCATGCTGGCCAATCCCGGACCGGTGCGCGCGCTGGAACTGCACTGGCTGCATGCCAACGTCTATGCGCACCCGCAGCTGGGACGGCGCTTCGGCCTGCACGGCATTCCGGTGTTCATGTTCTTTAAGAACGGCAAGAAGCTGGGCCGCGCCACCGGCTGGCACGGCCACGGGCAGTTTGCCGCGGCCGTCGCCAATGCCCGCCTGAAGGCCAGCGGCAAGCCGCTGGCGGGCTAACGCAGGCCTGGCTTCAGCGCGTCAGCGCGTAGCCGATGCGGAACTGCCACGGCAGCTTGTGGTTATAGTCGAGCAGGCTCTCGCCATAGCCGACAAAATATCCCGCCATCAGGTAGCCGGCCGTGCCGGGGATCAGCCGCGCCATCGGGTAGGTCAGCTGCGCGTCGACGCTGCCATACCACTTGCGCGTGCCCTTGCGCAGCGTCGCCGAGAACTCCCATGAGTCCGGCCGCCCATAGGCGATGCCCAGATCCATGAAGCCACGGTAGTGGGCGATGTCCGGGTTGTCGGCCTTTTCCACATAGGCGTAGAGCTTGGGCGCCACGCGCCAGTGCCAGTCGTTCTGGTCGCCGAAATAGAAGGTCGGCTTGACGAACACCGTGTTGATGCTGCGCGATTCCACGCCGTTGCGGCCGTTGGATTCATGCTCCAGGCCGGTGGCCAGCGACATCCGGCTGATCACGCTGTTGCGTACGCCGGTATCCGACAGGTAGTAGAACAGGCTGGGCCGGTAATTGGTGTCGCGGAACGGCGCCGAATCTTCGTTCAGGTCCCACAGCGAGAACTGGGTGTAGCTGAAGTAGAGGTTATCGAACAGGCGCTTCGACGCAGGATCCTCGCCCTCGAAGATGCGGTACTTGAAGCTGAACTGGAACTTGGCGTTGGCGCCACCGTGCGCGCCGACCATGAAGTACATCGGGTCGTGGAACGATAGCCGGGCGCTGTCGCGCAGGTCGGCCGGGGCGGGGGCCGTGGCCGCGGCCGTGGTGATCCCCGTCACCGGGACGGGCGCGCTGTCGGCGGGTTCAGGGCTGTCCACGGTGGCCGGCACCTGGCTGGCCACCGGCGGCGTCGACGTGGCCGCCTCGCCCGGCTGCGGCAGCCGGTTCAGCGTGACCAGCACCGGCGCAGCGTCGATGCCGGTGGCATCCAGCCGCACCTGGCCGCGCAGCGCCGGCGGCAGCGCCACCGTGTAGCGGATGGCGCGATGCTCGCCACGGCGCAGGTTGACCACGGCGGGGCCGGAGACTTCGCGCCACAGCACCAGCCGCACCGGCGCCTGCATCTCGCCGGAGGCGGTCACTTCGAGTGTGTCGGGAATACGGTAGCGGCGCGTGGTGTTATCGGCCGACACCACCAGGGTCAGCGTCAGCGGCTGGTTGCCGTCGATCACGCGAGGCGGCTGCAGCAGCGCCACGCCGGCATGGCCGGTCAGCGGCCAGGCCAGCATCAGCGACAGGCAGAGCGGGGCGACGGCACGGCTGGCTGGCGCCAGGCGCTGCCGCGAGAAAAAGGCAGTAGGGGGCATGAAGATGCGCGACGTTGCCGGGTGATGGCAACGTAACTAGGGAAAACTCGGAGACAAAGCCTATCACGCATGCCCGCGACGGCTTGTGAGGAATTGTACGCTGCACTTTTTTTGGCGTACCGGTGGGGCGCTGTCAGCGGTTGGCGCGGCGCTTGACGCAGTCGACGTAGTGGTCGCCGTCCGGCGGCTGGCCGGTGCGCTGTGACTGCCACAGCATTTCGCCCAGGCATTCCATCACCTGGTGCTGGGCTTCGTGCGGGGAATCGAGCCGGCGCGCCAGCGCCTCGTAGGCCTGGCGGATGCCGCGCGGCTGGTCGACCGAGACCTGTTCCGAGATCGACAGGTGCATCGCCAGGTGCAGGAAGGGATTGGTCTGGCCTTGCTCGGGGGTATAGTCGTGCGCCAGCGCACCTTCGGTGTCGCGCAGCAACTCGTGGTACTCGGGGTGCTCGCCGATCCAGTCGACGGCGATGGCTTCCAGCGGGGTCAGCACGCCGCCTGCGATCTGCTTCTGCCAGGCATCGCAGAAGAACCGGCGGACTTCTTCTCGTGAGGGATTGAACATGGTGGCGCCATTGTAGACGACGGGGCCTGCCCTTGCCGGCGCTTGCCGCGATGGCGCCAAGTAGAATGCGGGATCGCCGACCCCTGCCTGCACGATGACCGCATCCGCCCCCACCGCCCCGACCGCAGCCCGCGACAAGCTGGCCGGCGTGCTGCTGATCGCGGTCTCGGCAAGCGCCTTCGGCGCCATGGCCATCTTCGCGCGCTTTGCCTACGCCGCCGGCGCGGACGTGTACGGGCTGCTGCTGGTGCGCTTCCTGCTGGCCGCGGCGGCGCTGGCGTGGGTGATGCGCACGCGCGGTATCGCGCTGCCGCCGTGGCGGCGCGTGCTGGCGCTGGCGGCGATGGGGGGCATCGGCTATGTCGGCCAGTCGTTCTGCTTCTTCAGCGCGCTCAACCATGCGCAGGCCAGCCTGGTGGCGCTGCTGCTGTACCTGTACCCGCTGTTCGTGACCATCCTCGCCGCCATCTTCCTGAAAGAGCGGCTGACCACCGCCGCGGTGGTGGCGCTGGTGCTGTGCTCGGTGGGCGCCGGGCTGACGGTCGGCGGCGGCGCGGGCTCGCCGCTGGGGATTGCGCTGGGGCTGGCGGCGGCGGTGATCTATTCTGTCTACATCATCGTCGGCGCGCGCCTGACCGCCGGCGTCAACCCGATCGCCACCACCACCGTGATCTGCACCGCGGCGGCGCTGGTCTACGGCGCCGTCGGCGTGCTGCGCGCCGGCGCAGGCACGCCGCCGCAGTTTCCGGCCGATGCCGGCGGCTGGCTGGCGCTGGCGGGGATCGCGCTGCTGTCGACCGTGCTGGCGATCCTGACCTTCTTTGCCGGGCTGCAGCGGCTGGGCGCGGCGCAGGCGTCGATGCTGTCGACGCTGGAGCCAGTGGTCACCGTGGTGCTGGCGGCCCTGCTGCTGGGCGAGCAGATCGGCGCGGCGCAGGCGCTCGGCGGGGGCCTGATCCTGGCGGGGGTGCTGTGGCTGACCCGCCGCGGCAGCGCGCCGGCGCCAGCGCGCGCCGACATGCAAGGGAATTGAACGGGTTGCTCAAAGGCGCTGTCGTGAAGCGCGCCGGCGCTTGGGTACAATCGCGCCTTCTCTCACCTCCCGTACGGAAAGGACGCGCATGTCCCAGATCGACCACGCCGCGCTGGCGCAACTGTTCACCGAAGCCCGCACGCACAACGTGTGGCAGGACCGCCATGTGGACGATGCCGTGCTGCACCAGATCTATGAAGCGATGAAGTTCGGCCCGACCGCTGCCAACAGCAGCCCCGCGCGCATCGTGTTCGTCAAGAGCGCCGCCGAAAAGGCGCGCCTGGTGGACTGCGTCTCGGCCGGCAACGTCGACAAGACCCGCTCGGCCCCGGTGACCGCGATCATCGCCTTCGACACCGCCTTCCACGACCAGTTGCCCAAGCTGTTCCCGCACGCCGATGCCCGCTCCTGGTACGCCGGCAACGACGCCAAGATCGCGCGCGATGCGCTGATGAACAGCTCGCTGCAGGGCGGCTACTTTATCCTCGCGGCGCGCGCGCTGGGCCTGGACTGCGGCCCGATGGGCGGCTTCGACGCCGACAAGGTCAACGCGGCGTTCTTCCCGGACGGCAATTGGCAGGTCAACTTCCTGTGCAATCTGGGCTATGGCGTGGCCGACAAGCTGTATCCGCGCGGCCCGCGCCTGTCGTTCGACGAAGCCTGTCGCATCGTCTGAGCGCGCCCGGCGCCGGCGAAAGAAAAAGCGACCCGCGGGTCGCTTTTTTTTGGAGGTTAGGCTGGCGCGTCGATCAGGCGGTCCATTGCTGCAGCGGATTGCAGGCCAGGTAGCGGCGCGGCTCGCAGATCCCGAGTCGCGCGCGCGCCGCGTCGATCGGTTCGTGCAGCAGCTTCTCGTAATCCTCGCCCAGCAGCCAGCCGGCGCGGCGGCCCAGCCGGTAGCCCTCGAGCACGGCGCGCGCAAAGGCCAGGCTGCCGGTCACGCGCAGGCTCTTCAGCGACGCCGCGATGGCGATGAAGGCCCAGCCCTTGCCGCCGGTCTGCGCATAGCTGAACGCCACCAGCGCGGCTTCGCCCAGGCTTTCGTCGGCGCGGTAGCCGGTCAGCACATGCCAGATGTCGTGGATGTCGCGCGTGCGCCGGCCAAACCACAGGTAGGCGTCTTCGAGCACCGGCTCCTGGTCCAGGTTCGACACCTTGGCAAGCCCGTCCGCACTGTATCCGGTCTGTTCGAGGAAGGCGCGATAGGCAGCGCCGACCGTGCCCGGCGCGAAGCCGGCCACGTAAGCGGGATCGGACAGGCGCTCGGCCAGTTCGATGCGCTGGTAGACCATGCGGCGCCCGTCGTGCGTGGCCAGCAGGCGGCTGAAGTTGCGCGGCATCGACGGGCCGTTGAGCGCGCGCATGATGCGGAATACCTGCTCGGTGTCGTTGCCGTCCGCCATCAGCTTGCGCACGGCGCGCAACGCGGCAAAGACATCCTGCTTGTAGGGGTTGGAACCCGTCGTGGTGGTCATGGGCGGTCTCCCGGGATCAGGCAAATTGAGGCGGCCGCGGCGCGGACACCTGCATGCGCGCGGCGGCGGCGCGCACGAAATCGACGCTGGTGTCGATGGCGGTCACCGGCAGCATATGCCCGCCGCCGACCAGGGTCAGCGTGGCACCCGGCACCTTGGCCACCAGCGCTTCGCCATGCTCGGCGAAGTCGAGGATGCGGTCGTCGCGGCCGTACAGCACGCTGACCGGCACGCGCAGCGTGCCGTAGTGGCGCAGCAGCGCCGGCAGGCTGTGCGCGGCGCCGTTCAGGTCCTCGGATGCCGCCAGGAAATGGCGCGGGCGCAGGGCCAGCAGGCCGCCGCCGCGGGTCGGGAAGTCGTCCGGCACCGGGTCGGGGCCGAACACGATGTCCATGACCTCGGCGCGATGGCGGATCGACATCGGCACCACCAGGGTCCAGGCCAGCAGCCGGCGTTGCCATGCGCGCGGCACGGTCATGGCCCGGAACACCGGCGAGATCTCCCTGGGCGGATGCGTCAGCGGCGCGATCAGCGCCAGGCCGCCGACGCGTTCCGGATGCCGGATCGCCAGCGCCAGCGCAATCGCGCCGCCCAGCGAATGGCCCACCACCAACGGCTGGTCCAGGCCAAGCCGGTCGCACAGCGCGGCGAGCGCATCGGCCTGGGCGGGCAGGTCGGCGGCGCTGCCGGGCGTGCGCGTGGAATGGCCCGCGCCGGGGCGGTCGACGGCGATGACGCGGAAGCTCTCCGCCAGCGGCGCGATCATGCCGTAGCCGAAGTTCTCGAGCTGGCCCGACAGGCCGTGCACCAGCAGCAGCACCGGGCCTTGCCCGCGCTCCACCACATGCAGGCGCGCGCCGGGCACGTCGATAAAGCGGCCCGGCGGCGGCATCGCGGCTTCGATGCGGCGGGCGGTGCGCCACGTGTACAGCCATAGCGCGGCGCCGGACAGCAGCAACGCCAGCAGCACGGCCAGTGCGATGAGCGCCACGGTCATGGCTGCACCTCACTGGCGGCGACCGCAGCGACCGTGCTGGCGCCCATTGCCTCCTGCGCGTTACGCGGCTCGCGTCGCGCCGGCGGCGCGCCGAACTGCAGCACGCCGTCGGCGATGCGGCCGTGTCGGATCGTCAGCAGGTCTTTCAGGTAGTTCTGGTGCACGCGCCACGGCTTGCGGTCGCCCTGGCGCGGCAGCACGCCGGCGGCGCGCTGCACATAGCCCGAGGTGAAGTCCAGGAACGGCGTCGGCTGCACCGCGGCGGGCGCGCGCGGCACCGCGATGCGGTGGCCATGGCGGTCCATGTGGCGCAGCAGGCGGCAGACGTACTCGGCCGTCAGGTCTGCCTTGAGCGTCCATGAGGCGTTGGTGTAGCCGAACGCCAGCACCAGGTTGGGCACGTCGCTGAGCATCATGCCCTTGTAGGCCAGGCATTCGGCGGGGCGGCGCGGCTGGCCGTCGACGCTGAGCGCAATGTCGCCCAGCATGTTCAGCTTCAGCCCGGTGGCCGTCACCACGATATCCGCGTCCAGCGACTTGCCGCTGGCCAGCTCGATGCCGGCTTCGGTGAAGCGCTCGATGGTGTCGGTCACCACCGAGGCGCGGCCCTCGCGCAGGGCGCGGAACAGGTCGCCGTCGGGCACCAGGCACAGGCGCTGGTCCCAGGGCTTGTAGCGCGGCGTGAAATGCGTCGCCACGTCGAAACCCGACGGCAGCTGCGCCGCCGCCATGCCCACCAGGCGCGCCTTGACGCGTTCCGGCCGGCGCCGCGCCAGCTGGAAGAAGGTCATGCCGAGCAGCACGTTCTTCCAGCGCGTGGCGGCGTAGGCCAGCCGCTCCGGCAGCATGCGGCGCAGCGCGCGCGCCATGGCGTCTTCGCCGGGGCGCGTCACGATATAGGTAGGCGAGCGCTGCAGCATGGTCACGTGCGCCGCGCTGGCAGCCATCGCCGGCACCAGCGTGACCGCGGTGGCGCCGCTGCCGATCACCACCACGCGCTTACCGGCGTAGTCGAGCGACTCGTCCCAGAATTGCGGATGCACGATGCGGCCGCGAAAACGGTCCTCGCCGTCGAACGCAGGACGATGAGCCTCGGCATAGCTGTAATAGCCAGCGCAGACATAGAGCAGGCGCGCGCGCAGCCGCACCCGGCTGCGGTCGGCGCCGCGTTCGGCTTCGACGGTCCAGCACGCGTCGGCGCTGTCCCACGCCGCGCTGACCACGCGGTGGCCGAAGCGGATCTGGCGCGTGATGCCGGCTTCCGCGGCGGTCTCGCCGATATAGGCGCGGATCGAGGGGCCGTCGGCGATGGCCTTGGCGCCGCGCCAGGGCTTGAAGCGGTAGCCCAGCGTGTACATGTCCGAGTCCGAGCGGATGCCGGGGTAGCGGAACAGGTCCCAGGTGCCGCCGATGGCGTCGCGCGCCTCGAGGATGGCGTAGCGCTTGCCGGGGCAGCGCCGTTGCAGCTGGCGCGCCGCTCCGATGCCGGACAGGCCCGCGCCCACGATCAGCACATCGAGAACTGCGTCATCGGAACTGGCATCGCGCATGGGGGCATCCGGTCAGTGACACTTCTGACAACATAGATTGTCAGAAGCGATCCGGCAAGTTTTCTGACCATAGGGAATGTCATAATGGCGCGCATGACCCCCGAGTTGACTCCCGCGCGCCGCTATCGCGGCGCCGAAGCCGAAGAGCGCCGTGCCCAGCGCCGCGCGCAACTGATTGCCGCGGCCGTGCAGGTCTACGGCGAGCGCGGTTACCAGAACGCCACCGTCAAGGCCGTGTGCGAGGCCGCGGGCCTGACCGAACGCTATTTCTACGAGTCATTCGCCAACAGCGAGGCCTTGCTGCTGGCATCGTTTCAAACGGTGACGCACCGCCTGCTGCACACCCTGGTGCAGGCGGGCGAGGCCGCCGGCCACGACGGCGCGCAACGGGCGCTGGCGATGTTGCGCGCCTATTTCGGCGCGCTGCAGCGGGAACCGCGCTCGGCGCGGGTGTTCCTGGTGGAAATCCGTGGCGTCAGCAAGCTGGTTGACGGCGCGCTGGCCGATTCGCTGGATGAATTTGGCGGGCTGCTGGCGCAGGCGCTGCTGCCGCCGGGGCGCGAGCGTAACCCGCTGCTGACGGCGGGCGTGGCGGGCGGCGTGGTCCACCTTGCGGTGCGCTGGATCCGCCACGGCTACAGTCCCGAAGTCGACGTGGTCGCGCGCACCGCGCTGCAGTTGGCGCTGGTGCTGGCACACGAGCCCAAGCCTGCGCCCGAGCCGGCCGCGGCTACAGCTGTGGCGCCGGGGTTTTCTCCCTGAACTCGCACAGCGTTTCGATCGCGCAGTGCCAGCATTCCGGCTTGCGCGCCTTGCACACGTAGCGGCCGTGCAGGATCAGCCAGTGATGCGCATCGTGCAGGAATTCATGCGGCACGCACTTGAGCAGCTTCTGCTCGACGATGTCGACGTTCTTGCCCGGCGCCAGGCCGGTACGGTTGGAGACCCGGAAGATGTGCGTGTCGACCGCGATGGTCGGTTGGCCGAACGCGGTGTTGAGCACCACGTTGGCGGTCTTGCGCCCCACGCCGGGCAGCGCTTCCAGCGCTTCACGCTGCGCCGGCACCTTGCCGCCATGGCGCTCGACCAGGATGCGGCAGGTCTCGATCACATGCCTGGCCTTGGTCTTGTAGAGGCCGATGGTCTTGATGTACTCGCTCAGGCCGGCTTCGCCCAGCTCCAGCATCTGCCGCGGGGTATGCGCGACAGGGAACAGCCGGCGCGTGGCCTTGTTCACGCCCACGTCGGTGGCCTGCGCCGACAGCAGCACGGCGATCAGCAGCTCGAACGGCGAGCTGTACTCCAGTTCCGTGGTCGGGGCCGGATTGACTTCGCGCAGCGTCTCGAAGATGGCACGGCACTTGGCAGCGTTCATGATTCTTTCTTCGGGTCGTTGGCCGGGTCCTGGGGATCGTCCTGCCGCGGCGTCAGCCCGGCGCGTGCGCGCCGCGCTTCCGCGGCATCGATCTGCGCCTGCACCGCGGCCGACACGTTGTCGGTATTGCGTGGCCGCGCGGCCTGCTGCTTCTGCCGTGCGCGTTCGATCGCGGCCTGGATGATGGCGCGCTTGCGTTCCTGCGCGGCGCGCTCGGCGTCGTTCCCGGGCGCTTCGGCCTGCACCGCGGCGAGCTTGGCGGCGGCCTTGGCGGCCAGGCGCGCATCGTTTTCCTCGCGCTCGCGCACCAGCCGCGCGTTGCGCGCGAGGTAGCGCGCCTGCGCGGCATCGGCCTGCGCCTGCGACCACGCCTCCCAGCCGGTGCGCGTGCCGGTGACGGGGATCATGTCGATGCAGTCTACCGGGCAGGGCGGCACGCACAGGTCGCAACCGGTGCACAACTCGGGGATCACGGTATGCATCTGCTTGGCGGCGCCGGCGATGGCGTCGACCGGGCAGGCCTGGATGCAGAGCGTGCAGCCGATGCACAGGCTCTCGTCGATGCGGGCGACGGCGCGCGGCTGCTCGCTGCCGCGCTCCGGGTCGAGCGGCAGGGGTTCGGTGCCGAGCAGCGCAGCCAGGCGCAGGATCCCCTGCGCGCCGCCGGGCGGACAACGGTTGCAGGAGGCTGCGCCGCTGGCCATGGCCTCGGCATAAGGGCGGCAGCCGCTGAAGCCGCACTTGGTGCACTGGGTCTGCGGCAGCAGCGCCTCGAGACGGTCGGCGAGGGACTTGACGGCTGGATTCACGGCAACGGACAGCAATTCAGGGGACAAGAGCAGGGTCAAAATAGCCCGCCGGCAGCCGCACCGGCAGCCGCGCCAGCGCGGCGCAGCCACGGGCAAAGCACGATATTTGCGCGACGCTGTGAGCGGTTGGCGACATAACGGCGGCCCTTCCGGGGCGGACAATGTGCTGGCGGCCCCTGCGGCACCGGGGTCTCTGCGGACCCTGCGGTTTTCGCGCCGCAAGGATTATCCCCGATTTCGCCGGCGGACAGAAACGGCGATGATCCGCGTCGCGCGGCCGGATTGCCGCAATCCGGCCTGTGCCATAATCCGCGCAACGATCCACCACATCTCATGTCAACAGAGCCCAAGACCAAACGCGACCCGGAAGGGACGCGCCGACGCATCCTCGCTGCGGCCACCGAGGAATTCGCCAAGGGCGGTCTGGCCGGCGCCCGCGTCGACCAGATTGCCCGGCGCGCGGAAACCAACGAACGCATGCTGTATTACTACTACGGCAGCAAGGAGGGCCTGTTCCTGGCGGTGCTCGAGAAGCAATACGCGAACTTCCGCGCCGCCGAAGAGCAACTGCACCTGGTCGACGAAGACCCGGTCGAGGGTGTGCGCACGCTGGCCCGCTTCGTCTGGGACTGGTACTACGAGCACCCCGAGTTCATCCGCCTGGTCAACAGCGAGAACCTGCACGAGGCGCGGCACCTGAAGAAATCCGCGCAGTTGCAGCAGCTGATCAACCCGGTGGTCGACGTGCTCGCCGACGTGATCCGGCGCGGCCAGCAGCGGGGGCTGTTCCGCGACCATATCGACGTGCCCCAGTTCTACCTGACGATTTCCGCGCTGGGCTACTACGTGCTGTCGAACCGCTACACCATCAGCGCCGTGATCGGCCGCGACGTGGCGTCGCAGCAGGAGCACGAGCGCTTCGCCGAACTGCACACGGACATGCTGCTGAGCTATCTGAGGAAGCCCTGAGGCGCCGGCGACGCTGCCCAGACAGAAACGCCCGCTTGCGCGGGCGTTTTTTTACTTGCTGGCCACCGCCATCGGGGCCTGGTGGTACTTGCGGATAAAGTCGCGCAGCAGCGGGTAGATGTCCTCGCGCCAGCGCCGCCCCGAAAAGATCCCGTAATGGCCGCAACGCTCGGCGTTCAGGTGCTGCTTGCGGTTTTTCGGGATGCCGGCGCACAGGTCGTGCGCGGCGGCGGTCTGGCCCGCGCCGGAGATGTCGTCGAGCTCGCCCTCGATGGTCATCAGCGCCGTGCTCTTGATGTCCTGTGGGCGCACGGGCTTGCCGTCGATGGCCCAGGTGCCGTTGGCCAGGCGGAATTCCTGGAACACCTCGCGGATGGTGTCGAGGTAATACTCGGCGGCCATGTCGAGCACCGCGTTGTATTCATCGTAGAAGCGCACGTGCGCCTCGGCGTCGTCGGCATCGCCCTCGACCAGGCTCAGGTAGTAGTCATAGTGCGAGGACAGGTGCCGGTCCGGGTTCATCGCGACGAAGCCGGCATGCTGCAGGAAGCCCGGGTAGACGCGGCGGCCGTGGCCGGGGTAGTTGGCCGGCACGGTGTAGATGACGTTGTTCTCGAACCACTCGTAGGACTTGTTGGTCGCCAGCGAGTTGACCGCGGTCGGGCTTTTGCGGGCGTCGATCGGGCCGCCCATCATGGTCATGGTGCGCGGCGTCTTCTCGCCGGCGGACGCCATCAGCGAAATCGCCGCCAGCACCGGTACCGTGGGCTGGCACACCGAGATCACGTGCAGGTTCTCGGCGCCGATATGGCGGATGAATTCCTGGATGTAGTAGATGTAGTCCGACAGGTGGAAGACGCCTTCCTCGACCGGCACCATGCGCGCGTCGATCCAGTCGGTGACGTAGACCTTGTGGTCCTGCAGCAGCGTGCGCACGGTGTCGCGCAGCAGCGTGGCATGGTGGCCCGACAGCGGCGCCGCCACCAGCACCACGGGCTCGTCCTTGAGCAGCTTGATGGTTTCGGGATCGTCGGCATAGCGCTTGAAGCGCAGCAGCTTGCAGAAGGGCTTTTCCAGCACGGTCTGTTCGACGATGGGGATGTCGCGGCCGTTGGAGCGCACCGACTTGATATCGAACGCCGGTTTTTCGTATTCCTTGCCAAGCCGGTACAGCAGTTCGTAGCCGGCGGCCAGGCGGGGCGCGCCAGGTACCAGCGACATCGGGCTGAGGGGGTTGGTGAAGGTCTTGGCGGTCGCCTGGGCCCACGCGGTCAGCGGGTGCAGGATCGAGCGCTGGAACTCATGCAATTGATAGAGCATGCCGTTTCTGCCTGGTCTTACTGAGGATGCGTACCACCAAGTAACAATGTACTGACAATACACCTGGGATCGAGTGGCGCCGATTATGCCTGAATCGAACGACCGTGCTAACGATCTTGCTTTGCAGCATATACCTTAAAGTACTTCCCTATGCGCGGAACACAATAAGGCATTGGCCTGATTTTTCGGTGACAACGTCCTACAACATCGCAAACAAATGCAAAAAGCGGCCGAAGCCGCTTTTTTTCTATGGTTTTGTGATGCCGACGCCAGTTGCCGTCGTTGCGGCGCGGCAACTGGCAACGGTGTTACATCACGGCCGCGATCGCGTCGACCACCGCATCGATGTTGCGGCTGTTCAGGGCCGCCACGCAGATGCGGCCGGTGCCCACGGCGTAGATGCCGTGCTCATTGCGCAGGCGGTCCACCTGGGCCGAGGTCAGGCCCGAGTACGAGAACATGCCGCGCTGGGCCTTGACGAAGGAGAAGTCGCCCGGCACGCCCTTGGCGGCCAGCTTGTCGACCAGCGCGTGGCGCATCAGCTTGATGCGGTCGCGCATTTCGGCCAGTTCTTCTTCCCACATGGCGCGCAGTTCCGGGCTGTTCAGCACAGTCGCGACCACGGTGCCGCCGTGGGTGGGCGGGTTGGAGTAGTTGGTGCGGATCACGCGCTTGACCTGCGACATCACGCGCTGCGCCTCTTCCTTGCTGGTGGTGACGATCGACAGCGCGCCGACGCGCTCGCCGTACAGCGAGAAGCTCTTCGAGAACGAGCTCGACACGAAGAACGGCAGGCCGGAGTCCGCGAACAGGCGCACCGCGGCGCCATCGGCATCGATGCCGTCGGCAAAGCCCTGGTAGGCCATGTCCAGGAACGGGATCAGGTTGCGCTCCTTGACCAGTTGCACCACCTGCTGCCACTGCTCGGGCGACAGGTCGACGCCGGTCGGGTTGTGGCAGCAGGCGTGCAGCACGACGATGGTGTTGGCCGGGAACGACTTCAGCGATTCCACCATGCCGGCGAAGTTCAGGCCGTGGCTGGGGGCGTCGTAGTAGGCGTAGTTGACCACCGGGAAGCCGGCGGATTCGAACAGTGCGCGGTGGTTTTCCCAGCTCGGGTCGCTGATGGCGACCTTGGCGTCCGGGTACAGGCGCTTCAGGAAGTCGGCGCCGATCTTCAGCGCGCCGGTGCCGCCAAGTGCCTGGGCCGTCACCACGCGGCCTTCCGTGATCAGCGGCGATTCCTTGCCGAACAGCAGCGTCTGCACCGCCTGGTCATAGGCCGCAATGCCTTCGATCGGCAGGTAGCCGCGCGGGGTGGCGGTGGTCAGACGGGCTTTTTCTGCCTCCTGGACGGCGCGCAGCAGGGGGATTTTCCCTTCGTCGGTGAAGTACACGCCAACGCCCAGGTTGACCTTGGTCGCGCGGGTGTCGGCATTGAAGGCTTCGTTGAGGCCCAGGATCGGGTCGCGCGGGGCCATCTCGACGGCAGAAAACAAACTCATTTGGAATCTCGTGGTCGGCTATGTGAAAAACGGAAGGCGTAGAATGCTCCGTACTGCGCTGGAGGCTGGCAGGCCCGGCCGCGCTCTTCTTGGCTTGAAGCGGGGGCTGACAACCCCAAGATTCTAGCGTAATCCGCCCGTTTTCCTCAGGTATTTCCCTAGTCACGCCCCTATGACGAACCTTGCCGAAGCCGCGCCGGCCCTGGACGAAGACAAATTCGTCACATTTCCCGGCTCCCCGTTCCAGTTGTACCAGCCGTTCCCGCCCGCCGGCGACCAGCCCGAGGCAATCCGGCAGCTGGTGGAGGGGGTGGAAGACGGCCTGTCGTTCCAGACCCTGCTGGGCGTCACCGGTTCCGGCAAGACCTTCACCATGGCCAACGTGATCGCGCGCATGGGACGGCCGGCCATCGTGTTCGCGCCCAACAAGACGCTGGCGGCGCAGCTCTACGCGGAATTCCGCGAGTTCTTCCCGCGCAATGCCGTCGAGTACTTCGTCAGCTACTACGACTACTACCAGCCCGAGGCCTATGTCCCGCAGCGCGACCTGTTTATCGAGAAGGACTCGTCGATCAACGAGCATATCGAGCAGATGCGGCTGTCGGCGACCAAGAGCCTGCTGGAGCGCCGCGACACTGTCATCGTCGCGACCGTGTCGGCGATCTACGGTATCGGCAACCCGACCGAATACCACCAGATGATCCTGACGCTGCGGGCCGGCGACAAGATCAGCCAGCGCGACGTGATCGCGCGCCTGATCGCGATGCAGTACACCCGCAACGAGACCGACTTCCAGCGCGGCACCTTCCGCGTGCGCGGCGACACCATCGACATCTTCCCGGCCGAGCATGCCGAGATGGCGGTGCGGCTGGAGATGTTCGACGACGAAGTCGAATCGCTGCATTTCTTCGACCCGCTGACGGGGCGGGTGCGGCAGAAGATCCCGCGCTTCACGGTCTACCCGTCGAGCCACTACGTGACCCCGCGCGAGACCGTGCTGCGCGCGATCGAGGCGATCAAGGACGAGCTGCGCGAGCGGCTCGAGTTCTTCCACAAGGAAAACCGGCTGGTGGAGGCGCAGCGGCTCGAGCAGCGCACCCGCTTCGACCTCGAGATGCTGTCCGAGCTGGGCTTCTGCAAGGGCATCGAGAACTATTCACGGCACCTGTCCGGCGCGCGCCCCGGCGACCCGCCGCCGACGCTGGTCGACTACCTTCCGCCCGACGCGCTGATGTTCCTGGACGAGTCGCATGTGCTGATCGGCCAGCTCAACGGCATGTACAACGGCGACCGCGCGCGCAAGACCACGCTGGTGGAGTACGGCTTCCGGCTGCCGTCGGCGCTGGACAACCGGCCGCTCAAGTTCGACGAGTTCGAGCGCAAGATGCGCCAGGTGATGTTCGTCTCCGCGACGCCCGCGCAGTTCGAACAGGAGCACGCCGGCCAGGTGGTTGAGCAGGTGGTGCGGCCGACCGGCCTGGTCGACCCGACCATCATGGTGCGCCCGGCGACCACGCAGGTGGATGACCTGCTGTCCGAGATCCATGTCCGGGTCGAGGCCGGCGAGCGTGTGCTGGTGACCACGCTGACCAAGCGCATGGCCGAGCAGCTGACCGAGTTCCTGACCGAGAACGGCGTCAAGGTGCGCTACCTGCACTCGGATATCGATACCGTCGAGCGCGTCGAGATCATCCGCGACCTGCGCCTGGGCACCTTCGACGTGCTGGTGGGCATCAACCTCCTGCGCGAGGGGCTGGACATCCCGGAGGTATCGCTGGTGGCGATCCTCGACGCGGACAAGGAAGGCTTCCTGCGTGCCGAGCGCTCGCTGATCCAGACCATCGGCCGCGCCGCGCGCAACGTCAACGGCACCGCCATCCTGTACGCGGACCGCATGACCGACTCGATGAAGAAGGCCATCGACGAGACCGAGCGCCGCCGCGCCAAGCAGATCGCCTTCAACGAAGCCAACGGCATCACGCCGCGCGGCGTGGTCAAGCGCATCAAGGACATCATCGACGGCGTCTACAACGTCAGCGACGCCCGGGCCGAGCTGCAGGCGGCGCAGGAGCAGGCCCGCTACGAGGAGATGAGCGAAAAGCAGGTCTCCAAGGAGATCAAACGGCTGGAGAAGCTCATGCTCGACCATGCGCGCAACCTGGAGTTCGAACAGGCCGCGCAGGTGCGCGACCAGCTGGCCAAGCTCAAGGCGCAGGTGTTCGGCGCCAGCGGAGAGGGCGCGCTGCCGGCTGCCTGATACGTCGCAACGCCGGGCGCGCTTCGCCTATAGTGAAATCCTCGGCAGCGCCAGCGGAGCAGGGCAACGGACCGCGGCGAAGGAGGCACGATGGAACGCCAGTTTGAATACGGCGGCTACGCGGTGGTCGTCACCGCGGTCCCGAATGCCGGCGGCGGCTTTGCCGCGCAGATGCGCATCGCCGACGCGTTCGGCGAACCGACCGGCCCCAGCTTCGAGGCAATTGCCGGCGACGCGCCCACGCCTGAGGCCGCGATCGCGCTGGCGGAGGCGGGCGCGATGCGCGCGATCGACGCGGGCGAAGTCAGCTAGCGCGCCGGCGAGTACCCCCATTTCCCGTGGAGAAACCACAATGACCGACATCGGCGAATGGAAAAAGAAGGTCTATGAAACCCACGAAGTGCAAGTGCAGGTCAGGCAGCGCTCACAAAGCGAATGGTCGTACACGGTGCGCGTCTGCCGCCCCGGCACCAACATCCGGGCCGCCGGCACGCTGACCGACAGCTCGCGCATCACCGATCACTACAAGTCGGCCGAGGCCGCGCAGGTGGCGGGGTTTGCGCACGGCGAGCGGCTGGCCAGGCAGCTCGCCTAGCGCCCCCAGCCGCCCAGCGCTGCGACACGCCGGGCCGGCGAAAGGCGCGGCAGGTAGAATCGCGCCTCCATGCCACCCTGCCAAGCCTTGATCCGATGAAGCCATACGCCATCCTGATGTGTTGCATGGGGAATATCTGCCGTTCCCCCACGGCGGAGGGCGTGCTGCGCGCCAAGCTCGATGCCGCCGGACTGGCGGCGCTGGTTGAACTGGATTCGGCCGGCACGCATGAATACCACCTCGGCCGCGCCCCCGATCCCCGCACCCAGCGCCATGCGCTGCAGCGCGGCTACGACCTTTCGGCGCTGCGCGCGCGCAAGGTCGGGGTGCCCGACTTCGACCGCTTCGACCTGATCCTGGCGATGGACCGCGAGAACCTGGCCGGCCTGCTGCGGCTGCGCCCGGATGCCGGCGACAAGGTGCGGCTGCTGATGAGCTTCGCCACCCGCCACCACGCCGACGAGGTTCCTGACCCGTATTACGGCGAAGGCGATGGCTTCGAGCGCGTGCTCGACTACATCGAGGATGCCTGCGACGGCCTGGTGGCCGAACTGCGCCAGCGCCTGCAGCATCCGGCCGGCTGAGCCGGTCCGCTGCCTTCCTTCCCGGCCCCGCCGCGGCGTCCTGCGCCCGCGGCCGGCGGCCCCATCCCTGCAAGAATTCCATGCTTCGCAAACTGTTTCGCAAATGGCGCGAGTCGCGCAATGCCAGCCTGCAGCTCGACGCCATCCTGAGTGCGGCCGATCCGCAGGCGCCGCTGGCCGAGCGCAACGGCTGGCTGATCGAACTGGCCTTCTGGATCCGTCGCGACGGCGGCCTCGGCGCCGATGACGACAGCCAGGAAGACGGCGCGCCGCGTCGCCATCCGGAGCACGTGCGCCTGCGCTACCTGCTGCAGGTGCTGGAGCGGCATCCGGACTGGGCCGCGAGCTTTGCGCAGACGGTTCGCAGCCTGCTGCGCGAGAACGATCCCACCGGCCTGTTCTGCGATACCGGCGTGGCCCAGCATCCCGGCTTCTTCAGCGAGATGGTGAGCCGGCTGCAGAGCCGCTTCCTGCCGCCGCCGCCGAACCGCAGCGACATGGCCGCGCTGTTTGCGCTGGTGTTCGTCGGCGACGACGATGCCGAGTGGGTCGATGCCATCGACGCTGCGCTGATGGCGCGGCTGGCCCGCGTGCTGGAAACCGGCCACGCCGAGGGCGAGGCGGCTGGCCTGGCGCGCTATCGCGCGGCGCTCGGCCAGACCCTGGCCACCAGCATCGCGGTGCTGGTCAGCCAGGTGCGCGCCACCGGGCTGAGCCAGGCGATCCGCTCGCGCCTGGCGGGGTGTGTCGAGGAGACCCCGTTCTTCCGCCTGGATGAGGCCGTCCAGGCCTTGCGCGAGGACGGCCTGCGCCGCGACGACAACAGCTTCGGCCATCGCCTGAACTACTTCCGCGCGCTGCTCGACGGCTGCCACGCCGCCGCCCGCCAGGTGTACGAAGATCTGGAGGAAAACGGCGTGTCGGTCGAGGTGGTGTTCCAGATCGAGCGCATGAAGGTGCAGCTCAGCCGCATCGAGCTGCTGCTTGCGGCGTGGGTCGAGCCAGGCCGTCCCGGCATGCCGGCGCACCTGGTGGCCGAGCTGATCCGCTCGACCCAGGCGCGGCGCAGCATTGCGCATCTGGCCGGCACCTCGTTCGCACAGCTGGCGCGCAAGGTGGTGGAGCGCTCGGCCGAGACCGGCGAGCACTACATCACCCGTGACCGCCGCGAATATGCCGAGCTGGTGCGCGCCGCGGCGGGCGGCGGCCTGGTCTCGGTGGCCACGGTGTACCTGAAGTTCCTGATCTATGGCTTGCACCTGGACAAGTTCAGCGAAGGCGTGCTGGCCTCGCTCAACTATGCCGGCAGCTTTTTGGCCATCCATTTCGCGCACTTCACGCTGGCGACCAAGCAGCCGGCCATGACCGGACCCGCGCTGGCGCACCGGCTGGACAACGCCGGGCGGCCGGAAGGGCGCGAGATCTTTGTCGACGACACCGTCGCCATGATCCGCTCCAACGCGGCGGCCATTGCCGGCAACCTGGCAGTGGTGTTCCCGGTGGCGCTGGGCGTGCAGTGGCTGGCGCAAAGGCTGCTGGGCACCAACCTGATCACGCCGGCCAAGGCGATCGCCACCATCGAGTCCTTTTCGATCCTGGGACCGACGCCGCTGTACGCGGCCTTTACCGGCGTGCTGCTGTGGCTGTCGAGCCTGTTCGCGGGCTGGGCCGACAACTGGTTCGCGCTGCACCGCGTGCACGACGTGATGGCCTACCACCGGCGCCTGCAGTATGTGCTGGGCGCACGCGGCGCCACCCGGGTGGCGGACTTCTGGAAACGCAACCTGTCGGGCATCGTCGCCAACGTGTCGCTGGGCCTGCTGCTGGGGCTGGGGCCGGAGATCCTGAGCTTTTTCGGCCCGCATATGGAAGTGCGCCATGTGACGCTGTCGACCGGGTCGGTGGGCGCCGCGATCGGCGTGCTGGGTTGGGATGCGCTGCGCATGCCGGCGCTGTGGCTGGCGGTGGCGGGCATTGCGCTGATGGGCATGCTGAACGTCGCGGTCAGCTTTGCGCTCGCATTCAATATGGCGCTGCGGTCACGCAACTTGCGGCGCATCGATCGCGCCGACCTGAGCGCGGCCGTGCGGCGACGCATCCTGAAACAGCCGTTGTCGCTGCTGGTGCCGCCGCGCGTGGCACCTGCGCACGCGGCCGCAGGCGGGCGCCAGGCCTGAGGGCGGAAGTGGTGCGGTGCGGCAGGGGTAGTTGACTGAATTAGTCGGGTACCTTTATACTTGACGGAAACGATCAAGTATTAGCTTCACCCCCACGCTTCACCCCAGAGCCCTGCACCATGAGACTGACCACCAAAGGCCGCTTCGCGGTCACTGCGATGATCGACCTGGCCATGCGCCAGGACCAGGGACCGGTCACGCTCGCCGGCATCAGCCAGCGGCAGAAAATCTCGCTGTCATACCTGGAGCAGCTGTTCGGCAAGCTGCGCCGGCACGAGATCGTCGAAAGCGTGCGCGGCCCGGGCGGCGGTTACAGCCTGGCGCGCAAGGCCGAGGACGTCACCGTGGCCGACATCATCATTGCCGTGGACGAGCCGCTGGATGCCACCCAGTGCGGCGGCAAGGGCAATTGTAACGGAGATGACGGCTCGGGGCGTTGCATGACCCACGAATTGTGGGCCACGCTGAACCAGAAGATGGTCGAGTACCTCGACTCGGTTTCCCTGAAGAACCTGGTGGACCAGCAGCGCGAGCGCCAGCCCGCCGTGCTGCACGACATGCGCGAAGACGCCGCGCAGCCGGTCGCCGCCGCCGCGCGCGGCAAGGCCGACAAGCAGGAAAAACCGGTCCGGGCCAGAATGGTGAATTCAGTTTTCAGCCTGGCGCAATCCTGAGCGCGCCGGCAAGACAGCAACACAGCGATCAGCGGTCCCTTACAAGGCAGTCATAACGATGAGCACCCCACATTTCCCCATCTACATGGATTACTCGGCCACCACGCCGGTGGACCCGCGCGTGGCGGACAAGATGATTCCGTACCTGCGCGAGCAGTTCGGCAATCCCGCGTCGCGCAGCCATGCGTACGGCTGGGAAGCGGAGCGCGCGGTGGAAGAAGCACGCGAGCAGGTGGCCGCTCTGGTCGGCGCCGACCCGCGCGAAATCGTGTGGACCTCGGGGGCGACCGAATCGAACAACCTGGCGATCAAGGGCGCCGCGAATTTCTATTCGGGCAAGGGCAAGCACATCATCACCGTGAAGACCGAGCACAAAGCCGTGCTCGACACCACGCGCGAGCTGGAGCGCCAGGGCTTTGAAGTGACCTACCTGGACGTGAAGGACAACGGCCTGCTCGACATGGAAGTGTTCAGGCAGGCGCTGCGCCCGGACACCATCCTGGTGTCGGTGATGCTGGTCAACAACGAGATCGGCGTGATCCAGGACGTCGAGCAGATCGGCGCGATCTGCCGCGAGAAGGGCATCATCTTCCATTGCGACGCCGCGCAGGCGACCGGCAAGGTGACGATCGACCTGAACCGGCTGAAGTGCGACCTGATGTCGTTCTCGGCCCACAAGACCTACGGCCCCAAGGGCGTCGGCGCGCTGTACGTGCGCCGCAAGCCGCGCGTGCGCATCGAGGCGCAGATGCACGGCGGCGGCCATGAGCGCGGCATGCGCTCGGGCACGCTGGCCACGCACCAGATCGTCGGCATGGGCGAAGCCTTCCGCATCGCCCGCGAAGAGATGGCGACGGAAAACGAGCGCATCCGCATGCTGCGCGACCGCCTGTGGAACGGCCTGTCCGACATGGAAGAGGTCTACCTGAACGGTGACCTGGAGCACCGCGTGCCGCACAACCTGAATGTCAGCTTCAACTTCGTCGAAGGCGAGTCGCTGATCATGGCGATCAAGGACGTGGCGGTGTCGTCGGGCTCGGCCTGCACCTCGGCCTCGCTGGAGCCGTCGTATGTGCTGCGCGCGCTGGGCCGCAATGATGAGCTGGCGCACAGCTCGATCCGCTTCACGGTGGGCCGCTTCACCACCGAGCAGGAAATCGACTACACCGTCGAGCTGCTCAAGAGCAAGATCGGCAAGCTGCGCGACCTGTCGCCGCTGTGGGAAATGTTCAAGGACGGCGTCGACCTGAATTCGATCCAGTGGGCCGCGCACTGAGCGCATGAGCACCCGCGGGATCCCGCCAAAATAACAGCAAGACCCCCGTAAAAGATACGCAAGAGGTAAGCCAAATGTCATACAGCACGAAGGTTCTCGACCACTATGAAAACCCCCGCAACGTCGGTTCGTTCGACAAGAACGACGATGCGGTCGGCACCGGCATGGTCGGTGCCCCGGCTTGCGGCGACGTGATGAAGCTGCAGATCAAGGTCAACGAGGCTGGCGTGATCGAAGACGCCAAGTTCAAGACCTACGGCTGCGGCTCGGCCATCGCTTCGTCGTCGCTGGTGACCGAATGGGTCAAGGGCAAGACCGTGGACCAGGCGCTGGAGATCAAGAACACCCAGATCGCCGAGGAACTGGCGCTGCCGCCGGTGAAGATCCACTGCTCGATCCTGGCCGAAGACGCGATCAAGGCCGCCGTCGAAGACTACAAAAAGAAGCACGGCGCCGAGCAGAAGGCCGCCTGACCTGTCGCACTGAGCACGGCACCGACGAAGGAACGCAACGATGATCACCATGACCGAGAAGGCCGCCAAGCATGTGGCGCGCTACCTGGAACGCCGCGGCAAGGGCGTGGGCCTGCGCCTGGGCGTGAAGACCACCGGCTGCTCGGGCCTGGCCTACAAGCTGGAATACGTCGACGACCTGCTGCCGGAAGACCAGGTGTTCGAATCGCACGGCATCAAGGTCATCGTCGACGCCAAGAGCCTGCCGTATATCGACGGCACCGAACTCGACTACGCGCGCGAAGGGTTGAACGAAGGCTTCCGCTTCAACAATCCCAACGTCAAGGACGAGTGCGGCTGCGGCGAGTCGTTCACGGTCTGACGTACGCCAGCGCAGGCTGACGCGGGCAGGGCCGGTGGAGCGCAGCATCGTCGGCTTCCGCCGGGACGAGGAAGGCCACTGGGTGGCCGAACTCGACTGCGGCCATGGCCAGCATGTGCGGCACGACCCGCCGTGGCAGTCGCGGCCGTGGACGCAGAGCGAGGCGGGCCGCGCCGCCATGATCGGCACGCGGGTGAACTGCCTGAAGTGCGACCGCAACGAGCCGCCGGCCGAGTGGGCCAGCCAGCCCGCGCGGTAGCGGCGGCAGCACGGACGAAGGGCGGCGCGGCCGCTCTTTTTTCTTGGGGAAGCAGTTGAAAGACGATTTTTTTGCGCTGTTCGGCCTGCCGGTGCAGTACGGCGTCGACGAGGCCGCGCTGGACGCGGCCTACCGCACCGTACAGTCGCAGGCGCATCCGGACCGCTTCGCCAAGGCCGGCGACGCCGAGCGCCGCGTGGCGATGCAGTGGGCCGCGCATGCCAACGAAGCCTACCGCACGCTGCGCCAGCCGCTGCGGCGCGCGACCTACCTGCTCAAGCTGCGCGGCGTCGACGTGCAGGCGGAGAACAACACCGCCATGTCGCCCGCGTTCCTGATGCAGCAGATGGAATGGCGCGAGGCGCTGCAGGAGGCGGTGGAAGCGCGCGACGTGGACCGCCTCGATGCGCTGCTGCGCGAGCTGCGCCAGGAAAAGCGCGAACGCCACGCAGCGCTGGGCGCGCTGCTCGATGCTGGCGACAACGACGCGGCCGGCGGCGCGGTGCGGCAACTGATGTTTATCGAGAAGATCGAGCACGATACCAGCGAGGCCATCGACCGGCTGGAAGACTGACCGGCAAGATCGCCGGGGCCATGACACAATGGCGCCCGGCCTGAAAACCGCACGCATGCCGCCCCGCATGGCGGTTTCCCCTGCCGTACAAGACAGCGAAGAATTACCATGGCACTGCTCCAGATTTCCGAACCCGGCATGTCGCCGGCGCCCCACCAACGCCGCCTGGCCGTCGGCATCGACCTCGGCACCACCAACTCGCTGGTGGCCGCGGTGCGCAGCAGCATTCCCGAAGTGCTGGCCGACGAGCGCGGCCGCGCACTGCTGCCGTCGGTGGTGCGCTACCTGCCGGACCGTACCGCGCATATCGGCTACCGGGCCCAGGACGAGGCGGTGCGCGACCCCAAGAACACCATCGTCTCGGTCAAGCGCTTCATGGGCCGCGGCCTGCGCGACGTGGCCAATATCGAGCACAGCCCGTACGACTTCGTCGATGCGCCCGGCATGGTGCAGATCAAGACCGCGGCCGGCGTGAAGAGCCCGGTCGAGATCTCGGCCGAGATCCTGGCCACGCTGCGCCAGCGCGCCGAAGACAGCCTCGGCGACGACCTGGTCGGCGCCGTCATCACGGTGCCGGCCTATTTCGACGAGGCCCAGCGCCAGGCGACCAAGGACGCCGCGCGCCTGGCCGGCCTGGAAGTGCTGCGCCTGCTCAACGAGCCCACCGCCGCGGCCATTGCCTACGGCCTCGACAACGCCGCCGAAGGCATCTATGCCGTGTATGACCTCGGCGGCGGTACCTTCGATATCTCGGTGCTCAAGCTCACCCAGGGCGTGTTCGAAGTGCTGGCCACCGGCGGGGATTCGGCGCTGGGCGGCGATGACTTCGACCAGCGCCTGCTGTGCTGGATCGTCGAGCAGGCCGGCCTGCAGCCGCTGTCGGCACAGGACATGCGCCTGCTGATGGTGCGCGCGCGCGCCGCCAAGGAAGCCTTGTCGGAAGCGGACAGCACCGTGATCGATGCCGTGCTCGACTCAGGCGAGATCGTGCACCTGACGCTGACCGACGAGACTTTCGAGCAGATCACCGCCCACCTGGTGCAGAAGACCCTGGCGCCGGTGCGCAAGGCGCTGCGCGACGCCGGCGTGACGCCCGAAGACGTCAAGGGCGTGGTGCTGGTCGGCGGCGCCACGCGCATGCCGTCGATCCGCAAGGCGGTGGGCGATTTCTTCGGCCAGACCCCGCTCACCAACCTCGATCCGGACCGCGTGGTGGCGCTGGGCGCCGCGATGCAGGCCAACCTGCTGGCCGGCAACCATGCCCCGGGCGAGGACTGGCTGCTGCTCGACGTGATCCCGCTGTCGCTGGGCGTGGAGACCATGGGCGGCCTGGTCGAGAAGATCATCCCGCGCAACAGCACCATCCCGGTGGCGCGCGCGCAGGAATTCACCACCTTCAAGGATGGCCAGACCGCGATGGCGATCCACGTGTTGCAGGGCGAGCGCGAGCTTGCCAGCGACTGCCGTTCGCTGGCGCGCTTCGAGCTGCGCGGCATCCCGCCGATGGTCGCGGGCGCGGCGCGCATCCGCGTGACCTACCAGGTCGATGCCGACGGGCTGCTGTCGGTGACCGCGCGCGAGACGCATTCGGGCGTGGAGGCCTCGGTCACGGTCAAGCCGTCGTACGGGCTGGCCGACGACGATATCGCACGCATGCTGCAGGACAGCTTCCGCGAGGCCGAGCACGACATGAAGAGCCGTGCGCTGGCGGAGGAACGCGTGGAAGCTGACCGCCTGGTCGAAGCCACGCAGCGTGCGCTGGAAACCGACGGCGACCTGCTGTCCGCCGAGGAGCGCGCGGCGGTGGAAGCGCTGATGGCGACGGCGCGCGAGATTGCCACGGGCGATGACCATCTCGCCATCCGCGCCGCGGTGGAGCAGCTCTCGCACGGTACCGACGAATTTGCGGCGCGCCGCATGGACCGCTCGATCAAAAGCGCACTGGCGGGGCGCAAGGTGCAGGAGCTGGGCTGATCACCACACTTGCACCGCACTACAGAACCCAGGAAACGACATGCCACAGATCATTGTTTTGCCCCACGTCGAATACTGCCCGGAAGGGAAGGTGATCGAGGCCGAGAAGGGCGTCAGCGTGCTGGATTCGCTGCTCTCCCACGGTATCGATCTCGAGCACGCGTGCGAGAAGTCCTGTGCCTGCACCACGTGCCACGTGATCGTGCGCGAGGGCTTCGACTCGCTCAACGAGGCTGAGGAAAAGGAAGAGGATTTGCTCGACAAGGCCTGGGGCCTGGAGCCGAATTCGCGCCTGTCGTGCCAGGCCATCGTCGACGAGGAAGACCTGACCGTCGAGATTCCCAAGTACACCATCAACCACGCCAAGGAAGGCCACTGAGCGGCCGGCACAGACCCCAGCGGAGAACAAGCCCATGAAGTGGACCGATACCTACGCCATCGCTGAAGCCCTGTACGACAAGTTCCCGGAGGTCGACCCGGCCGGCGTGCGTTTTACCGACCTGCGCCGCTGGGTGCTGGAACTCGACGGCTTTGCCGACGATCCGGCGCGCTCGGGCGAGAAGATCCTGGAGGCAATCCAGCAGGCGTGGATCGAGGAAGCGGAATGACTTCCTGATGTCAGGAATGAGAAAAAGGCCGGCTTGATGCCGGCCTTTTTGCTTTGATGCTGCTACACAGCCCTGATTACCTGCTGGTTTGCAATGCCTCAGTCTTCCCGCCGCAGATGCGGGAACAGAATCACGTCACGGATATTGGGGCTGTCCGTCAGCAGCATCACCAGCCGGTCGATGCCGATGCCGCAGCCGCCCGTCGGGGGCATGCCGTATTCCAGCGCGCGGATATAGTCGGCGTCGAAGTACATCGCTTCCTCGTCGCCGGCGTCCTTCTGCTCGACCTGCTTGCGGAAGCGGTCGGCCTGGTCTTCGGCGTCGTTCAGCTCGGAGAAGCCGTTGGCGATCTCGCGGCCGGTGATGAAGAGTTCGAAGCGCTCGGTGATGCCCGGCACCGTGTCGGAGGCACGCGCCAGCGGCGAGACCTCGACCGGGTAGTCGACGATAAAGGTCGGCTCCCACAGCTGGCTCTCGGCGGTTTCCTCGAACAGCACCAGTTGCAGCGTGCCCAGCCCGGCATTGAGGAACTGCGGCGCGTTGGTGTTGACGCCGAACTTCTTCAGCTCGGTGCGCAGGAATTCGGCATCGCCGAGCTGCGCGTCGGTGTACTGCGGCGCGAACTTCTGGATCGCCTGGCAGATGGTCAGGCGGTGGAACGGCTTCGACAGGTCCAGCTCGCGCTCCTGGTACGTCAGCACGGCGCTGCCGCGCGCGTCGATCGCGGCCTTGCGGATCAGGTCTTCGGTGAAGTCCATCAGCCAGCGGTAGTCGGTGTAGGCCGCGTAGAACTCCATCATGGTGAACTCGGGGTTGTGGCGCGGGCTCACCCCCTCGTTGCGGAAGTTGCGGTTGATCTCGAACACGCGCTCGAAGCCGCCGACGATCAGGCGCTTGAGGTACAACTCGGGCGCGATGCGCAGGAACATCTGCATGTCCAGCGCGTTGTGGTGCGTGATGAACGGCTTGGCCGCGGCACCGCCCGGGATCGGGTGCAGCATCGGCGTTTCCACTTCCATGAAGCCGGCGTCGGCCATATGGCGGCGCAGTGACGAGATCGCGTCGGTACGCGCGCGGAAGGTGTTGCGCGTTTCCGGCGACACGATCAGGTCGACATAGCGCTGGCGGTACTTCATTTCCTGGTCGGCCAGGCCGTGGAACTTGTCCGGCAGCGGACGCAGCGACTTGGACAGCAGGCGCAGCTCGCGCACCTGCACCGACAGTTCGCCCTTGTTGGTGCGGAACAGCTCGCCGCGGGCGCTGATGATGTCGCCCAGGTCCCAGTGCTTGAAGGCCGCGTAGACCTCTTCGCCGACCTTGTCGCGGGTGATGTAGAACTGGATCTGGCCGCTGCCGTCCTGCACGGTGGCGAAGCTGGCCTTGCCCATCACGCGCTTGAGCATCATGCGCCCGGCGATGGCGACCTCGACCGGCGCGGCCTCGAGCGTGGCCTGTTCGGTCTCGGCATACTGCGCCTGCAGCGCGGCGGCCTGGTGGGTGGGGCGGAAATCGTTGGGGAAAGCCACCCCTTGCTGGCGCAGCGCGGCCAGTTTTTCGCGCCGCTCCGCGATGATCTTGTTTTCGTCGACGGCGGGCGTGTCGGCGGCGGCGGCCTTGTTCTGCGCCGGGGCCTGGGCGCGGTTCGGTTCGGTCATGATGTCTTGTCGGTCGCGCGCGGTGCCGCGCGCGGGTTCAGTATGGCTTCAGTGGTTGCGGAGATCGTCCAGCTCGGTGCTGCCGAAATCCGGGCGGTGCAGGTAGGCGACGATGCGGCCGGCGGTTTCCTCTGCCGAGGCGAGCTGCTGGTTGGCCTTGAGCTCGCGGAAGCGCTGCACCTGGGCAAAATCGGCATTGCGGATGGTGGCCTGCATGCCGGTATCGATCACGCCCGGCGCCAGCGCCACCGCGCGCACGGTGCGCGGCGCTTCGGCCCGGGCGTACTCGGCGTTGACCGAGCGCATGAACATGTCGAGCCCGGCCTTGCCGGCGCAGTAGGCGCTCCAGCCTTCGATCGGGCGCCGTGCCGCGCCGGAAGAGATCGCCAGCACCTTGCGCGGGCAACCGAACTTCTCGGTGCGCTCCAGGAACGCCGCGGTCATGGTCATCGGCGCCGCCAGGTTGGTCAGCAGGTGCGGCACCAGCGATTTTTCCTGCAGCGCCGCGACCGGCCCGATCGGCTCGACCACGCCGGCGTTCAGGATCAGCGTGGCGCTGGTTGGCGGCAGGTCGAGCGTGTCGAGCACGCTGGCGAGCCAGGTTGCGGCAGGGCCGGCCTGCGACAGGTCCTGCAGGTGCCAGGCCACCGGCACGCCGCTAAGCGTGGCGATGCGCTCCAGCTCGGTGTTGCGGCTGCGCGCGACGCAGATCAGGCGGTTGCCTGGCACGAGCAGGGCGTTGGTCAGTGCCGCGCCCAGCCCGCGCGAGGCGCCGGTGATGATGTACAGGTGATTGGCTTCGCTCATGGTGCCCCGGTCGGAAAGGCCGTCGTGCCGGCAAGGCGCGGGCGGCGGTACAGCGATGGATGGGTTGCTGTGCCGCCGCCGGCCGGCGGCGGGTACGGTCTTAGAGTCCCTGCTTGAGGCTGGCCTCGATGAACGGGTCCAGGTCGCCGTCCAGCACCTTCTGGGTGTTGGACATTTCCACGTTGGTGCGCAGGTCCTTGATGCGGCTCTGGTCCAGCACGTAGGAGCGGATCTGGTGGCCCCAGCCCACGTCGGTCTTGCCGGCCTCGAGCTTGTCGGCCTCGGCCTGGCGCTTGCGCATCTCGTGCTCGTACAGGCGCGACTTCAGCATCGACATGGCCTCGGCGCGGTTGCGGTGCTGCGAGCGGTCGTTCTGGCACTGCACCACGATCCCGGTCGGGATATGCGTGATCCGCACGGCCGAATCGGTCTTGTTGATGTGCTGGCCGCCCGCGCCCGAAGCGCGGTAGGTATCCACGCGCAGGTCCGCCGGGTTGACTTCCACTTCGAACGAGTCGTCCACCTCGGGGTAGACGAACACCGACGAGAACGAGGTATGGCGCCCGCCCGACGAATCGAACGGCGACTTGCGCACCAGGCGGTGCACGCCGGTCTCGGTCCGCAGGTAGCCGAAGGCGTACTCGCCCTCGATCTTGATGGTCGCGCTCTTGATGCCGGCCACGTCGCCTTCGGACTCTTCCAGCACCTCGGCCTTGAAGCCCTTGCGCTCGCAGTACTTCAGGTACTGGCGCAGCAGCATCGAGGCCCAGTCGCACGCTTCAGTGCCGCCGGCGCCGGCCTGGATGTCGATGAAGGCATTGGCCTGGTCCATCTCGCCGGCGAACATGCGGCGGAATTCCATGTCGGCCACCACCGCCTCGAAGCCCTTGACGTCGGTCTCGATCGATTCGAGGGTGTCGTCGTCGCCTTCTTCCTTGGCGAGCTCGAACAGCTCTTCGGCACCGACGAGGTCATCGGTGAGCTTGCCCAGGACGCCGACCACGCCCTCGAGCATCTTCTTTTCCTTGCCGAGGTCCTGGGCCCGCTTGGGGTTGTTCCAGACGTCGGGGTCTTCCAGCAGGCCGTTGACTTCGTCCAGCCTTCCTACTTTGACATCGTAGTCAAAGATACCCCCGTAGATCTTCCGTCCGGGAACGGAGATCGGAGATGGCACCGGAGATGGCGTTGAGGCGTTCTGCTTCCATGATGTTCCTGCGCTTCGAAAACCTCGAATTATAGCGGATCGGCGCGGCAAATCGGGGCTTGCGGGCCGTCACGGCGGCGCCCCGAACCGAACGCAACGGCGCCGGCGCGGTCTATCCGGCGGTGCCGGGCGGTGCGCGCGGCGATAATATGGGTCGCAAGCCGCCCCCGGCACAGACCAAGAACAGGACGCATGACGAAAACCAGACATGACATCGAGCCAGGCCGGCGCCGTACGCTGGGCCTGCTGCTGGCGGCCGCGACGGCGGCGATCACGGCCGGCTGCGGCACCACGGGTGGGCCCGTGCCGGACGGCTACTACCGCGTCGAGCGCGGCGACACGCTGTATTCGATCGCGCGCAAGCACCACCGCAGCGTGCGCGACCTGACCCGCTGGAACAGCGACATCACCAGCCCCAGCCAGATCGAGGTGGGCCAGCTGATCCGCGTGCGTCCGCCGGGCGCCGCGGCCGGCAGCGCCACCGCGTCGACCGGCACCGGCCAGGCCGTGACCGATACGCCGCGCGCCGACAGCGCCGCGGCGTCCCGGCCGCCGGCCAGCAGCATCCGCTTGCAATGGCCGGCCGACGGTCGCGTCACGGCGGGCTTCTCCCCGCCCGCCAGCAAGGGCCTCAGCATTGCCGTGCCGGCCAACGGCACGGTGCGCGCCGCCGCCGCCGGCCGCGCCATCCACGTCGGCAACCTGCGCGGCTACGGCATGCTGGTGATCGTCAAGCACAACGACGACTGGCTCACCGTGTACGGCAACCTCGACCAGCCGCTGGTCAGCGAGGGCGCGCAGGTGTCGGCGGGGCAGGACGTGGGCCGCATGGGCGCGAGCCCGAGCGAGCTGCACTTCGAGGTGCGCGGCAACGGCAAGCCGGTGAATCCGGCCAGCTACCTGCCGTCGCGCGGCTGAGCAGGGCGCGCCGCGCCCAGGGCACGCTACTGCGCGTGCTCGATCACCAGCTGCACGCGGGTGACGCCGTTGAAGGTGTTGTTGTCGAGCCGGTACGCCACCTGCGCGCTGGCGCCGAGCGAGTCGGCATGGTTGAACCAGATCGCGTCGAAGCGCTGGCTGCCCCGGCCCAGCTGCAGCTTCAGGTGCTTGCCCTTGAGCACGCTCTGGCGCAGCACGTCGAACTCGCCGCAGAAGGTCGGCGCCGGGAAGCCCTGGCCCCACACCTGCTGTTCCAGCAGGGTGACGAACTCCGGGCTGAAGCACTGGTCCTCGATATCGCCATCGGTCTCGATCACGCGCGCCAGCTGGTCGTCGGTCAGCCATTCGCGCCCGACCGCCTCGAAGGCTTCCTGGAACTCGGCAAAGCGTTCGGCGCGCACGGTCAGTCCCGCCGCCATGGCGTGGCCGCCGAACTTGAGCAGCATGCCGGGGTGGCGCTTGGACACCAGGTCGAGCGCATCGCGCAGGTGGAAGCCCGGGATCGAGCGGCCCGAGCCCTTGACGGTGGTGTCGTCGCCCGGCGCGAAGGTGATGGTGGGACGGTGGAACTTGTCCTTGAGCCGCGATGCCACGATGCCGATCACGCCCTGGTGCCAGGTATCGTTGAACACGCTGACGGTAAAGCGCGAGGCATCCGCACCGGCCAGTCCGGCCATGGGCTGCTCCAGGATGCGCAGCGCTTCCTGCTGCATGCCGGCCTCGATGTCGCGCCGCTCGCGGTTCATGCTGTCCAGCTCCTGGGCGATTTCCCAGGCGCGGTTGGCATCGTCGGTCAGCAGGCATTCGATGCCCAGCGACATGTCGGCCAGCCGGCCGGCCGCATTCAGGCGCGGGCCCAGGCCGAAGCCCAGGTCGAAGGTATTGGCGCGCACGGCCTCGCGGCCGGCGGCGCGGAACAGCGCGGCGACGCCGGGCTGCATCCGGCCGGCGCGCATGCGGCGCAGGCCCTGCGCCACCAGGATGCGGTTGTTGGTGTCCAGCTTGACCACGTCGGCCACGGTGCCCAGCGCCACCAGGTCCAGCAGCGTCTGCAGCGGCGGCTGGGTCTGCGGGGTGTAGACGCCGCGGCGGCGCAGCTCGGCGCGCAGCGCCAGCAGCACGTAGAACATCACGCCCACGCCCGCCAGGTTCTTGCTGGGGAATTCGCAGCCCGGCTGGTTCGGGTTGACGATCACCGCGGCCTGCGGCAACTCCGAGCCGGGCAGATGGTGGTCGGTCACCACCACGTCGATGCCCAGCGCATTGGCCGCGGCCACGCCGTCGACGCTGGCGATGCCGTTGTCCACCGTGACGATCACATCCGGATTCTGCTTCGCCGCCAGCGCCACGATCTCCGGTGTCAGGCCATAGCCATACTCGAACCGGTTGGGCACGATGTACTCCACCCGCGCGCCCAGCATGCGCAGCCCGCGCACGCCCACCGCGCAGGCGGTGGCGCCGTCGCAGTCATAGTCGGCAACGATCAGCAGGCGCTTGCCTGCGGCGATGGCATCGGCCAGGTAGGCCGCGGCGTGGTCGATGCCCTTCATGGCCGCGGGCGGCACCAGTTCGGGCAGGTCCGTGGCCAGTTCCGTGGCGCGGGCCACGCCGCGCGCGGCCAGGATGCGCGCCAGCGTCGGGTGCAGGCCGGTGGCGGCCAGCGCGCTGGCGTGTTCGGGCGAATATTGGCGGATGGCGATCCGGGTCATGGGCGGGGCGGCAGTGGGGTGTCAGTAGCGATGGCTTCAGGCGGCAAGGGCGAGGTCGGACAGCAGTGCGCGCCAGTCGCCGCGCTGGCCCATGCCGCGCCAGAACTTGCGCAGGTCGGCGCGCCGCACGGTGAACTCGGCAAAGTGGTTCTCGCCGCCCAGCACCAGCGTGATGGCGCCGATATTGCCGGCCGCCAGCGCCTCCAGCGCCGGACCGAACCAGTCGGCATCGAGCGCGTGCATGCGGTCCAGCCACAGGCCCCAGTCTTCGGCGATATGCGCTTCGGTGGCGCTGTCGAGCATCGCCAGCACCGAGCCTGCGAGCGCGGCCGCGCCGGCCAGGCCTGCCGGCACCGGCAGCACGCGGCTGCCGCCGGCCAGCGCCAGGCCGTTCAGGAACGGGTCGCCGCTCAGCACCGTATCGGCCAGCCGCGGCACCGACTGCAGCGCGCCGCCGCCGTACAGCCAGACCGAGTTGACCGGCACCTCGCCGGCGGCTTCGCGGGCCTGGTTGACGCGGTGGTCGAACCATGTCATCTGGATTTCGTTCTGCAGCCGGCGCCAGTCGCGTGCGCGCTCGCCGGCCTGCATCCAGATGTCGATATTGCGTCCCGCCGCGCGCAGCGGCGTGGTCGCCTCGAGCGGGCCGAACACCGCCTCGGGCAGGTACCAGCGCTGCGGGCAGGGCGTCTCCAGCGCGATGCCGGACTCCTGCAGCAGCGCGTCGATGGCCTCGCGCAGCGCGCTGGCTTCCTGCGGTCGCAGGCCCAGCTGGCCCGGCGGCATCAGCACCAGGTGATCGCGCGCGGCATGGATGTGCACCGGCTGCAGGCAGGCCCACGACTGGCCGTCGGCGTCGGCCGGGGTGGCCGTGGCCGCGCCGGCGCTGTCGGCCAGCCGCATATAGGGCGCCAGCGGCACCCGCCCCGTATCCAGTCCGGTCTTGCCGGCCAGCCAGCGTTCCTGCGGCAGGCTGCGCAGGAAGGGGTCGTCGTGCCGCTCGCGCGGCCCGGGTGCGGCCCGGGTCAGCAACTTTCCGAGCGCCGGCAGCTCCAATTGCCGCAGCAGCGCGCCGGGGACGACGTCGTCGCGGCCGTCGTCGCCGGCGCCGGGCGGGACGGAAAAGGGCACAATCAGGGTCAGGTGCGTCATCATGGTGGCGAGATTGTAAACTCCCGGCTGGCTCGCGCTAGTCTGAACCGGACCACAACGTGAGCGCGGCGCCGCCCGCCACGGCTGGCCTGCGTGCCGCCGGCGGCGCCCCGACGGGCACTGGCGCTTTTCCGAAACAACAGGAATCCTCTTGAAATTTCCCTACGAGTGGCAGATCGGCTGGCGATATACCCGCGCAAGCAAGCGCGCCAGCCGCAACACCTTCATTTCGTTTATCTCGATGATCTCGATGCTGGGCATCGCGCTCGGCGTGGCCGCGCTGATCGTGGTGCTGTCGGTGATGAACGGGTTCCAGAAGGAAGTGCGCGACCGCATGCTGTCGGTGCTGGCGCATATCGAGGTGATCGGCCCGTCGGCGCTGCCGGACTGGCAGAAGACCGCGGCCGAGGCGCTGCAGAACAAGGAGGTGGTCGGGGCCGCGCCCTACGTGGCGGCGCAGGCCATGCTGACCCGCGACGATGCCGTGCGCGGCGTGCTGCTGCGCGGCGTGGAGCCGTCGCAGGAGCCCAAGGTGTCGGAGATCGGCAGCCAGTTCCGCGCCGGCAGCATGGCCGCGCTGGTGCCGGGCAGCTTCGGCATCGCGCTGGGCAACGAGCTGGCCAATGCCATGGGCGTCCAGGTCGGCGACAAGGTCACGCTGCTGGCGCCGCAGGGCACCATCACGCCCGCGGGCGTGCTGCCGCGGCTCAAGCAGTTCACCGTGGTAGGCGTGTTCTCATCCGGACACTTCGAGTTCGACAGCGCGCTGGCGCTGGTCAACCTGCAGGACGCCGAGACCCTGTTCCGCCTGAGCGGTCCCACCGGGGTGCGCCTGAAGCTGCAGGACATGCAGCGCGCGCCGCTGGTGGCGCAGGAGCTGGCCGGCACCATGTCGGGCGAGCTTTACCTGCGCGACTGGTCGAAGCAGAACCGCAACTGGTTTGCCGCGGTGCAGACCGAGAAGCGGATGATGTTCATCATCCTGACGCTGATCATCGCGGTGGCCGCGTTCAACCTGGTGTCGACGCTGGTGATGACCGTCACCGACAAGCAGGCCGATATCGCCATCCTGCGCACCATGGGCGCGCAGCCGGGCTCGATCATGAAGATCTTCATCGTGCAGGGCGTGGCCATCGGCTTTATCGGCACGCTGCTGGGCGTGGCCGGCGGCACGCTGATCGCCACCAACATCGACGTGATCGTGCCGTTCATCGAGCGGCTGCTGCACGTGCAGTTCCTGCCGCGCGACATCTATTTCATCAGCCAACTGCCTTCCGATCCCCGCGTGAACGACATCGCCACCATCGGCATCATCTCTTTCGTGCTGGCCACGCTGGCCACGCTCTATCCCAGCTGGCGCGCCGCCCGCGTCAATCCGGCGGAGGCGCTGCGCTATGAGTGAAGCCGTGCTGCAAGCCGCTACTTCCACGCCCGCGCCGGGCCTGCCGCGCACCGGTGCGCCGGTGCTGGTGGCCGAGGGCCTGACCAAGCGCTTCCGCCAGGGCGAGCTCGACGTCGACGTGCTGCGCGGCGTCGACGTGCGCGTCAACGCCGGCGAGAAGGTGGCCATCGTGGGCGCCTCGGGCTCGGGCAAGAGCACGCTGCTGCATGTGCTGGGCGGGCTCGACGAGCCCGATTCCGGCCGCGTTGCGCTGCTCGGCAAGCCCTTCACGGCGCTGCGCGAGCGCGAGCGCAACGTGGTGCGCAACCGCTCGCTGGGCTTTGTCTACCAGTTCCACCACCTGCTGCCGGAATTCACCGCGCTCGACAACGTGGCGATGCCGCTGCGCATCCGCGGACTGACCCAGCACGCCGCGCGCGAGGTTGCGCAGGCGATGCTGGAGCGCGTCGGGCTGGGCGGGCGCTCGCGGCACCGGCCGGGCGAGCTGTCCGGCGGCGAGCGCCAGCGCGTCGCCATTGCGCGCGCGCTGGTGGGCCAGCCGGCCTGCGTGCTGGCCGACGAGCCCACCGGCAATCTCGATGACCACACCGCCGGCGGCGTCTATGACCTGATGCTGGAACTGTCGCGCACGCTCGGCACCAGCTTCGTCATCGTCACCCACGACCTCGACCTGGCCGGGCGCTGCGACCGCGTGCTGCGGCTGCGCGACGGCCACCTGCACCAGGAACGCTGAAGCGTACGCAGCCATGTGGATCGACACCCATTGCCACCTCGACGCCGGCGAGTTCGACGCGGACCGCGAGCAGGTCACCGACGCGGCCGCGGCCGCCGGCGTGCGCGGCATCGTGGTGCCGGCGGTGGCCGCGTGGAACTTCGATACCGTGCGCGCGCTGGCGCATCGCGATGCGCGCTGCGTCTATGCGCTGGGCATCCATCCGCTGTGCTCGCCCGGCGCGGGCCAGGCCGAGGTGGACACGCTGCGGCGCCAGGTGGCCGCCAGCATGGACGACCCGCGCTTCGTCGGCATCGGCGAGATCGGGCTCGACTTCTTCGTCGCGGGGCTGGACGCGCACCACCAGACCTGGCTTTACGTCGAACAACTGAAGATCGCGCGCCAGTTCGACCTGCCGGTGCTGCTGCACGTGCGCAAATCGCAGGACCAGGTCGGTGCGCAACTGCGCAAGCTCGGCGTCAAACGCGGCATCGCCCACGCCTTCAACGGCAGCCACGAACAGGCGCGGCGCTTCGTCGAGCAGGGCCTGAAGCTGGGCTTCGGCGGCAATGTCACCTTCAGCCGCGCGCGCCAGATCCGCCGGCTGGCGGCTGAACTGCCGCTGGAGGCGCTGGTGCTGGAAACCGATGCGCCGGACATCGCGCCGGCATGGCTGTCGGACGACCAGTTCGGCGAACAGCACAAGGCGCGCAACACGCCCGCCGAGGTGGCCGGCGTGGCGCGCGTGATGGCGCAACTGCGCGGCATCGACGCACTGACGCTGGCGCAGGCGACCTGGCGCAATGCCGTGGCGGCGCTGCCGCGGCTGGCGGCGTTTGCCGATACCATGGCGCCTCCGCTTGCTGGCGGTCACACAACTTCCACGCCTGCTTGACAAGCTGACAAGCTCGCCGCGCCTGCGCGCGGGTACAACTCCGGTAATGCAAGATCATCGGAGGAGGTGCCGTGCGTCGCTTCGTGGTGGCATTCGTGGCCGGGTGCTGGGCCCTGCAGCAGCAGTCGACGCTGCCGCAATCGCACGGCCTGCGCCTGGGCGCCGCGCTGCTGGCCTTGTGCGCCATCGGCATGGCCCTGTGGGGCAGGCGCCTGCCTGCCCTGCTGCAAGTCCTGGCGCTGGCGGCGCTGGCCTTTGCCATGGCGTACTGCTGGGCTGCCTGGCGCGCCGAACTGCGCCTGCGCGAATGGCTGCCCGTGGCGCTGGAGGCGCGCAACCTCGACGTGCGCGGGGTGGTCTCGGGGCTGCCCACTCGATCCCCCACCGGCACACGCTTCGCGTTCACCGTCGAGCAGTCGGCGGGGCCGGACCAGCCGCTGCCGCGCCAGGTCATCCTCAACTGGCGCGACGCGCCGCTCGAGTTAAGTCCGGGACAACGCTTTACGCTGACCCTGCGCCTGCGCCGCCCGCGCGGGCTCGCCAATCCGTTTGGCTTCGATTACGCCTACTGGCTGCTAGCGCAAGGCTATGGCGCCACCGGCTACGTGCGCCGCGCCCACGGTCCGCCGCAGGATGCCGCCTCGGAGCGGCTGGCCTGGCGCATCGAGGCCTGGCGTGCGGCCGTGCGCGACCACCTGCGCGCCGCGCTGCCGGCCGGGGCACGTTACGGCGCGGTGCTGGTCGCGCTGGTGATCGGCGACCAGCGCGGCATCGAGGCGGACGACTGGCAATTGTTCCGGCGCACCGGCGTGAGCCACCTGGTCGCCATTTCGGGGCTGCATATCACCATGGTGGCCGGCATGGCGGCGTCGCTGACCGGACTGTTGTGGCGCCACTCGTTCGGCTTTGGCCGCTGGCTGCGACGGCCACTGCCATTGTGGCTGCCGGCCCGGCAAGCCGCGCTGGTGGTGGCGGTGGCCACCGCGCTGGGCTACGGCATGCTGGCCGGCATGCAGATCCCGGCGCTGCGCACCGTCGCCATGCTCTGCGTCGCGGCGGTCGCGGTGTGGGGGGCACGTGCGCCGCCGGCGTCGGTGGTGCTGGCCTGCGCCGCGCTGGTGGCGCTGCTGCTGGACCCGTGGGCGGTCATGCTGCCCGGTTTCTGGCTGTCCTTCGGTGCCGTCGCGGTGATCTTCTTCGCTGCCCGGCCGGGACGCGACGCCGCCATCGCAGGGCGCTGGCAACGGCTGCGGGCCGCGCTTGCCGCGGGCGCGCGCACCCAGTGGGCCGTGACCATCGGGCTGGTGCCGCTGACGCTGTTGCTGTTCGGCCAGGTCTCGGTGGTGTCGCCGTTTGCCAATGCGGTGGCGATCCCCGTGGTCAGCCTGCTGGTAACGCCGCTGGCGCTGCTGGGTGCCGCGCTGCCGCTGTGGCTGGCCGTGCCGGTCATCGCCGGTGCCCACTTTGCCATGCAGGGGCTGGCGGCCGTGCTGGCATGGTTCTCCATGCTGCCCGGGGCATTGTGGGAGGCCGCCAGCGCGGGGCCAGTCGCGCTGCTGCTGGCCGCGCTTGGCGTGGCCGTGCTGGTGGCGCCCGTGGCTTCGGCGCGCCTGCGCCGGCATGGCGCACTGCTGATGCTGCCGATGCTGGTGGCGCGCGGCCCGCCGGTGGCCGATGGCCAGTTCCGCGCAGTGATGTTCGACGTCGGGCAGGGCACCGCGGTGCTGGTGCGCACGCGCTCGCATGCGCTGCTGTACGACACCGGACCCGGCTATGTGTCGGGGTCCAGTGCGGGCGCTCGGGTGGTGGTGCCGCTATTACGCGCCGAAGGGGTGGCGCGGCTCGACCACCTGATGGTCAGCCATGAAGACATCGATCATGCCGGCGGCGTGGCGGACATTGTAGGAACGGTCGGCGTGGCGGCGCGCAGCACCGGTGCGCCAGCCGGCCACCCGCTGCTGGACGCGCTGAATGATGGGACCGGTCCGGCCCGATGGAACCCATGCGCCGCGGGACAGCAATGGGAGTGGGACGGGGTGCGCTTTGCCGTGCTGCACCCGTTGCCTGAACAGTCGCAGCAGGCCGCCATCGCCAGCAACGCGCGCAGTTGCGTGCTGCGCGTGGACACTGCCGCGCACAGCCTGCTGCTGACCGGCGATATCGGCCTGGCGCAGGAGCGTGCGTTGATCGGGCGCATGCCGGCCGAAGCCTTGCGCGCCGACGTGCTGGTGGTGGCGCATCACGGCAGCGCTACGTCGTCCGGCGCGGACTGGATCGAGACGGTCGGGCCCGCGGCCGCGGTGTTCCAGCTGGGCTATGGCAACCGCTATCGCCATCCGAACGCCGAAGTCTGGGAGCGCTTTGGCCGCGCGGGCATCCTGCGCTATCGCACCGACGAAACCGGCGCGGTGACCATGGACACGGCACGCGCGGGTTACACGCTGTCGACGTTCCGGCAGGCGGAGCCGCGCTACTGGCGGGAGCGGCCGCCGGCGCCGCGCTAGGGCGCGAGGGTGTCGCGGGCGGTCAGCCGGCCTTACTGCGGCTGGGGCGTGCGGCGGGCCGTGCGGGCCTGGTGGACGTAGACGGCGTGGCCGGCTCGGCCGCCGCGGCGCGGCCCCGGCTGCGTGCCGGCGCCGGCTCGGCACCGGCGATGCGCCGCTCGCGCAGATGCGCCTTGGCGCGCTGCAGGCGCGGCGCGACGGTGTCCGCGCGCGCCAGCGCCACGCCAGCGGCGAGCACGTCGCCCAGCACCAGGTGGCTGATGCGCGAAGTCATTGGCGTGTAGACCTCGCTGTCTTCCTCGACGTCCGAGAACACGCAGACCTCGGCCAGCCGCGCCAGCGGCGAGCCGCTATGGGTCAGCGCCAGCACGCTGGCGCCGCTGCTGCGTGCCAGCGTGGCGGCGGTCAGCATGTCCCAGGTGCGGCCGCTGTTGGAGACCAGTACGGCCACGTCGCCCGGCGCCAGCAGCGCCGCCGACATGCTGAACACGTGCGGGTCGGCATAGGCGACGGTCGGCACGCCCAGGCGGAAGAACTTGTGCTGCAGGTCGAGCGCGACGATGCCGGAGTTGCCACAGCCGTAGAACTCGATGCGGCGCGCGCCGGCGAGCAGCTGGATGCCATGCTCGATCTGGTCGGCCGAAAGCGCGTTGCGCACGCTCATCAGCGTGGCAATGGTGCGGTCGAACACCTTGCCAGCGATGTCCGCCGGGCGGTCGTCGGCGGCGACATCCTGGTGCACGAAAGGGGTGCCGCCGCCGACGTTCTGCGCAAACTGCAGCTTGAATTCGCGGAAGCCGTCGTAGCCCAGCGCCGCGCAGAAGCGCGCGATAGTGGGTTGCGATACCCCGGCGCGCTCGGCCAGTTCCGGCATCGACAGCCGGATCACGGTGGCACCGTGGCGGGCTACATAGTCGGCCAGGCGGCGTTCTGAGGGACGGAGGGTGTCGTAGACGGCAAGGATGCGGTCGCGCATGGCGGCAGGCGGCGGTATCGGTGTGGAAGAGTATGTAGATATTCTACATTGATTGGCGCCGCATCTTGCCTTAGATGAAGGCTGACTGGCTCTCCGGGTTTGTACTGATTACGGCCTTGTGGTGGGGATTTTTCTGCAATGGCGGGTCGACGAGCGGCAGGTGCTGGGTATAATGGCGCCCGGTTTGTAGAAAATCTACAGGTGATAGCGCCCTGCGGCGCCCGTCGCCCCGCCTCCTTTTTCCCACAAGGACCGTCATCGCCATGCCTTCTGCCGTCCATGCCGAGCTTCAGGCCGTTACCGACCGCATCGTTGCGCGCAGCCGCGCCAGCCGTGCCGCCTACCTTGCCCGTTGCGAGCGCGCGCAGGCGGAACTGGGGCCGCTGCGCGGCATGTCCTGCGCCAACCTGGCGCACGGCTTTGCCGCGCTGCCGGCCAGCGACAAGCTGAAGCTGCGCGTCGAGCATGCGCCCAACTTGGGCATCGTCACCGCGTACAACGACATGCTGTCGGCGCACCAGCCCTACGAGCGCTATCCCGCCGTGATCCGCGAGGCCGCGCGCGCGGTCGGCGCGGTGGCGCAGGTGGCGGGCGGCGTGCCGGCGATGTGCGACGGCATCACGCAAGGCAACGCTGGCATGGAGCTGTCGCTGTTCTCGCGCGATGCGATTGCCATGGGCACCGCGGTGGCGCTGTCGCACAACACCTTCGATGCGGCGCTGATGCTGGGGGTGTGCGACAAGATCGTGCCGGGGCTGCTGATGGGCGCGCTGCAGTTCGGCCACCTGCCGATGGTGTTCGTGCCCGCGGGCCCGATGTCCAGCGGGCTGCCCAACAAGGAGAAGGCGCGCGTGCGCCAGCTCTACGCCACCGGGCAGGTCGGGCGCGACGCGCTGCTGGAAGCCGAATGCCAGGCCTACCATGGCGCCGGCACCTGCACCTTCTACGGCACCGCCAACAGCAACCAGTTCCTGATGGAAATCATGGGGCTGCACCTGCCTGGCGCGGCCTTCGTCCATCCCGACAGCGGCCTGCGCGATGCGCTGACGGCCGCGGCGGCACAGCGCGCGATTGCGCTGCGCGCGCGCGGCGACAGCTACCTGCCGCTGGCGCGCATCGTCGACGAGCGCGCCATCGCCAATGCCATGGTCGGCCTGCTGGCCACCGGCGGCTCGACCAACCACACCATCCACCTGGTGGCGATGGCGCGCGCCGCCGGCATCGTCATCGACTGGAACGATTTCGACCTGCTGTCGCGCATCACGCCGCTGCTGGCGCGGGTCTATCCCAATGGCTCGGCCGATGTGAACCATTTCCATGCCGCCGGCGGCGCCGGCTTCGTGATCCGCGAGCTGCTGCAGGCCGGTCTGCTGCACGAGGACGTGCAGACCGTGGCCGGCCCGGGCCTGGCCCGTTATGCGCAGGAACCGGTGATGACCGACGGCGTGCTGCGCTGGCGCGACGGCGCCGCAACGAGCGGCGACCCGCAGGTGCTGGCGCCTGCGGGCGCGCCGTTCTCCGCCGAGGGCGGGCTGCGGCTGATGCAGGGCAACCTGGGACGCGGCGTGATCAAGGTCTCGGCCGTGGCGCCCGAGCACCGCGTGGTCGAAGCGCCGGTGCGGGTGTTCGATTCGCAGGAGGCGCTGCAGGCGGCGTTCGATGCTGGCGAATTGGGCGGCGACCTGGTGGCGGTGGTGCGTTTCCAGGGGCCGAATGCCAACGGCATGCCGGAACTGCACCGGCTTACCCCGGTGCTGGGCGCGCTACAGGACGCCGGCCACAAGGTGGCGCTGGTGACCGACGGGCGCATGTCCGGCGCGTCGGGCAAGGTGCCGGCGGTAATCCACGTCGGCCCCGAGGCGCTGGCGGGCGGGGCGCTCGCGCGGGTGCGCGACGGTGACCGCATCCGTGTCGACGCTGTCGCCGGCACGCTGCAATGGCTGGGTGACGAGGCCGAATTCGCGGTGCGCGCGCCGGCGCGCGCGCCTGCCGACCCGTTCGCGCAATTCAGCCTGGGGCGCGGCCTGTTTGGCCTGTTCCGGCGCCACGCACGGATCGCGGAAGAGGGTGGCAGCGCACTCGACCTGTCCGAACTGGACGCCGCCGGCGCCGACGGCCGTACCGCCGGGTTGCGATCCGTCGCACAATAGCCGGACCAGGACAGGCAGGCAACTGACAAGGATGGCAACACCATCCGATACCAAGACCGACGGAGCAGACATGATCTATATCCTGATGGGCGTTTCCGGCAGCGGCAAGACCACGGTCGGCCAGTTGCTGGCGCAGCGGCTGGGCTGCGGCTTCCATGACGCCGACGACTTTCACAGCGACGCCAACAAGGCCAAGATGCACGCCGGCATCCCGCTGACCGACGATGACCGCTGGCCCTGGCTGGCGGCGATGCGCGCGGCCATCGACACCGCCCGGGCCGAAGGCCGCACTCATGTGTTCACCTGCTCGGCGTTGCGCCAGGCTTACCGCGACCGGCTGACCCCGCCCGATGGCGGCGTGACCTTCGTGTTCATGAAGGGGGATGCCGCGCTGATCGGCCAGCGCCTGTCCGCGCGCACCGAGCATTTCTTCAATCCGGAGCTGCTGCAAAGCCAGTTCGATACGCTGGAAGAGCCCGGCGACGCGCTGGCCCTCGACATCCGCCAGCCACCGGAGGCGCTGGTCGACACCATCCTGCGCGCCACCGGGCGGCAGGGCGCCAGCGCGGCGCGCTGAAGCGCTGCCGCCTGCGCGCAGGGGCATGGTCCCCGGCGGACTTCCTGATTTTCCATGGATCGCAACCACGGCCGCCGGCCTCACCGGCGGCCGTTTTTTTGCGTGCGCTGGCAGGCATCTTGCTAGCTTCGCTTCGGTGTCTGTGCGGCGCGGCTGCGGTGGCACGGGCGGCCCGCCGGCCGCCTTGCGGCTTTCGCCGGCACGGTTATGCTGGAAGGGCCAGTGACTCGACGGCATCACCGCGGCTTGCGCCAACCGGCGCGGCCGCGCGGCAGGGCAGGACAGCCAGGGCAACCAGGGCGGCCGGCAGCGGCGCCCGCGACATGGAGGAGCGGCCATCATGGCGGCGCGGTATTTCGACGAGATGCTGGACTGGCGCGACGACAGTGCGCCGGCGCTGATCCACGCGGGACAGACCTTGCCCGAGGGGGCGGTCCGCCCGCACTACCGGCATTTCGCCGAATGGCTGGCGCGCCAGACCGAAAGCACCATGGCCAACAAGCGCGCCGAGGCCGACCTGGTGTTCCGGCGCGTGGGCATCACCTTCGCCGTCTACGGCGACAAGGACGAAGCCAACAGCGGTACCGAGCGCACCATTCCGTTCGACGTGGTTCCGCGCATTTTCCCGGCGAGCGAATGGGCGCTGCTGGAAAAGGGCCTGCGCCAGCGCGTGGCCGCGCTGAACCGCTTCATCCACGACATCTACCACGGCCAGGACATCATCCGCGCCGGCGTGATCCCGCCCGACCAGATCTACAACAACGCCCAGTACCGGCCCGAGATGCTGGGCGTCAGCGTGCCGCACGACGTCTATGCGCATGTCGCCGGCATCGATGTGGTGCGTGCCGGCGAGGGCGAGTTCTACGTGCTCGAAGACAACCTGCGCGTGCCGTCGGGCGTGTCGTACATGCTCGAGAACCGCAAGATGATGATGCGCTTGTTCCCGGACCTGTTCGCGCGCAACCGCGTGGCACCGGTGGCGCACTATCCCGACCTGCTGCTCGACATGCTGCGCGGGGTCTCGCCGCAGGCGATCGCCGATCCCACCGTGGTGGTGCTGACGCCGGGCATGTACAACTCGGCGTACTTCGAGCACGCCTTCCTGGCGCAGCAGATGGGGGTGGAGCTGGTCGAAGGCAGCGATCTCTTCGTCGAGGACAACCACCTGTTCATGCGCACCACGCAGGGCCCGCAGCGCATCGACGTGATCTACCGGCGCGTCGACGATGATTTCCTCGACCCGCTTGCGTTCCGCCCCGATTCCGCGCTCGGCGCCGCGGGGCTGCTGTCGGTCTACCGCGCCGGCAACGTGACCATCTGCAATGCGATCGGCACCGGCGTGGCCGACGACAAGTCGATCTATCCTTATGTGCCGGACATGATCCGCTTCTACCTGGGCGAGGAGGCCATCCTGAGCAACGTGCCGACCTACATGTGTCGGCGCGCCGAGGATCTGCAGTACGTGCTTGACCATATGGCCGAACTGGTGGTCAAGGAAACCCACGGAGCCGGCGGCTACGGCATGTTGGTCGGCCCGGCGGCGACGCGCGCCGAGATCGAGGCCTTCCGCGAGGTGGTCCGCTCCAGGCCGGAGCAGTACATCGCGCAGCCTACGCTGGCGCTGTCGACCTGCCCGACCTATGTCGAGGCCGGCATCGCGCCGCGCCATATCGACCTGCGCCCGTTCGTGCTGTCGGGCAAGGAGGTGCGCATGGTACCGGGCGGGTTGACGCGCGTGGCGCTGCGCGAGGGCTCGCTGGTGGTGAATTCCTCGCAGGGTGGCGGCACCAAGGACACCTGGGTGCTGGAACGATGAACGCCGATTCGGGAGAGCCCGCATGCTGAGCCGCACCGCCGACCACCTGTTCTGGATGGCCCGCTACACCGAGCGCGCGGAGAACACCGCGCGCATGCTCGACGTCAACTACCAGACCTCGCTGCTGCCGCAATCGGCCGAAGTGGCCGAGCAGGGCTGGTGGGCCATGCTCGACATCTCGGAGCTGACCGACGTCTTCGACCACAAATACGGCCTGCTGTCGCGCGACGACGTGATCGACTTCATGGTACGCGACATGACCAATGCCTCGTCGATCATGAGCTGCCTGCGCGCGGCGCGCGAGAACGCGCGCGCGGTGCGCGGCTCGCTTACCACCGAGGTCTGGGAAACCGTCAACACCACCTGGCTGGAGGTGCAGCGCCTGATTGCCGATGGCGTGCTGAAGGAAGACCCGGCGCGCTTCTTCGAATGGGTCAAGTTCCGCTCGCACCTGGCGCGCGGCGTGCAGTTCGGCACCATGCTCAAGGACGATGCCTTTCATTTCATGCGCTTGGGCACCTTCCTGGAGCGGGCCGACAATACCGCGCGGATCCTCGACGTCAAGTTCCAGGCGTCTAACGGCCGGGAGGGCGAGGAGCCCGAGGCCAAGCCCGACCAGGGCGCCCACAACGATTTCTACCATTGGGCGGCGATCCTGCGCTCGGTGTCGGGCTTCGAGGTCTACCGCAAGGTCTACCGCGCGGTCATCACGCCGCAGCGCGTGGCCGAACTGCTGATCCTGCGCCCGGACATGCCGCGTTCGCTGGTATCGAGCATGGACGAGGTGGTGGCGATACTGCATACGGTGCGCAACCAGCATTCGGCGGAAACCGAGCGCCAGGCTGGTAAACTCCACGCCGACCTGAAGTACGCGCGCATCGACGATATCTTTGCCGTCGGCCTGCATGCGTACCTGACCAGCTTCCTGGAGCGCATCGGCGACCTTGGCAACGGCATCAGCCGGGACTTCCTGGTGCCGCTGCAGGCGGCCTGAGCCGGGCCGCCGGCAGTCCCCCGTACCGCCGCCGCGCCCTGATACCGTGAAATACAAGATCCACCACCATACCGTCTACCGCTACACCGAACCGGTGCGGCGCAGCGTGCACGAAGTGCGTCTGCAGCCGCGCTCGGGTCCGCTGCAGACCGTTGACTACTGGCAGCTATCGACGCCGGGCAACCCGTCGGCGGCGCGCGATGGCTTCGGCAACATCGTGCACAACTTCACGGTGGCCGGGCCCGCCACCACCATCGCCATCGAAGCCAGCGGCGAGGTCGAAGTGCTGCCGCCGCATGGAGACCTGGATCGCGACGGGCATCACGCGTTTTGCGATGCGCCGCCGGATGGCGAGGCGCGGGTGTCGCCGCTGTATTTCCTCGGCAGCACGCCGCTGACCACGGCGCCGGCGCCGATGCGTGCCTTTGCCGCGCCGTTCCTGGCGGCGGGGCACGACATCGATGCGCTGCTGGCGCTGGCGCGCGGCATCGGCGAGCGCGTGCGCTACAAGCCCAACACCACCGATGTCGGCACTTCGGCGGCGGAGGCTTTCGCGCTGGGCAGCGGGGTGTGCCAGGACCAGGCGCAGGTGATGGTGGCGGCGTGCCGGGCGCTGGGCATTCCGGCGCGCTATGTCAGCGGATATTTCTACGACCCGGCCGCCACCGAACTGGCCAGTCATGCCTGGGCCGACGTGTGCCTGGACCCGGCCGGCGAAATCTGGTGCAGCATCGACATCACGCACGGCTGCCTGACCGACGAGCGCCATATCCGGCTGGCGGTGGGGCGCGATTACGCGTCGGCGGCACCAGTGCGGGGCATCCTGGAAGGCGGCGCCGGCGAGACGCTGGAAGTCAATGTAACCATCACGCCACTTTCGACCTGATTAGGTGCTTGCTTCCAGACGCGGCGCGGTGCCGGTGCATGGGCGCTAGAATCCAGAGTGATGCAGGCCACTGCCGGCCCATGCCGGCCGCCACCAAGAACACCAAGACAAACCATGACGTATTGTGTAGCCATGCGGCTGGATGCCGGCCTGGTATTCCTGTCCGACTCCCGCACCAATGCCGGGGTAGACGCCATTTCCACCGCGCGCAAGATGACGGTGTTCGAGGAGCCCGGCGACCGGGTGATGGTGCTGATGACCGCCGGCAACCTGGCCATCAGCCAGTCGGTGCGCCAGATCCTGATCGAGGACCATGACGAGAAGCGTTCGTTGTGGACCGCGCGCGACATGTTCGAGGCGGCCTCGATCGTCGGCGAGGCGGTGCGCCAGGTGCACCGGCGCGACGCCCACGCGCTGCGCGACGCCGGCATCGAGTTCAATGTCAGCCTGGTCTTCGGCGGCCAGGTGCGCGGCGAGCGGGTGCGGCTGTTCAACATCTATGCGGCCGGCAATTTCGTCGAAGCCACGCCCGAGAACTGCTACTTCCAGATTGGCGAGGCCAAGTACGGCAAGCCCATCGTCGACCGCGTCGTGCATCCGTCGCTGCCGCTGGCGGAAGGGGCCAAGTGCGCGCTGATATCGATGGATTCGACGCTGAAGTCGAATATCTCGGTGGGCTTGCCGCTGGACCTGCTGGTCTATGAAGCCGATTCGCTGCAGGTGACCCGCTTTGTCAATATCGACGAGCGCAACGCCTATTTCCGCATGATCCGCGACACCTGGGGCCATCGCCTGCGCCAGGTCTTCAGCGAGATCCATAACCCGGAATGGGATCCGGCCGCGCCCGCGGAATTCTCGCTGGCGCGCTCCGGCGAGGCCGACCGCTGGGCCCAGCCGGTGCGGGCCCGGCGCGTCCATCCGCGCAAGCCGGACTGAGGCGGCAGACATGCGCGACATCATCCATTTTTCCCACGCCAACGGCTTCCCGGTGACGACCTACCGCAAGCTGTTCGGCGAACTCGACGGCGAGTTCGAGTTCCGCGCCGTGGACCGCTACGGACACAAGCCGGAATTCCCGGTGACCCGCGGCTGGCCGCACCTGGTGGAAGAGTTGCTGGGCGACATCGACCGCCAGTACCGCCAGCCGGTGTGGCTGGTGGGTCATTCGCTGGGCGGCTTCCTGTCGCTGATGGCGGCGCTGCGCCGCCCGGAGCGGGTGCGCGGCGTGGTCATGCTGGACTCGCCGATCATCGCCGGCTGGCGCGCTTCCCTGCTGAAGACCGCCCAGATGCTGGGCATCGATGAGAAGCCCGGCCCGGCGGCGGTGACCAGGAACCGGCGCACGCATTGGCCGGACGCCGAGGCGGTGTGGGAACACTTCCGCGCCAAGCCCAATTTCGCCGTGTGGGACCAGGAAGTGCTGCGCGACTATGCCATCCACGGCACCGAGCCTACCGGCAAGGACAGCGAGCGCCGGCTGCGCTTCGACCGCGAGGTCGAATACTGGATTTACCGCACGCTGCCGACCAGCCTCGGGCGCAAGGTCGCGCGCGGCGCGCCGGTGCCGGTCGGCTTCGTCGCCGGCACGCGCTCGCGCGAGGTGCGGCAGTGCGGCCTGGGGGCGACGCGGCGGCTGGTCGGGCCCAACCTGCGCTTTATCGAGGGCGGCCACCTGTACCCGATGGAACGGCCGCAGCAGACCGCGCAACTGGTGCGCGAACTGATCGGCGCGATGCGCGAGCAGGGGCGCTGAACGAGCGTGCGGCGCATGCGCCGCAGCGGGGCGCGCGGCGCGCCGGAGACGGGCTGCTGTCACAATTTCCGGGTCGGCGGGGAACGGCCTCTCATGTATAATCCCGATTTCCCCGGCAAGCTCGGTTTATGACCAAATTCGTCTTCGTCACCGGTGGCGTCGTCTCTTCTCTCGGCAAGGGCATCGCTGCTGCCTCGCTCGCGGCTATTCTTGAGTCGCGCGGCCTCAAAGTCACCCTCCTCAAGCTCGATCCCTACATCAACGTCGATCCCGGCACGATGAGCCCTTTCCAGCATGGCGAGGTGTTTGTCACGGAAGACGGTGCGGAAACCGACCTCGATCTCGGCCACTACGAGCGTTTCGTCTCGGCCAAGATGCGCAAGTCGAACAACTTCACCACCGGCCAGATCTACGAATCGGTGATCCGCAAGGAGCGCCGCGGCGAATACCTGGGCAAGACCGTGCAGGTGATCCCGCATATCACCAACGAGATCCAGGCCTTCGTCGAGAAGGGCGCGGCCGCGTCGCACGACGGCAAGGCCGACGTGGCGCTGGTCGAAATCGGCGGCACCGTGGGTGACATCGAGTCGCTGCCGTTCCTGGAAGCCGCGCGCCAGATGAGCCTGCGCATGGGCCGCAACCACTGCGCCTTCGTGCACCTGACGCTGGTGCCGTTCATCGCCAGCGCCGGCGAGCTGAAGACCAAGCCGACCCAGCACTCGGTGCAGAAGCTGCGCGAAATCGGCATCTCGCCCACCGCGCTGCTGTGCCGCGCCGACCGCCCGATCCCGGACGACGAGCGCGCCAAGATCTCGCTGTTCGCCAATATCCCGCAAGACGCCGTGATCTCGGTGTGGGATGCGGACAGCATCTACAAGATCCCGCAGATGCTCAACGAGCAGGGCCTGGACCGCCTGATCTGCGAGGAGTTGCGCCTGGATCCGAAGCCGGCCGACCTGTCGATGTGGCAGAAGCTGGTCAACGCCCAGGAAAATCCCGAGCATGAAATCACCATCGGCATGGTCGGCAAGTACGTCGACCTGACCGAGTCGTACAAGTCGCTGATCGAGGCGCTGCGCCACGCCGGCATGCACACCGCCACGCGCGTCAATATCGAGTACATCGATTCCGAGGAACTGGAATCGGGCCACCTCGAAGTGCTGGCCCCGCTCGACGCGATCCTGGTGCCGGGCGGCTTCGGCAAGCGCGGCACCGAAGGCAAGATCCGCGCGATCCAGTACGCCCGCGAGAACAAGATCCCCTACCTGGGCATCTGCCTGGGCATGCAGCTGGCGGTGATCGAGTTTGCCCGCCACCTGGCTGGCATGGCCGACGCCAACTCGACCGAGTTCAACCTGGAAACCGAGCACCCGGTGGTCGCGCTGATCACCGAGTGGGTCGACCGCGAAGGCAAGGTCGAGCAGCGCTCGGCCGATTCCGACCTGGGCGGCACCATGCGACTGGGCGCGCAGCGCGTGCCGGTCAAGGAAGGCACCAAGGCCAACGCCATCTATGGCGCCGAGGTCAACGAGCGCCACCGCCACCGCTACGAGGTCAACAACCACTACGTGCCGACGCTGGAAAAGGCCGGCATGGTGATCTCGGCGCGCACGCCGACCGAGAACCTGCCGGAAATGATGGAGCTGCCCGAGTCGATGCACCCGTGGTTCGTCGGCGTGCAGTTCCACCCGGAATTCACCTCGACGCCGCGCGACGGCCATCCGCTGTTCAAGGCCTACGTCGAAGCCGCGCTGGCCAGCCAGCAGCGCAAGAGCGCGTAAGACCCGGCGCAAGCAGGAGAGACAGTCATGAAACTCTGTGGATTCGAGGCCGGCCTCGACCAGCCTTTCTTCCTGATCGCCGGTCCGTGCGTGATCGAGTCCGAGCAGATGGCGCTGGATACCGCGGGCGAGCTCAAGGCCATCACCACCGAGCTCGGCATCCCGTTCATCTACAAGTCGTCGTTCGACAAGGCCAACCGCTCTTCCGGCAAGTCGTTCCGCGGCCTTGGCATGGAGAAGGGCCTGGAGATCCTGGCCCACGTCAAGCGCGAGATCGGCGTGCCGGTGCTGACCGACATCCATGAGATCGACGAGATCAAGCCCGTCGCCGCCGTGGTCGACGTGCTGCAGACGCCCGCGTTCCTGTGCCGCCAGACCGATTTCATCCGTGCCTGCGCGCAGAGCGGCAAGCCGGTGAATATCAAGAAGGGCCAGTTCCTGGCGCCGCACGACATGAAGAACGTGATCGACAAGGCCCGCGATGCCGCGCGCGAAGCCGGTCTGCCCGACGATGTCTTCATGGCCTGCGAGCGTGGCGTTTCGTTCGGCTACAACAACCTGGTGTCGGACATGCGCTCGCTGGCGATCATGCGCGAGACCGGCGCCCCGGTGGTGTTCGACGCAACCCATTCGGTGCAGCTGCCCGGCGGGCAGGGCACCAGCTCCGGCGGCCAGCGCGAGTTCGTGCCGGTGCTGTCGCGTGCCGCGGTCGCCACCGGCGTCGCCGGCCTGTTCATGGAGACGCATCCGGACCCGAGCAAGGCCATGTCCGACGGCCCCAACGCGGTGCCGCTGTCGCGCATGAAGGAACTGCTGTCCGTGCTCAAGGAACTCGACACGCTGGTCAAGCGCGCCGGCTTCCTGGAAGACAACTTCGGCTGGCCGGCCTGCGCCTGAGCCAGCCCGGCTTGTCGCCGCCGCGCCGGTCGCGGCTGCCGGCGGTGACAAACCATATCGAAAGACAATACAAAAAATCGGGAGATTCTCCATGGCCGCGGGCTTTATCATCGCCTACGTCGACGTGACCGACCCCCAGCAGTACGAGCAATACAAGGTGCTTTCCAGCCGGGCCATGGAGGTCCATGGCGCCGAGGTGCTGGTGCGCGGCGGCAAGACCGAGCCGCTCGAGGGCGACTGGGCGCCGACGCGCGTGGTGGTGCTGAAATTCCCCAGCTATGACGCCGCCAAGGCCTTCCACGATGGCGAGGCCTACCGCGCCGCGCGCAAGTCGCGCGAGCATGCGGCGACGATGAATATGATCGTGGTCGAAGGCGCCGCCTGAGCCGGCAGGCGCCAGGCAGCCGTCATGCGCGCCGCGCCGGCGCACATGACATGCGCCTGACACGCGCGCAGGTTGAAGTGATACGCAGCAGCAAGAATCAACAGTCAGAGAGGAATTCATGAGTGCAATCGTAGATATCATCGGTCGCGAGGTTCTCGACTCGCGCGGCAATCCCACCGTCGAGTGCGACGTGCTGCTGGAATCCGGCGTGATGGGCCGCGCCGCGGTGCCGTCGGGCGCGTCGACCGGTTCGCGCGAAGCCATCGAGCTGCGCGACGGCGACAAGGGCCGCTACCTGGGCAAGGGCGTGCTGAAGGCGGTCGAGCATATCAACACCGAGATCTCCGAAGCCATCATGGGCCTGGATGCCTCCGAGCAGGCCTTCCTGGACCGCACCCTGATCGACCTCGACGGCACCGAGAACAAGGGCCGCCTGGGCGCCAACGCCATGCTGGCGGTGTCGATGGCTGTCGCCAAGGCGGCCGCTGAAGAAGCCGGCCTGCCGCTGTACCGCTACTTCGGCGGTTCGGGCGCAATGCAGCTGCCGGTGCCGATGATGAACATCGTCAACGGCGGCGCGCATGCCAACAACAGCCTGGACATCCAGGAATTCATGGTCATGCCGGTGTCGCAGACCAGCTTCCGCGAAGCGCTGCGCTGCGGCGCCGAGATCTTCCACGCGCTGAAGAAGATCCTGGCCGACAAGGGCATGTCCACCGCGGTGGGCGACGAAGGCGGCTTCGCCCCGAACTTCTCGTCCAACGAGGAGTGCCTGAACACCATCGTGCAGGCCATCGAGAAGGCCGGCTACCGCGCCGGCGAGGACGTGCTGCTGGCCCTGGACTGCGCCGCGAGCGAGTTCTACCACGAAGGCGAAGCCGTGTACCAGCTGGAAGGCGAAGGCCTGAAGCTGAGCTCGACGCAGTTCGCCGACTACCTGGCCAACCTGTGCGACAAGTTCCCGATCGTGTCGATCGAGGACGGCATGGCCGAAGGCGACTGGGACGGCTGGAAGACCCTGACCGACAAGCTCGGCTCGCGCGTGCAGCTGGTTGGGGACGACCTGTTCGTCACCAACACCAAGATCCTGAAGGAAGGCATCGAGAAGGGCATCGGCAACTCGATCCTCATCAAGATCAACCAGATCGGCACCCTGACCGAGACCTTCGCCGCCATCGAGATGGCCAAGCGCGCCGGCTACACCGCCGTGATCTCGCACCGCTCGGGCGAAACCGAGGACAGCACCATTGCCGACATCGCCGTGGGCACCAACGCCGGCCAGATCAAGACCGGCTCGCTGTCGCGCTCGGACCGCATGGCCAAGTACAACCAGCTGCTGCGCATCGAGGAAGACCTGGGCGATATCGCCAGCTACCCGGGCAAGGGCGCGTTCTACAACCTGCGCTGAGGTTTGCCGCGTCGTTCCCGCGCCAGCGGGAGCGGCTGCGGGCGAATGGCATGGCGGCGGCCGGGAGTTCCCGGCCGCCGCCGTTTTTGTATCGAAATCTGCCTGGCAATTGCCTTCCAGGCGGAGTTCGCAGATCATTGTGCGGAAATTCCTGTCCGCCACCTTTCATGCGCCTGATTTCGCTGCTGTTGTTCGTGCTGCTGCTTGCCATCCAGTATCCGCTCTGGCTTGGCAAGGGCGGCTGGCTGCGCGTGTGGGACCTGAACCGCCAGCTGACCGAGCAGGGTACCCGCAACCAGACGCTCAAGCTGCGCAACGCCAAGCTGGAAGGCGAAGTGGCCGACCTGCAGGACGGCACCGGCGCCATCGAGGAACGCGCCCGCTATGAGCTGGGCATGGTGCGCGAAGGCGAGGTCTTCGTGCAGTTCGTCGCGCCGGCGCCCAAGGTCAGCGCCACGCCGCCGTTGCCGCCGCCGCCGAATTCGGTCGCCGGCCGGGGCGGCCACTAAGCCGTTCACCGTGACTGCCCGCGGCTTGCTTCAACTTGCCTCAAGCCAGCCGCAACTCCTTCACCACCAGCCGTACGGATAGCCGCCCCAGCCCCAGCCGGGCATGCCGACGCTGACGCCGCCGCCCCAGTGGCCGCCACCCCATCCCCCGTAAAACAGGTTCCAGCTGGTGTTGGGATAGGCATACGCCGCGCGCGCGGCCGCGGCCTGCTGGTCCAGCGCGATCGCCGCGGCCTGGTCGCGCAGCACCTGCTGGTTGAGCGCGTCGAGCTTCTGCTTGTCTTCGGCGGTCAGTGGCGCCGGTGGCACTGCGTTGGGCGCCAGCCGCGCGGTGGGCGGCGAGCCATTGGCGTCGCGCGGGATCTGCGCGCAGCCGGCCGCCAGCAGCAGCGTGCCGAGGGCGGCGCACGCTGCCGCGCCGCGCCACGAATAACGGACACGGCAGGCGAAGTCAGGCAGGGAAGGGTTGGCTCGGGCGGACATGGCGGTTCTCAGGCTCGCTGGCCGGCAGCTGGATGCTGCCATCGTACAGCCGTTGGACCGGGCGGCAACACCGATGTTTCCATCGCGCCGCCCGCCGGCTGCCCCGCATTGCCCGCGCCGGTGCGGCAGCGCACGCAGGCGCTGCGCAAGGCGGATCAGTGGTGCTGGGTTGCGCCGGCGCCGGCGCCGGTGGCGACTGGCGTGGCCGAGAACAGCTGCGCGCAGTCGACCGGGTCGAATTCATAGCGCTGGCCGCAGAAGTCGCAGTGGATCTCGACATGGCCGCGCTCGGCGATGATGCTTTCGATCTCCGCCTGGCCCAGCGACTGCAGCATGCCGGCTACCTTCGGGCGCGAGCAGCTGCAGTAAAAATGCGGCGTCAGCGGCTCAAACACGCGCAGGCCGGCGTCCTGCAGGTCTTCCCAGAACAGGCGGCGCAGCAGCGTGTCGGGCATCTCGGCCAGCAGTTCTTCGGCCTTCAGCGTGGTGCCGAGCTGCACCGCGCGATCCCAGGTGTCGAGGTCCTGCGCCTTGGCGTGGCTGGCCAGCGGCGCGCCGGTCTCGCCGACTTCGGCGGTGCCGCCGTAGGCCGGCAGCTTCTGCAGCAGCATGCCGGCGGCGACATGGTCGTCGGCGGCCAGCCACAGGCGCGTGTCGAGCTGCTCGGAGGCCTGCATGTAATGCTCCAGCACGGCGCTGATCGAGCCCAGCGGGCCATGCGCGTCGGCCAGCGGCACGATGCCCTGGTATGGCTGCTGGCCCGGCAGCTTGTCCTTCGGGTCCAGCGTGATGGCAAAGCGGCCGTGGCCGTGGACATTGACCATCTGCGCGAGCGTGGCATCATCGGCCAGCTGTGCGCCCTCGACCAGCTTGGCGGTGGCGCGCATCGACAGGTCGGACAGGCATTCCACCACCAGCATGCGCACCGGGCCGTCGCCGTGCAGCTGCATCACCAGCGCCCCGTTGAACTTGAGATTGGCCGACAGCAGCGCCGCGGCGGCCATCATCTCCCCCAGCAGCCGGCGCACCGGGGCAGGGTAGCTGTGGCGGCCGAGCACTTCTTGCCAGGTGGCTTCCATGCGCACCAGCTCGCCGCGCACGGGGGCCGCGTCGAACAGGAACTTCTGCAGGGTGTCGGGGGTGGTGGTATCGGTCACAATAATCGGTCGGGTTTCGGTAGAGGCTCGGCGGTCGTCAGCCGATCCGCTTGAGCTGTTGCTTGTACAGGGCCTGCCGCGTGGCGTAGGTCTCGGCGTTGCGATACAGGTTGGCGACGTCGGCATCGGTGAGCTGGCGCACCACCTTGGCCGGCGCGCCCAGGATCAGCGAGCGGTCCGGGAAGACCTTGCCCTCGGTCACCACCGCGCCGGCGCCCACCAGGCATTCCTTGCCGATCACGGCACGGTTCAGCACCACGGCCTGGATCCCGATCAGCGAGCCTTCGCCCACGGTGCAGCCGTGCAGCATGGCCTGGTGGCCGATCGAGACCTTGTCGCCCAGCGTTAGCGGACAGCCCGGGTCGGTATGCAGTACCGAACCCTCCTGGATATTGGTGTCCGCGCCGACCACGATCGGCTCATTGTCGCCGCGGATCACGACACCGGGCCAGGCGCTGGCGCGGGACTTGAGGGTCACGTTGCCGATGATGGTGGCTTCGGGGGCCACGTAGGCTTCGCTGTCGATACTGGGCTTGACGTCGCCGAGCTGGTAAAGCGCCATGAGGTCTCCTGCACGAATGGCTTTTGTTGAAGTGGGGGTTGCCGCCGGACTTTAAAGGGCCGGTGCCGGGGAACGGGGCGGCGCCGCGCTGCGCGGCTGGCGCGGCAGGCGGGCGCCGGCCAGGCCCTACAATGGCGGCAGACCCGGATTTTACGCCCATGCCAGAAAAAACACCTGACGCCGCGCTGCCTGACCCGTCTCCTTCGCCCCGCCGGCAGGCGCTGGCGGTGCTGTGCCTGACGGATCCGCGCGACAAGGCCGTGGCGGCGCGCGCACTTTATCGGCACGTAGCGACGTTGCCGGATGCCGCCCTCGGAGCCGGCGAGAGCCTGCAGGCCGGGGCCACCCATGCCATCCCTGGCCGGCCGGAGCGGCCGCTGCTGGTTGCGCCCCAGCACGTCGAGCGGCGCCGCTCGCTGCAGACCGCGGCCGGGCGCGCGGCGATGATCCACGCGCTATGCCATATCGAGTTCAATGCCATCAACCTGGCGCTGGACGCAGCCTGGCGCTTTGCCGGCATGCCACCCGCGTATTACCGCGACTGGCTGCGCGTGGCCGATGAAGAGGCCTACCACTTCACGCTGCTGGCCGACCACCTCGGCGCCCTCGGCGCCGCCTACGGCGATTTCCCGGCCCACAACAGCCTGTGGGAGATGACCGGCAAGACCGCCGGCGACGTGCTCGCGCGCATGGCGCTGGTGCCGCGCACGCTCGAGGCGCGCGGGCTCGATGCCTCGCCGCCGGTGCGCGCCCGGCTGGCCGGGGCTGGCGACCATGCCGCCGCGGCCATCATCGACATCATCCTGCGCGACGAGGTCGGCCACGTCGCCATCGGCAACCATTGGTACCGCTGGCTGTGCGCGCAGCGCGGGCTCGATCCTGTCGCCACCTATGCGCGGCTGGCCGAGCAGTACCGCGCGCCGAAGCTGCGCGGGCCCTTCAACCTCGAGGCGCGCCGCGCCGCGGGCTTCGACGAGGACGAGCTGGCGTGGCTGGAGGCATCGGCCGGCTAGGCTGAGCGGAGACGCTCGCCGGCGCGCTCCTCTTCCAGCAGCCGCAACACCCGCCGCTGGATCTTGCCCGTGGTGGTCATCGGCAGCTGGTCGATGAATTCGATCGCCTTGGGGTATTCGTACGGCGCCAGCTGGCCGCGCACATGGGCCTGCAGTTCAGCAACCAGCGCCGCGTCGCCGTCGAACGAACGCGCCACCGATGGCGTGAGCACTACGAAGGCCTTGACCACCGCGCCGCGCTCCGGATCGGGCGACGGCACCACGGCGCAGTTGGACACCGCCGGATGCTTGAGCAGGCAGTTCTCGATCTCGCTCGGCCCGATGCGGTAGCCCGAGGACTTGAACACATCGTCGGCGCGTCCCTGGTACCACAGGTAGCCGTCGGCATCGACGCGCGCCAGGTCGCCGGTGCGGCACCAGCGCAGGCCGTCGCGCTCGGTGTACTTGCCCGTGGTGGCGGCGTCGTTCTTCCAGTAGCCGAGGAAGAACACAGGGTCCGGATCTCCGGCGCTGTCGGTGGCGCACACCGCCACTTCGCCGTCCTCGCCGGGCGGGCAGGGACGGCCTTCGTCGTCGATCACCTGCACGCGGTGGCCGGGGTAGGGCCGTCCCATCGAACCCGGGCGGGCCGGCCAGCCCAGCCGTTGGTCGTCGTTCTGCGCGGTGCAGTTGCCGACGATGTAGTTGATCTCGGTCTGGCCGAACATCTCGTTGACCAGCACGCCGAGCGCGTCGCGGCACCAGCCGAACACGGTCTCGCCCACCGCCTCGCCGGCGCTCATCAGCGCGCGCAGCCGGATGTCGTAGTGCCGGCGCGGCTCGGGGCAAGCCTTCATCATCTGCTTGAGCGCGGTCGGGAACAGGAAGGTATTGGTGACGGCATAGCGCTCCAGCAGTTCGAAGGCGCGCTCGGCGGAAAAGCGGCCCTGGTAGCCGACGATCGGCTTGCCGAAATACAGCGCCGGCATCAGCGCGTCCCACAGGCCGCCGGTCCAGGCCCAGTCGGCCGGGCTCCAGAACACGTCGTCGTGCTGCGGATACCAGTTCTGCGAGCAGACAAAGCCGGTCAGGTTGCCGATCAGCGCGCGGTGCGGGATCAGCGCGCCCTTGGGCGGGCCGGTGGTGCCGCTGGTGTAGATCAGCACCGCGGCCTCGTCGGCCTTGGTCTGCTCGGCGACGAAGGTCGGCAGCTGCGCCGCGAGCAGCAGGTCCCAGTCGTAGTCGCCGCGGCCGCGGGCATCGCCGGCGGCAATCACGGTGGCCAGCGTAGGGCATTCGGGGCGCGCCGCCAGCAGGTTGTCGATCGAGGTCTCGTCGGCGATGGCCACGCCGGCTTCGCTGTGCGCGATGCGGTAGGCCAGCGCCTCCGGCCCGAACAGCATCGACAGCGGCATGGCGATGGCGCCCAGCTGGTAGATCGCCATATGCGCGATCACGGTCTCGATGCGCTGCGGCATCACGATCGCGACGCGGTTGCCGCGGGCCACGCCCAGCGCGCGCAGCGCCGCCGACAGGCGGTTGGCCTCGGCCTGGATATAGGCAAAGCTGTGCGCGTTGCGGCGGCCGTCTTCGTGCTCGGTATAGACCGCGATGCGGTCCATGCTGGCCGGGTCGCGGGCCCAGCGGCCGCAGCAGGCTTCGGCGATGTTGAACTGCGCCGGAATCTCCCAGCGGAACGATTCGTACAGGGCGCGGTAGTCGTCGCGCCGGCTTGCCGGCAAGGCAGTTGCGGCCATTCAGGGTCTCCGTTGGGGTCCGCCTCGCGGCACACGGCGAGCGGCGCTGGCGGCGGCTGCCGCTATAATGCGCACAAGCGAACGATCGTTCTATTTTGTCGTGGCCTCCCCGCCAACCTCCGCGGCGGGCAGGATCCCGACGCAAGGGTGGAGACAATGACAATCAAGGAAACCTCGCGGTCTGAATTTATCACGGTGCGCGGGCTGCGCTACCATGTGCGCCACTGGGGCACGCCGGGCGCGCGCAAGCTGTTCATGCTGCATGGGTGGATGGACGTGGCCGCGTCGTTCCAGTTCCTGGTCGACCACCTGCGCGGCGACTGGCACGTGATCGCGCCCGACTGGCGCGGGTTTGGCGCGACCGACTGGCCCACGCGCTACCCCGGCACGCAGTCGTACTGGTTTGCCGACTACCTCGCCGACCTGGAGGCACTGCTCGACCACTATGCGCCGGAGGGACAGGTCGACCTGGTCGGCCACAGCATGGGCGCCAACGTGATCTGCCTGTATGCCGGCATCCGCCCGCAGCGCGTGCGCCGCGTGGTGGACCTGGAGGGCTTCGGCATGACCGCGACGCGGCCCGAGCATGCGCCCCGGCGCTATGCGCGCTGGCTCGACGAAGTGCGCGCCGGCGCCGAGCTGAAGACCTATGACAGCCTCGATGGCGTGGCCGCGCGCCTGCAGAAGACCAACCCGCGCCTGCCGGACGAGCGCGCCGCGTTCCTGGCCGCGCACTGGTCGCGCCGCAATGCCGAGGCCCGCTGGGAGATCCTGGGCGACCCGGCGCACAAGCTGGTCAACCCGATGCTGTACCGGCTCGATGAAGTGATGGCGGTGTGGGCGCAGGTCACCGCGCCGGTGCTGCATGTGGAAGCGCGCGATTCCGAGACGCTGCGTCATATCGCCCACAAGCAGGCTATCGACGAATTCAGGCAGCGCTTCCGCGCCTTCCGCGACTTCCGCGAGGCGGTGGTGGAGGACGCCGGCCACATGCTGCACCACGACCAGCCCGCCGCCGTGGCGGAACTGGTGGAATCGTTCTGCGCCGGCAACTGATACCGGCGTCAGTCCGGGCCTCACGCGTGCGTGAGCTTTTCCTTCAGCGCGGCGTTGTTGCTGGTGTGCACGTGCACCAGCGCCTTTTCCGGGAACGCGTAGTGATAAGCCTTGCGTAGCGCCAGCGCGGCCTCGTGGAATCCCGACAGGATCAGCTTCTGCTTGTTGGGATAGAACGCGATATCGCCGGCGGCGAAGATGCCGCCGCGCGAGCTTTCGTAAGTGGTGGTGTCGACCAGGATGCGGCCGGCGCGCATATCCATATCCCACTGCGCGATCGGGCCGGGCTCGGACACCAGGCCGTACAGCGCCACCAGTTCCTCGGCGGGCAGCACGGTGCTGCCGTCGCGGGTACGGATTTCGACTTCGCTGAGGCCGCCGTCCGCACCCTCGGTGCGCAACGCGCCCAGCATGCCGACCACGAAATCCATCTCGCCCGCGGCCACCGCGCGGCGCATCTCGGCGACGCTACCGTCGGCGGCGCGAAAGCCTTCGCGCCGGTGCAGCAGCGTCACGCGCGCGGCGACCTTGCGCAAAGCCAGGGCCCAGTCCAGCGCCGAGTCGCCGCCGCCGGCGACAATCACGCGCTTGCCGGCGAAGTGCGAGACATCGCGCACCGCGTAGTGCACGTGGCGGCCTTCCAGCGCCGGCGCCTCGGGCAGCGACACGCGCTGCGGCGCGAACGCGCCCGCGCCGGCGCAGACCAGCACCGCGGCGACATCGAAGCGCTTGCCGCCGTCGGTCGTCACCAGCAGGCGCTCGTGCCCGGCATGGCCTTGCGGCGCTGCTGGCGCCGGGATTTCCGCCACGCTTTCGGCGCGCTGGCCGAAGTGCATCGGGAAGTCGAACGGGGCGCATTGCTCCAGCAGCCGGTCCACCAGGTCCTGTGCCAGGCATCCCGGCACCGCGGGAATGTCGTAGATCGGCTTCTCGGGATAGAGCTCGGTGCACTGGCCGCCGGCGCGGTCGAGCACATCGATCAGTTCACATTTCAGGCCGAGCACGCCGGCCTGGAACGCGGCGAACAGGCCAACGGGGCCGGCACCGACGATCAGGACATCGGTGGTGGTGGCCGGGACGGTGGCGGGAGCGGTGGCTGGGGTAGCGGTGGACATGGGCATGGCAGGCACGCCAGGTGCCCGCGAATCGACGATGCAAAGCCCGACTATACCGCGCAGCCGGCGGCTTTCCGCCGACGCCAGCGTTGCCGGCATGGCTTTGCCTGACCGGCCGGAGCGGCGCGCCGCGCATGCCAGGGGCGACGGGAGTAGAATTGCCACCATGCAAAACGCCCACGCCATCAATGCCGACCTGCATTGCCATTCCACCGTTTCCGACGGCACGCTGGCGCCGCGCGCCGTGGCGCGGATCGCCCGCGACGCGGGGGTTGCGTTCTGGGCGCTGACCGACCACGACGAGCTGGGCGGGCAGGCCGAGGCACGCGCCGCGGCCGAGGAATTCGGCATGCGCTACGTGCCGGGCGTCGAGATCTCGGTGACCTGGGCCGGGCAGACCGTGCATATCGTCGGCCTGCAGATCGACCCGTTCTGCCCGGAACTGATCGATGGCCTGACAGAGACCCGCTCGGGTCGCGCGCGCCGCGCGCGCGATATCGCCGACGCGCTGGCCAGGGTGGGTATCGCCGGTGCCTATGAAGGGGCCCTGCAGTACGTGGGCAACCCGGACCTGATCTCGCGCACGCATTTCGCGCGCTGGCTGGTCGACCAGGGCCGCTGCGCCAGCATCGGCGATGTTTTCAGCGAGTACCTGTCGGAGGGGCGTCCGGGCTATGTCGGCCACCGCTGGGCCAGCCTGGCCGAAGCGGTGGGCTGGATCCGCACCGCCGGCGGCATCGCGGTGATGGCGCACCCGGGCCGCTACCACTACACCGACACCCAGCACGACGCGCTGTTCGATGAATTCACGGCACTGGGCGGCGGCGCGGTCGAGGTGGTGACCGGCAGCCATACGCCCGACCAGTACCGCCGCTACGCCGAGGTGGCGCGGCGCTACGGCTTGCTCGCTTCGCGCGGCACGGACTTCCACGGGCCCGGCGAGGGCCGGGTCGAACTCGGCACGCTGCCGCCGCTGCCGTCCACGGTCACGCCGGTCTGGCACGACTGGTAGCCCCACCCTGCCTGGCCGGGGCCAGCCCCCGGATGCCGCTCCGTTCCATCCGACTCCGCTCCCTGGCCCATGTCCCAGTACTTCGAGATCCATCCGCTCAACCCGCAGTCGCGCCTGCTCAAGCAGGCGGCCCAGATCCTGCAGAAGGGCGGGCTGATCGCGCTGCCGACCGACTCCAGCTATGCGCTGGCATGCCGGCTCGACGACAAGGCCGCGGTCGAGCGCCTGCGCCGGCTGCGCGGCATCGACGACCGCCACCACCTGACGCTGATGTGCCGCGACCTGTCCGAGCTCGGCAACTTTGCCCGCGTCGACAACCGCCAGTACCGCTGGCTCAAGGGCGCCACGCCGGGCCCGTACGTGTTCATCCTGGAGGCGACCAAGGAGGTGCCACGGCGGCTGTCGCACCCGGCGCGCAAGACCATCGGCGTGCGCGTGCCCGAGCATGCCATCCCGCTGGCGCTGCTGGGCGAAACCGGCGAGCCGCTGATCTCGGCGACGCTGCAGCTGCCGGGCGACGAGGCGCCGCTCAACGACGCGGCACAGATCCGGGCGCGGCTGGAAAAGCAGCTCGACCTCGTGGTCGACGGCGGGCCGGCGCCGGCGCAGCCGACCACGGTGATCGACCTGACCGGCGGCGAGCCCGAACTGGTCCGCGCCGGCCGCGGCGACATCGCCCGCTTCGGCCTCTGACCCGCGGCGCCGCCGCGCCTTCGGTCGGGTGCATCAGCGTGCGCCCGGGCGCCGGCGGGCCGCTACAATAGCGCTCATGGATTCCTCCCTTATCCAGACCTTCGCGGTCTATGCCCTGCCGGTGCTGTTCGCGATCACGCTGCACGAGGCCTCGCACGGCTACGTGGCCAAGCTGTTCGGCGACAGCACCGCCTATGCCCTCGGGCGCGTCAGCCTGAACCCGATCCGCCATATCGACCCGATCGGCACCATCGCCGTGCCGCTGCTGCTGTACATCATGACCAGCGGCCAGTTCGTGTTCGGCTACGCCAAGCCGGTGCCGGTGGTGTTCGAGCGCCTGCGCAATCCGCGCTGGCATGGCATGTGGGTGGCGCTGGCGGGCCCGGCCAGCAACGTGGTGCAGGCCTTCGTCTGGGTGCTGCTGGCGATCGGCCTGACCTGGGGCGGCGTGCGCGAGCCGTTTTTCGGCGAGATGGCACTTGCCGGCGTGCGCGTCAACCTGGTGGTGGCGGCCTTCAACCTGTTCCCGGTGCCGCCGCTGGATGGCGGCCGGGTGCTGACCGCGCTGCTGCCGCAAGGCATTGCGCGCGCGGTGTCGCGCATCGAGCCGTACGGCATTTTCGTGGTGCTGGCGCTGGTGGCCGCGGGGGTGATCACCACCATCTGGATGACGCCGGTGGTCAATGCGCTGATGTCCCTGATCGAGCTGCTGCTGCGCCCGATCGTGCTGCTGCTCAATTGACGGGGGCTGCCATGACGCTGTCGCACGCCGGTATTGCCGCGCCCTCCGCCTGGGTCACGCGCTGGGCCCATCTGCTGCGCCCGGGCGCGCGGGTGCTGGACCTGGCCTGCGGCGGCGGCCGCCATGCCGCCTGGCTGGCCGCGCGCGGCCACCAGGTGCTGGCGGTCGACCGCGATGCCGACGCCATCGCCGGCCTGCCTGCGGGCGTGACCGGGCGCGTGGCCGACCTGGAGCAGGGCGGCTGGCCGCTGTCCGCGGAGGCGCCGTTCGACGCCATTGTCGTCACCAATTACCTGCACCGGCCGCTGTGGCCGCACCTGGCGGCCGCACTGGCGCCGGGAGGGTGCTGGATCTACGAGACCTTCGCCGCCGGCAACGAGACCGTGGGCAAGCCGTCGCGGCCGGATTTCCTGCTGCGCCCCGGCGAGCTGCTCGAGGTCGCGCGCGCTCATGGACTGCGCGTGGTGGCCTACGAGGATGGCGTGGTTGAAGTGCCGAAAACAGCCTTCGTCCAGCGCCTGTGTGCGGTGCGCGAGGCGGCGGGGGCTGCCGGTGCGGCCGCGCCGCCACGCTACCGGCTCGATCCCTGAGCGGCGCGCCGCGCTGTCGGCGCAAACGGCGCCGCATGCGTTGAAACAGTTGGTATCAACCCCTGTCCGGGCAGCGGTCGAAGCGGCCTGCGGTTCCGGTACAATCCCGTTATTCGCATCCCGAATTCCCTAACGTTATGACACAGATTACCGGCAGCATCGTTGCCATCGTCACCCCGATGCAAGAGGACGGCAGCCTGGACTTCCCGGCCCTGCGCGCACTGGTCGACTGGCACGTTGCCGAAGGCACCGACGCCATCGTGATCGTGGGCACCACCGGCGAGTCCCCGACGGTGACCGTCGAGGAGCACTGCGAACTGATCCGCGTTGCCGTCGAACAGGCCGGCAAGCGCATCCCGATCATCGCGGGGACCGGCGGCAATTCCACCAAGGAAGCCATCGAGCTGACCGCCTTCGCCAAGAAGGTCGGCGCCGATGCCTCGCTGCAGGTCGTGCCGTACTACAACAAGCCCACCCAGGAAGGCATGTACCGGCATTTCCGCACCATCGCCGAAGCGGTGGAGCTGCCGGTGCTGCTGTACAACGTCCCCGGCCGCACGGTCGCGGACATGAACAACGAGACCATCCTGCGCCTGGCGCAGGTGCCGGGCATCGTCGGCGTCAAGGAAGCGACCGGCAATATCGACCGTGCCGCGCAGCTGATCAAGGGCGCGCCGGAAGGCTTCGCCATCTACAGCGGCGATGACCCCACCGCGGTGGCGCTGATCCTGCTGGGCGGCCACGGCAATATCTCGGTGACCGCTAACGTGGCGCCGCGCAAGATGCACGAGATGTGCGCGGCAGCACTGAAGGGCGACGTCGTCACCGCGCGCCGCCTGCATATGGAACTGATCGGGCTGAACCAGGCCATGTTCATCGAAGCCAATCCGATCCCGGTCAAGTGGGCGCTCCAGCAGATGGGCAAGATGGCAGGCGGTATCCGCCTGCCACTGACCCCGCTGTCCGAGGGCAACCACGACTACGTACGCAAGGCACTGGCCGCCGCCGGCCTGCTGGCCTGATTTTCCGCGGCGTCCTGCTGTCCGCCTTACCTACTAGGATTGCGTGTCAATGAAACTGAAGCTTAACCGCCGTGGCGCGACGCAAGTCCGCCGCGCCGCCCTGGTTGTGCCCGTGCTCGCCGCAGGTGTGCTGACCGGCTGCAGCAGCCTCAACGAGGCCATGCAGCCCGACAAGATCGACTACAAGTCGTCGGCCTCTAAACGCACGCCCACGCTGGACGTGCCGCCCGACCTGACCAAGCTGGAAGGCGACCGGCGCTATTCGGTGCCCGATGCCAACGGCACCTCGACGCTGTCGACCTACAGCCAGGCCACCAAGGTGCGCGAGCAATCGCCGACCGAGAACGTGCTGCCGTCGGCGCAGGGCATCCGCATGGAGCGCGACGGCAACCAGCGCTGGCTGGTGATCAGCAACGGCATGCGTGGCGACCAGCTGTGGCAGCAACTGCGCGGCTTCTGGCAGGAAAGCGGTTTCCTGCTTGTGCAGGACTCGCCCGAGACCGGCATCATGGAAACCGACTGGGCCGAGAACCGCGCCAAGATCCCGCAGGACATCATCCGCAATACCATCGGCAAGGTGTTCGACGGCCTGTACTCGACCTCGGAGCGCGACAAGTTCCGCACCCGCGTCGAGCGCGCGCAGAACGGCACGCTCGAAGTCTTCATCAGCCACCGCGGCGCGCAGGAACAGCTTACCGGCATCGACAAGTCGAGCACGGTGTGGACCCCGCGCCCGGCCGATCCCGAGCTGGAAGCCGAATTCCTGTCGCGCCTGGCCCAGCGCCTGGGCGTGCAGAAGGAGCAGGCCGACCGCATGGCCAAGAACCCGACGCCGGCCGGCAATACCGCCGCGGCGGCGGGCGCTGCGGCGGGCACTGCGGCTGCCGCGGGTGCCGCTGCCGGCGCCGAAGGTGCCGCGCCGAACAAGTCGTACCTGGCCCAGGTCAACGGCGCCCCTGCGCTGCAGCTGCCCGAGCCGTTCGACCGCGCCTGGCGCTCGGTGGGCCTGTCGCTGGACCGCGTCAACTTCACCGTCGAAGACCGCGATCGCGCGCAAGGGTTGTACTTCGTGCGCTATGTCGACCCGCGCAACACGGTCGACAACCGCGGCTTCTTCTCCAAGCTGTTCACCAAGCCGGACGATCCCAAGACCGCCAAGAAGTACCGCGTCTCGCTCAAGGGTACGGGCAGCGGCACGCTGGTGACGGTGCTCAACGACGCCGGCCAGCCCGAGAACGGCGAAGTCGGCAAGCGCATCCTGTCGCTGATCGACGAGCAACTGCACTGAGCCGGCGCATGAGTGCTGGCTTGCCAGCCGGCCATCCTGGCCGGTGCCTGGCGGGGAGGGCGCGGCCATGATGCGCTTCGCCTTCCTCGGCAGCGGCAGCGAGGGCAACTCGCTGCTGATCGAATCCCGCGAAGACACCGCCACCACCCGCGTGCTGCTGGACTGCGGCTTCGGCATCCGCGAGACCGCCCGGCGCCTGGAGCGCCTGGGCGTCACGCCGGACCAGCTCGACGCGGTGCTGGTCACGCACGAGCATGGCGACCATGTCGGTTCGGCCTATGCCTTTGCCGCGCGCCATCGACTGACGGTCTATGCCAGTCACGGCACCTGGCTGGCCACCTCGCACCTGCGCGGTGCCGACGTAGCCGACGTGCGGGTTTGCTGTGCCGACCATGGCTTTGCGATCGGTGGCCTGCAGGTGCTGCCTTACACCGTGCCGCACGACGCGCGCGAGCCGGTGCAGTTCGTGCTATCGGACGGGCATGCACGGCTGGGTGTGCTGACCGATGCAGGGATGGAAACGCCTTACGTGACCGCGCGCCTGGCGGGCGTCGATGCGTTGGTGCTCGAATGCAACCATGACCGCGAGATGCTGCGCAATTCGGTCTACCCGGCCTCGCTCAAGCGGCGCATCGGCGGCGACTTTGGCCACCTGGCCAATGAAGTGGCTGCCAGCATCCTGGCGCAGGTAGCCCATGATGGCCTGAACCGCGTGGTGGCGGCCCACCTGAGCAAGCAGAACAATACGCGTGAACTGGCCACCGGGGCGCTGGCGGCGGCGCTGGGCGCAAGGCCGAGCGAAGTGCTGGTGGCGGATCAGGACGAGGGCCTGGCGTGGCAGGCGGTGCGGGCCTGAGGCCAGTGGCAGCAGGGACCGCGCGAGGGCGCGCCCCAAAAACAAAAACCGGCCCGAAGGCCGGTTTTTTTATCGGTCAGAAACCGATTACTGCTTGGCGGCCGGAGCCGAAGCGTCAGCAGCCGGAGCCGAGGCGTCAGCAGCCGGGGCCGAAGCGTCAGCAGCCGGAGCGACCGGGGCTTCAGCAGCCGGAGCCGAAGCTTCAGCAGCAGGAGCGGTAGCAGCCGGAGCAGCCGTATCAGCGGCCGGCGCGGCAGCTTCTTCCTTCTTGCCGCAAGCAGCGAGAGCAACAGCGGCCAGCAGCGATGCGATCAGGAGAGACTTCTTCATTGTTCGTCCTTTAACTTGTAATAACGAAAAACAGGCGATGAATAATTACCGGTAATTATCGCTCTTGAACTGCAAAATTAGGCCCTCCCGGGTGCCGACATATGCAGTGGTCCACAGTACTAGCCAGCCAACGATTATATCCGCGTTTTCCCGGCTTGTGTAGCGCCGAAATTTGCTGATTCGCAATGTTACGCATTATTACAGCCGCGGCCCCAATTGCAACCATCCTTCCAGGGTCCAGTGATGGAATGTTTCCATCAGATCGGGCAGGTCGGCGCAGTTCTCTACCTCCTGCGCACTAAGCTGCCGATTATCGGCCAACTTCTTCAGCCACGGCATCAATTCGGCCGGCGGCTCGTAGGCTTCTCCGTTCAGGAAGAAATTGGCCCGGTCGTAAAGCGCAATCGATGCCGGCGCCAGCACCACCCCATGCCGGGACGCCAGTGTCGCATAACGGCGCAACGGAATGTCATCGATCTCTGCAAATTCAACGCCAGGCTTGGGCTCGGACAGATGGCTGCCCAGGAATTCCGACACCATCTGGCTGTTCCATTGCAGTGCCTTGAGCCGTTCCGCAACCGCCTTGGCCATGCCCGCCGGCAATTGCGCGGGACGCGTCGCGGCGCCTTCGCCGGCATCGGCATAACGGCCGCCGAGCTCGTCGTTGTCCTCCACCGTTTCCGACAGCCATGCCAGGAAGTGTCCGGCCAATTCGCGATAGGCGGGCGCGCGGAAACCGATCGAGCAGGTCATGCATTCGCCCTCGGCAATACCATCGTGCGCATATTGCGGCGGCAGGTACAGCATGTCGCCCGGTTCCAGCACCCATTCCTGTTCCGCGCTGAAGTCGGCAAGAATCTTCAGCGGCATGTCGGGGATCAGCTCGAGACTGGCCTGTGACGAAATGCGCCAGCGGCGCCGGCCTGAGACTTGCAGCAGGAACACGTCATAGGAGTCGAAGTGCGGGCCCACGCCGCCACCGTCGCTGGCGTAGCTGATCATCACGTCGTCGAGGCGGGCGTCGGGCACGAAGCGGAAGCGGCCCATCAGTTCCGCGGCCGCGGCATCGTGCAGGTTGACGCCCTGCACCAGCAAGGTCCACTGGCGGGTCTTGACGCCGGGCAGGTTTTCGCGCGCAAATGGACCATGCGCGAGCTTCCAGCGGTTGCGGAAGTGCGTCACCAGGCGCGATTCGACATCGTCGCGATCGGCGAGATCGAAAAGCGCATCGCGCGACACCGGCGGCACAATTCCCGGCACCGCCTGTCGAATGAGCAAGGGCTTGCGATGCCAGACATCCCGCATGAATGCAGCAGGCGTCATGCCACCAAGCAAGTCGAGCGGAGTGTCTGGATCGACGGGGCCAGGGGGCAGGGCCTGCGCGTATAATGCGGAATCGTTCATGGAGTCAAGAATTGAAAATCGCTAAGAACACGGTGGTGTCCGTGATGTACAAGCTATCGGACGCGCAAGGCAATCTGATCGAGGAGTCAGATGAAGCCATGGTCTATTTGCACGGCGGCTATGATGGCACGTTCCCCAAGATCGAGGAAGCGCTCGACGGCCATGACACCGGCTTCGAGACTCAGCTGCAGCTGGAGCCGGAAGACGCGTTCGGCGACTACGATGCCGACCTGGTGAAGGTCGAGCCGCGCAACCGCTTCCCCGAACCGCTCGAAGTCGGCATGCAGTTCGAAGGCATGCCCGAGGACGGCGACGAAGAAGACTCCGTCATCTACACCGTGACCGACGTGGCCGAGGACAAGGTCGTGCTGGACGGCAACCATCCGCTGGCCGGCATGGCGCTGCGCTTCTGGCTGAAGGTTTCGGAAGTGCGCGAGGCTACCGCCGAGGAAGTCGAGCATGGCCACGCCCACGGCGCCTCGGGCGTTGAAGTGGTGGACGAAGACGAGGACGACGATACCCCGCGCACGCTGCACTGAGCCTTCGCTTGCAGTGGTGTCATCAGGAAGCCGGCGGTTGCCGGCTTCTTTGCTTTGGCGCGCGTCAGTTCGGTGCCGGGGCATCCTTCAGCACCACCGCGAACGGCGACGCCGCGGCGGGCGTGATCACCAGTTCGGCCCATTGCGAGATCGTGCTGGTCGGTAGCGACACGCGCGTGAAGTTCTGCATCACCTTGCCTGCCGGGTCGCGCAGCGGCTTGTCGATGCCGAAGCCGCTGTCGGGCCCGCTACCGGCCGCGTGCACCAGCAACACCTGGCCGTTGAAGCGCGCGCTCAGGTCGCGCAGCTGCCGCTTGAACTCGAGGTAGCCGTCGCGCGTGCGATGGCGCATGAAGCCGTCGAGCAGCGTGGGCCGACCCTTCTTCTCCCAGCCGTTGGCGAAATGCGGATCGGCGTGGGCCACCACGACGATGCCGTTCAGGTCGCGCTGGCGCGCCAGCGAGAACGCCCGCGCCAGCCACTGACGGTTGGCTTCGCGCCGGTCCTCGAATTCGCTGTTGCGCCCGCCTTCGTCGCGGTAGTGGTTGTTGTCGCCCGGCACGTTGAGGCCGACGATCAGCACGTCGCCGACACTGATGCGCATGTTTTCGCGGAAGCTGCGGAACAGCGCCTGGTCCGATTGCCGCACCAGCGGTCGCGTCTGCCGTCCGAGCGTGGCGTCTTCCGGGAAGAACAGTTCGCGCAGCCGGCTCAGCCGTTCGACCGGGTCGAAGCTGCCGTTGACCGGCAGCCTGCATTCGGACCAGTCGGTTTCACCCGGCACATAGATCAGCGGCAGCGGCGACTGGTTCAGCAGCTGCTGGCGGCTGCTGAGCACGGCGTCGCTGCATGATTCCGTATCGCCCTTGATGCCTCCCGCATGGATCACAAGGTTCAGCTTGCGCTCGGCGAAGTGGTCGAGCAGCGCCGCCATGTTGGCTTCGGCGGCGGGCCATTGCGGCAGGTCGGCGATCAGCGCGACGCGCACCACCTGCGGCTTGGCCGGGGCCCGCGCCGCCAGCGCGTGCGGCGCGACAGCCGCCATGGTGGTCAGGCACAGCCATGGCAGCAGCAGGGTCGGCAGGGCCCGGCGCAGCGCCTTCATGCCGTATCGACCGCCTCGCCCGCCAGCGCCTTGAGCCGGTACAGCGCCTCCAGCGCCGCGCGCGGCGTCAGCGTGTCCGGATCCAGGTCGGCCAGCGCGTCGATCACGGCTGCCTGCTCCGGCGCCAGCGCGGCGCGGAGGGTGGCCGCCGCCGTGCCGGCATCGCCATCGTGCCAGGCCTCGTCCTCGTCAGGTGTCGGCGGCGCGGCGAACAGGTCGAGCTGCGGCGTGGGCGTGGCATCGGCGGATTGCTGCTCCAGCCAGGCCAGGTGCTTGCGCGCGGCGCGGATCACCGGCTGCGGCACGCCCGCCAGTTGCGCCACCTGCAGGCCGTAGCTCTGGCTGGCCGGGCCGTCCTGCACCGCGTGCAGGAACACGATGCCGTCGCCATGCTCGACCGCCGACAGGTGCACGTTGGCCGCCTGCGGAAACTCCTGTGGCAGTTGGGTCAGTTCGAAGTAATGCGTGGCGAACAGGGTATGGCTGCGGTTGTGCGACAGCAGATGGCGCGCGATCGCCCAGGCCAGCGCCAGGCCGTCGAAGGTCGAGGTGCCGCGGCCGATCTCGTCCATCAGCACCAGCGATGCCGGCGTGGCGTGATGCAGGATGCCGGCGGCCTCGGTCATCTCGACCATGAAGGTCGAGCGCCCGCCGGCCAGGTCATCGGCGGCGCCGATGCGGGTAAAGATGCGGTCGATCGGCCCGATCACCGCGCGCCGCGCCGGCACATAGGCGCCGACGCAGGCCAGCAGCACGATCAGCGCGGTCTGGCGCATAAAGGTCGATTTACCGCCCATGTTCGGGCCGGTGATCAGCAACAGCTTGCGCGCCTCGTTGAGCTGGCAGTCGTTGGCGATGAACGCCACCGACTCCGCCGCAAGCTGGCCCTCGACCGCCGGATGGCGGCCCTGCACGATATCGACCACGTTCTCGGCGACGCGCTCCGGCGCCGACCAGTCCAGCGTCTGCGCGCGCTCGGCCAGGGCCGCCAGCACGTCCAGCCGCGCCAGTGCGGCGGCGACGCGCTGCAGTTCGCCGATATGCGGCAGCAGTGCCTGCAGCAGGCCATCGTAGAGCTGCTTCTCGCGCGCCAGCGCGCGGTCCTGCGCCGACAGTGCCTTGTCCTCGAAGGCCTTCAGCTCGGGCGTGATGTAGCGTTCGGCGTTTTTCAGGGTCTGGCGGCGGCGGTAATCGTCGGGCACCTTGTCGGCCTGGCCGTTGGTGACCTCGATATAGAAACCGTGCACGCGGTTGAACTCGACGCGCAGGTTGGCAATGCCGGTGCGCGCGCGCTCGCGCGCTTCCAGGTCGATCAGGAACTGGCCGCAGTTTTCGGAGATGTCGCGCAGCTCGTCGAGTTCGGCATCGAAGCCGCGCGCGATCACGCCGCCGTCGCGCACCACGGTGGCCGGTTCTGCGGCGACGGCGCGCACCAGCAGGTCCAGGCAGTCGTGCGGCACGGCCAGGTCCTGCAGGGTCTGCGCCAGCAGCAGGCTGCCCTGGTCGTCCTGCAGGCAGGCCTGCACCTCGGGCAGCGCGCGCAGCGTGTCGCGCAGCGACGACAGGTCGCGCGGGCGCGCGTTGAGCAGCGCCAGCCGCGAGGTGATGCGCTCGACGTCGGCGAGCCGGCGCAGCGCCCCGCGCAGCGCGTCGGTGCCCTGGTCGATCAGCACGCCGATGGCCTGCTGGCGCGCCTGCGGCACCGCCGGGTCGCGCAGCGGGTGGTGCAGCCAGTGGCGCAGCGCGCGGCTGCCCATGGCGGTGCAGCAGGTGTCCAGCAGCGAGAACAGCGTCGGCGACTCGCCGCCGCGCAGGGTTTCGGTCAGTTCAAGGTTGCGCCGCGTGGCGGAGTCCAGTCCGACATACTCCGATTCGCGCTCGACCTTCACGCCCTGCACATGGCGCAGCGACTGGCCCTGCGTGGTGGCGGCGTAGTTCAGCAACGCGCCCGCCGCGCCCAGCGCGGCGCCCAGCCCGGCACAGCCGAACGGGTCCAGGCTGGCCACGCCCAGCTGCTCGCGCAGCCGACGCGTGCCGGCGTCCTGGTCGAAATGCCATTCCGGCAAGCGCGTGCGTGCGCACGCCAGCGCCGGCAGTTCGATGCCATCCGCATACAGCAGCTCGGCCGGGCGGATACGCTCCAGCTCGCGGCCCAGCAGCGCCACCTCGCATTCCATCAGCCGCAGCTCGCCGCTAGCCAGGTTCAGCCACGCCAGCCCGGTCTTGCTGACGCCGCGGCGCGTGGTCTGCTGGTGCACGGCCATCAGGAAGGTATCGGCCTTGTCGGGCAGCAGCGCGGCATCGGTCAGCGTGCCGGGTGTGACGATGCGCACCACCTTGCGCTCCACCGGCCCCTTGCTGGTGGCGGGGTCGCCGATCTGCTCGCAGATCGCCACCGACTCGCCCAGCTTCACCAGCCGCGCCAGGTACTGGTCCGCCGAATGGAAGGGGATGCCGGCCATGCGGATCGGCACGCCATTCGACGAGCCGCGCGCGGTCAGCGTGATGTCGAGCAGGCGTGCGGCCTTTTCGGCATCGTCATGAAAGAGTTCGTAGAAGTCACCCATGCGGTAGAACAGCAGGGTGTCGGGGTGGTCCGCCTTGATGCGTAAATATTGCTGCATCATGGGCGTGTGGCGGCTGCCTGCGGCGTCTGCCTGTGACTGTTCAGGGTCGGTTTTCTTCTGCAATCCCATTGCCATTTAGCCTGTCTGGCGCTGGGCTGCGTCGTGCAGCCCGATCCGCGCCGAGCGCACCTTGCGTGCCAGGAAAAAGCGCCCCCGCGGGGGCGGGCCGGGCGCTGCTCCGGCGGCCTGTGGCCGCGGCACGAAGGGGCGTTTTCGAATATGGGCGATATGGTACAGCACGGTGCTGCCGCCGAAGGGTCGCCGAAGGGCCGCCGAGGGGTCGCCGAGGGATCGCCGAAGGGCCGGCGACGTGCCGCAGACCGCTGCGCCGACCCGGATCAGCGGAACACCAGCACCGGGATGTCGCTATGGGTCAGCACTTTCTGCGTTTCGCTGCCCAGCAGCAGCCCGCTGAGTCCGCGGCGGCCATGCGAGGCCATGAAGATGACATCGCAGCCCAGGTCGCGGGCTGCATGGATGATGCCCTGGTACGGCGCCGAAGCGCTGGAGACGTGGCCGCTGCATGGCACGCCGGCCAGCGCGGCCGCGGACTCGACCCTGGCCAGTTCGCGGCGCGCCTCGGCTTCGACGCGCTGCTGGTAGGCGTCGCGCTTTTCGTGCGAGCTGTCGCTGGTCAGCACATAGGGATAGCTCTCCACGCACATGTACGGCGTGAGACGCGCGCCCGCGGTGCGGGCGAACTGGATGCCGGCGGAGACGGCCTGTTGCGAGAGCTCCGAGCCGTCGACCGGGAGCAGGATGTGCTTGAACATGGGATCCCTTTTCTGTTATGGGAGGCAATGGCGCGAAGCGGACGAAAGCGGGCGTGTGCTTTGGCGCCGTGCTCAGTTGGCCAGCGCGCGCCCGACGATCAGCGGATCCGCCTGGCCGATGGCGGTGGTGTCGCGGTTGGCATAGGGAAAGCGCGACAGGATGTAGCGCAGCGCATTGAGCCGCGCGCGCTTCTTGCAATCGGAGCGGATCACTGTCCAGGGCGCATCGGCGGTATCGGTATGCGCGAACATCGCTTCCTTGGCGCGGGTGTACTCGTCCCATTTGTCGAGCGAGGCCACGTCGACCGGGCTGAGCTTCCATTGCTTGAGCGGATGGATCTCGCGCTCGCGGAAGCGCCGGCGCTGCTCCTTCTGGCTGACCGAGAACCAGAACTTGAACAAGTGGATGCCGCTGCGTACCAGGTGCCGCTCGAAATCCGGCGCCTGCTGCAGGAAGTCCTGGTATTCGCGGATCGAGCAGAAGCCCATCACGTGCTCGACGCCGGCGCGGTTATACCAGGAGCGGTCGAACAGCACGATCTCGCCGGCCGAGGGCAGGTGCTGCACGTAGCGCTGGAAATACCATTGCCCGCGTTCGGCTTCGGTGGGCTTTTCCAGTGCCACCACGCGGGCGCCGCGCGGGTTCATGTGTTCCATGAAGCGTTTGATGGTGCCGCCCTTGCCGGCGGCGTCGCGGCCTTCGAACAGGATCACCACGCGCTGGCCGGTTTCGCGCACCCAGGCCTGGAACTTGAGCAGTTCCACCTGCAGGCGGTACTTCTGCTTCTCGTAATTGCGCCGCGACATTAGGTTCTGGTACGGATATGCGCCTTCGCGCCAGCCGGCTGACAGTTCATCGTCCGGGTGGCGCTGGCGGCCAGCCTGCCAGGCGGCCGGGTCGCCTTCCAGGATCAGGCTGCGCAATTGCGCGGCCTCGTCCGGCGCCATGCCGTCGAGCAGCGTGCGGATGGCGCCCAGCATGCCGCTGTCATCGCCGGCTTGGCTGGCGAGGATGTCCTGCATGCCGCTTGCCGCGAGTTGTACTGCGGCTTCGACGGCACTGTCGACTTCATTGCGCTGCGCCGACAGCGCCGAGCGGGTGGGCAGCACATCGCCCCTGGCGGTGGCGCGCGGCCGTGTGGTGGTGGGGATACGGGTGGGGATACGCGTGGGGAGGGTGTCGCGATCGGTCATCTGCGCGCCTCCGGTCAGGCCGTGGTGCGGCGCAGGATCTGGTAGAGCTGGTCCTTGAGCAGCAGCTTCTCCTTTTTCAGCCGCTCGATCTCGAAGGTGGACGCCGGCACCAGGCCCGCCTCCATGTTGTGGATTTCCTGGTCAAGCGAATTGTGGCGGTGGAACAGCCGCGCAAAGCGGGCGTCCTGCGTCTTCAGGGCGGTGATCTGGTCGCGATACTCGGGAAACATGCTGGCTCTCCTGTGGCTGGATCCGCGCGCACATGGCGTGGCGCATGGATTCATTCTGGTGAGCGCAGGGCGGCGCGGCCTTGACCAGGATCATGGCTCGCCGGGGAATGAGACGAGGCCGCAATGCGGGACGCACGGGCATTCGGCCCCGGGAAAAACAAACGCCCGCCGGGGTGCGGCGGGCGTGCTTGCTGGCATGGCCGCTCAGGCCATCTGCAGCGTCAGGCGGCGCTGGGCTTGGCGTTGTCCAGTGAGTACGGCGACAGCAGGCGCACCATCTGCGCAAAGGCCTTGGGGTTGCCGGCCAGCACTTCGCCTTGTTCCAGCTGGCGCGGCTCGCCGGCGTAATTGCCGACCAGGCCGCCCGACTCGGTGATCAGCAGCATGCCGGCGGCCATGTCCCACGGCTGCAGGCCGCGCTCGAAGAAGCCGTCGAGGCGGCCGCAGGCCACGTAGGCCAGGTCCAGCGCGGCGGCGCCCGGGCGGCGCAGGCCGGCGCAGCTGCGCGTCATCAGCGCGAAGATCTCGAGGTACTCTTCCACGCCTTCCAGGTCACGGAAGGGGAAGCCGGTGCCGATCAGGCAGTCGGCCAGCTTGTCGCGGCGGGTGACGCGGATGCGGCGGTTGTTGAGGAAGGCGCCGGCGCCCTTGGTGGCGGTGAACAGCTCGTCGCGGGTCGGGTCGTAGACCACCGCCTGCACCGGGGTGCCGCGGTGCAGCTGGGCGATCGAGACCGCGTATTGCGGGAAGCCGTGGATGAAGTTGGTGGTGCCGTCGAGCGGGTCGATGACCCAGGTGTACTCATGGGTGGCTTCTTCTTCAGTCCAGGACTGGCCGGACTCTTCCGCTAGAATGCCGTGTTCCGGGTAGGCCGTGCGCAGGATCTCGATGATCGCGGCTTCGGCGGCGCGGTCCACCTCGGTAACGAAATCGTTGTGTTGCTTGCGCGAGACGCGCACCAGATCGACGTCGAGCGACGCGCGGTTGATGATGGATCCCGCCTTGCGGGCCGCCTTGATGGCGATATTGAGCATCGGATGCATGAATCTCTCCAGGCTGGCCACGACCGCGCGGCGGGGCGCCAAAGCGCCGCTCGCCCGCCCATGGGCAGCTGACAACACAACGGATTGTAGAAGAACGTGGGGCGTCGCCGGCCTTGCTGCAGGACGCTTCGCAAATGTGTCGCGAACGTCTCGCGCGCATGCATAAACCTGGCGCCGCGCCAAAGAAGAACCCCGAATTGTATATGAACCCGGCAATTGATACGAGCCAGCCCGCCACCCCCACGTCAGGCGGGGATGCCTTCGGCCGCGTGCGCTTCGTGCTGGTGGGAACCAGCCATCCCGGCAACGTCGGCTCGGTGGCGCGGGCGATCAAGACCATGGGCTTCGGCAGCCTGGTGCTGGTCTCGCCGCGCGAGCCCGAAGTGCTGCGGCATCCCGATGCCGTGGCCATGGCCAGCGGCGCCGACGACGTGCTGGCCGCCGCCGTGATCGTCGACCAGGTCGACGCGGCCCTGGCCGGCGCCGCGCTGACCGTGGCCATGACCGCGCGCCAGCGCGAGTTCGGGCCGCCGCGGCTGCTGCCGCGCGCCGCCGCCGCGCGGGCCCGGCAGACGCTGTCCGGCAGCGGCGACGTGGCGTTCGTGTTCGGCAACGAGCGCTATGGCCTGCCCAACGAGGTGGTGGAGCGCTGCAACGCCGTGACCCATATCCCCGCCAATCCTGCCTATGCCTCGCTGAACCTGGCGCAGGCGGTGCAGCTGGTCGCCTACGAGATGCGGCTGACGCTGCTGGAGGCCGCCCCGGACGCGGGCGCCAATATCGGCTATGCTGGCGAGCCGGCCACGGCGGAACAGGTCGAGGCCATGTTCGGCCACCTGCAGGCCGGGCTGGAGGCGATCGGATTTCTCGATCCGTCCAATCCGCGCAAGCTGATGACCCGGCTGCGCCGTCTGCTGGCGCGCAGCGGCCTCGAGCGCGAGGAAGTGAACATCCTGCGCGGCATTGCCAAGCACATGCTGATTGCCGCGCAGAACCCGTCTGGCCCGCCGGCCGACCGGTGACAGGAGCAATGGACTGTGGCAGCAACCCGTAGCGATGTGATGTGGGACCGGAACGGTGCATGCCGAGGCGGCGTGGCCTGGGGTCTTGCCGCCGCGGGTGGGCGCAGGCCCGGTCGATGTTGATCGCAGCATCGCAGCAATGTCCCTGGCGGATCAGGGGCCAAACGCCGGCGCCGCAAGGCGGACCGGCAAATCCCTTACACTCCTGATCCTCTTCACCGGCCCCCGACCGCGCCGGCGACCCCGCCCCGGGCCCTGGCCCGCGTGTCGTGGCGCACCGCGCGGCACCACGACACGACCAAGATGTTCTCTCGCCTGAAGGAAGATATCGACACCATCATGCTGCGCGATCCCGCCGCGCGCAGCCGCCTGGAAGTCCTGACCTGCTATCCGGGCCTGCACGCGGTGCTGCTGCACCGGCTCGCGCACGCGTGCTGGCGCGCGGGCTGGCACTGGCTGGGCCGCTGGATTTCGCACTGGTCGCGCTTTTTCACCGGCATCGAGATCCATCCGGCGGCGACACTGGGCCGGCGCGTGTTCATCGACCACGGCATGGGCGTGGTCATCGGCGAGACCGCGCAGATCGGCGACGACTGCACCATCTACCAGGGCGTGACGCTGGGCGGCACCTCGCTGTACAAGGGCCAGAAGCGGCATCCGACCCTCGGTGTCGGCGTGGTGGTCAGCGCGGGCGCCAAGGTGTTGGGCGGCTTCGAAGTGGGCGACGGGGCGCGGGTGGGCTCCAATGCGGTGGTGCTAAAGCCGGTGCCGCCGGGCGCGACCGCGGTCGGCATTCCGGCCCGCATCATCCTGCCGGATGCGCCGTCGGTGCAGCAGGGTGCAAAGCAGGAGTTCTCGGCCTACGGCATCACGCCGAATGCCGACGACCCGGTATCGCTGGCGCTCAAGAGCCTGATCGACAATGCCGCGCTCCAGCACGACCGCATCGAGGCCGTGCTGGCCGCGCTCGACCGGCTTGGCGAACATCTGGAAAACACGCCGAACGATCCGTTCGATGCCAGCGAACTGCGCAAGCTGATGAAGTAACGGCGCGAGCGACGGCTGGCGCCGCTCAGTCCGTCTGCGGCAGCAGCCGGAAGCCGTCGTGGTCCAGCTGCAGCACTGCGGCGCGCGGATGCACGCCGTCCAGGTCCCAGTCGGTCAGCACCCAGCGCACGCCTGTGCCTTCCTCGTGGCGGGCAGGGCGATGGGTATGGCCATGGACCAGCAGCGACGCGCCTGCGGCGCCGAGCAACTGGGCCGCCGCCGCGGGCGCCACATCGCCATAGACCGCCGGTGCCGCGGCACCGGCCTCACGTTGCCTGGCGCGGTTGCCTTCGCTGTCGGCGCGCAGCTTGCGGGCCACCGCCAGGCGCGCGCGCAGCGGCAGCGCCAGGAACACGCGCTGCACCCAGCGCTTGCGGGTCCAGCGGCGAAAGCGGTTGTAGCGTTCGTCGTCGATGCACAGCATGTCGCCGTGGCTCAGTACCACGCGCTGGCCGGCGCAGTGGATCACGGTGGGGTCGGGCAGCAGCGTGGCGCCGGCGGCATTGGCGAAGCGCCGGCCCAGCAGGAAGTCGCGGTTGCCGTGCATCAGGTACACCGCCACGCCGCGCGCGGCCAGCGCGCGCAGCGCCAGCGCCACGCGTTGCGCGAACGGTGCCTCGGTTTCTTCGTCGCCGACCCAGAATTCAAAGAAGTCGCCCAGGATGAACAGCGTGCGCGCGTGCGCGGCGGCGCGCTCGAGCGTGCGCTCGAACGCCGCCAGCGTGCGCGGCATGCCGGGCGTCAGATGCAGGTCTGAAATGAACCACGCCGGCGCCTGTACCTCGAGGGGACCGGCCACCGGCGTGTGGGAGATTGCGGTCATGCGTGGTGTCGGGAGCGAAAGGCCCGCACGCGGGCGCGCACGGTACCGCAATCGGCAGGCATCGGCTTACTCGACGACGACGGCCTTCTCGATCACGACGTCTTCCAGCGGCACGTCCTGGTGGAAGCCCGAGCTGCCGGTGCGCACGCCCTTGATCTGCTCGACCACGTCGGTGCCGTCGACGACCTTGCCGAACACGGCATAGCCGAAGCCCTGCGGGGTCGGCGACGAAAAGTTGAGGAAGTCGTTGTCGACCACGTTGATGAAGAACTGCGCGGTGGCCGAGTGCGGCGCATTGGTGCGCGCCATCGCCACGGTGTAGCGGTCGTTCTTCAGGCCGTTGCCGGCTTCGTTCTCGATCGGGGCGTCGGTGTCCTTCTGCTTCATGCCGGGCTCGAAGCCGCCGCCCTGGATCATGAAGTTCTTGATCACGCGGTGGAAGATGGTGTTGTCGTAGTGGCCCTTGCGGACATACGACAGGAAGTTCTCCACCGTTTTCGGGGCCTTCTCGGCGTCGAGTTCCAGGGTGATCACACCCTTGTTGGTCTGCAGCTGTACCTTGGACATGGCGGTTTCCTCTGTTCGGTAATTATTTGACGACGGTGGCCGACTCGATCACGATCGGCGCGGCCGGCACGTTGCGCATCGGGCCGTAGGCCGTGGTCGGCACGGCCTTGATCTTGTCGATCGTGTCCATGCCTTCCACCACCTTGCCGAAAACGGCATAGCCATTGCCGTCCGGCTGCGGGTAGTCGAGATTCGGATTATCCACCACATTGACGAAGAACTGCGCGGTGGCCGAATCCGGGTTGCTGGTGCGCGCCATGGCAACCGTGCCGGCCTTGTTCTTCAGGCCGTTGCGGGCTTCCAGCGGGATCGGCGCACGCGTGGGCTTTTCCTTCATGTCGCGGTCGAAGCCGCCGCCCTGCACCATGAAGCCGTTGATCACGCGGTGGAAGATGGTGCCACTGTAGAAGCCGCTCTTCACATATTCCAGGAAGTTCGCGACGGTCTTGGGCGCGGCCTCGGGATAGAGCTCGACCGTGAACTTGCCGGCACTGGTGACGAACTGGACGCGCTCGGCGGCCTTCTGCTGGGCCAGCGCGCTGAACGAAGACAGCGCGAGGGCGCCTGCGGCCAGGCCGGCAATGACGATGCGACGGGAACGGATCATGAAGGGAACTCCGGTAAGTCGGGATGGACACGGCCCGGGCATGCCGCGCCGGGCCTGCGGATGCATGCGGTCAGTTGGCCGCCGGGGCGCTGGCCGGCGACTGGCGCGCGCCTGGCGCCACCTTGCGGCCGGTGGCCGCGGGTGCGGCCGGCTTCGGTGGCGCTGCCACGGCGGAAGCCGGCGCCAGCTGGCGCAGGCCGGCACTGGCGCGGGCATCGCCGGGATTGCGGCGCAGCGCTTCGGTGTAGGCCTGCTCGGCCAGGCGGCGGTAGAGGTCGCCCAGGTTGGTGTAGCCGACCGCGAAGGCGGGCTTGACCTCGGTGGCCAGCAGCAATTCGGCTTCGGCGCGCTTCAGGTCGCCGCGCTTGGCATAGAGCAGGGCGAGGTTGTTGTGCGGCTCGGGCAGCTCGGGAAAGTCCTGTGCCATCTCGCTGAAGGCCTGGATCGCTTCGTCCTCGCGGCCCGCCTGGGCCAGCGCCCAGGCACGCTGGAAGCGGGCCTGCGCATTGCGCGGGTTGGCGGCGAGCACGCGGTCGAAGCCCTTGATGGCGTCCTCGTAGCGGCGCGCGTTGGCGGCTTGCTGGGCCTCGCCCATGCCAGGGTCGGTCGACTGGATGCCGCCGACCGGCGAGGTCGGCACCGCCAGCGACAACGGGCCATTCTGCGCGGACGCAGGACCTGCCAGCGCCGCGGCCAGGGCCAGCAGCGGCAGGACGGTGCGGGATCCGCGCCGGCGCGTGCGCGTAGCGGAGACGGCAGAAAACGGGGAGGGCAGCGGCAGGCTCATTGAGGACGGGTCCGTTATACTCCGCGGCATTCTAGCAAAGCGGCAAGTGCGGCACGAAGGCGATGCCGCGGCGGCCAGGCGTGCGGTGTTTATGCACGACGTGCGTGCGCACGTGCATGCGCGCCGGCCGGCCGGGCCGCGGGTCCGACTCGCGCACCGCCTTCCGGTAAGATATGGGGCGCGACGGCATTGCGCCAGCAGCGGCGTTCGCGCTGCCTGCCGTGTGGAACCGGCAGACTCCTCTCACCACTCACTTCGTTTCATGCAGCCCCTCAACATCTACAACACGCTCGCGCGTGAGAAGCAGCCATTCGTGCCAATCGAACCCGGCAAGGTCCGCATGTATGTGTGCGGCATGACCGTGTACGACTATTGTCACGTCGGCCACGCGCGCGTGATGGTGGTGTTCGACATGGTGCACCGGTGGCTGCGCGCCGCCGGCTACGAGGTGACGTATGTGCAGAACATCACCGATATCGACGACAAGATCATCCGCCGCGCGGTCGAGAACGGCGAGACCATTGGCGAGCTGACCACGCGCTTCATCCAGTACATGCACGAGGATGCCGCCGCGCTGGGCGTGATCCGTCCCGACTACGAGCCGCGCGCCACCGACTACGTGCCGCAGATGCTCGACATGATCCGCAAGCTCGAGGCCAGGGGCCTGGCCTACCAGGCCAGCGACGGCGACGTGAATTACTCGGTGCGCAAGTTCGACGGCTACGGCAAGCTGTCCGGCAAGTCGCTGGAAGACCTGCGCGCCGGCGAGCGTGTCAGCGCCAACGATGCCAAGCAGGACCCGCTCGACTTCGTGCTGTGGAAATCCGCCAAGGCCAGCGAGCCGCCCGAGAGCAAGTGGGACTCGCAATGGGGCGCCGGCCGCCCGGGCTGGCACATTGAATGCTCTGCGATGAGCTGCGCGCTGCTGGGCGAGCATTTCGAGATCCATGGCGGCGGGGCCGACCTGCAGTTCCCGCACCACGAGAACGAGATCGCGCAGTCCGAAGGCGCCAGCGGCAAGCCCTTCGTCAACCTGTGGATGCACAACGGATTCGTGCGCATCAACGACGAGAAAATGTCCAAGTCGCTTGGCAATTTTTTCACCATCCGCGAGGTGCTGAAGGCGTACGACGCCGAGGTCGTGCGCTTCTTCATCCTGCGCGCGCATTACCGCAGCCCGCTGAACTACAGCGACGCGCACCTGGACGATGCGCGCCACGCGCTGACGCGCCTGTACACGGCGCTCAAGGACAGCCAGCCGGGCGGCTGCGCGGTGGACTGGGACGAGCCGCACGCGAAGCGCTTTGCCGAGGCCATGGGCGACGACTTCAACACGCCGATCGCGATGTCGGTGCTGTTCGACCTGGCCAGCGAGATCAACCGCACCGGCTCCACCGCGGCCGCGCGCCAGCTCAAGGGGCTGGCCGGCACGCTGGGCCTGCTCGAGCGTGACCCGCATACCTTCCTGCAGGGCGGCAAGTCCGCCGACGGCCCTTCGCCGGACGAGATCGAAACGCTGATCGCGGCGCGCAAGGCCGCCAAGGCCGAGCGCAATTTCGCCGAGGCGGACCGCATCCGCGCCCAGTTGCTGGAAGCGGGCATCGTGCTGGAAGACAAGCCGGGCGGTGCCACCGAGTGGAGGCGTGCTTGAACGCTGCCGCGCGCAAGCCTGCTACTGCCACGCCGCCCGCCACCGCCGGCCGGGCGAAGGCGGCCGGCCCGCGCCCGGGCAAGGCCGGCGCCAGGGAGGCGCCGCTGCCGGATGGCAAGGACACCAGCAAGGATGCCACGCGCTCCGCGGCAAAGGTCGCGCGTAACGCCAAGGCCGTGCTGCCGGAAGCCCAGGCGGTGCCGCTGCCGGTCGAGACCGTCGACGACGCCGTGCGCCCTGCATACTGGGACGAGGCCTGCGCGGACCTGATGAAGCGCGACCGCATCCTGCGCAAGATGATCCCCACCTACGGTCCCGCGCACCTGGTCTCGCGCGGCGACCCGTTCGTCACGCTGGCGCGCGCGGTGGTGGGCCAGCAGATCTCGGTCAAGGCCGCGCAGTCGGTGTGGGAGCGCCTGCACGCGGTGTGCCCGCGGCTGGCGCCGGCGCAGTTCCTGCGTGCCGGCCCCGAGAAGCTGGCTGGCTGCGGCGTGTCCAAGCGCAAGGCGGAATACCTGATCGATCTGGCCGGGCACTTCAAGGCCGGCACGGTGCATGTCGCGCAGTGGGCGCAGATGGACGACGAGGCCGTCATCGCCGAGCTGACGCAGATCCGCGGCATCGGCCGCTGGACCGCCGAGATGTTCCTGATGTTCAACCTGATGCGGCCCAATGTGCTGCCGCTCGACGACGTCGGCCTGATCAACGCCATCTCGACCAACTATTTCAGCGGCGAACCGGTTACACGCAGCGAGGCGCGCGAGGTGGCGGCCAACTGGGAACCGTGGCGCACCGTGGCCACCTGGTATATGTGGCGCAGCCTCGACCCCTTGCCTGTGACGTATTGAGCATCGCAACAACAAAATTTAACCGCGGGTGCAGTCCGGGCTATCTGGCAGGCGCTAAGATAGCGCCCAATTTCCGGTAGAATGCGCCCCTTCACAGACAGGTACGTGTGATTTTATGAAAACCACCTTCCTGGATTTTGAGCAGCCCATTGCCGAACTCGAGGCAAAGATCGAAGAACTGCGCTTCGTGCAGGACGATTCGGCTGTCGATATTTCCGAAGAGATTTCGCGGCTGGCCGGCAAGAGCCAGCAGCTGACCAAGGACATCTATGCCAACCTGACCCCGTGGCAGGTTGCGCAAATCGCCCGCCACCCCCAGCGTCCCTATACGCTGGACTACGTGCGCGAGATCTTTACCGATTTCCACGAGCTGCACGGCGACCGCACCTTCGCCGACGACCTGTCGATCATCGGCGGCCTGGCGCGCTTCAATGGCCAGTCGTGCATGGTGATCGGGCATCAGAAGGGCCGCGACACGAAAGAGCGCGCCATGCGCAATTTCGGCATGCCCAAGCCCGAGGGTTACCGCAAGGCCAAGCGCCTGATGGAGCTGGCCGACAAGTTCGGGCTGCCGATCTTCACCTTCGTCGACACCCCGGGCGCGTTCCCCGGCATCGACGCCGAAGAGCGCGGCCAGTCCGAGGCCATCGGCCACAACCTGTACGTGATGGCAGGGCTGAAGGTGCCGCTGATCGCCACCATCATCGGCGAGGGCGGTTCGGGCGGCGCGCTGGCGATTGCCGTGGGCGACGTGGTGCAGATGCTGCAGTTCGCCACCTACGCGGTGATCTCGCCGGAAGGCTGCGCCTCGATCCTGTGGAAGACCGCAGAGAAGGCGCCGGAAGCCGCCGAGGCGCTGGGCCTGACCGCGCACCGGCTGAAGGCGCTGGGCCTGATCGACAAGATCGTGAGCGAGCCGCTGGGCGGCGCGCATCGCGACTACAAGGGCATGGCGGCGCTGCTCAAGCGCTCGCTGGCCGAGTCGCTGCGCCAGTTCCAGGGCATGAGCGTGAAGGAATTGCAGGCGCGCCGCTACGAGCGCCTGCTGGCCTATGGCAAGTTCAAGGAAACCGGCGCCCAGGACTGACCCGTCCGCCCGGCTGACCGACAAGGTCGCACAGGCCCTGCAGGCCGGTGCGGCCTTTGTTGTTTCTGGCGGTGCCACCGCGGCGCCGCCGACGGTCGCAGTGGCGCTGTCGGGCGGGCGCGACTCGGTGGCGCTGCTGCATGCCGCGCGCGCGGCGGTGGCGCTGCCGGGCGATGGCGCGCGCGTGGTGGCGCTGCATGTCCATCACGGCCTGCAGGCCGAGGCCGACGACTGGGACCGCTTCTGCGCCGCGCTGTGCGCGCAGTGGCAGGTCGGCTATTTCGTGCGGCGCGTGTCGGTGCGGCCGTCGGCGGGCGAGGGCGTGGAAGCCGCCGCGCGCCGCGCGCGCTATGCCGCGCTGGCGGCGATGTGCGCCGACAGCGGCGCGCGCCTGCTGCTGTTTGCCCATCACCAGGACGACCAGGTCGAGACCGTGCTGCTGCGGCTGTTCCGCGGCGCCGGCGTGGCCGGCATGGCGGGCATGCCGGCGCTGCGCCCGCTGGATCCGCGCAGCGGCGTGATGCTGCTGCGCCCGTGGCTCGATGTGCCCCGCGCCGGCATCGAGGATTACTGCGCCGCCAATGCGCTGCGCTGGGTCGACGACCCATCCAATGCCGACGGCCGCTACGCGCGCAATGCTTTGCGCCAGCACCTGCCGGCGCTGCACGCGGCGTTTCCGGCGCTGGCGGTCAACGTGGTGCAGGCGGCCGCGCATTTTGCCCAGGCCGGCGCACTGATCGACCAGCTCGCCGCCAACACGCTGGCGACGCTGGCGCGTGCCGGCCGCGACGCCGACACGCTGTCCGAACTCGACCTGCCCGGCCTGCGCGCGCTGCCGGCGGCGCAGGCCGATGCGGTGCTGCGCCTGTGGCTGCGCGACCTTGGCGTGCGCGCCCCGTCCACCGCGCGGCTGGCGGCGATGCGGGAACAACTGATTGCGCACGCGGGCGGCGAGCCGGCCATCGCGCACGAGGGCCTGGTGCTGCGCCGTTTCCGCGCGCGCGTGCTGGCCTGCGTGCCGCCGCCGGCGGTGGCGCCCGCTCCGGTGCTGCTGGACTGGCGCGGCGAGGCCCGCATCGTGGTGCCCGCCTGGCGTGGCGAACTCCATTTCTTGCGCGACGACACCTTCGGCGTGCCCGAAGCGGTGCTGCGGCAGCCCTTGCGCCTGGCCGCGCGCAGCGGCGGCGAACGTATCGTGCTGCGCCCCGGCGGTCCCGCCCGGGCGCTGAAGCAGGCCTGCCAGGAGGCCGGCATCCCGGCCTGGCGCAGGGCATGGCTGCCGTTGCTGTGGGCAGGGGACACGCTGGTGCTGGCCGCCGGGCTGGGCATGCATCGCCGCTGGCCCGACGCAGCGCCGGCGCCGCGCTGGCGCGTGGCGTGGCATGCGCACGCGCCGACGCTGGCAATGCCACCGCGCTGACCTTGCCGAACGGCGGTTCGATGGCGTTCGGCAGCCGTCGGCATCACATCCGGTCTGGTACAGATAGTCCCCGTGCGCCTTGCCTGACCGGGCCGCTTCGTGTATTTTCAAGGGCTTTGCACAATCGCTGGCGTCGACAAGAAGATGGCTCTCATCGTTCACAAATACGGCGGCACTTCGATGGGTTCCACGGAACGCATCAAGAATGTCGCTAAGCGCGTGGCCAAGTGGCACCGCGCCGGTCACCGCGTAGTCGTGGTGCCTTCGGCCATGTCGGGCGAGACCAATCGCCTGCTGGGACTCGCCAAGGAAATTTCGCCCCAGCCCAATCCGCGTGAACTGGACATGCTCGCCTCCACCGGCGAACAGGCCAGCGTGGCGCTGCTGGCGATCGCCCTGCACGGCGAGGACATCGACGCCGTCAGCTACACCGGCTGGCAGGTTCCGGTGAAGACCGATTCGTCGTACACCAAGGCACGCATCGAATCGATCGACGACGAGCGCATCCTGGCCGACCTCGACGCCGGCCGCGTGGTCGTGATTACCGGCTTCCAGGGCATCGACGACGACGGCAACATCACCACGCTCGGCCGCGGCGGCTCGGACACCTCGGCCGTGGCGATTGCCGCCGCGATCGAAGCCGACGAGTGCCTGATCTACACCGACGTCGACGGCGTCTACACCACCGATCCGCGCGTGGTCGAGGACGCCCGCCGCCTGGACCAGATCACCTTCGAGGAAATGCTGGAAATGGCCAGCCTGGGCTCCAAGGTGCTGCAGATCCGCTCGGTGGAGTTCGCCGGCAAGTACCGCGTCAAGACCCGCGTGCTGTCGTCGCTGACCGACCCGCTTATGCCGCTCGAGCAGGAAATGCACTCGGGCACGCTGATCACTTTTGAGGAAGAAGACTCCACCATGGAAGCCGCTGTCATCTCCGGCATCGCCTTTGCCCGCGACGAAGCCAAGATCACCGTCCTGGGCGTGCCCGACAAGCCCGGCATCGCCTACCAGATCCTGGGCCCGGTCGCCGACGCCAACATCGACGTCGACATGATCATCCAGAACCAGTCCGTCGACGGCAAGACCGACTTCACCTTCACCGTGCCGCGCGGCGAGTACCAGCGTGCCCTGGCCATCCTGAACGATGGCGTGAAGGCACACATCGGCGCCGGCAGCGTGTCGGGCGATCCCAAGGTGTCGAAGGTGTCGGTGGTGGGCGTGGGCATGCGCTCGCACGTCGGCATCGCCAGCAAGATGTTCCGCACGCTGTCGGAAGAGGGCATCAACATCCAGATGATCTCCACCTCGGAAATCAAGATCTCGGTGCTGATCGACGAGAAATACATGGAACTGGCCGTGCGCGCGCTGCACAAGGCCTTCGAACTGGAACAGGCGTGATCCGTTCGTAAGCTTTTCTGGCGAGGCCGCAAATTTGTGTTGAGTCATCGATTTTTCATTGACCAACCCAGTCGGCATCGCTAGAATACGCGCTTCGTTGTGTGGCTCCCTCACACAACGCAAGTTTGGGAGACGTGGCCGAGAGGTCGAAGGCACTCCCCTGCTAAGGGAGCATCCGGGCCAAAACCTGGATCGAGGGTTCGAATCCCTCCGTCTCCGCCAATGACAACCGTCCTTGGCGGCGGAACCCCGGAAGATCGCGGTCTTCCGGGGTTTTGTTTTTTTGGGCGCCCCGCAGGGCGCATCCCGCACCATCGGCATCCATTCGGGTTGCCTTGCGCCACTCCCCTGATGCGTGCACCGATCTCCTTCCCTCCTTCGCCCTGGCGCGCTCCAGATTCATATTGAGCATCGGCTTTGCCGGTGCCAGAATTCCCTGCATGCGGAGGCGTGGCGCCGGTAGCTGGCCGGATCGCCGCGCCGGGATGGCGGGACGGATCGGGATGCACATGGACCGGGAACTGCTGCACCAGGCGTCGGAGGGTTCGGTACTGTTCGCGGATGTCAGCGGCAGTACGCGGCTTTATGAACGGGCGGGCAACGCCGCCGCCCTTGCCGCGGTCGGCCGTTGCATCGGTGCGATGAAGTCCTGTTCCGAGGCCTCGCAAGGCCGGCTGGTCAAGACCATCGGCGACGAGGTCATGGTGCTGTTTCCCTGCGCCGAGCAGGCCTTGCAGGCGGCATTGGACATACAGCGGGCGGTTGCCGAGCTGCCGCCCGTGGCCGGCTTCACCATGTCGTCGCACATCGGCTTCCATCATGGCCCGATCCTGTCCGATGCCTCCGGCGATGTCTTCGGCGATGCCGTGAACCTTGCCGCGCGGCTGTCCGGGCTCGCCGCGCGCGGACAGATCATCACCAGCAAGGATGCGGTGGCGGACCTGCCCGCGCCGCTGCGCCAGATGACGCGCTACCTGTACCCGATCCACGTGCGCGGCAGGACGCAGCCGGTCGAGTTGTACGAGGCGATCTGGCAGCAGGCCACCGACCTGACCCTGATCGCGGGATTCAAGGAGCCGCTGGCGCATGCCGCCTTCCTTACGTTGCGCTACCGGGACACCGTGGTCGAGATGAACGCGGTCTCGGCGCCGGTCACCATCGGGCGTGACGCCGGCATGACCATCGTGGTGTCGGACCGCCTGGCGTCGCGGTTCCAGGCCATGGCCGAGCCGCGCGCCGGCCGCTATGTACTGATCGACAGGAGCTCGAACGGCACTCACGTCAGCATGGACGGCGCCGAGCCATTCATTTTGCGCCGCGACGAGGTCACGCTGAGGGGGCATGGCTGGATCGGGTTTGGCCAGTGGACGGGGCCGAGCGCGGAGTGCATCGAATTCGCCCTGCAGGTGGACAAGACCAGTGCGGGGCGATAGCTGGAATTCGCATGAAAACGGCCGGGGAATTTCAGTTTTGAATTTCAGGCGGGCGTGGCGGCACTGAAAATCCTTTTGTAAATCAACAAGAGCGTCGGTGGCTCGTTTCTTGCGCCCACCAGGATGCAGGCGCATGCTGGTTCCCGCCTGCGATCCGCCATTCCCCATCACCCGACTTTCCGTGGCCAGCGCGCCCGGAGGGCCATTTTCTTGCCGCCATGGACTACCGCCCGATCCAATCCCTGCTGATTGCCAACCGCTCCGAGATCGCGATCCGCGTGATGCGCGCGGCCGCCGAGATGAACGTCCGCACGGTGGCGATCTATTCGAAGGAAGACCGCCTCGCACTGCATCGCTTCAAGGCCGACGAGAGCTACCTGGTCGGCGAGGGCAAGAAGCCGCTGGCGGCTTATCTCGATATCGACGACATCCTGCGCATTGCGCGGCAGGCCGGGGTCGACGCGATCCATCCGGGCTATGGCTTCCTGTCGGAGAACCCGGAGTTCGCGCAGGCCGTGATCGATGCCGGCATCCGCTGGATCGGCCCGTTGCCGGAGGTGATGCGCAAGCTCGGCAACAAGGTCGCGGCGCGCAACGCGGCGATCGCCGCGGGCGTGCCGGTGATGCCGGCCACCGATCCGTTGCCGCATGACCTGGAGGCGTGCAAGCGCCTCGCCGCCGGCATCGGCTATCCGCTGATGCTGAAGGCGAGCTGGGGCGGCGGCGGGCGCGGCATGCGCGTGCTGGAGAGCGAGCAGGACCTGGAGGGCGCGCTCGCCGCGGCGCGGCGCGAGGCGCTGGCGGCATTCGGCAACGACGAGGTCTACGTCGAGAAGCTGGTGCGCAATGCGCGCCACGTAGAAGTGCAGGTGCTGGGCGACACGCACGGCAACCTGGTGCATCTGTATGAGCGCGACTGCACCGTGCAGCGGCGCAACCAGAAGGTGGTCGAGCGCGCGCCGGCGCCGTATCTCGACGCTGCCGGCCGCAGCGCGCTATGCGAGTCGGCGCTGCGGCTGATGCGCGCGGTCGGCTATACCCACGCCGGCACGGTCGAGTTTTTGATGGATGCCGACTCCGGCCAGTTCTACTTCATCGAAGTCAATCCACGCATCCAGGTCGAACACACCGTTACCGAGATGGTTACGGGCATCGATATCGTCAAGGCGCAGATCCGCATCACCGAGGGCGGCCATATCGGCATGACCGAGAACACGCGCGATGCCGACGGCAGGATCGTGGTGCGCGCCGCGGGCGTGCCGGTGCAGCAGGATATCGCGCTGAATGGCCATGCGCTGCAGTGCCGGATCACCACCGAGGACCCGGAAAACGGTTTCCTGCCGGACTATGGCCGCCTCACCGCGTATCGCAGCGCGGCGGGCTTCGGCGTGCGGCTCGATGCGGGCACCGCCTATGGCGGCGCGGTGATCACGCCGTACTACGATTCGCTGCTGGTCAAGGTCACCACCTGGGCGCCGACCGCGCCGGAATCGATGCGGCGCATGGACCGCGCGCTGCGCGAGTTCCGCATCCGCGGCGTCGCGTCCAACCTGCAGTTCCTCGAGAACGTCATCAACCATCCCGCGTTCCGCTCGGGCGACGTCACCACGCGCTTTATCGACAAGACTCCGGAGCTGCTGGCTTTTGCCAAACGCCAGGACCGCGCCACCAAGCTGCTGCGCTACCTGGGCGAAGTCTGTGTCAACGGACACCCGGAGCTGAGCGGGCGCGCGCTGCCGTCGCTGCCTCTGCCCGCGCCGGTGCTGCCGGCGATCGACACCAGCGCCGCGCTGCCGTACGGCACGCGCGACCGCCTGCGCGAGCTGGGCGCGGAGAAGTTCTCGCGCTGGATGCTGGAGCAGAAGCGGGTGCTGCTGACCGACACCACCATGCGCGATGCGCACCAGTCGCTGTTCGCCACGCGCATGCGCAGCGCCGACATGCTGCCGATCGCGCCGTTCTATGCGCGCGAGCTGTCGCAGCTGTTCTCGCTGGAATGCTGGGGCGGCGCCACCTTCGACGTGGCGCTGCGCTTCCTCAAGGAAGACCCGTGGCAGCGCCTGGAGCAGTTGCGCGAGCGGGTGCCCAACGTGCTGTTCCAGATGCTGCTGCGTGGCTCCAATGCGGTCGGCTACACCAACTATGCCGACAACGTGGTGCGCTTCTTCGTGCGCCAGGCGGCCAGCGCCGGTGTCGACGTGTTCCGCGTGTTCGATTCGCTCAACTGGGTGCGCAATATGCGCGTGGCGATCGATGCCGTCGGTGAAAGCGGCGCGCTGTGCGAGGGCGCGATCTGCTATACCGGCGACCTGTTTGACCCGAAGCGCTCCAAGTACGACCTGAAGTACTACGTCGGCATCGCGCGCGAGCTGCAGCAGGCCGGCGTGCATGTGTTGGGCATCAAGGACATGGCCGGCATCTGCCGGCCGCAGGCGGCCGCGGCGCTGGTCAGGGCGCTCAAGGAAGAGACCGGGCTGCCGGTGCACTTCCACACGCACGACACCAGCGGCATCTCGGCCGCGTCGGCGCTGGCCGCGATCGAGGCCGGCTGCGATGCGGTCGACGGCGCGCTCGACGCGATGAGCGGGCTGACCTCGCAGCCCAACCTGTCGAGCATCGCCGCGGCGCTGGCCGGCAGCGAGCGCGATCCGGGCCTGGACCTGGAGCGCCTGCACGAGGCCTCGATGTACTGGGAGGGGGTGCGCCGCTACTACGCGCCGTTCGAGTCCGAGATCCGCGCCGGCACCGCCGATGTCTATCGGCACGAGATGCCGGGCGGGCAGTACACCAACCTGCGCGAGCAGGCGCGCTCGCTTGGCATCGAACACCGCTGGACCGAGGTCTCGCGCGCCTACGCCGAGGTCAACCAGCTGTTCGGCGACATCGTCAAGGTCACGCCGACCTCCAAGGTGGTCGGCGACCTGGCGCTGATGATGGTGGCCAACGACCTGAGCGCGGCCGACGTGTGCGATCCGGGCAAGGAGATCGCCTTCCCGGAATCGGTGGTGTCGCTGTTCCGGGGCGAGTTGGGCTTCCCGCCCGACGGCTTCCCGGCGGCGCTGTCGCGCAAGGTGCTGCGCGGCGAGCCGCCGGCGCCGTACCGGCCCGGCGACCAGATCGCGCCGGTCGACCTCGACGCGGCCCGCGCCGCGGGCGCGGCGGCGTGCGAGCAGCCGCTCGACGACCGCCAGCTGGCCTCGTACCTGATGTATCCCAAGCAGGCCGCCGAGTACCACGCGCATGTGCGCCAGTACAGCGATACCTCGGTGGTGCCCACGCCGGCCTACCTGTACGGCCTGCAGCCGCAGGAAGAGGTGGCGATCGACATCGAGCCCGGCAAGACCCTGCTGGTGTCGCTGCAGGGCACCCATCCCGATGCCGACGAAGGCAAGATCAAGGTCCAGTTCGAGCTGAACGGGCAGTCGCGCACCACGCTGGTCGAACAGCGCAGCACCGCGCAGGCCGCGACCGCGCGCCAGGGCCGGGCGGTGGCCGAGCCGGACAACCCGCTGCATGTTGCCGCGCCGATGCCGGGCTCGATCGTGACGGTGGCGGTGCAGCCCGGCCAGCGCGTGGCCGCGGGCACCACGCTGCTGGCGCTGGAGGCGATGAAGATGGAGACCCATATCGCCGCGGACCGCGATTGCGAGATCGCGGCGGTGCATGTGAAGGCGGGCGATCGGGTGGCGGCGAAGGACCTGCTGGTGGAACTGAAGGCCTGACAGCCGGCGTGGCCCGCCGCGTCGTTCAGTTAAGGGATCAATCACTACCGTCATTCCCGCGCAGGCGGGAACCCAGCGTCTTTGAAAGTCACTGGGTTCCCGCCTGCGCGGGAACGACGGTCGTTAACTGAATGAACGGCATTTCGGTCTTGCCGGGGTTTTTTTTGTCTGGATGACGCTGCAGCCGGGCGGCCATGCCTCGCCTTCGCGGCGCGTCCCGCAACATTGTTCCGGCCTTGGAACACTGTGTTTGCCTGGAACGGGCTTCTGCAATGTCGAAGCGCTGCTATCGTGTCGAGCCGTGATCAAAACAAAGCGGTGGCGCCTCGATCTCGCAGGCGCTGTCCGACAGATACGGATGTCAGTGAAGAAAAACACATTGTCAGGGGGGCTGCCGCGCGCGGCTCTGGTGTCGATTACGGCTGGCCTGCTGGCACTGCCGTCCGCCGCGGGCGCCGCGGGATTCTCGATGCAGGCGGGCTATGGGCGCGACAACCGGCACGGCGTGGAGAAATACGAAGTGTCGGCGCGCTGGGACGAGATCGTGCAGTGGCAGCTGTCGAACCGGCTGGCGCTGGCGCTCGACGGCGAGGTCAACCTTGCCAACTGGCGCGCGCTGCCGTCGCGGCCGTCGAGCCAGTTGACCGAGTTCGGCGTGTCGCCGATCTTCCGGCTCAGCTATGCGGGTGACCATATCACGCCGTTCGTCGAGGCCTCGGTGGGCCTGCGCGTGCTGAGCCACACCGAAATCGCCGGCGGCCACCGCATGGGCTCGGCCTTCCAGTTCGCCGACATGCTCGGCGTGGGCATCGCCTTCGGCAAGGCGCAGCGGCTGACCATCGGCTACCGCTTCCAGCACTTGTCCAACGCCGGGATCAAGGACCCGAATCCGGGCACCAACTTCAGCATGGGATACGTGCGCTACCGCTTCTGAGCGCTGGCGCCATCGTTCCAGCCGCAGGACGCTGCATCGCAATCCCGCCGTCTACCGCGCACTGGCCGCAGCACCTATCATCGCTTCATGGATCATTGCCGGCCCCGCATGGCCGGCATTCTCGGAGATCGACATGAAGCGCATTCTGGGTGTCTACAGCGCACCGCGTCCGCACTGGGTCGGAGATGGTTTCCCGGTGCGCTCGATGTTTTCGTACACCAGCCACGGCAAACAGCTGAGCCCGTTCCTGCTGCTCGACTATGCCGGCCCCGCCGACTTCACGCCGACGCAGCGTCCGCGCGGCGTGGGCCAGCATCCGCACCGTGGCTTCGAGACCGTGACCATCGTCTACAAGGGCGAGGTCGCGCATCGCGACTCGACCGGGCAGGGCGGCGTCATCGGTCCGGGCGACGTGCAATGGATGACGGCAGGCGCCGGCATCCTGCACGAAGAGTTCCATTCGCCCGCGTTTACGCAAAGCGGCGGCGCGCTGGAAATGGTGCAGCTGTGGGTCAACCTGCCGGCGCGCGACAAGATGGCCGCGCCGGGATACCAGGCCATCGTCGACCGCGATATCCCGGCGGTGCCGATGCCGGACGGCGCCGGCACGGTACGCGTGATCGCCGGCGAGTACGAAGGCAAGCGCGGTCCGGCGCGCACCTTTACGCCGATGCACGTGTGGGACATGCGCCTGAACCAGGGCGCCAGCCCGCGCCTGGCGCTGCCCGAGGGCTGGCATACCGCGCTGGTGGTGCTGCGCGGCAAGGTCACGGTCAACGCCGAGGCCACCGTGCGCGATGCCGAGATGGTGGTGCTGGATGGCGCCGGCGATGCGGTCAGCATCGAGGCCGGCACCGATGCGGTGGTGCTGCTGCTCAGCGGCGAGCCGATCGACGAGCCCATCGTCGGCCACGGTCCGTTCGTGATGAACACCGAGGCGGAGATCGCCGAGGCGTTCCGCGACTTCAGCAGCGGCCGCTTCGGCAGCATGGCCGCGGGTCGGCAGTAGGCAACCGGCAGCAGGCAGGCCGGGGCACAGCGGGCGCAACGCCCGCTACCGCCGTGCCGCCTCAGGCGAGCGTGAAGGTCGGCACCGGCGCGCCGCCGTCGCTGGGCGAGAATTTGACCTGCACCTTCTGGCCGATCCGCACTGTGTCGAGATCGCAGTCGACGATATGAGTCATCATGGTCACGCCTTCTTCCAGCTTCACGTAGGCGATGCAGAACGGGTTGGGGCCGGCGCGGCGCGTCACGCTGTAGGTGTAGATGGTGCCGCGGCCGCTGGCCTGCTTCCACGAGGTGGTGCCCATGCAGAACGGGCACAGCACGCGCGGATACCAGTGCGGCTTGCCGCAGTCGTCGCAGACCTTGACCAGCAGCTTGCCCTCGCGCGTGGCCTGCCAGAACGGCAGGTTGTCGGGCTGTTCGTCGGGCGCCTTGTAGACGGCGGGGATGTGGGGGGTCGTCATGTCAGTGCTCCCGCGCTTTATTCACGTTCAAGGATCAGGGTGGCGCTGCCGTGGCGCGAGCCCAGGTAGCCGCCGGTGCCTTGCGCCAGCGCGAGGTCGCAATTGGCGACCTGCACCGCGGGGTGGGCCTCGCCGCGCAGCTGGCGCACGGCTTCGATGACCTTGGTGATGCCGCCGCGGTTGGCCGGGTGGTTGTTGCACAGGCCGCCGCCATCGGTATTGAAGGGCAGCTTGCCGACGCCCGAGATCAGGTTGCCGTCGGCGACGAACCTGCCGCCTTCGCCCTTCTTGCAGAAGCCCAGGTCTTCCAGCTGCATCAGCACGGTGATGGTAAAGCTGTCGTAGATCGACGCGTACTTGATGTCGGCCGGGCTCACGCCGGCTTCGGCAAACGCCGTGGCGCCAGAGAAGCGCGCGCCCGACCAGGTCAGGTCGACTTCGCCGCCGAGCTGGCCCTTGATGTATTCGCCGGCGCCGCGGATCTTCACCTTGGGCCGCCGCAGCGTGGCAGCGATCTCCGGGCGCGCCACCACCAGTGCGCCGCCGCCGTCCGAGACCACGCAGCAGTCCAGCTTGTGCAGCGGATCCGAGATCATCGGCGAGTTCAGCACGTCTTCCACTGTGACCACGTCGCGCAGCATGGCGTGGGGGTTGTGCTGCGCGTGGTGCGACGCCGCCACCTTGACCCAGGCCAGCTGCTCGGCGGTGGTGCCGTACTCGTGCATATGGCGCATTGCCGCCATCGCGTACAGGTTGACCGTGACCGGGCTGAACGGGCTTTCGAACGGCAGGTCGGGCAGGTTGGCGCCCCAGTTGCGCGCCTGCGTGCCGGTGGAGCCTTCCGAGCGCGGCCGGCCCGCCAGCGTGATCAGCGCGACGTTGCATTTGCCGGCGGCGATCGCCTGCGCGGCGTGCGAGACATGGACCAGGTAGGCCGAACCGCCGGTATCGGTGGAATCGACATGGCGCACCTTCAGGCCGAGGTAGTCGACCATGTTGACCGCGCCCAGCCCGGGCGCGTCGCCGGCGCAGAAATAGCCGTCGACGTCGGCCAGCGTCAGGCCGGCGTCCTGCAGCGCGCCCTTGGCGCTCTCGGCATGCAGTTGCGCCACGGTCTTGTCAGGTGCCTTGCGGGTCGGGTGCTCGTAGGCCCCGACGATGTAGGCCTTGCCGTTGATGCTCATCTATTCTCCTTCGGTGCGTCAGGTGGTGCCAGCGGGGGCGGTGCGGGCGCAATGCTGGCACGGCGATCCCGAGAGTATTGCGTAGCTTGCCCGCTGCCTTGTATTCGGAAGTGCCGAAGGGTGTATTCGGTGCGGGCGGGGACGCGGCCATCCAGGCCTGGCGCGACGCACTTGGCGCGCGAACGATTGCGGCGACCGCTACAATCTGCGCTGGATATTTCTGAGTCTGAACCAAAAGGATCGATGACCTACATCGTTGAAGCGGTGGATGAGGCCCTGGGCCTGCTGATGCTGGTGGCCGAGCACCCTTCGCTGGGCGTGACCGAACTGGCACGGCGCGCCGGACTGACCAAGGCGCGCGCGTTCCGCCTGCTGACCACGCTCGAGCACCGCGGCCTGATCGCGCGCGAGTCGCCGGCGGCGGTCTACAAGCTCAGCTACAACGCGCTACTGGTGGGCAATGCCGCGCGCGAACAGTTCGACCTGGTCAAGCTGGTGGGCCCGCGGCTGGCGGCGATCGGCGCGGCCTGCGGCGAGAACGTGATCGTGCGCGTGCGCGACGGGCTCGAGTCGGTCTGCGTGGCGCGGCACGAGTCGACGCAATCGGTGCGGGTGCATACCGAGATCGGCAACCGGCGGCCGCTGCATGTGGGGGCCTCCGGCAAGCTGCTGCTGGCCTTCGCCGCACCCGAAGTGGTGGAGGCGGTGCTGGCGCAGCAGCTGGAACGCTTCACCGCTAAAACCATCATCGAGCCGCAGGCGCTGCGCGACGAACTGGCGGCGATCCGTGCCGCCGGCTATGCGGTCTCGGTCGGCGAGCGCGATGCCGACGCCGTCTCTGCCGCGGCGCCGCTGCGCGACCACAGCGGCGCCGCGGTGGCGTCGCTGAGCATTGCCAGCCCGGCCAGCCGCACCACGCAGCAGGCCCTGGACAGCCATGTGGCGATGGTGGTGGCGGAGGCCGCCAACCTGTCGCGGGCACTCGGCTACGCGGGCGGCTGAGCCAAGTACCGCGCGGCTACGTCCCGCGCACTTCCCGTCTCAAACGGCGCTTCGGCGCCGTTTTTTTTGCGCGCGATGCACGGCTCGGGGGTAAACCCTGCTTATCGGGACCCGCTCCGATGTCTTATCCTTCGATACACGGTATCACTGAATGAAACAATGTATCGGGAATCGAACCACCCCACCATGCCCAGACCCGCCGTCAACCTGGCGTCGCGCCGTGCCGCCGCCGTCGTGGCCGCCCTTGCCGCCGCGGCGCTACTCACCGGCGCGCGCGCCGTCAACGCCGCAAGCACTGCCGACCTGCGCATCGGCTACAAGGCCGAGATCAGCGCTGCCGATCCCCATGTGCTCGACGCCGCCGGACGCAACCTGTGGGGCCATGTCTACGAAACCCTGGTCGGCCTGGACAATGCGCTGCGCCCGGTGCCGCAGCTGGCCACTGCCTGGCGCCAGCTGGACGACCGCACCTGGGAATTCCAGCTGCGGGCCGGGGTGCGCTTCAGCAATGGCGAGCCGTTTACCGCCGAGGACGCGCGCTACTCGATCGAGCGCGCGATGAAGCTGCCGGGCGCGCGCACCTTCCGCACCTACCTGAAGTCGGTGGCGGCGGTGGAGGTCAGCGGGCCGCTGGCATTACGCGTGCGCACGCGCTCGCCCAACCCGGTGCTGCCGCAGAACGTGGGCATGGTGGCGATGCTGCCGCGCTCGCTCGGCGCGGCCGTGCGCGAGGCCGATTTCGCCCATGGCGGCGCCGCCATCGGCACCGGCCCGTACCGGCTGGTGGCGTGGGAGCATGGCCAGCAGCTGACGCTGTCGCGCAATCCGGACTACTGGGGCGGGCCGCAGCCGTGGCAGCGGGTGGTGTTCCAGTTCATCCCCAAGGAGCCGGCGCGGGCCTCGGCGCTGCTGTCCGGGCTGGTGGACGTGATCGACGCCTCGTCGGCCAGCATTGCCGAAGCCTTTGCGCGCACCAACGGCCGCATCCGCACCGTCGCCGCCACCTCGTACATGCTGAACTACCTGCAACTGGACCAGGCTCGCGCGGTCTCGCCCTATGTGCAGGACCACGCCGGCCAGCCGCTGGCGGCCAACCCGTTGCGGGACGTGCGGGTGCGGCAGGCGATCAGCCTGGCGATCGACCGCGACCTGATCGCGGCGCGCGTGACCAAGGGCGATTCCGTGCCGGCCGGGCAGATGGTGCCGCAGGGCTTCTTCGGCTTCGCCCCGGCGGTGCCGGCGCCGCGCGCCGACGTGGAGCGGGCGCGCTGGCTGCTGGCCCAGGCCGGCTATCCCCAGGGCTTCCGCCTGACGCTGCATTGCCCCAATGACCGCTACCTGAACGACGCCAAGACCTGCGAAGCGGTCGGGCAGATGCTGACCCGCGCCGGCATCCGCACCGAGGTGCGCACGCTGCCGTATTCGGTCTATATCACCCGGGCCACCTCGGGCGGCGCCGGCGGCAAGCCGGAGTTCAGCGCCTTCCTGCTCGGCATCGGCGCGGTCAGCGGCGATTCGCTCGAGCCGCTGGTGGCGGTGGCGCATGCGCAGGACAAGGCCGCCGGCCTGGGCGCCAACAACCGCAGCGGCTATGCCAACGCCGCCGTCGATGAACTGATCGGACAGGCCATGCGCACCATGGCGCCGGGCCTGCGCGAACTGGCGCAGCAGGGCGCGGCGCAGCGCCTGGCGGCCGACGCCGGCATCGTCCCGCTGCATCACCTGCGCGCCGCCTGGGCCTATCGCGACGGCCTCGTGGTGCAGCCGCGCAGCGACGGCTTCACCTATGCCGGCAATATCCGCCCGGCACCGCCGGCCGCGCCGCAACGCTGACGTGCCACTCCGTATCCGCCTCCCACCGGCTTCCTACCATGCTTGAAACCCTACTCAAACGGCTGCTGCAGAGCATCGCAGTGCTCTGGATCATGTCGGTGCTGACGTTCGGCGCGGTCAACCTGATCGGCGACCCGGTGCACCTGCTGGTCAGCCCCACCGCCACCGAGCAGGAGATCACCGAGGCGCGCCATGCGCTCGGCCTGGACCTGCCCGTGCCGCAGCAGTACCTGCGCTTCCTCAAGGGCGCGCTGCGCGGCGACCTCGGCGACTCCTTCGTCTACAACCGGCCCGCGATCGAGCTGATCGTCAGCCGCGTGCCGGCCACGCTGGAACTGGCGGTGACGGCGCTGCTGCTGTCGCTCGGCATCGGCATCCCGATGGGCGTCTACGCCGGCCTGAAGCCGCACAGCCGGCTGGCGCGGATGCTGATGGCGGCCTCGCTCGGCGGCGTGATCATGCCCACTTTCTGGATCGGCATGATCGGCATCCTGGTGTTCTCGGTGAACCTGGGCTGGCTGCCGTCGGGCGGGCGCGGGCCGGTCAGCACGGTGCTGGGCATGCCGCTGTCGGTGACCAGCTGGGAGGGCATCCGCTTCCTGCTGCTGCCGGCGCTGACCCTGTCGCTGTTCAAGATCTCGCTGGTGGCGCGGCTGACCGAGGCCGGCACGCGCGAGGTGGCGGGGCAGGAGTACATCAAGTTTGCCCGCGCCAAGGGCGTGGGCGGCGCGCGGCTGGTGCTGCGCCACGTGGTCCCCAATGTGCTGATTCCAATCGTGACCGTGGTCGGGCTGGAGTTCGGCCACCTGATCGCCTTCTCGGTAGTGACCGAGTCGGTGTTTTCGTGGCCCGGCATGGGCAAGCTGATCATCGATTCCGTGCTGGCGCTGGACCGCCCGGTGGTGGTGGCGTACCTGCTGGTCACGCTGCTGCTGTTCGTGGTGCTGAACCTGGTGGTCGACCTGCTGTACGTGGTGCTCGACCCGCGCCTGCGGCACAAGGCGGCCTAGTCCCTGCCGCCTCCATTCCCCGCTATCAAAGACTGAATACCGAAGACCGAGACCGAACCGATGTCCCTGCCTCTATCCGAAAACGATGAAGCCGTTCCCGCGCTCCCGGCGCCGGCCGCGGTCCAGCCGGCGCCAGCCGCCGCGCCGCCGGCACGGCCTTCGCTGCTGCGGCGCTTCTGCGCCAACCGTGTCGCCGCCGCCGCGCTGGCCTTGCTGCTGGCGCTGCTGCTGGTGGCCGTGCTGGCCCATGCGCTCAGCCCGCAGAACCCCTATGACCTCGCCACGGTGTCGGTGATCGATTCCGAGCTGCCGCCCGGCAGCACGGGCTATGAAGGCCAGGCGCACTACTGGCTGGGCACCGACGGCGCCGGGCGCGACCTGCTCAGCGCCATCTTCTACGGCATCCGCATCAGCGTGGGCGTGGGCGTGATCAGCGCGGTGGTGGCGCTGATGGTGGGCAGCGCGGTGGGGTTGGCCGCGGCCTACTCCGGCGGCGTGGTCGATGCCGCCATCATGCGCGTGGTCGACCTGCAGCTGAGCCTGCCGGCGGTGCTGGTGGCGCTGATCCTGCTGGCGGTGCTGGGGCAGGGGGTCGACAAGACCCTGCTGGCGCTGGTGATCGTGCAATGGGCTTACTTTGCCCGCACCGTGCGCGGCGCGGCCCAGGTGGAGCGGCGCAAGGAATATGTCGAGGCCGCGCTGGGCCAGGGGCTGCCGGCGCTGCGCGTGATGTTCCGCCATATCCTGCCCAACTGCATGGCGCCGCTGGTGGTGACCGGCACGCTGCAGATCGCGCATGCGATCACGCTCGAGGCCACCATGAGCTTCCTCGGCATCGGCCTGCCGCGCACGCAGCCGTCGCTGGGCATGCTGATCGCCAATGGCTTCGAATACATGCTGTCGAACAAGTACTGGATCAGCGTGTTCCCGGGCGTGGCGCTGGTGCTGCTGATCGGCTCGATCAACCTGGTGGGCGACCGCCTGCGCCGCGTGCTCAACCCGCGGCTGGAAGCGTAAGGAGCCCGGCATGGCACTACTGGAAGTTTCCGGCCTGAGCACCAGCTTCGCGTTCGCGCACGGGGCGGTGAAGGCGGTCGACGGCGTGTCTTTCACGCTGGAACCGGGCGAGATCCTGGGCATCGTGGGCGAGTCCGGCTCGGGCAAGTCGGTGACGGCGTTCTCGCTGATGAACCTGCTGGACCCGCCCGGTCGCGTCACCGGTGGCTCGGTCCGCTTCAAGGGGCAGGAGCTGCTGGCGTGCTCGCCGCGCCAGTGGCAGGCGCTGCGCGGCGACCGCATCGCGATGGTGTTCCAGGACCCGATGATGTCGCTGAACCCGGTCATACGCGTGGGCGACCAGCTCGCCGAGACCGTGCTGGTGCATCACCGCCGCACCCGTGCGCAGGCCCATGCGCAGGCGGTCGATGCGCTGGCGCGGGTCGGCATCCCGGCGCCGCGGGAGCGCATGCGTGCCTATCCGCACGAATTGTCCGGCGGCATGCGCCAGCGCGTGGCGATCGCCAACGCGCTGATCAACCGGCCCGACCTGATCATCGCCGACGAGCCCACCACTGCGCTCGACGTCACCATCCAGGCACAGATCCTCTACGAGATGAAGCAGCTGGTGCGCGAGACAGGCGCCGCGGCGATCTGGATCAGCCACGACCTTGCCGTGGTCAAGGACCTGGTCGACCGCGTCTGCGTGATGTACGCGGGCCGGGTGGTGGAGCAGGGGCCCGTCGCCGAACTGATCAGGCGGCCGCTGCATCCGTACACGCGCGGCCTGCTCGATTCGCTGCCGACGCCGGCGATGCGCGGCGCCACCCTGCGCGCGATTCCGGGCGCGGCGCCGGCGCTGGCCGCGCTGCCGCCGGGCTGCGCCTTCGCGCAGCGCTGCCCGCGCGCGCGCCCGGCGTGCGCCCAGGTCCCTGTCGAAACCACTGTGCGCGGCCGCACGCTGCGCTGCTTTTATCCCCTGGAGGCGGCATGACGGTCATGCTCGAAGCGCACAACCTGCAGAAACGCTTTCTGCTCAAGCCCGGCCTGCTCGCGCGCATGGCCGGCAAGCCGGCGCAGGCGGTGCATGCCGTCAACGATGTCTCGCTGCAGGTGCGCCAGGGCGAGGTGCTGGGCGTGGTCGGCGAGTCCGGCTGCGGCAAGTCCACGCTCGGGCGCATGCTGGCCGGCCTGCTGCCGCAGACCGGCGGCGAGATCGCATGGCAAGGCCAGCGCGCCGACATTGCTTCCGCCGCCTATCACCGCGCGGTGCAGATGGTGTTCCAGAATCCCTATGCGTCGCTGAACCCGCGCCTGCGCATCGGCCAGGCCATTACTGAAGGCGCGGTCTACCACGGCCTGATCAAGCGCTCGCGTGCCGCCGCGGCCGCCGGCGAGCTGCTGCAGCAGGTGGGGCTGGATCGCGGCTATGCCGAGCGCTATCCGCACGAGTTCTCGGGCGGACAGCGCCAGCGCGTGGCGATCGCACGCGCGCTGGCGCTGCGTCCGCGCCTGCTGATCTGCGACGAGGCCGTATCCGCGCTCGATGTCTCGGTGCAGGCGCAAATCATCAATCTGTTCATGCAGTTGCGGCGCGAGCACGCGCTGACCTATGTCTTCATCAGCCACAACCTGGCGGTGGTGGAGCATATGTCGGACCGCGTGGTCATCATGTACCTGGGCCGCATCGTCGAAAGCGGCCCCGCGCGCGAGGTGTTCGCCGCGCCCAACCATCCCTATACGCGCGCGTTGCTGGCCGACGCGCCGCGCCTGGGCGCCAGTCCGCCCGCGCACCAGCCCATCCGCGGCGAACTGCCCAGCCCGCTGGCACCGCCCGGTGGCTGCGCCTTCCATCCGCGCTGCCCGCACGCGAGCGCGCGCTGCACGACGCAGGTGCCGCTGCTGCGCGATATCGGCGGACGCCTGTCCGCCTGCCACCTGAATGACTAGATAGCCGCCGTCCGGCGCGGCCGGCTCACGCTCCCGATCAAACGGTTCCATCCCGCCCGCGCGGGATGGGCGGGTGCGTGCGCGCTGCGCGGGCGCAACACGCGGCAGTTGGACCACAGAGGGGGGATTCTTGCATGACAGACCACGACAGGGGAGCAACAGCATGAACGGTATCCACACCCGGCGCACACTCGCACGCGCCTGCCTCGGCGGCGCGCTGGCGCTGCTGTCGGCCGCGGCCGACGCAACGGTGACGCTGTATGGCCGCATCGACACCGACATCGAATACCAGAAGGGGCCCGAGGGCCGGGCCGCGCAGATGGCGGACAACGCCTCGCGCTGGGGCCTGCGCGGCAACGAAGAGCTGGGCGGCGGCCTGCGCGCGGCATTCGGCCTGGAGCAGGGTTTCGGCGCCGACGACGGCGTCGCCACCAACCCGCAGTTCCGCCATGCCTTCGCCGGCCTGCAGGGCGGCTTCGGCGCGATCGCGCTGGGCCGGCTGGATTCGGCCACGATCGTGGGTTCGCCGATCTATTCGCAGGTGACGCAGAACATCGACTTCGCCATCCACGATGCGGGCGCCACCGCGATCGGCACCAGGGTGCTGAATGCCCGCAACCGCGTATCGAATGCGCTGGGGTATATGACGCCGAGCTTTGGCGGCTTCTCGCTGCGGGCGCGCATGAACCTGGCGGGGCCGGATTCGACCACGCCCAATACCCGGCCGCCGGTGCAGGCGGAGGACGATTTCCGCCAGTTCGACCTGGGCCTGAACTACGCCGCCGGCAAGTTCTCCGCAGGCCTGGGCTATTCGCGCGATGCCAAGAGCGGCGGCCTGGTGGCCAACGATTTCCGCGACAAGGTGCAGGCGGTGGCTTCGTACGACTTCACCGTGGTCAACCTCTACGGCATCGTCGGGCGCGACCGCTACGCCGGCACCGCGACCACGCGCACCGACGTGCCGTACTGGCTGGTCGGCTTCTCGGTGCCGTACGGCGCGCACAAGCTCACCGTCAACTACATGCAGCGCGCGGTGCAGCGCGACCCGCAGGGCCGGCTCAGCAAGGTGCAGGCCGGCTACGGCTACAGCCTGAGCAAGCGCACCATGCCCTACGTCTTCTTTGACCGCGAGGATCCCAACTCGCACAAGTCCGGCGACACCGTGACCACGGTGGGCGTCGGCATTCAGCACAAATTCTGACCATGACGCTTCCGTATTCGCTGACTGAACCGGCCGGGGCGGCGCTGCCGCTGGTGGTGGATTCCCCGCACAGCGGCCTGCTGCATGCCGAGACCCTGCCGCTGGCGGCGCCGCCCGAGGCCCTGCTGTCGGGCTGGGACGCCTATGTCGACCAGCTTTTCGCGCATGCGCCGCGAGTGGGCGGCACCTTGCTGTGCGCCAACTTCCCGCGCTGGCTGGTCGACGTCAACCGCGCCCGCGACGATATCGACCCGGACCTGATCGACGGCGCCATGCCTTATGACGTGCGCCCCAGCGACAAGTCCGGCCGCGGCATGGGCGTGCTGCGCCGGCTGGCGCTGCCGGGCGTGCCGGTCTATGCCGCGACCCTGTCGCCGCATATGGCGGAATACCTGCTCAAGACCTACTACGACCCGTACCACGCGGCGCTGTCCGGCCTGCTGGCGCGCCACCACGCGCGCTGGGGCGCGGTGTGGCATCTCGACTGCCATTCGATGAAGTCGCGCGGCAATGCGATGAACCTCGACAATGGCGCGGCGCGGCCGGATTTCGTCGTCAGCAACGGCGACGGCGCGACTTGCTCGGCGGCGTTCATCGAGCTGGTGTCAGAGTGCCTGCGCAGCCTGGGCTACCAGGTGGCCATCAACTGGCCCTACAAGGGCGCGCAACTGATCCGCGCCTATGCCGATCCGGCGCGGCGGCGCCACAGCCTGCAGATCGAGATCAACCGGGCGTTGTACATGGACGAGGGCACGCTGGCGCAGCATGCGGGGTTTGCCGTGCTGCGCGGGCATCTCGACGAACTGCTCGAGCACGTCGCGGCCTATATCCAGACCGAACTGCCCCAGACCGAACTGCGCCACACCGAACTGCGCCGCTGAGCGCGGGTGCGCTCACACCACCTTGCCGGGATTCATCAGCCCGAGCGGATCGAGCGCGCCCTTGATCGCCCGCATCATGGCGAGCTCGACTTCGCTCTTGTAGTGCCGGTTTTCCTCGCGCTTGAGCTGGCCCAGCCCGTGCTCGGCCGAGATCGAGCCGTTATGCGAGCGCACGCTGTCGTGCACGATGCGGTTGACCTGGTCCTGGTGCGCCAGGAAGTCATCGTGGTCGACGCCTTCGGGGGGCGCCACGTTGTAGTGCAGGTTGCCGTCGCCGAGATGGCCGAAGGTCACCATGCGCGCGCCGGGAAAGGCGTTCTGCAGCAGCGCGTCGGTGCACTCGATAAAGTCCGCGACGCGCGATACCGGCACGGCGATATCGTGCTTGATGTTCTTGCCGTCTTCCACCTGCGCCAGCGGAATATGCTCGCGCAGGTTCCAGAAATCGCGCGACTGCTGCACCGATTCGGCCACCACCGCGTCGGCGACCACGCCGGCGTCGAACGCGGCCGACATCATGGTCTCGAAGATGCCGCGCGCATGGGCTTCGCTCTCGCTGTCGGACAGCTCCAGCAGCACCAGCTGCGGATGCATGTCGGCGAACGGATAGCGCAGCTGCGGGAAGTGCCGCGTCACCAGCGTCATGCTGAGCGCCGACATCAGTTCGAAGCCGGTCAGCATGGCGCCGGCGTGCGACTGGGCGATGGCCAGCAGCGCCAGCGCGGCGCGCGGGCTCTGCACCGCGGCCAGTGCCGTGACCGACGCGCGCGGCAGCGGGAACAGCTTCATTACCGCGGCGGTGATGATGCCCAGCGTGCCTTCGGCGCCGATGAACAGGTCGCGCAGGTCGTAGCCGGTGTTGTCCTTGCGCAGGCCGCGCAGCCCGTGCCAGGTTTCGCCCGAGGGCGTCACCACTTCCAGCCCCAGGCACAGTTCGCGCGTGTTGCCGTAGCGCAGCACCGCCGTGCCGCCGGCATTGGTCGACAGGTTGCCGCCGATGGTGCAGCTGCCCTCGGCCGCCAGGCTCAGCGGGAACAGCCGGCCGTGCTCGCGCGCCACCTCCTGCAGCTGCTGCAGCACCACGCCGGCCTCGACCGTGATGGTGTTGTTGAGCGGATCGACCTGGCGGATGCGGTTGAGCCGCTGCAGCGAGATCACCACCTGCGGCGCGCCCGCCACCGGCGTGGCACCGCCGCACAGGCCGGTGTTGCCACCCTGCGGCACCACGGCGATCCGGTGCGCGTGGCAGGCATGGACCACCTCGGCGACTTCCGCGGTGGTGCCGGGGCGCAGCACTGCCAGCGCCTCGCCGCGAAAGCGCTTGCGCCAGTCGGTCAGGTAGGGCGCCTGGTCGGCAGCGTCGGTCAGCACGTGCTGCGGACCCAGCGCGGCGCGGCACAGTGCGAGGAAGGAGTCTTGAGGCGAGGTCATGGAGATGGGTGGACGCGATTCAGGACTTGCGCGCCGCGGCCTTGGCGGCGGCGCGGGCGCGGCGCTTGTACGGGCGCAGGTAGAGGATGGTGCTGGTGAAGAACACCAGCGTCAGCGCCACCTCGACCCACGCCAGCGTGGACGAGGGCGCGCGGTCGCTGGTGGCGCGCACGATGCCCTCGGTGAAGAACAGCAGGATCAGCATCGACGACCACTGCATGGTGTAGCGGTTGCGCGTGAGCACGCCGCGCAGTGGCAGCAGCAGCGGCAGGAACTTGAGGATCAGCCACGAGCCGCCGGGCCGCAGCGGCGCCAGGAACCATTCCCAGGCAATGCACAGCGCCAGCAGCGCCAGCAGGCTGCCCACGCTGAGCCGGTACAGCCACGGGCTGTGCAGGGCCTGGTCGTTGTCCGCGGCGCGGGTCATGCCTGCGCTCCGGCCAGGCGCAGCGCGGTCTGCGCCAGCCGCCGGCCCATGGCCAGGGCCAGCGCCGATTCGTCTTCGGTGACGGGGCCGCGGTTGTCGCCGTGGGCATGGTGGCTGGGGCCGTAGGGCGTGCCGCCGGAGGCCGTGGTCATCAGGCCCTTCTCGGAATAGGGCAGGCCCAGGATCAGCATGCCGTGGTGCAGCAGCGGCAGCATCATCGACACCAGCGTGGTCTCCTGGCCGCCGTGCAGGCTGCCGGTGGCGGTGAACACGCAGGCCGGCTTGCCGGCCAGCGCGCCCGACAGCCACTGGGCCACGGTGCCGTCGAGGAAGTACTTCACCGGCGCGGCCATGTTGCCGAAACGGGTGGGGCTGCCCAGCGCCAGCCCGGCGCATTCCTCCAGGTCGCGCAGCTCGGCATAGGGCGGGCCGTCGGCGGGGATGTCCGGCGCGGTGGCCTCGCACACGGTGGAAACCGGCGGCACCGTGCGCAGGCGGGCCTGGGCGCCGGGGACGCTGTCGATGCCGGTGGCGATCAGTTCGGCAAGCTTGCGGGTGCTGCCGTGGCGGCTGTAGTACAGGACGAGGATCTCGGTCATGGAGCGGGACGGCCGGCGGTGAAGGGACGGCGAAGGGGCGATGCGCGAGGATGCCGGCAACAATGCGCGTATTATAGATGCGCCCCCCGCGCCATCTCCCGATGGCCACGCGCCGCACGCGCAACGGGGCCATCCTTGAATTCGACAGACGATCCGACAGACCAGATCCAGGAGGTTGCTTGCGCATGATTGGAGCCCGCGTCGCCCGCCTGCGCCGGGAATGGAACCTGCAAAAGGTGCGTGCCCTGGCGCGCTATGCGCTGCGCCGCGCCGCCGAAGACCGGCTGCCACAGGTCTCGGCCAGCCTGACCTTCACCACCGTGCTGGCGGTGGTACCGGTGCTGACCGTGGCCTTCGCGCTGCTGGCCGCGTTCCCGGTGTTCCGCGACTTCCGCAACGCCATCGAGGCATTCCTGTTCCAGAACCTGATCCCGGGCAACGTCAGCGAATCGATCCAGCGCTATCTCGGCATGTTCGCCAAGAGCGCGCGCGGGCTGACCGCGATGGGCCTGGGCGGGTTGATGGTGACCTCGGTGCTGACCATGCTGACGGTGGAAGACGCGCTCAACGCGATCTGGCGCGTCAAGCAGCGCCGCCCGCTGGCGCAGCGGGTGCTGGTGTTCTGGGCGGTGCTGACCTTCGGCCCGGTGCTGATCGGCGCGAGCCTGTCGATCAGCTCCTACCTGATCTCGATCTCGGCGGGCTATGTCGGCACCATGCCGGTGGGCCTGGGCCTGCTGGTGGGCGCGGCGCCGGTGCTGCTGTCGGCGCTGGCCTTTGCCTTCCTGTACACGGCGGTGCCCAACGCCTATGTCGAGTGGCGCGATGCCATCGTTGCCGGGCTGGTCGCGGCGGTGGCGTTCGAGTTCGCCAAGCGCGGCTTCGGCTATTTCATCACCGAGATCCCGGCCTACACCGCGGTCTACGGCACCTTCGCCGCGCTGCCGCTGTTCCTGCTATGGATCTACCTGAGCTGGCTGGTGACCCTGCTGGGCGCCACCATCGCCGCCAACCTGCCGGTGATCCGGCAGGGCTACTGGCGCCGCCGCAGCTTTGCCGGCAGCGAGTTCTTCGACGCGCTGGGCGTGCTGCTGCTGCTCTACCGCGCCCGCGACGAAGTGCCGCGCAGTGTCGGCGAACTGGACCTGAGCCGCAAGCTGCGGGTCGAGGCCGATTACCTCTCGAGCCTGCTGGACAAGCTCAAGGCCATGCACCTGGTCGGCCGCCTGCAGCAGGAGCGCGGGCAGGCCCACTGGGCGCTGCTGTGCGACCCGTCGCAGGTAACGCTGCGCACGCTGCACGACCGGCTGGTGCTGAACCTGCCGCGGCTGCCGCGCACGGCGCTCGCGCAGCATCTGCGCGGCGCCGATGCGCTCAAGTCGATCCTGGACAATCCGCAGCTGGACCAGACGCTGGAGGCGGTGTTCCGGCAGCAGCCGGTGGATTTGCCGCCGACGGCCGGCGATGGCGACGGGCAGCGGCCGCGGCGTGCGCTGGAGGTGGTGCCGCCGGGTTGGCATGGGCAGGTTTGATTTTTGGCTGGTTGGCGCTTGGTTGGGCGGATCTCGTTCTTGACGGGCGTGGGCTGTTTCGCCGGCCTAGCCGGGGATCTGCTTCTCGTTCGACGTTGGCGCTATTTAGGGTGGTCGCTGTTGGTGACATGCTGTCGGCTTTTGAACCGCGTGGTTCCGCCCTGCTGGGCGGGTCACTTTTTGGCCGAGCGCCAAAAAGTAACCAAAAAACGCGTCGCCTATGCGGCTGGCAATCAATTTCACGGCGTTGGTGGATCGAGCGGTGGTGCTTTCCGTTTTGGCGTGGTTGCCCGTTCGGCCCTGCTACGCTATGTGAGTCAGGGGCGGTGCCTGCGATCACCCACTATTGGACAATCCCAATGAGGGTGTAGGCAGCCTGCTGCCGGCCGTATCGCGGGGACGCCTGCGGCTGCTGCGCAGGCTCGATTGCGGTGACGAGCATGGGGCGTTTGCGCGAATGCCGCCAAATGCGTTGTGCGATCCGCCAGCCCAGTCGCACCGACAGCGCCAAGCGAGCGCAGCGACGCGTCCCGTGCCAGGGCCGATGCCGCGCGATAGGGCCGGCGCGCAGCGCAGCCGTAGGCGTTCCTACGGCAAGGCCGGCAGCAGGGACCACTCCGCGCTCTGGGCTCGTTCAACCAACACTTCAACGCCCCACCCACCGTGGTGCACCCCTGCGGCAGGCAGTCCAGCTATGTGAGGAAGCCCAGCCCCGTACGAAAGCCCCCCGGCCCACTACGATAAGCATGCCGCCCGCAGGGCAATCAACGCGCTTTTTGGTTACTTTTTGGCGCTCGGCCAAAAAGTGACCCGCCCAGCAGGGCGGAACCAGGCGGTTCAAAAGCCGACAGCATGTCACCGACAGCCCCTGCGACGCTTCTACAGCCGACAGCATGTCACCGACAGCCCCTGCGACGCTTCAACAGCCCACAGCATGTCAACCCCAACGACTACCCCCAATAAGCGCCAAGCCCCGTCCCCCCTTCAAAACGGAATCCTCCCCCGCCAGACATCGAAATACATCACCCAATCCCCCATCAGGCTATAGATGGGATGCCGAAACGTAGCCGGCCGATTCTTCTCGAAGCCAAAGTGCCCGACCCAGGCGAAGGCATAGCCCGCCACCACCGCGGCGAGCAGCCACCACAAATTGCCGGTCACGACCAGCGCCACCAGGCACAGCAGCGCCACCGTCGACCCGGCAAAATGCAGCCGCCTGCAGGTACGGTTCTGGTGTTCGCTCAGGTAGTAGGGATAGAAGGCCGCGAAATTCTCGAACTCGCGTGCGCGGACGTGGGCCATGGCTGTCTCCGGCAGGTCTTGTTTGCTGCAGTGTAGACCTTCCGTGCCGCGATGTAGGGCGGATGGCCGCCGGCGTAGCGGCCGTCCAGGGAACGGCGTCAGCCAGCCGCTACCACCTTGCGCGCGAACGCCGCCAGTGCATCCAGCACTTCATCCGGACGCTCGCCCATCAGCGCATGGCCGCACGGCACCGTCACCACGCTGGCCCGCGCCATCTTGCCGGCCAGTGCCTGGGCCGCCTTGGGCGAAGTCATCATGTCCTTGCTGCCGGTGATGAACAGCGCCGGGCAGGCCGCCGCCGCGGCGGCTTCCTCGCCATGGGCATAGGCGTTGCAGGCCGAGAAGTCGTTGTGGAACACATGCGCCTGCGGGTTGTTGCGCGACACCCGTTCCATCAGCCGCTGGCTGCCGCCGTGCATCCACGCGCCGGGTCCCGGCGACGACGGCTTGTTGGCGAGGCTCGAATGCGACCAGGTGTTGACCATGGCGATGGCATCGCCCTCGCGGTTGAGCGAGGCGTCCAGCAGCGCGTCCGAGACCTTCATCGGATACGCCGTGGCCAGCAGGCCGATGCCGCGCACCGCCTGCGGATGCCGTGCCGCGCATTCCAGCGCGATCAGCGAGCCCATGCTGTGGCCGAACACGAAGGCCGGCGCCGTAACGCCCGCGGCGGCCACCAGCGCCATGACCCAGTCCGCCATGGCCTCGACCGTGGCCAGCGGCGGGCCCTTGCTGCGGTTGTGGCCGGGCAGGTCCACCGCCAGCACCGAGAAGCCATGGTTGGCGAACCAGCGCGTCTGCAGCGCCCAGACACTGTGGTCGTTCTGCGCGCCGTGGACGAAGACCGCGCAGGGCAGGGCGGGATCGAAGGCTTTGCCGCCGGTATAGGCGTAGGCCGGCTGGCCGGCAAGATTCAGTTCCATCAGGCTTGCCCTCCCTTGTTGCCCGCGCCCATGGCCTTCTCCGCTGCCTTCAGGCCGCGCTTGAGATCGTCGATCAGGTCGTCGGCATCTTCCAGGCCGACCGACAGCCGGATCGTGCCTTCGGTAATGCCTGCCGACTGCAGCGCGGCCGCGTCCATGCGGAAGTGCGTGGTCGAGGCAGGATGGATCACCAGCGAGCGCGCGTCGCCGACATTGGCCAGGTGCGAGAACAGCGCCAGGCTTTCGATAAAGCGCTGGCCGGCCAGGCGGTTGCCCTTCAGGTTGAAGCTGAACACCGCGCCGCAACCGCGTGGCAGCAGGCGCTTGGCCAGTTCGTAGTCGGGGTGCGATTCCAGCTCCGGGTACGACACCGACTCGACCATCGGGTGCGAGACCAGGAACTGCACCACCTTGCGGGTGTTGTCGACATGGCGGCTCATGCGCAGCGGCAGGGTCTCCACGCCCTGCAGCAGCTGCCACGCCGCCATCGGGTTCATGCAGGCGCCGAAATCGCGCAGGCCCTCGCGGCGCGCGCGCAGCAGGAACGGCGCGACCGTGCTTTCCTCGGTGAACACCATGTTGTGGAAGCCCTCGTAGGGCTCGGACAGTTCCGGGAAGCGCCCCGAGGCCTCGAAATCGAAGGTGCCGCCCTCGGCCAGCACGCCGCCGATGGTGGTGCCATGGCCGCCCAGGAACTTCGTCGCCGAGTGGTAGAGCAGGCCGGCGCCATGGTCGAACGGGCGCAGCAGGTAGGGCGTGGTGAAGGTGGAATCCACCAGCAGCGGGATGCCGTGGTCCTGGCCAAGTTGCGCCAGGGTCGGGATGTCGAGCACGTCCAGCCCGGGGTTGCCCAGCGTCTCGCCGAACAGCAGCCGGGTATCGGGCCGGATCGCGGCGCGCCAGGCATCGAGGTCGCGCGCCTTGACGAAGGTGGTCTCGATGCCGAAGCGGCGCAGCGTGTAGTGCAGCAGGTTGTGCGAGCCGCCGTACAGCGCCGACGACGCCACGATATGCGAGCCCGCGCCCATCAGCGTGGCCACCGCCAGGTGCAGCGCGGCCTGGCCCGAGGCCGTGGCGATGGCGCCGGCGCCGTTCTCGAGCGCGGCGATGCGTTCCTCGAGTACCGCCACGGTGGGGTTGGAAATGCGCGAGTAGACGTGCCCCGCGCGTTCCATGTTGAACAGCGACGCGGCGTGCTCGCTGTCGCGGAACACGAACGACGTGGTCAGGTGGATGGGGGTGGCGCGGGCCCCGGTGGCGGGGTCGGGCGCGGCGCCGGCGTGCAGCGCCAGCGTGTCGAAGCGGGTTCCGGACATGGTCGGTCGGCCTTGAGTTGTCTCCGGCCAGCATCGTAGCATCGTGCGCCCGCCCACGCGCGCCGACGGCCCGCAAACCGGCCTCCCGCTTTACTTTGGCGGCGGGTTTGGGCTAGGATCGGCCAACGGGCACACAGTGCCCGCACACCCATAGACAGATAACAATGCGACCGGTATCGCCCCCGGAGCCACGGCCGGCGCGATACCCTCAGTTTCAGCTCAGTGTGAGCGCAGGCAGCGGAGACCAACATGAAAGTCAGCGACATCCTCCAGATCAAGGGCAATACGCTCTACACCGTGACGCCTGACACCTCCTTGCTGGTCGCCGTGCACACCATGGCCGAGCACGATATCGGCTCGCTGGTGGTGATGGAGTACGGCGACCTGGTCGGCATGCTGACCTTCCGCGAGATCATCGAGACCCTGGCCCGCAACCACGGCAACGTCGGCACCAGCAGCATCCGCAAGGTGATGGACGATGCGCCGCTGACCTGCACCATGGAAACCGATGTGAACGAGGTCCGTCGCATGATGCTGGAGCGTCACACCCGCTACCTGCCGGTGCTCGACAACCGCACGCTGATGGGCGTGATTTCGTTTTACGACGTCGCCAAGGCCGTAGTCGAGGACCAGAGCTTCGAGAACAAGATGCTCAAGGCTTATATCCGCGACTGGCCGGAAGAGCGCGCCGAGTGATGGCGCCGGGCCGCGCCGGCTGAAGCCACCCCAAGCCTCCTTCAGCCGCCTGACGCCGCCTGCGGAAATACCCTCGGTTGCCGCCACGCGGCCGCGGCAAGGTGGCGCCAAGGCCGCGGCTGCGGCACACTAGCCGGCGTTCCCGTTTCCGTTGGCGGTCCCCCGACCGACCGGCCCCTCCATGAGCCAACACAGCCAGTTCCGACTGCTCGGCCTGCGCCGTTTCGCGCCGTTCTTCTGGACCCAGTTCCTGGGGGCGATGAACGACAACGTGTTCAAGGTCGCTTTCACCTCGCTGGTGACCTACCACACGGCGCTGTTCGAGGGAGTCGACGCGCGCAGCGCGGCGTTCCTGATCTCGGCCATCTTTATCGCGCCGTTCGTGCTGTTCTCGGCCACCAGCGGGCAGATCGCCGACAAGCTGGAGAAGTCACGGCTGATCCGGCTGGTCAAGTCGCTGGAGATCGCCATCATGACGCTGGGCCTGGCCGGCTTTGCCTGGCACAGCGCGCCGCTGCTGTACGCCGGCACCTTCCTGATGGGGCTGCATTCGACGCTGTTCGGGCCGGTCAAGTTTGCCTACCTGCCGCAGCACCTGGACGAGAGCGAACTGGTCGGCGGCAACGGTCTGGTCGAGATGGGCACCTTCGTCGCGATCCTGATCGGCACGCTGATCGGCGGCGAGCTGGCCGGGCTGCAGCGGGGCGGCGCCATGGTCGGGCCGCTGTACGTGGGCGCGGCTTGCGTGATCATCGCCGTGGCCGGGCGGCTGGTGGCGGGCCGCATCCCGGCCTCGCCGGCGCCGCAGCCGGACCTGCGCATCAACTGGAACCCGTTTTCCGAGACCTGGCGCAACCTGGTGCTGGCGCGCGGCAACCGCACCGTGTTCCTGAGCCTGCTCGGCATTTCATGGCTGTGGTTCCTCGGCGCGACCTTCCTGACCTCGTTCTTCAGCTATGCCAAGGATGTGCTGGGCGGCGACCAGAACGTGGTGACGCTGCTGCTGGCGGTGTTCTCGCTGGGCATCGGCACCGGTTCGCTGCTGTGCGAGCGTCTGTCCGGGCGCCATGTCGAGATCGGGCTGGTGCCGTTCGGCTCGATCGGCATGACCGTGTTCGCGGTCGACCTGTACTTTGCCAGCCAGGGGCAGGCGCCGGCCGCGTTGAGCGGCATCGGCGCCTTCCTGGCCGCGCCGCACCACTGGCGCGTGCTGGCCGACCTGTTCCTGCTGGCGATGTTCGGCGGCTTCTACAGCGTGCCGCTGTACGCGCTGATCCAGAGCCGCAGCGCGCCCACGCACCGCGCCCGCATCATTGCCGCCAACAACATCCTGAACAGTTTCTTCATGATCGCGGCCTCGCTGCTGGGCGTGGCGCTGACCCAGGCGGGCTACACCATCCCGCAGCTGTTCCTGGTGGTGGGGCTGCTCAATGCGGTGGTGGCGGTCTATATCTATTCGCTGGTGCCGGAATTCCTGCTGCGCTTTATCGCGTGGATCCTGGTCCATACCCTCTATCGCCTGCGCCGCATCAACGCCGAGCGCATCCCCGCCGAAGGGCCGGCGGTGCTGGTGTGCAACCACGTCAGCTTTGCCGATGCGGTGGTGCTGATGGCGTGCAGCCCGCGCCCGGTGCGCTTCGTGATGGACCACAGCATCTTCAAGGTGCCGCTGCTGTCGTGGTTCTTCCGCCAGGCGCGCGCGATCCCGATCGCGCCGGCGCACCAGGACCCCGAGATGCTCAGGCGCGCCTACGACAGCGTAGCCCAGGCGCTGGACGACGGTGACCTGGTCTGCATCTTCCCCGAAGGCAAGATCACCGCCACCGGCGATATCAATCCGTTCAAGCAGGGCGTGCAGCAGATCATCCGCCGCACCCCGGTGCCGGTGGTGCCGATGGCGCTGCGCGGGCTGTGGGGCAGCTTCTTCTCGCGCAAGGGCGCGCCGGCGATGTCGCGGCCGTTCCGGCGCGGCATCCTGAACCGGCTCGAGCTGGTGGTGGGCGAGCCGGTGCCGCCCGAGTCGGCCACGCCGGAAGGCCTCCAGCAGATGGTGCAGGCCCTGCGCGGCGACTGGCGCTAGCTGACGCAAAGGCGATCCCCGATGATCACCCTCTACACCTTCGGCCCCGCCTTCGGGCTGCCCGATGCCAGCCCCTTCGTCACCAAGGCCGAGATGCTGCTCAAGCTGGCCGGCCTGCCGTACCACGCGCGCCCCGGCAGCCTGCGGCGCGCGCCCAAGGGCAAGCTGCCGTACCTGGACGACATGGGCCGGATCGTGGCCGATTCCACCATGATCCGCTGGCATATCGAAAAGACCTACCACATCGATTTCGACGCGGGCCTTGGGCCGGCCGAGCGCGGCATCGCCTGGGCCGCCGAAAAGCTGATGGAGGACCATCTCTACTGGGCCGTGGCGCGGGTGCGCTGGCTGGACCAGGCCAATTTCGACAAGGGCCCGGCCCAGTTCTTCCGCAGCGTGCCGGCGCCGGTGCGCGGGCTGGCCGAGCGGCTGGTGCGCTACAAGGTGCGCAAGACGCTGTGGGGGCAGGGCCTGGGCCGGCATAGCGAGGAAGAGCTGGTGGCGCTGGCGAGCAAGGGTGTGACCTCGATTGCCGACATCCTCGGTGACAAGCGCTACCTGATGGGCGACCGGCCGTGCGGGGCCGATGCCACGCTGTTTGCCTTCGCCGGCAGCCTGCTGTGCCCCGTATTCGACACCCCGATCCGCACCGCGGCCGAGGGGCATGCCAACCTGGTGGCCTATATGGACCGGATGCGGGTCGAGTTCTACCCGGAGCTGGCCGCCGTGCCGGTGGCGCAGGGCGTCGCCGCCTGACCTGCCGACGCCGCCGAGGCCCGCCCGAGCCCGGCCATTGGCCTTACAATGGAGGCCGTCCCCAATTCCTGTGCGGTTTCCATCATGTCCGGCAACACCCTTGGCCTGCTTTTCACTGTCACCACGTTCGGAGAATCGCACGGGCCCGCCATCGGCGCGGTGGTGGACGGCTGCCCGCCGGGCCTGGCGCTGACCGAGGCCGACATCCAGGGCGACCTGGACCGCCGCAAGCCCGGCACCTCGCGCCACGTCACCCAGCGCAAGGAACCCGACCAGGTCGAGATTTTGTCCGGCGTGTTCGAGGGCAAGACCACCGGCACCCCGATCTGCCTGCTGATCCGCAACACCGACCAGCGCAGCAAGGACTACGGCAATATCGTCGAGACCTTCCGCCCGGGCCACGCCGACTACACCTACTGGCAGAAGTACGGCATCCGTGACCATCGCGGCGGCGGCCGCTCATCGGCGCGCCTGACCGCGCCGGTAGTGGCGGCGGGCGCGGTGGCCAAGAAATGGCTGCGCGAGCAGTACGGCACCGAGATCCGGGGCTATATGTCGCAGCTGGGCGAGATCGCGGTGCCGTTCACCGACTGGTCGCATGTGCCGGAGAACCCGTTCTTCGCCGCCAACGCCGACATCATCCCTGAGCTGGAAACGTATATGGACGCGCTGCGCCGCGACGGCGACTCGGTCGGCGCGCGCATCGAGGTGGTGGCCAGCCACGTGCCCGTGGGGCTGGGCGAGCCGCTGTTCGACAAGCTCGATGCCGATATCGCGCACGCCATGATGGGCATCAATGCGGTCAAGGGCGTCGAGCTCGGCGCCGGCTTCGACAGCGTCGCGCAGCGCGGCAGCGTGCATGGCGACGAGCTGACCGCCGCGGGCTTCCGCACCAACAACGCCGGCGGCGTGCTGGGCGGCATCTCCACCGGGCAGGACATCACCGTGTCGCTGGCGATCAAGCCCACGTCTTCGATCCGCACCCCGCGCGAATCGATCGACAAGGCTGGCAACGCCGCCACGGTCGAGACCTTTGGCCGCCACGACCCGTGCGTGGGCATCCGCGCCACGCCGATCGCCGAGGCCATGCTGGCGCTGGTGCTGATCGACCACGCGCTGCGCCACCGCGCCCAGTGCGGCGACGTCCGCGTCGAAACGCCGCGCATTCCCGCGCAGGCCGGCCAGACCCGCTGACTTGACGCCGCAGCGCGCGGGCGGCCAAAGCGGGGCCGACGGCCCCGACCATGCCCGCTTCGGGCTCTTTTACCTGGGCTATTACGGCTACGTCGGCCTGATCTCGCCCTACGTCAGCCTGTACTTCGCCGACCGCGGCTTCGACCCGGTGCAGATCGGCGTGCTGATGGCGAGCTTCCAGGTCAGCCGCATCGTCGGGCCCTACCTGTGGGGCTGGCTCTCCGACATGATGCACACGCGCGTGCGCATCCTGCGCGTGAGCGCGTTCACCTCGCTGCTGGCGTTCCTGGTGCTGCCCGGTGTCGGCAGCTACGGCGGCATGATGGCGATGATGCTGACGCTGAGCCTCTTGACCAGCGCGATGTCGCCGCTGGGCGATGCCCTGACCATTTCCACGCTGCGCCGTTACGGCGCCTTCGACCACAGCTACGGTCGCATCCGCATGTTCGGCTCGCTCGGCTTCATCGGCGCGGTGCTGGCCGGCGGGGCGCTGTTCGAGGCGGTCGGCATGCGCGCGTTCCCGTGGGTGGCAAGCGCGCTGCTGGCAATCCTGGCGGGGGTGGTGCTGACCATGCGCGACGCCGTCGACGAGGGCCCGCGCACGCCGCCGCCGCGCGCCTTGCCGCTGCTGCGCCGCCCGGACGTGGCCTGGTTCCTGGCGTCGGCCTTTCTGATGATGTTCGCGCACGCGGCGCTCTACGTGTTCTACTCGCTGTGGCTGGAGACGCTGGGCTACAGCAAGTTCGCGATCGGCGTGATGTGGACCATCGGCGTGGTCGCCGAGATCGTCTTCTTCTACTACCAGGGCCTGCTGTTCGCGCGCCTGGCCCTGCGCACCATCCTGGCGGGCACTTTCGTGCTGGCGGCGCTGCGCTTCGGGCTGACCGGCTACCTGGCGCAGTTCGCGTGGCTGATGGCGGTGGTGCAGGTGCTGCACGCGGCCACCTTCGCCGCGCACCACAGCGCCAGCCTGAAGCGGCTGCAGGCGTGGTTTGCCGGACCGCTGCAGGGGCGCGGGCAGGCGCTGTACACCGGCATCTCCTACGGCGTCGGCGGCACGCTGGGCGGGCTGGCGATGGGCTGGACCTGGAACGCGCTGGCGCCGGCGCATACCTTCGGACTCGCCGCCGTGGCCGCGGCGGCGGGGGCCTTCTGCGCGGTGATGAGCTTTCGCGCGGAAGGCGACGGCGCGCTTCAGTCCAGCGCCGCGCAGACCCGCTCGGCGATCGCCAGCGACGAAGTCAGCCCCGGCGATTCGATCCCGAACAGGTGAACCAGCCCCGGCACGCCGTGCACGGCGGGGCCGTCGATGCGGAAGTCCGCGGCGGCTTCGTGCGGGCCGCTGATCTTGGGGCGGATGCCGGCGTAGCCGGGCTGCAGCGCGCCGTCGGCCAGTCCCGGCCAGTAGCGGCGCACCTCGTCATAGAACGCGTCGGCGTCTGCCGCATCGACGCCGTATTCGATCTCGTCGATCCAGCGCACATTGGGGCCGAAGCGCGCCTGGCCGCCCAGGTCGATGGTCAGGTGCACGCCAAGGCCGGCGGCCTCGGGCACCGGATAGATCAGCCGTGAGAACGGCGCGCGGCCGGCCAGCGTGAAATAGCAGCCCTTGGCGTAGTACTGCGGCGGGATGTGGGCCTCAGGCATGCCGTCGATGCGGCGCGCCATCTCCGGGGCCGTGAGCCCCGCCGAATTGACCACCGTGCGCGCCAGCAGCGTGGTGGTGCTGCCGTCTTCCGCGCCGATCTCGAGCCGGATGCCGTCCGCCGTGACCGCGCCGCCCAGCACCGGCGACTGCACCGCCAGCATCGCGCCGGCGTTTTCAGCATCGCCCAGCAGCGCCGTCATCAGGCCATGGCTGTCGACGATGCCGGTCGAAGGCGACAGCAGCGCCGCATGGCACTGCAGCTGCGGCTCCAGCGCCTGTGCTTCGGCGCGGTCGATCAGGCGCAGGTCGTCCACGCCATTGGCGGCCGCCCTGGCACGGATGCCGTCGAGCGTCGCCACCTGGGCCTCGCTGGTGGCGACGATCAGCTTGCCGCAGCGCTGGTGCGCCACGTGGCGGCTGGCGCAGTAGTCGTACAGCATGGCCTTGCCGCGCACGCACAGCTGCGCCTTGAGCGAGCCGGCCGGATAGTAGATGCCGGCATGGATGACCTCGCTGTTGCGCGCGCTGGTGATGGTGCCGAAGGCGTTCTCGGCCTCCAGGATGATCACTTCGCGGCCTTGCAGGGCCAGCGCGCGCGCGACCGCCAGTCCCACCACGCCGGCGCCGATCACGACGCAATCCACTGTTTCCATGGTTATTCCTTGCTTCAGGGGTCTCGATATATTTGGCTTCAGGCGGGCAGGCCCAGGCGCGCGGCGGCGGCCGCCAGGTGCTGCTGCGCGGCCTTGCGCGCGGCCGTGGCGTCGCCAGCGGCAATGGCTTGGGCCAGCGCGGCATGCTCGTGGTCGGCGGCGCGCGGCGCGCCGGTGGCGCTGCTCAGCCGCGCGGTGTTCTCCCACGCGCGCTGGCGCGCGGCCAGCATCTGCTGGCCGACGAAATCCGTCAGGCCGGTAAAGCAGGGGTTGTGCGCGGCTTCGGCAATGGCGTGGTGGAACGCCATGTCGGCCGCGGCGGCGCTGGCCATGTCGCCGTGCCCGTCGGCCTGCGCCTGCATTGCCGCCAGCGCGACGCGGATGGCCTCGACGTCGGCCGCGGTGCGCCGCCGCGCCGCCATCTCGGCGCAGGCGGTTTCCACCACCCGGCGCAGCTCGAACAGCTGGGCCAGCGTCGGGCCGCCATCGGGCGCGCTGGCCACGCGCCAGGCCTGGCCGCCCGGGGTGTCGGAGACATAGGCACCGGAGCCCTTGCGCGTGACCAGCACGCCGTCGGCCTTCAGCTGGGCAATGGCCTCGCGCACGATCGGGCGGCTTACGCCGAAGGCGTCGGCCAGCGCGGACTCGGCCGGCAGGCGCGCGCCCGCGCCGTAGCGGCCGGCAAGGATGTCGTCATGCAGGGTCTGCGCGATACGTGTGGCAAGCGAAGCCGGACGGGGCAGGAGAGTATTCATGGCGCTCGATGTGTCAAGCTGTCTGACAGCTTTTCCAGATTCTGGCCGCAATCTTGCGGCGCGTCAAGCTTGCCGGAGGTAACCGATGCTACACATACGACCTCGACCTCCATCGCCCCGGACTAAATTTCGCCGCGCTGACGCCGATAGAAACCCAATACAGGTGGCGGAGTCCGTGCGTCAGTTCCGCCCAGGGCTCGTCGCGTCCCAGCACGCCCACGCCGGGGCCAACTGCAAACCGCCATGATCCAGCTCACCCCTAACGATCTTCCCGTCGGCCATCCTCTGCCCTGGTCATTGCTCGATGGCGAGGGCAACCTGGTGCTCGGCAGCGGCAACATCATTCCCGATGCGCGCGACCTGGCGCTGGTGTTCCGCCACGGCACGGTGTGCCGCGACGATGCCGGCGACGAGGCCGCCGACGACCTGCGCCCCGCCAGCGGGCCGCTCGGCCTGCAGGTCGGCACGCTGCTGCATGTCAAGCTCGACGGCGAGGCCGCGCGCCCGGCCGCAAGCCGACTGATCGGCTTTATCGAGCAGGGCCTCTTTATCACCTGGCCGCAGCTGGGAGGGCGCGACCTGCCATTGCAGGCCGGCGATGGCGTAGTGCTGCGCGGCTTTTCCGGGCAGGCCATCCACAGCTTTACCTCGGCCATCACCGCCGTGTGCCGCAGCCCGTTCCGCTACCTGGTGCTGTCCGCGCCGGTGCAGCAGCACGCGACGCCGGTGCGCAAGGCGGCGCGCGTGCCGACCCGGCTGGCCGCGTACCTGACCGAACCCGGCGACGACGACGGCATCGGCAGCGGCGCCGCGCGCTTGTCGCTGCTGTCGGACCTCAGCACCGGCGGCGCGCTGGTGCAGACCACTTCCCCGGCCCCGGCGCCGGGCAGCCGCGTGCGCCTGCGCTTCAACCTGCGTACCGCGTCGCTGGACAGCGAGGTGGTGATCGATGGCTGGGTCCGCGTGGCGCCAGCCGCGGCCGCCGGCGACGATGCCGACTTTCCCGCGTTCGGCGTAGCCTTCGATGTGCTGGCCGAGCGCGAACTGACGCTGCTGCAGTGCTACATCTACGAACAGCTGCTTTCCAGCACCCGCATGCCGGTGCAGCCGGCCGCGGTAGCAGCCGTTTAGAGGGAATCCGCTAATGTTTTGATTGTCTCCACGGGTCGGGCCGCCTTTACTGCTTCCAACATAAAAAGACCCACCACCGAGGAGACCAGATGGAGCACGGCGAACACCACGCGTGCGGGCAACGCACGCCCGTAGCACGCAGGCAGCAGCAGTCCCGCAATTCCCGGCGCAGGCTGGCAGGCACCGCCGCGGCGCTGGCCACCGCAGCCATGCTGGCGCAGCCGGCACCCGTCGCTGCGGTCACAACCAATGGCGACTACGCGAAGACGCGCTATCCGATCGTGCTGGTCCACGGCCTGACCGGCGCGGCGAAAATGGCCGGCGTGCTCGACTACTGGTATGGCATCCCCGAAGTGCTCCGGGCCCATGGAGCGCAGGTCTATGTCGCCACGGTGCCGTCGTTCAACAGCGATGCCGAGCGCGCGCTGGCGCTGCAGGCCTATGTGCGCGCGGTCAAGCTGGAGAGCGGCGCCGACAAGGTCAACCTGATCGGCCACAGCCAGGGCGGGCCGACCTCGCGCGTGCTGGCGGCGATGTCGCCGCAGGACGTGGCCTCGGTCACCACTATCGGCAGCCCGCACCGCGGCAGCGAAGTGGCCGACACCGTGCTCGACCTGATCCACGGCGTCGGCACCATCCCGATCGCCGGCCCGGTGCTGGTCAGCCTGATTCAGGGTGTGTTCGATACGGTCGGCTGGTTCAACGGCATCAGCAACGGGCAGGCGCTGGACCAGGATGCGCTGGCCTCGCTCCAGAGCCTGACCACGCGTGGCGCCGCCGAGCAGAATGCGCGGCTCGACGCTACCTTGGTGCCGGGCACCAGGTCGGCGCTGGGCGCGGACTGCGACAGTCCCGGCGCCGTGTCCGAGCAGCGCCAGGCGCGCGACGCCACGGGCAATCTCGTCACTCATGCCCAGGCCGCGTATTCGTGGACCGGGCAGGGCGGCCCGCTCAGCCTGCTGCGCTCCAACCTGCTGGATCCGTCCACGGTGATGATGTCGACCTCGGCGGGGCTGATGGCACTGAAGGGCGCCGGCGCCAATGACGGGCTGGTCTCGGTGTGCAGCAGCAAGTGGGGGCGGGTGCTGGCCACCGGCTATTACTGGAACCATCTCGACGAGGTCAACCAGATGGCGGGGCTGTACCAGGATGCCGATCCGCGCACAGTCATCCTGAACCACGCCAACCGGTTGCGCAATGACCAGCTCTGAGCGTGCACCGCGGCTCTGGCTGGCCTTGCTGCCGGCCGGCGCCGCGGCCGCTGCGGTGTACTGGCTGACCATGCCGCCGGATCCGCCGCCCGTGCCGCAGCAGGCTGCAGCGGCGCGCGCCCGGGGTCCGTTTGCGCCATCGGCGGATCCGGCGCCCGCTGGCGCCGCCACCTGGCCATCGCTCGCCGGCGTGGAGATGCCCGCCGGTCCCGAGGCCGATGCCGCCGGCAACCTGCGGCTGACCCGCGCGCTGCGCACCTATTTCGATCATTTCCTGAGCGCGCGCCATGACGCCGGCGGCATCGATGCGCTCGACCCGCTGGTGCATGACGACATCCGCCGCCATGTGCCGCAGCCCGCGGCCGGGCAGGCGTGGCAGCTGTGGCGCCGCTACGTCGCCTGCCTGGCCGAGATCCTGCCCGAGGCCGCGCGCAAGCCGCTGGCGGATGCGGACGGCACGCTGGATGCGCAGCAGGTGCAGCAGCTGCGCGCGCTGCTGGCGCAGCGCAACGCGGCGCGCCAGCGTTGGCTGCCCGAGGTGACGCAGGCCTGGTTCGGCGACGAGCAGGCCTATGACGAGGCCATGCTGGCGCGGCTGGAGATGGTGGCGCAGGCGGGCCTGGACGACGCGCAGCGGCGGCAGCGGCTGGCCGAGCTCGACGCCACGCTGCCCGAGCCCGTGCGCGCGGCGCGCGCTGCCAGCGCGCGCCCGCAGGCCATCAGCCAGACCATCGCCGACCTGCAGGCGGCTGGACGCACCACACAGGACATCGGTGCCGCGCTGGCACAGGCCTACGGCCCCGAGGTGGCGCAGCGCTACCAGCAGCAGGCGCAGGCCGAGCAGTCATGGCAGCAGCGCTACCACGACTACGCCGCGCGCCGCGCGCAGATCGAGGCGTTTTCGGGGCTGTCGGAGCAGGATCGGCGGCAGCAACTGGACACGCTGCGCAGGCAGGCCTTCGACAATCCGAGCGAGGCGCTGCAGGCGGAGGTAGTCGACCAGGCGATGGCAGCGCGGCGGCAGGCACGCTAACGCCTCCGCGGTCGCATAAAAAGAAAACGGCACCGGAAAATACGGTGCCGTTTTCGATTGCCAGCGCGCTTGCGCGGCCGGCTTACATGCCGACGTAGTTCGGACCGCCGCCACCCTCCGGCGTCACCCACACAATGTTCTGGGTCGGATCCTTGATGTCGCAGGTCTTGCAGTGCACGCAGTTCTGCGCGTTGATCTGCAGGCGCTCCTTGCCCGAGGTTTCGTCCTGCACGAACTCGTACACGCCCGCCGGGCAGTAGCGCGACTCGGGGCCCGCGTACTTGTTCAGGTTGATGTCGACCGGCACGCTGGCGTCCTTCAGCGTCAGGTGCGCCGGCTGGTTTTCCTCATGGTTGGTGTTGCTGATGAACACCGAGCTGAGGCGGTCGAAGGTCAGCTTGCCGTCCGGCTTCGGGTACTCGATCTTCTGGCATTCGGCCGCCGGCTTCAGGTACACGTGGTCCGGCTTGGCGCGGTGGATGGTCCAGGGCGGGTTGCGGATGCCCAGCTTGGGCAGCAGCCATTGCTCGATGCCGGTCATCAGCGTGGCGGTGGTGCGGCCCTTCTTGAACCACTGCTTGAAGTTCTTGGCCTGCAGCAGTTCCTTGTACAGCCAGCTCTGCTCGAACGCGGCCGGGTAGGCGCTCAGCTCGTCGTGCTGGCGGCCGGCCTGCAGCGCGTCGTAGGCAGCCTCGGCGGCGAGCATGCCGGTCTTGATCGCGGCGTGGCTGCCCTTGATGCGCGAGGCGTTCAGGTAGCCAGCATCGCAGCCGACCAGCGCGCCGCCCGGGAACACGGTCTTGGGCAGCGACAGCAGGCCGCCGGCGGTGATGGCGCGCGCGCCGTACGACAGGCGCTTGCCGCCTTCGAAGTACTGGCGGATTTCCGGATGAGTCTTGAAGCGCTGGAATTCCTCGAACGGCGACAGCCACGGGTTGGTGTAGTCCAGCCCGACCACGAAGCCGACCGCGACCTTGTTGTCTTCCATGTGGTACAGGAACGAGCCGCCGTAGGTGGCCGGGTCCAGCGGCCAGCCGGCGGTGTGCACCACCAGGCCGGGCTTGTGCCTGGCGGGGTCGATTTCCCACAGCTCCTTCAGGCCGATGCCGTAGCTCTGCGGATCCTTGCCTGCGTCCAGGCCGAACTTGGCGATCAGCTGCTTGCCCAGGTGGCCGCGCGCGCCTTCGGCGAAGATCGTGTACTTGGCATGCAGTTCCATGCCCAGCTGGAAGTTGTCGGTGGGCTCGCCTTCCTTGTCGATGCCCATGTTGCCGGTGGCCACGCCCTTGACCGAGCCGTCTTCGTTGTACAGCACCTCGGCGGCGGCGAAGCCCGGGAAGATCTCCACGCCCAGCGCCTCGGCCTGCTGGCCCAGCCAGCGCACGAAGTTCGACAGGCTGACGATGTAGTTGCCTTCGTTGTGGAAGCACTCGGGCAGCAGCGCCGGGGGCGTGCCCTTGGAGCCGGTCTCGTTCAGGAACAGGAACTTGTCCTCGGTCACGGCCTGGTTCAGCGGCGCGCCCAGCTCCTTCCAGTTCGGAATCAGCTCGTTCAGGGCGCGCGGGTCCATGATGGCGCCCGACAGGATGTGCGCGCCGGGCTCGGAGCCCTTTTCCAGGACGCAAACATTGACGTCGGCGCCTTTCTCCTGCGCGAGTTGCTTCAGGCGGATGGCCGTGGCCAGGCCGGCGGGGCCGCCGCCGACGATGACCACATCGTATTCCATGGCTTCGCGCGGGCCGAACTGCTCCAGGAGCTGTTGCTGATCCATTTGTCTCTAACCCTCTGTTTCTTTGCTGCTAGCTGGCAATTGTGGGAAATGCGGTGATCGTTGTGCTGAGAACCCGGCCCGGGCGCGGCGCGGGGGCCGCCGGGGGAGCCGCGCGGGCGCGGCGCGGTGAATCGGCGCCGTTTGGCGATCGAACAGCGCTGGAACGGCGTCCGGACACGGTCGGATCGCGCGTTTTCCCTCTTTCCCTTTGCGGGCCAAGTTCTTAGAATCTCCGGCATTGTCCGGGACTCGCCACCCACAGGCAAGGATTTTTTTGGAACGGTCGTTCTTTTTTTTGATATGCTGCCTCCTGCTCCTGGTCAGGCCAGAGGGGCTCCCGCACAAGAGGTAATCATGGGTTTGTCGATCAATCTGGAAGGCAAGGTGGCGCTGGTGACCGGCGCCTCGAGCGGGCTGGGCTCGCGTTTCGCCACGGTGCTCGCCGCCGCCGGCGCCAAGGTGGTGCTGGCCTCGCGCCGCACCGAGCGGCTCAAGGAGCTGCGCGCCGCGATCGAGGCCGAGGGCGGCAGCGCGCATGTGGTGCGCCTGGACGTGACCGACCCGGACAGCATCCGCGCTGCGGTGGCGCACGCCGAGACCGAAGCCGGCGCCATCGATATCCTGGTCAACAACTCCGGCGTGTCGACCACGCAGAAGCTGACCGAGGTGGCCCCGGAAGACTTCGACTTCGTCTTCGACACCAATACCCGCGGCGCGTTTTTCGTCGCCCAGGAAGTCGCCAAGCGCATGATTGCGCGCGCCAAGGGCGCCGAGCGCAACGGCAGCCCGCTGCCGCAGGCGCGCATCGTCAATATCGCGTCGGTGGCGGGGCTGAAGGTGCTGTCGCAGATCGGCGTCTATTGCATGAGCAAGGCGGCGGTGGTGCACATGACCAGGGCCATGGCGCTGGAATGGGCGCGCCATGGCATCAATTCCAACGCCATCTGCCCCGGCTATATCGACACTGATATCAACCACCACCACTGGGATTCCGACGCCGGGCAGAAGCTGATCCAGATGCTGCCGCGCAAGCGCCTGGGCAAGCCGGAAGACCTCGATGGCCTGTTGCTGCTGCTGGCCTCGGACCAGTCGCAGTTCATCAACGGCGCCGTTATCACCGCCGACGACGGCATGGTCTGAGCGCCCGCACGCTGACACCGGGGGGCGCAGTCCCCCCGCATCCCGCCCACGCGCCAAAAGCGCCGCGAGATGCCCGAGCGCCAACCCTGGGCTTATCCGGTCCCCTTGGGCGCGCCGTCGTCAGTACGCGTCAATATTCAGAAATTTCGTGCGCGGCAGGCCAGTCTTGGCATAATCCGCCATGTCTGCAGATTAAGTCTTTACATACAAAGCGAGAACGCCGCGGTGGCCGCATGGCCCGAGCGGCCCTGGACCGGAGGCCGGGGAGATGGAGCAACAACAAGAGGCACGGCGCAACGCCGTGCCGCAACACGTCGTCGATTCCGCGGTGATCCCGCGGGCCGCCGACGAAGCGCAGGACGCTGAATTCCGGGTATCGCCCCGCCTCGAGGACTGGATTGGCGTGATCGTGATGGTGCTGCTGGTCGGCATCACCTTCGCCAACGTGGTGGTCCGCTATTTCACCGACGAGTCGTTCGCCTGGACCGAAGAGTTCTCGGTCTTCCTGATGATCGTGCTGGCCCTGGTGGCCGGCAGCGCGGCGGTGGCGCGCGACCGCAATATCCGTATCGAGTTCTTCTTCGAACGCGGCAGCGCCGCGCGGCAGCGGCGCCTGGCGATCCTGTCGGCGCTGGCGGTGGCGGTGATGTTTATCGCCCTGGCAGTGCTGGGCGCGCGCATCACCTGGGACGAATACACCTTCGGCGAGACCTCGCCCGGCATCGGCGTGCCGAGCTGGTGGTACTCGATCTGGCTGCCGGTGCTGTCGGCCGGCATCGCGCTGCGCGCGCTGGCGCTGATGGTGCGCAACGTGCGCGCGCTCAAGGCGCTGCATGAACAGAGCCAGTCGGCGACGGAGCGTGCGAAATGACGCTGGTTGCCATCATCCTGTTCGTGGTCTTTATTGGCCTGATGCTGCTGGGCGTGCCGATTGGCGTGTCGCTGGGGCTGGGCGGCCTGGTCGCGATCGGCCTGTCCAATCTCGATACGCAGATGTTCGGCCTGCTGGCGGTGCCGCAGAACTTCTATGCGGGGCTGGCCAAGTATCCGCTGCTTGCGATCCCGATGTTCGTGCTGGTGGGCTCGATCTTCGACCGTTCCGGCGTGGCCCAGCGGCTGGTGACCTTTGCCATCGCCGTGGTCGGGCGCGGCCCCGGCATGCTGCCGCTGGTGGCGATCCTGGTGGCGATGTTCCTCGGGGGCATTTCCGGCTCGGGCCCGGCCAACGCGGCCGCGGTCGGCGGCGTGATGATCGCGGCGATGTCGCGCGCGGGCTATCCCGGCTCTTACAGCGCGGCGGTGGTCGGCGCGGCGGCCGCGACCGACATCCTGATCCCGCCGTCGGTCGCGTTCATCATCTACAGCGTGCTGGTGCCGGGCGCATCGGTGCCGGCGCTGTTCGCGGCCGGCATGATCCCGGGCGTGCTCGCGGGCATCGCGCTGATCGTGCCGGCGGTGTGGCTGGCGCGCAAGCACAATATGGGCGCCGCCGAAGCCGCGCTGCCGCGCCCGCCGTTCTGGAAGAGCCTGCGCGAGGCCGCGTGGGGCCTGGTGGCGCCGTTCCTGATCCTGGGCGGCATGCGCGCCGGCTGGTTCACGCCGACCGAGGCCGCCGTGGTGGCGGTGGTCTATGGCCTGTTCGTCGGCATGGTGGTGTACCGCAGCATCGGCATGCGCGACCTGTTCACGATCTTCCAGGAAGCGGCCGAGACCTCTGCCGTGATCCTGCTGGTGGTCGCGCTGGCCGGCATCTTCGCCTATGCGCTGTCGACGCTGGGCGTGATCGACCCGCTGGCGCAGGCGATCGCCACCTCCGGGCTGGGCGAGTACGGCGTGCTGGCGCTGATCGTGTTGCTGCTGATGACGGTGGGCATGTTCCTCGACGGCATCTCGATCTTCCTGATCTTCGTGCCGCTGCTGCTGCCGATCGCCAATGCCTTCCACTGGAACCCGGTGTGGTTCGGCGTGGTGCTGACGCTGAAGGTGGCGCTGGGCCAGTTCACGCCGCCGCTGGCCGTGAACCTGATGGTGTCGTGCCGGATCGCCCGCGTGCGCATGGAAGAGACCGTGCCGTGGGTTATCTGGATGCTGCTGGCGATGTTTATCGCCATGCTGATGGTGCTGGCCTACCCGCCGCTGGCGACCTGGCTGCCTGACTACCTCGGCTATTGACCGCGGTCGATGTCATGTTTGCATTCACCAACAAGAACCTGACGCTTTTCCCCTGAGGAGATGAAATGAAACGTCGTGCCCTGATGCTCGCCACGGCCGCCGCCCTGGCCGCTTCCGCCTTCGCCCCCGCCGGTGCGATGGCCCAGACCTACAAGTCCGAATACAAGATGTCGCTGGTGCTCGGCCCGGCCTTCCCGTGGGGCAAGGGCGGCGAGATCTGGGCCGACCTGGTCAAGCAGCGCACCAACGGCCGCATCAACATCAAGCTGTATCCGGGCACCTCGCTGGTGGCCGGCGACCAGACCCGCGAATTCTCGGCGATCCGCCAGGGCGTGATCGACATGGCGGTGGGCTCGACCATCAACTGGTCGCCGCAGGTCAAGGAACTGAACCTGTTCTCGCTGCCGTTCCTGATGCCCGACTACAAGGCGCTCGACGCGCTGACGCAGGGCGAGGTCGGCAAGTCGATCTTCGCCACGCTGGAGAAGGCTGGCGTGGTGCCGCTGGCGTGGGGCGAGAACGGCTTCCGCGAGGTCTCGAACTCCAAGCGCGAGCTGCGCAAGCCGGAAGACCTCAAGGGCCTGAAGCTGCGCGTGGTCGGTTCGCCGCTGTACATCGAGACCTTTAACGCGCTCGGCGCCAACCCGACCCAGATGAGCTGGGCCGACGCGCAGCCGGCGATGGCCTCGGGCGCGGTCGACGGCCAGGAGAATCCGCAGTCGGTGTTCGCCGCCGCCAAGCTGTACACGGTCGGCCAGAAATACGTCACCACCTGGGGCTACGTGGCTGACCCGCTGATCTTCGTGGTCAACAAGCAGATCTGGGAAAGCTGGACCCCGGCCGACCGCGAGATCGTCAAGCAGGCCGCCATCGACGCCGGCAAGCAGGAAATCGCGCTGGCCCGCAAGGGCCTGGCCGAGGCCGGCGCGCCCGCATGGAAGGAGATGGAAGCCCACGGCGTCAAGGTCACGCACCTGACCCCGGCAGAGCACGACGCCTTCCGCAAGGCGACCGCCAAGGTCTACGACAAGTGGAAGAAGCAGATCGGCGCCGACCTTGTCACCAAGGCCGAAGGCGCGATTGCCAAGCGCTGAGTCATGAAGCAGGCCCGCCGGTGTCGGCGGGCCTGTTGCATTGGAGGCTTTGATGAAACACGTCTACACGGTGGTCATGCCGATCCGGTGGGGCGACATGGACGCGATGGGCCATGTCAACAATACCGTCTACTTTCAGTACCTGGAGCAGGCGCGCATCGAATGGTTGCGTCGCTTGGGCGCGGCGGCAAGGATGCGCAAGGGCAGGGGCCGGTCATCATCAATGCGCATATGACCTTTTTGAAGCAGCTGCGCTATCCGGGCCAGATCGAATGCCGGGTCTATGCGGGACAGCTGGGGCGCACCAGTTTCGAGACGCGCATGGAAATCCGGCGCACCGATCTGCCCGGGGTGGTGTGGGCCGAGGGCGGAGCCAAGGTGGTGTGGTGCGATTATGCGGCCGAGAAATCGGTGCCGGTGCCGGCGGAGATCCGGGCGATCATCGAAGGGTGATTGTTTTCCGTGTCAGTGAGCCACCAGCCGCTGCACCAGATCCACCGACGTGCTTGCCCCATACTTCTTCATCAGCCGTGCCCGATAGATATCGACCGTGCGCGGGCTTATCGCCAGCAGCTTGCCGATCTGCTTGCTGGTCTTGCCTTCCACCAGCTGCGCCGCGATCTCGCGTTCGCGCGCGGTCAGTTCGGCGGTGACCTGGCGCTTTTGCGACAAGTCCTCGAAAGTCCAGATGCCGGCACCGAGCGGCTGGCTGCGGTCCAGCGCGCGGCCGGTGACGTGGCACCAGAACAGCTCCCCGCCGGCGCGCTTCATGATGCGCTCGTCCGAATACATGCCGCGCTTGCCCATGATCGGCGCGATGCGCGCGCCGGTACGCTCGAACTCGTCGGCGGTGGGGTAGAGCACCTGGAACGACTGGCCCAGCAGGGCCTCGCGCGTGGTGCCGAAGATGCGGCAGACCTCTTCGTTGCAATCCTCGATCACGCGCTCGCGTGACAGCACCAGGCCCACGGGGGCGAGCTGGAAGGCGGTCTGGTAGTCGATGGCGGGCATCTGCTTATGTATTTTTACGTAATGGCGTAGCCGGCTGTGCTTGCGTATGCTGTCGGTCGGACGCGTTACGGCGACGGCCAACCGCCCGTTGCCGATTGTACCGTTACAATTTCCTTGCGTCGCCCGCCGCACTACCCGCCGGCGGGGAGATCGACAGGGACTACCGAGGAAGGAGCGAAGCATGAACAAGGTCTACGCCAGCGCCGCAGAAGCGCTTGCAGGCGTCGTCCGCGACGGCCAGACGATCGCTGTGGGCGGTTTCGGCCTGTGCGGCATCCCCGAGGCGCTGATCGGCGCGCTGCGCGACAGCGGCGCCAAGCAGCTGACCTGCATCTCCAACAACGCCGGCGTCGACGGCTTCGGCCTGGGCCTGCTGCTGGCCACGCGCCAGATCAAGAAGATGATCTCGTCCTACGTGGGCGAGAACAAGGAGTTCGAGCGCCAGTACCTGGCCGGCGAACTGGAACTGGAATTCACGCCGCAGGGCACGCTGGCCGAAAAGCTGCGCGCCGGCGGCTCGGGCATCCCGGCCTTCTTCACCAAGACCGGGGTCGGCACCATCGTCGCCGAAGGCAAGGAAATCCGCGAATTCGACGGCGAAAAGTACGTGATGGAACGTTCGCTGACCGCCGACGTGGCGCTGGTCAAGGCCTGGAAGGCCGACAAGGCCGGCAACCTGGTGTTCCGCCGCACCGCGCGCAACTTCAACCCGATGTGCGCGATGGCGGGCAAGGTCACCGTGGCCGAGGTCGAACAGATCGTCGAGACCGGCGAGCTCGATCCCGACGAGATCCACCTGGCCGGCATCTTCGTGCAGCGCCTGGTGCTCAACGCCAACCCCGAGAAACGCATCGAGCAGCGCACCGTGCGCGCGGCCAGCTAAGGAGACCCATCATGGCATGGACACGTGACGAAATGGCCGCGCGCGCCGCGGCCGAGCTGCAGGACGGTTTCTACGTCAACCTGGGCATCGGGCTGCCGACGCTGGTGGCCAACTGGGTGCCGGAAGGCATGGAAGTCTGGCTGCAATCCGAGAACGGCCTGCTCGGCATCGGCCCGTTCCCGACCGAGGCCGAGGTCGACGCCGACATGATCAACGCCGGCAAGCAGACCGTGACCACGCTGCCGGGCTCGTCGATCTTCTCGTCGGCCGACTCGTTCGCGATGATTCGCGGCGGCCACATCAACCTGGCCATCCTGGGCGCGATGCAGGTCAGCGAGAAGGGCGACCTGGCCAACTGGATGATCCCCGGCAAGATGGTCAAGGGCATGGGCGGCGCGATGGACCTGGTCGCCGGCGTCGGCCGCGTGGTGGTGCTGATGGAACACACCGCCAAGAAAAAGGACGGCACCGAGGACCTCAAGATCCTGAAGCAGTGCAACCTGCCGCTGACCGGCGTGGGCGTGGTCAACCGCATCATCACCGACCTGGGCGTGATCGACGTGACCGCGGACGGCCTCAAGCTGGTGGAGACCGCCCCGGGCGTCAGCCGCGAGGAAATCCAGGCGAAGACGGGGGCGCCGCTGCTGTAAGCAGGTTCGGGCGGCACGCCGATATCAGCAACCCCCTGCAAGCTATGCGCTTGCAGGGGGTTCTTGTTTTCAGGCTACCTTGAGCGTGAGGTGACCGATCGGCTCCGGCGCGGGGCTGACCGTGATTTCGATGTCGTATCCAAGCCGGTTCAGGCAGTCCATCAGCTTGCGCTCCGACAGGTTGGCGAAGTCGCGGCGCAGCAGTCCGGAGACTTTCGGTTGCGGGATGCCCATGCGGTGGGCCGCTTCAATTTCGAGCACCCCGGCGCTGCCAAAACCCTTTAGAGTCTTCGCCGCATCGAGCGCCGCCGGAAACGCAAGGCTTGATTTGAGTCAGGCTTCAGTCTGTCACAGGGGTCGGGTGGTGCTTCGGCCTATGTCGTGTGGACGACGCTGCTAGCTCTTTTGGCGAATGGCCCGGCTGCTGGCCTTGCCACTAAGCTGGCCGCTTTCCGTAGGGGCGTTGCCCTGCGGCGAACCGACTTGACGGAAGGTACGCGATGCCCGCTTCCCCCACCCGATCCCTGCCACTGGTCTACGCCTGCTCGGGCTGCTCCAGCGTGGCGCAGCTGGCCAATGCTTGCGCGGTGCGGCTGGACCGCAGCGGACGCGCGGAGATGTCGTGCATCAGCGGGGTGGGCGGTGGCGTGCCGGCGCTGACGCGGGTGGCGCGATCGGGCCGGCCGATCCTGGCGCTGGACGGGTGCCCGCTGGCTTGCGTGCAGGCGTGCCTGGCCAACGCGGGCGTGGTGCCGGACCAGCACCTGGTGCTGAACCGGCTGGGCGCGGTCAAGCGCCAGCACGGCGAATGCACCGAGGGCGAGACCGGGGCGGTGTGGCGGGAGGTCGAGTCGGCGCTCCAGCGCCTGGCAGGGGAGTAGGGCATGGCCGGATGCGCCGCGGCGCATCCGGCGCGGGGCCCGTCAGGCCGCCGGCTTGTTGTGGCGGCTGAACACCGAGGCCGCGCCGTCGGCCTTGACCAGCAGCACGTCGAAGGGATCCTTGCGCGGTCCCTGTTCCATGCCCGGCGAGCCGACCGGCATGCCAGGCACCGCCAGCCCGACCGCCCTGGGTTTGGCGGCCAGCAGTTTGCGGATATCGGCGGCGGGCACGTGGCCCTCGATCGCATAGCCGGCGATATGGCCGGTGTGGCAGGAGCCGAAGCGCTCCGGCATGCCGAAGCGCTTGCGGTATTCGCCGGTATCCTCGACGTCGTGCACCGTCACGGTGAAGCCGTTGGCGCGCAGGTGCTTGACCCATTCCTCGCAGCAGCCGCACAGCGGGCTCTTGTAGACGTCGATGGCCAGCGGTTTCGCCTGCGCGAACGCATCCGCCGCGGGCCCCAGCACGCCCACGGCGAGCGTGCCGAGCGCGAGCGCGCCCAGGGTCCCGAGAAAACGTCGTCGGTGCATCATGGCTTCTTCCTCCTTTGTGGCGCCCGGATATGGCGCCTTACTGCGCCACCCAGCCGCCATCCATGTTCCAGATCGCGCCGCGCACCTGGCGGGCGGCTTCGGACGACAGGAACACGGCCAGCGCGCCCAGCTCATCGGGCGTCACGAACTGACCCGAGGGCTGCTTCTCCAGCACCAGCTCGCGCTTGGCCTGCTCTACCGGGATGCCTTCCTTCTGCGCGCGGGCTTCGACCTGCTTCTGCACCAGCGGCGTCAGCACCCAGCCGGGGCAGATCGCGTTGGCGGTCACGCCGGTCTGCGCGGTTTCCAGCGCTGTGACCTTGGTGAAGCCGACGATGCCGTGCTTGGCCGCCACATAGGCCGATTTCTGCGCCGAGGCCACCAGCCCGTGGGTCGAGGCGACATTGATGATGCGCCCCCAGTTCTTCTGCTTCATGCCGGGCAGCGCCAGGCGCGTGGTGTGGAAGGCCGAGGTCAGGTTGATGGCGATGATCGCGTCCCAGCGCTCGGGCGGGAAGTCCTCGATGGCCGCGACGTGCTGGATGCCGGCATTGTTGACCAGGATGTCGGCGCCGCCGAAGTCGGCCTGGGCGTAGCGCATCATGTCTTGGATGTCGGCCGCCTGGCTCATGTCGGCGCCGTGATAGCCGACGCGGATTCCCTGGCCGGCTTGCGCGATCTCGTGCTTTGCGGCGTCCGCGTCACCAAAGCCGTTGACGATGATGTGGGCGCCCTGCGCCGCCAGCGCCTTTGCGATGCCGAGCCCGATGCCGCTGGTCGAGCCAGTCACCAGGGCGGTCTTGCCGTTGAGCATGTAAGCCTCCGTCGAGAGAAAGGGATGCCACGGCAGTACAGCCGCCGGATGGGCGGCGCGCGCCGTGGCGGTGCGCGCCCCGCGCGCGGGGCGCGGACACTGTGCTGTGGCATTGTACCCGCTGCGGCGTACAATCCAGCTTTGCTCAACTTCCGGCGGCGGCGCCTGCTGGCGCCTTGCGTCCGGTTTGCCAGGGAGTCCAGATGTCTGCCCGTCCGCGTCTCGGTTTCGTCCAGTGCATCAGTCCGGGGGGCCTGCACCGCATGGCCTACCACGAGTGGGGCGACCCCGCCAATCCGCGCGTGCTGGTGTGCGCGCACGGCCTGACGCGCACGGGGCGCGACTTCGACGCCGTCGCCAGCGCGCTGTGCGGTGACTATCGCGTGGTATGCCCGGACGTGGCCGGGCGCGGCCGCTCGGAATGGCTGGCCAATCCGGACAGCTACATCGTGCCGCAGTACGTGTCCGACATGGTCACGCTGATCGCGCGGCTCAACGTCGAGCAGGTGGACTGGTTCGGCACCTCGATGGGCGGCCTGATCGGCATGGGCCTGGCCGGCCTGCCGAAGTCGCCGGTGCGCAAGCTGCTGCTCAACGACGTCGGTCCTCGCATCGCACCGTCGGCGGTCGAGCGCATCGGTGCCTACCTGGGCCTGCCGGTGCGCTTCAAGACCTTCGAGGAAGGGCTGGCGTACCTGCAGACCATCAGCGCCTCGTTCGGGCGCCACACCGCCGAGCAGTGGCGCGAGCTCAACGCCGCCATCCTGAAGCCGGTGCAGGGCGCCGACGGCCTGGAATGGGGCTTGCATTACGATCCGCAGCTGGCGGTGCCGTTCCGCAAATCCACGCCCGAGGCCATCGTCGCCGGCGAAGCCGCACTGTGGCGCAGCTTCGAAGCCATCGAGGCCCCGGTACTGGTGGTGCGCGGCGCGCAGTCCGACCTGCTGCTGCGCGAGACCGTGGCCGAGATGGTGGCGCGCGGCAAGCATGTGAGTTCGGTGGAAGTGCCCGACGTGGGCCACGCCCCCACCTTTGTCGATCCGGCGCAGATCGCGATCGTGCGCCAGTTCTTTACCGGCGCCTGAGCGCGCCCGTTGCGGCCAGGTTGCCATCCGGCTGTTTTTATCGAGTTAAGCATTGCCATGAGTCTTCCTGAACTGAAGCGCGCCCACGTGGGCAAGCGCTTGTCCGAATACGCGGTCTACAACGGCGTGGTGTATCTGGCTGGCCAGGTGCCCGAGGTCGATACCAAGGCTGACATCCGCGGCCAGACGCGCGAGGTGCTGGGCCATATCGACCGCCTGCTGGCCGAGGCGGGCAGCGACAAGACCCGCATCCTGTCGTGCCAGATCTTCCTGACCAACATCGATCTGATCGGCGAGATGAACGAGGTCTGGGATGCCTGGGTGCCGCAAGGCAACACGCCGCCGCGCGCCACCGTCGAAGCCCGCCTGGCCAATCCCGATTACCTGATCGAAGTGGTGGTGACCGCTGCGCTCAACTGATGCAGGCGCTGTGACATGGTGACGTCGACCGACCTGGCCGGCCGGGTCGCGGGCATTCCGGATACCGAGCTGGTCGAGCGAGCACTGGCGTACGTGCGCGAGCACGGCGCCGGCGTGGCGCTGCCCACCGGCGAGACCGTGCAGTCGCACGCGCAGGGGATGCTGCGCATCCTCGACGGCCTGCGCGTGGACGATTCCGCGCGCGCGGCCGCGTGCCTGTTCGGCCTGGCGGCATTCGTGCCCGAGACCGAAGCCGAGATCGAGGCGCGCTTCGGCGAGGAAGTGGCGCGGCTGGTCAATGGCGTGCGGCAGCTGCTGCGCATCGGCGCCATCGCCGGCAATCGCCCTGAGGTGGAGTCGGCCGCGCCGTCGAAGAACGAAGCCCAGGCGCGCCACGAGCAGGTCGAGGCGCTGCGCAAGATGCTGCTGGCGTTTGCGCAGGACATCCGCGTGGTGCTGGTGCGGCTGGCCTCGCGGCTGCAGACGCTGCGCTGGCTGGCTGAAACCAAGCAGTCGCCGATGCCCGGCGTGGCGCGCGAAACGCTCGACATCTACGCGCCGCTGGCCAACCGCCTGGGCATCTGGCAGATGAAGTGGGAGCTGGAGGACCTGGCGTTCCGCTTCGAGCAGCCCGATACCTACAAGCGCATCGCCAGGCTGCTGGATGAAAAGCGCATCGAGCGCGAAGGCTATATCGCCGGCGCGATCGCGCGACTGCAGTCCGAACTGGCCACCGCCGGCATCCGCGCCGAGGTGAGCGGCCGGCCCAAGCACATCTACAGCATCTGGAAGAAGATGCGCGGCAAGGAGCTTGATTTTGCCGACCTGTACGATGTGCGCGCCTTCCGCGTGATCGTCGACGATATCAAGGACTGCTATACGGTGCTCGGCATCGTCCACCATATCTGGCAGCCGATCCCGCGCGAGTTCGACGACTACATCTCGCGGCCCAAGGCCAATGGCTACAAGTCGCTGCACACGGTGGTGATCGGCGACGACGGGCGCGCCTTCGAGGTGCAGATCCGCACCCACGAGATGCACCACTTCGCCGAATACGGCGTGGCGGCGCACTGGCGCTACAAGGAGGCGGGCAGCCGCGGCTATGCCGGGCAGTTCTCCGCCAGCGAGCGCTACGACGAAAAGATTGCCTGGCTGCGCCAGCTGCTGGCGTGGAAGGACGATGCCGACCACAGCGTGGCGCACGACGAGTCGTGGGAGCAGATCAAGCACGCCGCGATCGACGACCACATCTACGTGCTGACGCCGCAGGCACGCGTGGTGGCGCTGCCGCAGGGCGCGACCGCGGTGGACTTCGCCTACTACCTGCACAGCGACCTCGGCCATCGCTGCCGCGGCGCGCGCGTGGATGGCACCATGGTGCCGCTGAACACGCCGCTCAAGAACGGCCAGACCGTCGAGATCATCGCGGTCAAGCAGGGTGGGCCGTCGCGCGACTGGCTCAATGCCGACCTCGGCTACCTCGCCAGCAGCCGCGCCCGCGCCAAGGTGCGCGCGTGGTTCAACGCGATGGACTCGCAGGAAACCATTGCGCAGGGCCGCGCGCTGATCGACAAGACGCTGCAGCGCGAAGGCAAGACCGCGGTCAAGCTGGAAGACCTGGCGACGCGGCTGGGCTTCAAGACCCCCGACGAGCTGTTCGCCGCGGTGGCCAAGGATGAGTTCAGCCTGCGCCATGTGGAGCACGCGCTGCGCCACCCGGAAGGCGAAGTCCAGGCGCCGCTGAGCGAGGAAGACGCCGTCACCAAGAAGAGCCGCGCCACCAGCGTGGCGCGCGGCGCCAAGAGCGGCGTGCTGGTGGTGGGCGTCGATTCGCTGATGACGCAGATGTCGCGCTGCTGCAAGCCGGCGCCGCCCGACGAGATCGTCGGCTTTGTCACGCGCGGGCGCGGGGTGTCGATCCATCGCCGCAACTGCCATACCTTCCAGCAGCTGTCGGCGCGCGCGCCGGAGCGGGTGATCCAGACCGAGTGGGGCAAGAAAAGCCACGCCGCGGTCTATCCGGTCGATATCCACGTCGAGGCCATCGACCGGCAAGGCTTGCTGCGCGACATCTCCGAAGTGCTGTCGCGCGAAAAGATCAATGTCACCGGGGTCAAGACCCTGTCCAGCAAGGGCGTGGCGCGCATGCAGTTCACCGCCGAGGTCTCCGAGGCCACGCAGCTGCAGCGCGCGCTGCAGCTGATCGAGGAAGTCCAGGGGGTGTTGCAGGCGAAAAGAAAGTGATGCTATACTTGCGGCTTCGCTAGGCTCGTAGCTCAGCTGGTTAGAGCACCACCTTGACATGGTGGGGGTCGTTGGTTCGAGTCCAATCGAGCCTACCAACGAATTGCAGTAAAAAGAAGTAAAGCAAGTCCGATTCAACCCCATACGGAACGGAAGCGCATCATGGTTATGACACCGCGAACTACTACCGCTGGCAAGCGACAGTAGTCGAGGTGCGCCTTCGGCCCGGTTGGATCGGGTTTGACAAAGAGAAACGCGGCCTTGGCCGCGTTTTTTTTCGTCCGTCGCTTGCCAGCGGCCCTGATAAGCTGCCGCCTCCGCATGCGGCAGGCGGGCAGCCAAAGAACAGATCGCCAGCGCGCAGGCATGCGGGCCGGCGCCACTAGATGCAGTTTGATCCGCTCAGGCCAGGCGCAAGGCGCCGCCGGCGGAACCTGGAGAGTCGAAATGATCGCAATCACGCTGCCGGACGGGTCCCGCCGCGAGTTTCCCGGCCCGGTGACGGTTGCCGAAGTGGCGCAGAGCATCGGCGCCGGCCTGGCCAAGGCCGCCCTGGCCGGTAAGGTGGATGGCCAGCTGGTCGACACCAGCTACAGGATCGAGCGCGATGCGGAACTGGCCATCGTCACGGACAAGGATGCCGACGGCGTCGATGTGATCCGCCACTCCACGGCGCACTTGCTGGCCTATGCCGTCAAGGAGCTGTATCCCGAGGCGCAGGTGACGATCGGCCCGGTGATCGAGAACGGCTTCTACTACGACTTCGCCTACAAGCGCCCCTTCACCCCGGAAGACCTCGCCGCCATCGAGAAAAAGATGGCGGAACTGGCGCGCAAGGACGAAAAGGTCACGCGCGAAGTGTGGAACCGCGACGAAGCGGTGGCACTGTTCGAGTCGATGGGCGAGAAGTACAAGGCCGAGATCATCGGCTCGATCCCGGCCGACCAGGAAATCGGCCTGTACCGCGAAGGCAATTTCGTCGACCTGTGCCGCGGTCCGCACGTGCCGTCGACGGGCAAGCTCAAGGTCTTCAAGCTGATGAAGGTGGCCGGCGCCTACTGGCGCGGCGATGCCAACAACGAGATGCTCCAGCGCATCTACGGCACGGCCTGGGCGAAGAAGGAAGACCAGGAAGCCTACCTGCACATGCTGGAGGAGGCCGAGAAGCGCGACCACCGCAAGCTGGGCAAGACGCTGGACCTGTTCCACCTGCAGGAAGAGGCGCCGGGCATGGTGTTCTGGCACCCCAAGGGCTGGCAGGTGTGGCAGGCCGTCGAGCAGTACATGCGTGGCCGCCTGACCGACGCCGGCTACGACGAGGTGCGCACGCCGCAGGTGATGGACCGTTCGCTGTGGGAGAAGTCGGGCCACTGGCAGAACTACAAGGAGAACATGTTCGTCACGGAGTCGGAGAAACGTGACTACGCGATCAAGCCGATGAACTGCCCGGGCCATGTGCAGATCTTCAACCACGGCCTGCGCTCGTACCGCGACCTGCCGCTGCGCCTGGCCGAGTTTGGCGCCTGCCATCGCAACGAGCCGTCCGGCGCGCTGCACGGGCTGATGCGCGTGCGCGGCTTTGTGCAGGACGATGCGCATATCTTCTGCACGGAAGAGCAGATCGTTGCCGAGGCCAAGGCCTTCAATGAACTGGCGTTCTCGGTCTACGACGACTTCGGCTTCAAGGATGTGAAGGTCAAGCTGTCGCTGCGCCCGGACCAGCGCGCCGGCTCGGATGAGGTCTGGGACCACGCCGAGGAAGGCCTGCGCCTGGCGCTGCGCGCCTGCGGCGTGGACTGGGAAGAGCTGCCCGGCGAGGGCGCCTTCTACGGCCCGAAGGTGGAATACCACATCAAGGATGCGATCGGCCGCTCATGGCAGTGTGGCACCCTGCAGCTGGATCTGGTGCTGCCCGAGCGCCTGGGTGCCGAGTACGTTTCCGAGGACAATTCGCGCAAGCGCCCGGTGATGCTTCATCGCGCCATCCTGGGCTCGTTCGAGCGCTTCCTGGGGATCCTGCTGGAAAACCACGCCGGTGCGCTGCCGGCCTGGCTGGCCCCGGACCAGGTGGTGGTGATGAATATTGCGGATTCGCAGGCAGAATACGCCGAAAGCGTCGTGCAATTGCTGCAAAAACAAGGGTTTAGGGCCAAGGCCGATTTGCGTAACGAGAAAATTACGTATAAAATCCGCGAGCATTCGCTTCAAAAGGTCCCCTACCTGCTGGTAGTGGGCGACAAGGAGCGGGATGCCAATCAAGTGGCCGTGCGTGCCCGTGGCAACGTGGATCTGGGTGTGATGCCCGTCTCTGCGTTTGTTGAGCGTCTGCAACACGACGTCGCCAGCAAAGCCTGAGGGTGGTGAGCACGGCTTGTTTTTTTGTCTTCTTGAGGTAACGCAACATCGCTACGGACAAAGGTCATCGCATCAACCGGGAAATCAGCGCGCCTGAACTGCGCCTGGTAGGGGTTGATAACGAGCAGCTCGGCATCGTCAAGTTCATGGACGCTCTGCGGCTGGCTGAGGACAAGGACTTGGACCTGGTGGAGATCGCCCCCAACGCGACTCCGCCCGTCGCCCGGATCATGGATTACGGGAAGTTCAAGTACGAGGAAGCCAAGCGCGCCCACGAGGCCAAGCTGAAGCAGAAGATCATCCAGGTCAAGGAAGTCAAGTTCCGGCCGGGTACGGATGATGGCGACTACAACGTCAAGCTGCGCAACCTGAAGCGCTTCCTGGAAGATGGCGACAAGACCAAGATCACGCTGCGGTTCCGTGGTCGCGAGATGGCCCACCAGGAAATCGGCGCGCGCATGCTCGAACGCCTGAAGGCGGACCTGGAAGAGATCGGCCAGGTCGAGCAGATGCCGAAGATGGAAGGGCGCCAGATGGTGATGGTGCTCGCCCCCAAGAAGAAGAAGTAATTCCTGCGCGGTGCGGCGGCCGGGATGCCAGTCATCCCGGCGCTGCTTCGTGCGGAAGTCGCGCGGGGTCCGCCAGGACCATCGTGCAACAACAAGTGGATGCGGGTCTTGCAAGCGTCGGCGTAAGCCGTCCACCTGCATGCATGTCATATGAGCTGGAGTTTTTCATGCCGAAGATGAAGACGAAGAAAAGCGCCTCCAAGCGCTTTACTGCCCGTCCGAACGGTTCGTTCAAGCGTGGCCAGGCCTTCAAGCGTCACATCCTGACCAAGAAGACCACCAAGAACAAGCGTCAACTGCGCGGTACTCAGGACGTCCATGAGACGAACCTGAAGTCGGTGCGCGCGATGATGCCTTACGCATAAACCCTGACGACAACGAAAGGAGAATTACATGCCTCGAGTAAAGCGTGGGGTCACTGCACGGGCCCGTCACAAGAAGGTTATCGACGCTGCCAAGGGTTACCGCGGCCGTCGCAATAATGTCTATCGCATCGCCAAGCAGGCGGTCATGCGTGCTGGCCAGTACGCGTACCGCGATCGCCGCAACAAGAAGCGCGTGTTCCGCGCGCTGTGGATTGCGCGTATCAATGCCGCGACGCGTGAGCATGGCATGACCTACAGCGTGTTCATGAACGGTCTGAAGAAGGCCTCGATTGAACTGGACCGCAAGGTGCTGTCGGACATGGCTATTCACGACAAGCCTGCCTTTGCCGCCATCGTCAACCAGGTGAAAGCCACCGTTGCCTGATGCCGGCTGCGGCAGCGCGCAAGCGCTGCCGGGCAAGCACCGACCGCAAGGTCGACCGCTGACCGCAAGGTTTGCTGAAACGGGGCTCCTTACCGAGCCCCGTTTTTATTTGCGTTTCCGGATTCCGTTTTGCGTTTGTTGCCGAGACGGCATCCGGAAACGCATACCGCACGTAGTGCCAACCCACGTCGGGCCGGCTTTGTCTTTTGACACTGTCCCGCCGACGTCAGAACACTCCACGACCGCCGCCATGTCTCAGGATCTGGACCAAATCGTCGCCGACGCCCAGGCCGCTTTCGCCGCCGCCAATGACAACGCCACGCTGGAAAACGAAAAGGCCCGCTTCCTGGGCAAGACCGGCGCGCTGACCGAATTGCTCAAGGGCCTCGGCAAGCTCGACCCGGAGACCCGCAAGAGCGAGGGCGCGCGCATCAACCAGGTCAAGCAGCAGGTGGAAGCCGCGCTGCAGGCGCGCCGCCAGGCGCTGGCCGATGCGCTGATGAACGCGCGCCTGGCCGCCGAGGCCATCGACGTCACGCTGCCCGGCCGCGCGGTGGCGCGCGGCAGCCTGCATCCGGTGATGCGCACCTGGGAGCGCGTCGAGCAGATCTTCGGCTCGATCGGCTTCGATGTGGCCGACGGCCCCGAGATCGAAACCGACTGGATGAACTTCACCGCGCTGAACAACCCGGACAACCATCCGGCGCGTTCGATGCAGGACACGTTCTACGTCGACGGCCGCGACAGCGACGACAAGCTCCTGCTGCTGCGCACGCACACCAGTCCGATGCAGGTGCGCTACGCCAAGATGCACGTGGAAAAGTACGCCGGCAAGGCGATGCCGCCGATCAAGGTGATCTGCCCGGGCCGTACCTACCGCGTCGACAGCGACGCCACGCACTCGCCGATGTTCAACCAGGTCGAAGGCCTGTGGATCGGCGAGGACGTCAGCTTTGCCGACCTGAAGGGCGTGTACACCGATTTCCTGCGCAAGTTCTTCGAACGCGACGACATCCAGGTGCGCTTCCGTCCGTCGTACTTCCCGTTCACCGAGCCGTCGGCGGAAATCGACATGGCCTTCGGCAACGGCAAATGGCTGGAAATCTCCGGTTCGGGCCAGGTGCATCCGAACGTGCTGCGCAACATGGGCCTCGATCCCGAGCGCTATATCGGTTTCGCGTTCGGTTCCGGCCTGGAGCGCCTGACCATGCTGCGCTATGGCATCAACGACCTGCGCCTGTTCTTCGAGGGCGATGTGCGCTTCCTGCGCCAGTTCGCCTGAGCGGCGCATCGTCAAAACTCTACACCGAATACTTACCGGATCAGAAGCGCCATGCAATTCTCGGAATCCTGGCTTCGCACCTTCGCCAACCCTGAAAAGATCTCCACCGACGCGCTGTCGCACAGCCTGACCATGGCCGGCCTCGAAGTGGAAGAGGTGGGCCCGGTCGCGCCGCCGTTCGACAAGGTGGTGGTCGCGCACGTGCTGTCGACCGAGCGCCATCCCAACGCCGACCGCCTCAACGTGTGCCAGGTCGATGCCGGCACCGGCGAGACCCTGCAGATCGTGTGCGGCGCGCCCAACGTCAAGCCCGGCATCAAGGTGCCGTGCGCACTGGTCGGGGCGGTGCTGCCGCCGGCAGAGGACGGCGGCAAGCCGTTCGAGATCAAGGTCGGCAAGCTGCGTGGTGTCGACAGCTACGGCATGCTGTGCTCGGCGCGCGAACTGAAGCTGTCGGAAGACCACGGCGGCCTGATGGTGCTGCCGGAAGACGCACCGGTCGGCCAGAACATTCGCCAGTACCTGGACCTGGACGACCAGGTCTTTGTCATCAAGCTGACGCCGAACAAGGCCGACTGCCTGTCGATCCATGGCGTTGCGCGCGAGGTGTCCGCGCTGACCGGTGCCGCGCTGAACCTGCCCGACATGCAGCCGGTGCCGGTGACGATCCAGGACAAGCTGCCGGTCAAGGTATCGGCCCCCGACCTGTGCGGCCGCTTTTCCGGGCGCATCATTCGCGGCGTCAACGCGCGTGCCGCCACGCCGCTGTGGATGGTGCAGCGGCTGGAGCGCTCGGGCCAGCGCAGCGTGTCGGCGCTGGTCGATATCTCTAACTACGTGATGCTGGAGCTGGGCCGTCCGTCGCACGTGTTCGACCTGCACAAGATCCATGGCGGCCTGGACGTGCGCTGGGGCCGCAAGGGCGAGCAGATCAAGCTGCTGAACGGCAACACCATCGAGGTCGACGAGCAGGTCGGCGTGATCGCCGACGACAAGGAGATCGAGAGCCTGGCCGGCATCATGGGCGGCGACAGCACTGCCGTCACGCTGGACACCACCGACATCTATCTTGAAGCCGCATTCTGGTGGCCGGCCGCGATCCAGGGCCGCAGCCGCCGCTACAACTTCTCGACCGACGCCGGACACCGCTTCGAGCGCGGCGTGGACTATGCCACCACGGTCGAGCATATCGAGCGCATCACCGCGCTGATCCTCGCGATCTGCGGCGGCCAGGCCGGCCCGGTGGACGACCACGTGGTCAACCTGCCGGTGCGCAAGCCGGTCAGCCTGCGCGTGGCGCGCGCCGAGCGCGTGCTCGGCATCGAGCTGTCGCCGGCCGCCATCGCCGATGTGTTCCAGCGTCTGCAGCTGCCGTTCACGCGCGCGCAAGGCGCCGAAGGCGAAGTGTTCGAGGTCACGCCGCCGAGCTACCGCTTCGACATCGAGATCGAGGAGGACCTGATCGAGGAAGTCGCGCGCATCTACGGCTTCGAGCGCATCCCGGCGCGCCCGCCGGTCGCCGAAAGCGAAATGCGCCCGACCAACGAAGCCAGCCGCTCCACCCACGTGGTGCGCCATGCCGTGGCCGCGCGCGACTACCAGGAAGTGATCAACTTCGCCTTCGTCGAAGAGAAGTGGGAGCGCGACTTCGCCGCCAACGATCAGCCGATCCGCCTGCTGAACCCGATCGCCAGCCAGCTGGCGGTGATGCGCTCGACGCTGATCGGCGGGCTGGTCGACAAGGTGCGCTACAACCTGAACCGCAAGGCCGCGCGCGTGCGCCTGTTCGAGGTGGGCCGCGTGTTCCATCGCGACGCCGGCGTCAAGGATGGCGGCCTCACCGTGGCCGGGTATGACCAGCCGATGATGGCCGCGGGCATCGCCTACGGCCCGGCGTTCGAAGAGCAGTGGGGCGTTGCCACGCGCAATGTCGACTTCTTCGACATCAAGGGCGATGTCGAGGCGCTGTTCCATCCGCGCTCGCCGCGCTTCGAGCCGGTCTCGCACCCGGCGCTGCATCCGGGCCGCGCCGCGCGCGTGCTGCTCGACGGCAAGCCGGTGGGCGTGGTCGGCGAACTGCATCCGCGCTGGCTGCAGGAATATGAGCTGGCGCATGCGCCGGTGCTGTTCGAACTGCGGCTCGACGCGCTGCGCGCTACCGGCCTGCCGGCGTACACCGAGATCTCCAAGTTCCCCGCCGCCGTGCGTGACTTGGCCGTGGTGGTAAAGCAATCGGTACGCGTGCAGGACCTGCTCGACACCATGCGCGCGGCCCTGGAAAAACAGGGTTACGGCCGCTTCTGCCAGAGCCTGGTGCTGTTCGACGAATTCCGTCCCAAGGGGGCTTCCACCGCCATCGGCGCGGACGAGAAAAGCCTTGCGTTCCGGGTGACCTTGCAAGATACTGGGTCGACCCTCCAGGACGAAACCGTCGACAGCGCGGTGCGCTGCATGGTCGACGCGCTCGCCGAAGCCTTCCAGGCGCGGCTGCGCGGCTGATCCGTCGCCAGCACCGGCGGAGCACCATAAAAAAGGGCGCCCGGGCTCGCCCCGGGCGGATCGCCAGACAGACACTTGAGCGATCGACATGAATGATCGAGACGCGAATTCCATGACCGCTGCAGCACTGGGTGAGATGAGCGACCGGCAGGCATCCTCCCTTGACGATGCAATGCCGGACGCCCGCGCGACCGAAGTTCCCACGCTGACCAAGGCCGAGCTTGCCGAGATGCTGTTCGACCAGGTGGGCCTGAACAAGCGTGAATCGAAGGACATGGTCGAGGCCTTCTTCGATGTCATCCGCGAAGCGCTGGAGCAGGGCGACAGCGTCAAGCTTTCCGGCTTCGGCAACTTCCAGTTGCGCGACAAGCCGCAGCGGCCCGGCCGCAATCCCAAGACCGGCGAAGTCATTCCCATCACCGCGCGCCGCGTGGTGACGTTCCACGCCAGCCAGAAGCTCAAGGGCCTGGTCGAAGAACGCGCCGGCATCGCCGGCTGATCCGTCACCCGAACGGCGGATTGCTTCCCGAGGCCGGCATCGGTATTCTTCTGGGCGCGCGCGTGAAGCGCGCCAATCTCCTGGCCGGCATGGCCTGACGCTCGTCTACACACTGCATGTCGGACAAACCCAGCGACCGCATCGCGTTGCCGCCGATCCCGGCCAAGCGCTACTTCACCATCGGTGAGGTGAGCGAGCTTTGCGCCGTCAAGCCGCACGTGCTGCGCTACTGGGAGCAGGAATTCACGCAGCTCAAGCCGGTCAAGCGGCGCGGCAACCGCCGCTACTACCAGCACCATGAAGTCCTGCTGATCCGCCGCATCCGCGAACTGCTCTACGAGCAGGGCTTCACCATCAACGGCGCGCGCAATCGACTCGACGAAGGCCGTCATCACAGCGCGGCCACGGCAACGCAGGAATCGATCGAAGCCGGCGTGGAAAAAGCGGCGGCATTGTCGGTCGACATCGCCGGCCTGCGCAATGCGCTGGTCGACGTGCAGCACCTGCTGGCGCAGCTGCGCGAGATCGCGAAGCGCGGATAATTTCCACGTCAGGAGCTAGTCATACGAGAAATGCTTCTGTTATAATCTTTTGCTTCGGGGCGTAGCGCAGCCTGGTAGCGTACCTGCATGGGGTGCAGGTGGTCGGAGGTTCAAATCCTCTCGCCCCGACCAGACAAAAAACCCGCTTGGTAAATCGCCAAGCGGGTTTTTTTATTTCCGTGTCCCGGTGGCAAACGCGTGCTACTTCGCGCCTGCAACGAGCGTGGTCTCAGCGTGAGCGCAGCCATGGCCGTTTTTCGATTCAGCCCGTTGCACCTATAGTTGTGGCACAGTGGACTTCAAGGCGACGGAGGCTGTAATGAGCGACAAGGGCAACGGGATCGTCGGCACAACATGCATTGCCTTGGCAGTAGCCGGCTTGGCACTGACCGCATCGCTGGTGCTTGCTTATTACGCGACGCGTGCGCGTGTGGAAGGGCAGCGCGCCGGCGGCGGCTGACGCGCTGCGGATTGTTCAGCCTTTGATATCGCGTGGATCGTTGCCAAAGCTGTTGCGCATCCGGATGCGGCCGTCACGGCCATGGACGAGCAGTTCTGCCTGGAGTTGCCGGGCTTTCTCGGTGCCCGCGGCGATCGCGTCTTCTTGCGTCGCGTAGAGTTGGCGCCCGCCCGCGCCGTCTTCGGATTCAATGGCCCAGCCGTTGTCGAGCGGTACGACGTGGATGTTCTTGGCCGGCATGGCGCACCTCCGTGGTGGAAGATGCCCTAGTCTCCACGCTGCTTCAAGCGGCCGGTATCGGTGACCGTCTGACAGCTCCGGTGCCGATTGCGACGCAGTGCGCATGTAGTGCCGATAACAATGTGATGGCGCGGGCCTGAAATCAGAAAAGGCGCCCGGATACCGGGATGCTCGGGACATGGCGCCGACGCAGGCGCACGTAGACTGGCGGGGCTGTACTCACCAGCCCGCCCGCACCCCGCCGCGGCGGGCTGTTTTTTCGTGCGGCGCTATCGGAGCAGCCGCTGCCACCGTAGGTCATGTCCGTGTCCGCGCACGAGCCCGGCAAGCGTCGCCGCGCTGGCCAGTTCGAACTCGCTGAACTGGAAGGCCGGGGCCACGGTGCAGCCGACCAGCGCAAAGTCCTCGAGGTCGCCGGTGTCCGCGCGTTCGGCGGCAAACCACTGGCCGCCCGGCACCAGCGCCTGGAAGGCCGCGCCGGGATGCCGCAGCGGGTCGCCCAGGCGCTGGGTGACGATGGTGCCGTCGACGATACGGTGCACGTCCAGCGGGGTGCCGGCGTGGTAGTGCCACAGCTCGTCGGAGCGGATGCGGTGCCAGGCGGAATAGTCGTTGCCGCAAAGCATGTAGTGGATGGCGGTGCAGGCTTCGCGCGTGCGTCCGTCCTGGCATGCGACGCGTTCCTCGCTGCGATAGGTTTCGCGGTAGTAGCCGCCTTCCGGATGCGGCCGCAGGTCGAGTGCGCGGATCAGCTGGCGGGCGGTCGGGCTCAGGTCTGGCATGGGGGCATGGCGCGGGGCGCATGGGGGGAATGGGAAGGGGTAGCTTAAAGCAGCGCAAAGCGCGCCTGCGCGGGGCCGACCAGCGCCGGGCGGCTCACCGGATAGCGGTGGCGCATGCCTTGCGCCTCGAATGAGAGGAAGTCCGGGGTCCAGCGCAGCGACTGCAGCTGGCGCGGCTCGATGCCGTCGACCAGGATGGCGCCCGCGTTGACGCAGACGCTGCCGCAGCGCAGGCGCACGGATTCGGTGTCGTCGCCGAAGTAATAGGCTTCGAGCAGGATGGAATCGGACTGGTACAAGGGCATGGAAGTGTCCCGATACTGTATGGATGTACAGTATAGCCGCGGCATGCCGTTCGGTCATCCTCCCGATTCTCAATTTCGGCCCTCGGTGCGCAGGTACGTGATCGCTGCCTGGTATAACCTGAAACCGGTGACAGTCTCACGACGCTGTCTTGCCGCGACCACCGGGTCGCTACAGGAGATGCCATGGCTGGAAGCGGAAGCAAAGCCTGCTGGTTCGGCCTTGGCGTGCTGCTTGGCGCGGCGGCCGGGGGCGCCTTGGCGCGGTCTGCGCTGTCGGCGCGCACGGCCGCTGGTCAGCGCGAACCGCGTCAGTCCGATGCGCCACTGCTGCCTGCCGATGTCACCGCGGACCAGGTGCTGACCGATGCCGCCACTGACGTGCTCGAGTACCGCGGCTTCGTCATCCACGTGTTCTGCCATGCGCTCGGCATGGGGCGGTTCAAGGCGCTGTGCGATATCTGGGAATCGGGCGCGGTGGTGCTGGAAGGCGGGGCGCCGCCGACCACCCATGCCACGCCGGACGAGGCACGGGCCGCGGCGATTGCGTGGGCGCAGCAATGGGTGCAGCGTAATGGTTGAAGCGCGGGGCCATCCCGGCCGACCGGCGCAATCGGCGGCAAATCGACCCGCTGGCGCGCGACAGGCCTGATAATCGCGTCGGTGCCGAGTCGATCGGCACGATCCTCCAGGAGAATTCATGTTTGTTTGTGGGAACCAGGCTTGCGGCGCCAACTGGGAGCCGGACGAGGTGCAGATCCGCGATGAAGGGCAGGGACTGGTGTTCCGCTGCCCGCAATGTGGCGCGCGCAACCATGTCGTGGCGCGCACGGCCAAGGATGGCAGCACGGCCTATCGCCAGGTACCCCCCAGCGCAGCGCAAAAGGCACCGGCGCAGCGGCCCGCCGGAGCACGGCCGAAGGCGCCGGCGAAGGGACCGCGGCAGGCACCGGCCCATGGCCGCGCCAAGCCCGCATCGCGCTGACCGGCCGCGGCGGCAGCCCGTGTTACCCCACCTGTGTGGGGTCAAATTCACATCGTTGGCGGCTTAAGCTAGTTTAGGCAGGACCGTTAAACACAACATGGACTTTGCCGACCTTCCCAACGACCCCGCTTCCAATGCCGAGCGCATGGGCTGGGCCAACGCTTCGCCCGAAGTTATCGCGAAGGTGTTGAACTCGGCGCTGGCGGCGCAGGACCTGTCCGGGTTTGCCGCGCTGCTGTCGGACATCGCGCGCGACCGCGGCCTGAAGGGCGAGCGCGCGGCGCACCAGTCGATCTACGACATGCCGTACGCCAGCCTGTTGCCGCGGCAGAAGCACCTGCTGTCCGATGCCTTCGAGCTACTTGTCCTGCTCGGCCTCGAGCTGCGCCCGCGCGGCGCCGATGCCGACGCGGATCTCGGCGCTGACCCTGACGCTGACACCGACGAGTAAGCCGCCACGCATCCGGCGCGGCTAGCTTCGCTCCAGCATGCCGATCTCGCGCACCGCGACCGACAGCATCGACAGCCCTGCCGCCCCCGACGCGCGCTGGTCCGCCAGCATGCGCGTGAAGCGTTCGAGTGCGCCGTGGCGGCTGGCGCGCCAGGCGTCGATCATCGCTTCCGGCGAGGCCTGGTCCCCCGCCTGCGACAGCACGCTGACCGTCAGCGCGCGCTTGAGCCGTCCCAGGTCTTCCAGCGTGGTGGTGCGTGCCAGCAGGTCCCAATGGGTGTCCGATGGCAGCGCCAGCGCGCGTTCGCGCAGCCAGCTGAAGCTCAAGTGGCTGTCCAGCGCGAAGTAGACCCCGGCCACCAGGTCCAGGCTGCGCTCGCACGCCGTGGCCACTTCGGCGATGTCTAGCGCCGCGGCAGAAATCTCGCTGCCGGCCACGCGCGCGGCCAGCGTCTCGCCCACCCCCGCCTCGATCAGCGCCCCCGTATGCTCGGCCAACGCCGCGGCATCGGCTTGCGGCAATAGTTGCGGCAAGCGTGGCCCCAGCCACTGTGCCGCCTGGGCAAAGCGCGCGAGGTCTTCGGTGGCGCTGCTGCCGCTGCGCAGATAGCGGATGAACCACAGGCATGCGCGCTCCAGCAGCAGCGCCACCGAGCCGAACATGCGCGCCTGTTCGGCGTCGGCCACGCGATTGTCGAGCGCGTCGATCTCTTGCCATAGCGCGGTCAGCCCGAACACGTCGCGCGCGATCAGGCACGCGCGCACGATATCGGCGGGTCGCGCATCGGTTTCTTCCATGATCCGGTGCACGAAGGTGGCGCCGATGCGATTGACCAGCATATTGGTCAGGTGCGTCGACAGGATCTCGCGCCGCAGCGGATGGCGCTGCATGGCCTCGCCGTAGCGCTGGCGCAGCGGCACCGGGAAGTAATCCGCGAGCAGGCCGGCGACCAGCGCGTCCTCGGGCACATCGGAGCCCAGCAGTTCGTCGTACAGCCACATCTTGCTGTAGGCCAGCAGCACCGCGCGTTCGGGCGAGGTCAGCCCTTCGCCGGCCAGCTTGCGCTCGGCAATGTCCTCGTCCGACGGCAGGAATTCCAGCGCGCGGTTCAGCCGCCCGGCGCGTTCCAGCCAGCGCACCAGGCGTGCCTCGCCGTCGAGCAGCGCGCCGCTGCTGCGGCCAGCCACCGACAGCGCCTGGGTCTGGTAGTAGTTGTCCTGCAGCACCAGCAGGCCGACTTCGTCGGTCATCTCGGCCAGCAGCTTGTTGCGCTGCTTCTCGGTCATCTCGCCGTCGGCGACCACCAGTCCAAGCAGGATCTTGATATTGACCTCATGGTCGGAGCAGTCGACGCCGGCCGAGTTGTCGATCGCATCGGTATTGATGCGGCCGCCCTTGCGCGCGAACTCGATGCGGCCCAGTTGCGTAAAGCCGAGGTTGCCGCCTTCGCCGACCACCTTGCAGCGCAGTTCGTTGCCATTGACGCGCACCGAATCGTTGGTGCGATCGCCCGCCTGCAGGTGCGTCTCCTGGCTCGACTTGACGTAGGTGCCGATGCCGCCGTTGTAGAGCAGGTCGACCGGCGCCATCAGGATGGCGTGGATCAGTTCGGCCGGCGACAGCGCCCTCGCGGTGATGCCGAGCACCGCCTGCACCTGCGCCGACAGCGGGATGGTCTTGGCGGTGCGCGGATAGATCCCGCCGCCGGCGGAAATCAGCGTGACATCGTAGTCGGCCCAGCTGGAGCGCGGCAGCCCGAACAGCCGCGCGCGTTCCTGCAGGCTGCGCGCCGGGTCCGGATCGGGGTCGAGGAAGACGTGGCGGTGGTCGAACGCCGCCACCAGCCGGATATGCGGCGACAGCAGCATGCCATTGCCGAACACGTCGCCCGACATGTCGCCGATGCCGGCCACGGTGAAATCCGTGGACTGGATGTCGACGCCCATCTCGCGGAAATGCCGCTTGACCGATTCCCACGCGCCGCGCGCGGTGATGCCCATTTTCTTGTGGTCGTAGCCAACCGAGCCGCCGGACGCAAAGGCATCGCCCAGCCAGAACCCGTACTCGGCCGAGATCGCATTGGCGAAGTCCGAGAACGTGGCCGTGCCCTTGTCGGCGGCCACCACCAGATAGGGGTCGTTGTCGTCGTGGCGCACCACCTCGGGCGGCGGCACTAGTTCGCCGCCGACGAGGTTGTCGGTCAGGTCCAGCAGTCCGCGCAGGAAGGTCTGGTAGCAGGCGACGCCTTCGCGCAGGAAGGCGTCGCGGTCGGCCGGCGGCGGCGGGCGCTTGACCACGAAGCCGCCCTTGGAGCCGACCGGCACGATCACCGTGTTCTTGACCATCTGCGCCTTCATCAGGCCCAGCACTTCGGTACGGAAGTCCTCGCGCCGGTCCGACCAGCGCAGCCCGCCGCGCGCCACGCGTCCGCCGCGCAGGTGCACCCCTTCCACGCGCGGCGCGTAGACCCAGATCTCGAACATCGGGCGCGGCTCGGGCAGGCCCGGCACCAGGGCCGGATTGAACTTGAACGACAGGTACGGACGCGGCTGGCCGTCCTCGCCGCGGTGGAAATAATTGGTGCGCACGGTGGCGTTGATCACGCCAAGGAAGAGCCGCAGGATGCGGTCTTCGTCGAGGTTGGGCACCTTGTCCAGCGCCGTGCCGATATCGGCCAGCAGCTTGTCGCAGCGCGCCTGGCGCGCGGTGTCGGCGGCCACCTGGCTGACGGTGTCGAAGCGCGCCACGAACAGCGCCACCAGCATCGCGGCAATGCCCGCATTGCCGGTCAGCGCCCGTTCGATATAGGCGTCGCTGAAGGTCGAACCCACCTGGCGCAGGTAGCGCGCGTAGGCGCGCAGGATTGTCACGTCGCGCGCGGCCAGTTCGGCGCGCAGCACCAGGCGGTTGAGGTCGTCGTTCTCGATCTCGCCGTGCCATGCGCGCGCGAAGGCGTCCTCGAACAGCGCCTTGACGCGCGCGATGTCGAACTCCGCGGCGCTGCTGCCGTCGGCGATTTCGAGTCCGAAGTCGTGCACCCATAGCGGTGCGCCGCTGTCGGGCTCGATCAGGTAGGGGCGCTCTTCATCGACGCGCACGCCCAGGTGCTCCAGCATCGGCAGGCTCAGCGACAGCGCGATCGGTTCGCCGGCGCGGTACACCTTGAAGCGGAACGCACCCGGCGCGGCTTCGATCGGCCGGTACAGGTTCATCGCCATGCCGTTGCCGCGCACCGCGTGCTCCATCAGCTCGATATCGCGCACCGCGGTGCGCGCCGGATAGTCTTCGCGATAGCCGGCGGGGAACGAGCCGCCATAGCGCTGCAGCAGCCGGTTGCCGTGCTCTTCGCCGTGGCTTTCGTGCAGCGCTTCGGCGAGGTCGTCCTGCCAGCGGCGGCTGGCATGCACGATGCGCGCTTCCAGCTCTTGCGTGTCGACTTTCGGCATGGTGCCAGGCTCGCCGCGCACGATCAGCTGGATGCGCGCCAGCGGCGATTCCGACAGCAGCGGCGTGAACTCGCAGCTGGTGCCGTGGAAGGCCGCGGTCAGCAGCTTCTGGATCTTCTGGCGCAGGTCGGTGTTGTACTTGTCGCGCGGCACGAACACCAGGCACGAGACAAAGCGGTCGAAGCGGTCGCGCCGCACGAACAGCCGCGTGCGCTGGTGTTCCTGCAGCCGCAGGATGCCGGTGGTGATGTCGAACAGCTCGTCCTCGGTCGCCTGGAACAGTTCGTCGCGCGGATACTGTTCCAGGATCGTGACCAGCGACTTGTACAGGTGGCCCTTGGCGAGGAAGCCGGCGCGCGCCAGGATGTTGGCGCACTTGCGCCGCACCAGCGGGATGTCGGCGATCGGCGCCATGTAGGCGGTCGAGGTATACAGGCCGACAAAGCGCCGCTCGCCGAACAGCTGTCCGTTTTCGTCGAGCAGCTTGACCCCGACGTAGTCGAGATAGCCGGGCCGGTGCACGGTGGCGCGCGAATTGGCCTTGGTCACGAAGATCGGCGAGCTGCCTTCGATGATTGCGGTGGCCGCCGCGGGCAGCGGGGTCAGGTCTTCGGCGTCGGGCTCGCGCAGGCTTTCGCGCAGGATGCCGGCGCCGGAGCCCGCCACGCCGCGCAGGAAGTAGCGCCCGTCGCGCGCCACCAGCTGGTAGTCGCGCTGTCCCAGGAAGGAGAAATGGTCGTCCATCATCCATTCCAGGAAGGCGCGCGCCTCGACGCTCTCCGCTGAGGCCGCGTCCGGCGCCTGCGCCATGGCGCCGATAGTGGCGCGGGTGATGTCGCACATCTTCGGCCAGTCTTCCACCGCGGCGCGCACGTCGACCAGCACCTGCGAGATACCGTTGCGCAAGGCGTCGAGGCGCGACGACTCGCCGGTGCGGTCGATCTCGAAATGGATAAAGGACTCCAGGCGCGAATTGTCGCCACCCTCGCCGGCGCCGGCAGGGGCGATCCGCTCGATGCCGGTGCCGCCGCGCCAGACCCGGAACACCGGATGGATGGCCGAATGCAGCGCCAGGCCCTGGCGGTTGATCTCCATGGTCACGGAGTCGACCAGGAACGGCATGTCGTCGTTGACGATCTCGACCACAGTGTGGTCTGAGTGCCAGCCGTGCTCTTCCAGATTGGGGTTGTAGACGCGGATGCGCGCGCTGCCGGGGTTAAATTTCTGCGCCGTCTGCCAGTGCGCCATCACGGCGCCGTACAGGTCGGCCACTTCGCGCCGCAGCAGGTCTTCGGCGTCGGCCTGGTCGTAGTAATGCTGCAGGAAGGGCTCGACCACGCTGAACATCGCCGCCGGCAGCCGCCCGCGTGCAAAGTTGGTCAGTTCGTCCAGCAGGTGCGCGATCTTGTCTTCGTTCTCCTGCGGCATGTTCCCCTCCTCGCGGTGTCGATGGGTCGCCGGGGCATGTGCCGGGGCATGCTCATACTTTAGGAAAAATCCGAGTGCCCGGCGCAACAAAGTGGCGGGTACTGGCGATGGCGAGGGAGGGAGCACGGACGGGTCCCGGCGGCGAGCCGCGGGACCCGGGCACGCTTAGAAGCGCGTGGCGAGGCTGGGGCAGGAAGACGGGCGGTGCGCGACCGGCGGCAGGCCGGGGCAGGGCAGCGGCTGGATATGCTGGCTGGGCCGTTCCTGCCGTGGGGCCTCGGAGACGGCCCTGACCTGGCGCGAAGTATGGCTGTCCAGCGTGGATTTCATCCGGTCCAGCAGGCTGCCCAGCGCGGCACGCTCCTGCGAATTGAAGGCCGCGACCGAGACGCTGTGCAGCGCGCTCAGCGCCTGCGCGGTACGTTGCACGCGCGCCGTGGCGCCTTCGGCGATGCGGGGTGCCACCGTCGCGGTGTATTCGATCCAGCCGTCGCGGCGCAGTTCGTCGAGCATGGTCTCCGATTGCGCGGCTTCGAGCGGCATCGGACCGGTCAGCGGCAAGCCGCGCTTGAAGGCACCCTGGCGGATGGCCCGCAGCAGCAGCCACTGGGAATAGTTAAGGCCCGAGGCGCGCAGGGTCTGGTCCAACGCACCTTGCCAGGCGGTGACTGCGTCAATCAGGGCAAGGACAACCGGCTCGCTGGGTTCGAGGGGTCTTGGCTGCATGAATGGCGTCTCCTGTTGTGTTTTGCCGCCACCGCAATGCACAGGCACCCGCAGGGGTGCAAGGGGCCGGAGCATGGCCGGCCCGGGCGGCACGGCCGCCGCAGCCTCTGGGGCGGGCTGGGTCGACCGAACGGCGAGACTAACAGAAACTTTTGCCAGTTTTGTGACAACTGCGGGAATGTCCTGAGCCGGTACCGCGCAATAGTGCCGCCTGCTGCGCGTCATTCGCCAGATTATGAAAAAAGCGACTTGAATGAATAACTTTAAATCATCGCTGGAATAGGCGTGGCTGGCTACACTGCCTGCCGGAGACCCCCCAACCAGCCGCCAGGCCAGCACGGGGCAAACGGCGCAGGCACGGGCCGGCCGTCAGACCGGAGATCAAAGATGTACAAGGAACGCATTCGCCTGGCCAGGCTGCATGACAAGGTAGTGTCGGCCGACGAAGCCGCCGCGCTGATCCGCGACGGCATGACGGTAGGCATGAGCGGATTCACGCGCGCGGGCGACTGCAAGGAAGTGCCGTTTGCGCTGGCGCGGCGTGCGGCCACCGAGCCGCTGCGCATCACCCTGATGACCGGCGCTTCGCTCGGCAATGACATTGACCGGGTGCTGGCCGAGGCCGACGTGATCGCGCGCCGCCTGCCGTTCCAGTCCGATGCCACGCTGCGCCGCAAGATCAATGCGGGCGAAGTCATGTTCATCGACCAGCATCTGTCCGAGACCGTCGAGCAGTTGCGTTCGGGCCAGATCGCGCCGGTGGACGTGGCGGTGGTCGAAGCGGTGGCGATTACCGAGCAGGGCGGCATCATTCCCAGCACCTCGGTGGGCAATTCGGCCAGCTTTGCCATGCTGGCGCGCAAGGTGATCGTCGAGATCAACCTGAACATGCCGCTGGAGCTGGAAGGGCTGCACGACATCTATTTCCCGGTGCAGCGTCCGTACCGCCAGCCGATCCCGCTGATCGCACCCGCGCAGCGCATCGGCCTGCCGTATATCCCGATCGATCCCGAAAGGATCGCGGCCATTGTCATCACCGCCAAGGACGACAGCCCGTCCAACGCGCTGCCGCCGGATGCCGGCACCAGCCAGATCGCCGGCCATCTCAATGAATTCCTGCTGCGTGAAGTGCGCGCCGGGCGGCTGTCGCCGTCGCTGCAGCCGCTGCAGGCCGGCATCGGCACCATTGCCAACGCGGTGCTGCACGGGATGGTCGCGTCGCCGTTCCGTGACCTGCAGATGTATTCCGAAGTGCTGCAGGACAGCACCATCGAGCTGCTGGATGCGGGGCGCCTGGCCTTTGCCTCGGCCTCGTCGGTGACGCTCACGCGCGAGGTGTACCAGCGCTTCCTGTCGAACCTGGACCGTTACCGCTCGCGCCTGCTGCTGCGGCCGCAGGAAATCAGCAACCATCCGGAGATCCTGCGCCGGCTGGGGCTGATCACCATCAACACGGCGCTCGAGTGCGATCTCTACGGCAACGTCAACTCGACCCATGTGGGCGGCACGCACATGATGAACGGCATCGGCGGCTCGGGCGACTTTGCCCGCAATGCGCACCTGTCGGTGTTCGTGACCAAGTCGGTGGCCAAGGGTGGCGAAATCTCCAGCATCGTGCCGATGGTGGCGCACGTGGACCATACCGAGCACGACGTCGACATCATCGTCACCGAGCACGGCCTGGCCGACCTGCGCGGCCTGGCTCCGCGCGAGCGCGCACGCACCGTCATCGCCAACTGCGCCGACCCGCAATACCGCGACCTGCTGGGCGACTATTTCCGCCGCGCCTGCGCGCATGGCGGCCAGACCCCGCACCTGGTGGAAGAGGCGCTGTCCTGGCATGCCGCCTTCCGCGACCGCGGCACCATGCAGGCGGCGCGGCCGGCACCGGCGCTGGCGGCTTGAGCCCTGGCCACCCCTGAAACAAAACAGCCCGCACGCGCGGGCTGTTCGTCTGCCTGGACGAAGGCGGGTTACTGCGCCTTGGTGCCCTGGCTGGCGGGCGCCTTGGCGCCATCGGTGTAGGGATCGGTCTTGCCCGCCTTGGCGCCGTCGGTGTACGGATCGTACTTGCCGGCCTTGGCGCCATCGGTGTTCGGATCGAACTTCTTGCCGGAGCTGTTCAGCTCCGACTTGGTCGATTGCTTGGCGCCGTCGGTGTACGGGTCGAACTTGCCGGACTTGGCCGCACTCTGGTTCGGCCCGGCCTTCTTGGTGTGGCTGCCGCTGTAGAGATCGCCGCCATCGGTGTAGTTCTTCTGCGCGTAGGCGTGGGTCGCGCCGAGCGCGGCCAGGGCTGCAACGATCAGGGTCGAAACGGACTTCTTCAGCATCTTGCTATCCTCGCGAATGACGGTCGCGCAGCGCCTGCGCGAAACCGGTTTTGGGGCCGGACGTTTGCCGGTCGAATGCCGGCGCGGTGTTGCGGAGCACCCGGTAAATGTACCGAGTCGGCGCATGTCCGCAAAGTGAAAGTTTCTTCTAAACGTATTGAACGTTACCGGCGGGACGGGCGTGCTGTGCGGGATCAAATGCCGCGGAAATAGGAAGACTCTGAGTGGTGCGCGGCGCATTTTCGGACACCGCCCGTAAAAAAAACCGGCTGCCGTGGCAGCCGGTTTTCCCGGTGCGGAAGCGGCTGATGCCGCCAGGCCGGCTTATTCCAGCGTGATGTTCTGGTCGCGCGCGATCTTCTTGCGCAGGTCCAGTTCGCGCTTGATCTGCGCGGCGTATTGCTGCGGCGTGTTGCCGTCGGTGTAGGCCCCGCTGTCGGCCAGGCGGCGCTTGACGTTGGGATCCTGCAGCGCCTTGACCGCGGCGTCGTGCACGCGCGTGATGATTGCCGCCGGCGTGCCGGCCGGGGCCACCAGCCCGTACCAGGCCATGTTGTTCATGTCCTTCATGCCGGCTTCGGCAAAGGTCGGCACGTCGGGCAGCCCCTCGACACGCTTGGGCGCCGCCACCGCCAGCGCGCGCAGCTTGCCGGCCTGGATATGCGGCATCGACGACGGCAGGTTGTCGAATTGCGCGTTGACCTGGCCCGCCAGCGTGTCGTTCAGCGCCGGGCCCGATCCGCGGTAGGGGATATGGACCATGTCGGTCTGGGTGATGTCCTTGAACAGTTCCCCATCCAGGTGCGAGATGCTGCCCTTGCCGGCCGAGGCGTAGCTGTACTTGCCTGGGTTGGCCTTCAGCATCGCCACGAATTCCTTCAGGGTCTTGGCCGGAACCTTCGGATTCACCGTCAGCACGTTGGGCACGTTGACCAGGTTGGTGATCGGCGCGAAGTCCTTGAGCGGATCGTACGGGTTCTTGGGATTGGTGGCCGGGTTGGTAGCCATGGTGCTGACCGTGGCGATGCCCAGGGTGTAGCCGTCCGGCGCGGACTTGGCCAGTGCGTCGGCACCGATGGCGCCACCGCCGCCGCCGCGGTTTTCAACCACCACCGGCTGGCCCAGTTCCCGGCCCAGGCCGTCGGACACCGCGCGCGCCACGATATCGGTGGTGCCGCCGGCCGCGAACGGCACGATCAGGCGGATCGGCTTGGCAGGGTAGGACTGGGCGTGCGCCAGGCCGGCGTGGGCCAGGCCGAGGGCCGCGATGCATGCGGCTGCGCCGGCGTTAAGGACTGCTTTCAAGGAGGGCCTCCATTCTTCTTTCACTGATGCGCCAGCCAGGCTGCAGGCGTGTCCGCGGATCTCCTACGGCTCCGCGTCCGCGCGGTCAGATCTTTCCGGGCTGGCATGACCGGGCCGTGCCGGGATGCGGTACGGCCGGCGCCTTGCGATAGTTCCGCGATACGGAACTATGTTCCACAATGGCGCCGGAGCGATTCAACCGGGAAAGCGCCTGCAAGGGAATTGGTGAGAACCCGCGTATCAAGAATCGGGCTGCACTGCCGATCGCGCGCGTGGTCGGGACGCAAGCGCCAAAGCAAAAAGCCGGAAGCAAGGCTTCCGGCTTTTCTGAATTCGCTGGTGGGGCGTGAGTGACTCGAACACTCGACCTACGGATTAAGAGTCCGCTGCTCTACCAACTGAGCTAACGCCCCAACGAAGAAAAAGATTGTAGCAAGGTATCGGATGCGGCGCAATAGCCTTTGCGGCATTTTTTGTGATGCGCTGCCGCTACAATGCCAGGCCGCCGTCATGTGCCTCGGCCCTCCACCCGAACCCACCTGTTTGCCCGGATCCATGCACGCCAGAGTCCTACGCTATCTCGATGAGGTCGTCCGCCGCGGTTCCATCCGCAAGGCGGCCGAGCACCTGCATGTAGCACCGACTGCGGTCAACCGGCAGATCCTGGACCTGGAGGCGGAATTGGGCGCGCCGCTGTTCGAGCGCATCAACAAGCGCCTGCGGCTGACGCCGCTCGGCGAGATGGTGCTGGCCCACGTCCGCCAGACGCTGCGCGAGCACGACGCGCTGCGCGAGCGTATCGAGGACTTCAAGGGCGCGCGCCGGGGCGAGGTCACGGTGGCGGTGACGGCCGGCCTGGCGGGCTCGCTGATGCCATCGCTGGTGCATGACTTCCGCCAGCGCTATCCGGGCATCGTGGTGCGCGTCAACGACCTGCCGGTGGGCGACATCGTGGCGGCGGTGGAGCAGGGCGATGCCGATCTCGGGCTGGGCTATGACCTGCCGGAACTGCCGGCGTTCCGCGCGCTGGCCAGCAGCGACTGGCAGATCGGCGCGGTGGTGCCGCCCGACCATGCGCTGGCGGCACGGCCATCGGTGCTGCTGAGCGAATGTGTCGGCTATCCGCTGATCCTGCCGGCACCGTCGTTGTCGATCCGCGGCATCCTCGACGCGGCTTTTGCGCGCAATGCAATCGAAGTCTCGCCGGTGGCGGAGTCGACTTCGACCGTGCTGATCCGCCAGCTGGTGCTGCTCGGGACCGGCATCGCGCTGCTGAACCCGCTCGACGTGATGGAAGAGCGCGCGCGCCAGGCGCTGGTGTACGTGCCCCTGCGCGACCGCCACCTGCAGGCTCAGACGCTGACGCTGGTGGCCCGCGCCGGCGGCCAGCTCAGCGCCGCGGCGGGGCTGATGGCCGAGCGCATCGGCGACGCGCTGGCGACGCTGTTCGCCCAGGCCCGCTGAGGCGGGCTTCTGGTGGATGTCCACTTTTTGTGGACAGGCTGCTCGGAATTCTATGCTTGGGAGGCGGCACCGCGCCGCCGTAGACTGGCGGCGAACGTATCTGCCCTCAATCCCATCCGCTTCACAGAAGGAATTCCGCCATGACCCTGATTGCCCTCAATGCCGACGTCCTGGTGACCATGGACGCGCAGCGCCGCGAGATCCGCGACGGTGCGCTGGTCGCCGAAGGCCCCGCGGTGCAATGGGTCGGCCCCACGGCCGAGTTGCCGCCGCAATACCGGCGCATGGTCGACGACGGCAGCGCGCAGGTGCTCGACATGCGCGGCCGCGTGGTCACGCCCGGGCTGGTCAACACGCACCACCACATGTACCAGAGCCTGACGCGCGCGGTGCCGGCGGCGCAGGATGCCGAACTGTTCTCGTGGCTGACCAACCTGTACATGCTGTGGTCGCACCTGACGCCGGAGATGATCGCGGTGTCGACCAAGACCGCGATGGCCGAGCTGATGCTGTCGGGCTGCACCACCACCAGCGACCACCTCTACCTGTTTCCCAATGGTTCGCGCCTGGACGATTCGATCGCCGCGGCGCAGGAGATGGGCATGCGCTTCCATGCCGCGCGCGGCTCGATGAGCGTGGGCCGCAGCAAGGGTGGCCTGCCGCCGGACGCCGTGGTGGAAGAAGAGGCTGCCATCCTGCGCGACAGCCAGCGGCTGGTGGAGCAGTACCACGACAGCGCGCGCCACGCGATGCTGCGCGTGGTGCTGGCGCCGTGCTCGCCATTCTCGGTATCGCGCGACCTGATGCGCGAATCGGCGGTGATGGCGCGGCACTACGGCGTGTCGCTGCATACGCACCTGGCCGAGAACGACAACGACATCGCCTATTCGCGCGACAAGTTCGGCCTGACGCCCGCGCAGTATGCCGAAGACCTCGGCTGGGTCGGCCGCGACGTGTGGCACGCGCACTGCGTCAAGCTGGACGACGAAGGTATCGCACTGTTCGCGCGGACCGGCACCGGGGTGGCGCATTGCCCGTGCTCCAACATGCGTCTGGCATCGGGCATCGCGCCGGTGCGTGCCATGCGCGATGCGGGCGTGCCGGTGGGGCTGGGCGTGGACGGCAGCGCGTCGAACGACGGCGCGCATATGCTGGGCGAGGCGCGCCAGGCGATGCTGCTGCAGCGGGTCGGCTACGGGCCGGCCGCGATGAGCGCGCGCGAGGCGCTGGAAATCGCCACGCTGGGCGGCGCGCGCGTGCTCAACCGCGATGATATCGGCGCGCTTGCGCCTGGCATGTCGGCGGACTTCGTGGCCTTCGACCTGTCGTCGGTCGGCTTTGCCGGCGCCGGCCACGACCCGGTGGCGGCGCTGGTGTTCTGCACGCCGGCCAATGTCGCGGCCAGCGTGATCAATGGCAGGGAAGTAGTGCGCGACGGCGAGTTGCTCACGGCCGACCTGCCGGCGGTGCTGCTGCGCCATCGCGCGCTGGCTCGCACGCTGTTCGAACGGGCCAGCATCGGCACTTGACGAAGTACCGCAGCGCATCCGCGCTGCCTGCAGCGACCAAAGCAAAAGGCCGGAAGCATTGCTGCTTCCGGCCTTTTTTGTATTCGCTGGTGGGGCGTGAGTGACTCGAACACTCGACCTACGGATTAAGAGTCCGCTGCTCTACCAACTGAGCTAACGCCCCAACGAAGAACGAGATTCTAGCATGATTTCCGGCGCTGTCAATTGCCTGACGCAATTGCCATGGCAAGCTGCGCGCAGGCGCCCCGCGTGCGTATGGGTCGGCCGACGGAACCGAACGGCGGTCGCGATGGTCTTCCGAATGAACCCGCTCGCATAGGGTTCTACCCATACGATTTTGCCGGAGCCATGTTAGGATGTTTCTCCACTTGCATATGGAGGGCTGCACCGATGGATATCAAATTCCAAGAGCAAGAGCGCTACGACATCAATAACGAAGGCTTGTTGTTCCAGGCACTTGTCAATGGCGAGAAGGTGACTTGCGTGGTGACACGCGAAGCACTGTGGGAAGGTTTCAGCGCCGACCAGGTGCTGTCACTGGAAGAGGCATTCCGCGCCGGCCGCGAAACCATCGAACGCGCCGCCGTGGTGCTGATCGAGCAGGGCGCACCGCAGCCTATCGTCGTCAAGCGCGCCCACGTGGCGCCAATCTGATGCGGATGGATGCCCCGGCCAGCCCCAGGCAAGCCGCGGGCGCCCATCCGGAATCAGGTAGCAGAGCATAGGCCGTCCGGCCTTGCATGCCAGCCGGCGCCGCCGGCGCAGGTAATCCCCGTTTCCGTTTTTGTTTTTTTGCCGCCGTAATCGTGGCGAAGCGCGCCTGTGCGGGCGCTCCGTTCATGGCTGCGCGGACTCCGCCGGCGTCGGCGTGACGCCTGGCCGTGACGCGCATTCCTCGAAGATGCGCACCGTGCAGCGGGCGCAGACGTCGGGCGACAGCTGACCGATGATGGTGTGCAGCGCCTGCCGCTTGGTCGGGAACACATGGTCCGCGCCGAGCTTGTCGGTAAAGCCGGTCTGCGCCCAGGTCTGCAGCACCTGCGTGCGCGGACGGTGGAAGTACAGGTCGCCGCCGAGCGCGCGGCGCTCGCTCAGCTCGTATTCCCACATTTCCGCGCCGGCGAGGTCGATGAAGTTCATGCTCTTGGTCATCGCCAGCAGGTGGGTCTGGCCGGCATCGACGGTGCGCAGCCAGTGCAGGCGGTCGGTCACGTATTGCACCGCGCCGAAGTAGATCGCACCCTCCATGCGCAGCAGCTTGAGCTGCGGGCATTCCGGCTGCGGCCGGCGCAGCTCGTCCAGCGGCGTGAAGCGCCGGCCGGGGTCGTCGGCATCCGGCACCAGGCTGCGCACGGCGGGCCGCGAGGTGCGGTACAGGTAGGCCACCAGCGACAGCACGGTGCCGAGCAGCACCGCCATTTCCAGCCGGATCACCAGCGTGGCGGCAAAGGTGCCGATGGCTATCGCGAACTCGGTGCGGCTGAGCGTGAAGATGCGGCGCAGCCGCGCGATGTCGAGCAGGCCCCACGCCACCAGCAGCAGCATCGCCGCGATCGCCGCCATCGGGATCTGCGCCAGCAGCGGCGCGCTGACCGCGACCAGCGCCACCAGCCATAGCGCCGAGAACACGCTCGCCAGCGGCGTGCGCGCGCCGGCCTCGAAGTTGGGCACCGAGCGGTTGAGCGAGCCGCACGAGATATAGCCGGAAAAGAAGCCGCCCGCGATATTCGACAGGCCCTGGCCGATGAACTCGCGGTTGGCATCGATATGCTGGCCCGAGCGCAACGCCACCGCCTTGGCGATCGAGATCGACTGGCCCAGCGCGACGATGGTCAGCGCCGCGGCGATGCCGAGCAGGTCGGGCAGCTTGCGCCAGTCGACGTCCGGCACCTGGAAGTGCGGCAGCGCCGACGGAATCGGCCCCACCACATCGACGTGGTGCCCGCCGGCCTGGTTCAGCAGCAGCGCCACGCCATAGCCGGCCAGCAGGCCCAGCAGCATGAACGGCAGGCGCCGCCACAGCCGCTTGCACAGCAGCGTCACCGCCAGCGTGACCGCGCCCACCATGGCCGCATCCCAATTGATGGCATCGGCATGCTCGAACAGATGGCGCAGCACGCCGAAGGCGCTGGTGCCGGTTGGCACCGCCAGGCCGAACAGGTCCTTCAGTGCGTACAGGCCGATCAGCGTCGCCGCGCCGCAAGTAAAGCCGAGCAGCACCGACGGCGAAATAAAGTTGGCCAGCGAACCCAGCCGCAGCGTGCCTACCGCCAGCTGCATCGCGCCCACCACGATGGTCACCGCCAGCGCCAGGCCGATATAGGCCGGGCTGCCCGCGAACGCGAGCGGGCTCAGCATCGCGAACAGCGCCAGCGAGTTGGCGTTGGTCGGCCCCGACATGACGTGCCAGCTGGAACCGAACAGCGCCGCGACGATGCATGGCACCACCGCGCTGTAGATGCCGTACTGCGGCGGCAGGCCGGCGAGCGTGGCGAACGCCACTCCCTGGGGCAACACCAGCACGGCGCCGAGCAACCCTGCCACCAGGTCGGCGCGCAGCGTGGTCGGGTCGACGCGCTGGCTCCAGGGGAACAGGCGCGGCAGCAGGGATGCGGTGGTAGGCGAAGGCATCGGCAAGAGACGGGCGGGCTAGCCGGCTTCGCCGCCGCGTCCGGACGGCGGCGAGGCGGCGGGGGCAGGCGCAGTGGATTGTGGTGCGGCCGGCTGCGGGCCCAGGCTGGCCAGCATGGCGTCGAGCGCGCGATAGACCTCGGCCAGGCGCTCGGCCCCCAGCTGCTGCGCGAGCTGCTGGTAGCGGGCGTCGATCAGCGGTTCCATCTGCGCGATGATGTCGCGCGCGGCAGCGGTCAGGTTGACCAGCTGGCGGCGCTGATCGGTGGCCGAGCGGGTGCGTTCCACCAGCCCGGCGTCTTCCATGCCCGCCAGCATGCGCGTCAGGCTGGGGCTCAGGATCAGGCAGGCCTCGGCGAGCTGGTTGGGCTCCATCGGCCCGCGCTCGTTGAGTGTGCGCAGTACGCGCCATTGCTGCTCGGTCACGCCGAACTGCCGCAGGACCGGCCGGAAGCCGGCCAACAACGCTTCGCGCGCTTGCAGCAGCAGGTGAGGGAGATTGCGATGGCGAAACATGGCCTGGCTGGGAGGGCTCATGCCCGCAGTGTAGCGGGCGCGGCCGGGCGCGACGAGCGGGGCTTGCCCGGGCTTGCCTGAACCCGCGCCACGCGCCAGTGCGGCCGGCAGGCGCGCACGCCGCGCAGGGTCAGCCGCAATGCAGCGTCGCCACCACCGGCGTGTGGTCGGACGGCTGCTCCCACGTGCGCGGCACCCGGTCGATCACGCAGGCGGTGCACTGCCCGGTCAGCGCCGGCGACAGCAGGATATGGTCGATGCGCAAACCGGCATTGCGCCGGAACGCCAGCATGCGGTAATCCCACCACGAGAACGCCTTTTCCGGCTGCTCGAACTTGCGGAACGCATCGGCCAGGCCCAGTTCGACCAGCGCGGCAAAGGCGGCGCGCTCCGGCGGCGAGACCAGGTTCTGCCCTTCCCACTTGGCCGGGTCGTGCACGTCGCGGTCCTCCGGCGCGATATTGAAGTCGCCCAGAAGTGCCAGCCGCGGGTGGCGCGCCATTTCCTCGCGCAGCCACGCGGTCATCGCTTCCAGCCATTGCAGCTTGTAGGCGAACTTGTCTGAATCGGGCGCCTGGCCGTTGGGGAAATAGGCGCAGACCAGCCGCAGGTCGCCATAGGTCGCGGCGATCACGCGCTGCTGCGCGTCCTCGAAGCCGGGGATGTTGCGCACCACGTCGACGGGACCGGGCATGCTCGCATCGCGCGCCAGGATGGCAACGCCGTTGTACGTTTTCTGGCCGGTGTAGACGCTGTGGAAACCGGCGTTTTCCAGTTCGGCCAGCGGGTACTTGTCGTCGGGCAGCTTCAGTTCCTGCAGGCACAGCGCGTCGATCGGCGCGCCGGCCTGGTCCTGCTCGGCCAGCCACTGCAGCACCTGCGGCAGCCGCACCTTGAGCGAATTGACGTTCCAGCTGGCAATGCGCAGCGGGCCCTGGCCCGGCAGTCCCGTTGCGCTCATGCCGCCATCCCGCCGTGACGCAGCAGCGCATCGATCTGCGGCGGTCGGCCGCGGAACGCCACGAACGAGTCCATCGCCGGCCGGCTGCCGCCCACCGACAGGATCTCGCGCTGGTAGCGCGCGCCGGTTTCGCTGTCGAGCACCGTGCCCGACAGCTGCGCGGCCTCTTCGAACGCCGCGTACACGTCGGCCGACAGCACTTCGGCCCATTTGTAGCTGTAATAGCCCGCGGCATAGCCGCCGGCGAAGATATGGCTGAAGGTGTTCGGCCAGCGCGACAGCGGATGCTGCGGCACTACGTGCACGCGGTCGTTGATCTGGCGCGACAGTGCCAGCACCGAGGTGGCGCCGGCCGGGTCGAAGTCGGTGTGCAGGTGCATGTCGAACGACGAGAACACGATCTGGCGCAGCGTCATCATGCCGTTCTGGAAGTTCTTGGCCGCCAGCATGCGGTCGAACAGCGCGCGCGGCAGCGGCTCGCCGGTGTCGACGTGCTGCGTCATGCCGGTCAGCACTTCGTACTCCCAGCAGAAATTCTCCATGAACTGCGATGGCAGCTCCACCGCGTCCCACTCCACGCCGTTGATGCCCGACACGCCCAGCTCGCCCACTTGCGTCAGCATGTGGTGCAGGCCGTGGCCGAACTCGTGGAACAGCGTGATGACCTCATCGTGCGTGAACAGCGCGGGCTTGCCGCCGACCGGCGCCGAGAAATTGCAGGTCAGGTAGGCCACCGGGGTCTGCACGCCGCCGTGCTCGAGCACCTTGCGCCCGCGCGCGTCGTCCATCCACGCGCCGCCGCGCTTGCCTTCGCGCGCGTACAGGTCGATGTAGAACTGGGCCAGCAGCGTGCCATCGGGGGTGCTGACGCGGAAGAAGCGCGCGTCGGGGTGCCAGGTCTGCGCCTGCTCGGGCTGGATGCTCACCGAGAACAGCTTCTGCACCACGCCGAACAGGCCCTCCAGCACCTTGGCTTCCGGGAAATACTGCTTGACCTCGTGTTCGGAGAACGCATAGCGCTGCTGGCGCAGCTTCTCCGAGGCATAGGCCACGTCCCATGGCGCCAGCTCCGGCAGGGCCAGCTCGGCCGCGGCGAAGGCCTTCAGCTCCGCCCAGTCCTGCTCGGCGTAGGGGCGCGCCTTGACCGCCAGTTCGTCGAGGAACTTGAGCACCTCGGCGGGCGACTCGGCCATCTTCGGCACCAGCGAGACTTCGCCATAGCACTGGTAGCCCAGCATCTGCGCCTCTTCGCGGCGCAGCACCAGCTGCTCGCGCATATTGGCGGTGTTGTCCCAGTCGGCCTGGCCCTGGCCGTGCTGCGGCCCGAGTTCGGACGCGCGCGTGACGTTGGCTTCGTACAGGGTCTGGCGCAGCGCGCGGTCGTCGGCGTACTGCAGCACCGGGAAATAGGAGGGGAAGTGCAGCGTGAACTTCCAGCCGGCCTTGCCGTCCTTGTCTGCGGCGTGGCGGGCGGCTTCACGGACATCGTCGGGCAGGCCGGACAGGCGCGCCTCGTCCTCGATGAGCAGCGCGTAGGCGTTGGTCGCGTCAAGCACGTGGTCGGAGAAGGCCTTGGACAGCTGGGCCTGCTGCTCCTGGATCTCGGCAAAGCGGGGCTTCTTGTCCTCGGGCAGTTCGGCGCCGCCCAGGCGGAAGCCGCGCAACTCGTTTTCGATCAGCTGGTGGCGCGCCGCGCTCATGCCGGCGAACTCGGGGCTGGCCGCCAGCGCTTTGTACTTGTCGTACAGCGCCAGGCTCTGGCCCAGTGATGACCAGAACTCGGTCATGCGCGGCAGGTTTTCGGCATGCGCCTGGCGCAGCTCGGGCGTATCGGCGACGGCGCTGAGGTGGCTGACCACGCCCCAGGCGCGGCCCAGCGGCTCGGTGGCCGTTTCCAGCGCCTGCACGGCGTTGGCCCAGTCGGCGGGCGTGGCGGGATCCTCGGCGCGGGCGACGGCCTGTTGCGCGCGTTCCAGCAGCACGTCAAGCGCGGGGCTGATGTGCTCCGGCCGGATCTCGGCAAAGCGGGGCAGGTCGGAAAAGTCCAGCAGCGGATTGGTAGCGTTGGCGGCGTGGTCCATGGCGTGTTCTCGGTTGGCTGCTCGGTTGACTGGCCTTGGTCAGGCGATATTCCCGCAGATGGGGCCGGGGCGGCGGATTTTCCAGTGCCCCGGGTGGCGCATCGGGCGCCGGCAGCAGCGGCGGGCGTCAGCCCGCGGCGCGCTCGGCCGCTTCCAGCGTATTGATCAGCAGCATGGTGATGGTCATCGGCCCCACGCCGCCAGGCACCGGCGTGATGTAGCCGGCGACTTCGCGCACGCCGGCGAAGTCGACATCGCCGCACAGCTTGCCGTGGTCATCGCGGTTCATGCCGACATCGATCACCACCGCGCCGGGCTTGACCATGTCGGCCGTGATCAGGTTGCGCTTGCCGACCGCGGCCACCACCACGTCGGCGTCGCGGGTATGGGCGCCGATATCGCGGGTCTTGCTGTTGCAGATGGTGACGGTGGCGCCGGCCTGCAGCAGCAGCATCGCCATCGGCTTGCCGACGATATTGGAGGCGCCCACCACCACCGCGCGCGCGCCGCGCAGCGGGTACTGGATCGATTCCAGCATCTTCATGCAGCCGTAGGGCGTGCACGGGCGGAACAGCGGGGCGCCCGTCATCAGCGCGCCGGCGTTGGCCACGTGGAAGCCGTCGACGTCCTTTTCCGGCGCGATCGCTTCGAGCACCTTGTGGCTGTCGATGTGCTTCGGCAGCGGCAGCTGCACCAGGATGCCGTGGATGCGGGGATCGCGGTTGAGGGCGTCGATGCGGGCCAGCAGGTCGGCCTCGGACAGGTCGGCCGGATAGCGGTCCAGCGACGAGTGGAAGCCATTGTCCTCGCAGGCCTTGACCTTGTTGCGCACGTAGACCTGGCTGGCCGGGTCTTCGCCCACCAGCACCACGGCCAGGCCGGGCTGGTGGCCGCGTTCGGTCAGGCGCGCGGCGCGCTGGGCGGCTTCGGAGCGGATTTGCTTGGCAAGGGCGTTGCCGTCGATCAGTTGGGCAGGCATGGGAGGCAGGGCGGGGTGATGGCGAGAAGGTGACGGCGCCGGCCAGCGCAGGCGCGCGGCAGGGCCAAAGGCCGAATTATAAGGGTTGCGCGGGCCCTGTCGCACGGAGCTTGACCGCCGGCAGCCATCGCGCCGGCCTGGTACTGGTAGCATCGGCCGCATGCCTACCGCGCTTGCCTCGACGCTATCCGATCTGCTGCTGGTGCTGCTGTCCGTGTCGGGACTGCTATGGGCGCTGACGCGCCGGCCCTGGCGGCTGCTGCGCCGCGATGCGCTGCAGCATGCCTGGCTCGGCGCGATGCTGCTGGTGGCCCTGCTGTGGACGGTGCGCGCGACGCTGGCAGGCGGCATGGTGATCCAGCTGCTCGGCGCCACGCTGATGGTAACGCTGTTCGGGTTGCCGCTGGCACTGCTGTCGCTGTTCGCCGCCGACGTGGTCTCGCTGCTGGGGCTGGAGTACCTGGCCGGGCACGGCTGGAGCCAGTTCGACTGGGCCGCGCTATGGGTGCGCTATGTCTGGCTGGCGCTGCTGCCGGCGCTGCTCTCGGCGGGCCTGCAGGCGGCGATGCGGCGCCTGCTGCCGCGCCATCCGTTCGTCTTTATCCTGGGGCACGGGTATTTCACCGCTGGCCTGGCCGCGCTGGGGGCCGGGACGGCGCAGGCGGCGTGGCGCTACCTGGCCATGCCGGGACAGCCCCTGAGCCTTGCCGACACCCTGCTCGGGGCCGTCATCCTGGCCTTCGGCGAGGCCTTCCTCACCGGCATGCTGGTCGCGGTGTTTGTGGTCTATCGGCCACAGTGGGTGGTGACCTTCCGCGACGAGGATTACCTCGGGCGCTGAGCGGTGGGCGGCAGGGCGTGGGGAAGGGGCGCAGCGGGGAGCAGGTGCGGCCCACGGCCGCACCGGGCAAGGGGGGCGGGCGCAGCCGCTCAGCTGTTGCGCGACAGCGCCAGGCGCAGCAGGTCGGCGACAGTGTTGACGTTGAGCTTTTCCATGATGTTGGCGCGGTGCGCCTCCACGGTCTTGATGGAAATCCCCAGGTCGTCGGCGATCTGCTTGTTCAGGCGGCCGGCCACGATGCGCTCCAGCACCTGCTGCTCGCGCGTGGTCAGCTTGCCCAGCAGGTCTTTGGCGGCGCGCTGCTCACGCGCGGTGGAGTGGTCGGTGCGGGCCTTCTGCAGCATGCGCTCGACCAGCGCGCGCAGCTCGGACTCGTCGAAGGGCTTTTCGATAAAGTCGATCGCGCCGCGCTTCATCGTCGATACCGCCATCGGCACGTCGCCGTGGCCGGTGATGAAGACGATCGGAATATCGATCTGCTCGGCCAGCATGCGCTCCTGCAGCTCGGGCCCGCTCATGCCGGGCATGCGCACGTCCAGGATCAGGCAGGACACCTGGCTGGCGTCGTAGGCGGCGAGGAACTGCTCGGCGCTGGTGAAGCTGCGCACCTGATAGCCATTGCCCTCCAGCAGCCAGGTCAGCGAGTCGCGCATGGCTTCATCGTCGTCGACGATGAACACGGTCTCGCCGCGGTGGGGCGTGGGGTTTGGCGTTGCGGTCATGTAGTCTCCTCGGGACAACAATTCATTGCTGCGAAGTGTAACCGGCAGCGGCCCTCTGTGGCGAGACAGGCCCCCCACGTCGGAGGGGAGGCGGCGCGGCCGGCATCGGGCAGTCGGTGATGCGCAAGGGTGCGCGCGGCCCGCATGCGCGGGCTCTGGTTATTCGGCCAGGGTTTCGGCCAGCGCCGACTGCAGCGGCAGCATGATCTTGAATGTACAGCCAATGCCGTCGATATTGTTCTCGACCCACAGCCGCCCCTGGTGCGATTCGATGATCGAGCGGCAGATGTTCAGTCCCATGCCCATGCCATCGGACTTGGTGCTGAAGAAGGGCTCGAACAGCCGCTCCTTGGTGGCCTCGTCCACGCCAGGGCCCTGGTCGATCACGTCGATATGGACGTTGTCGCCGATCTCGCCGGACTCGACCCGCGCGTGCAGCCGCACCACGCCGCCGGCGCGTATCGCCGGCAGCCCAGCCATGGCCTCGACCGCGTTCTTGAGCAGGTTCACCAGCACCTGTTCGATCAGCACCGGATCGACATAGACGGTCAGTGGCGGCGCCGGCAGCCGGGTCAGGATGGTGACGCGGCGGCGCGTGGCCTCCAGGTCGGCCAGGCCCACCGCGTCGGCGACGATGTCGTGCAGCGCGGCCTCGCGCCGCTGCGGCTGGCTGCGCTTCACGAAGCCGCGGATGCGGCTGATGATGGTGCCGGCCCGCACCGCCTGCGCCGAGGTCTTCTCCAGCACCGGGATCAGGTCCTCGGGCGTGCTGCGCCCCGAATGCAGCCGCGCCACCGCGCCCATGCAGTAGTTGTTGATCGCCGCCAGCGGCTGGTTCAGTTCGTGCGCCAGCGACGATGCCATCTCGCCCATGGTGGTCAGGCGGCTGGTGAACTGCAGGCGCTCTTCATGCTGGCGCGCCATTTCCTCGGCGGCCTTGCGCACGGTGATGTCGGTGGCGATCTGCATCTGCGCCAGGTGGCCGTCGACCCACTGGATATAGCGGCGGCGCACTTCAAACCATTTCTGCATGTCGGGCACGAACACCTCGCGCGCATCCGACGCGTACGGCATCAGCTCCGATGCCGGCAGGCCGGCATAGGCATCGACATAGTCAGTGTTGTCGCTGGAGACCTGGTCCTTGTCGAGCTCGTCGCCGGCCAGCTTGACGTGGCCCTCGGCCTCCCAGCCGAACAGCTGGCGGTAGTAGCGGTTGGCGAACAGCAGCTCGGCCTTGTCGGTGGCCAGCACCGACACCGCGGCGTCCAGGCTTTCCAGCACGGTGGTGAAGCGGTCGTGCGCGGCGGCCAGTTCCTCGCGCGCGCGCTTGGGCTCGGTGATGTCCGTCATCGAGCTCATCCAGCCGGTATGGCGGCCGCGGCTGTCGACCAGCGGCGACACGTACATGCGGGCATAGAAGCTGCTGCCGTCGCGGCGCATCACGCGCATCTCGTAGCCGCCGGCGGGCGACTTGCCCTGCAGCGTCAGGTCGATCTGCTTCTGCATCTCCTGCTGGTCGTTGGGCGGCCAGTAGGGGAAGGGCGGCAGGCGCCCGACCAGGTCGTTCTCCTGCCAGCCGGTCATGCGGCAGAACGCCGGGTTGACGTAGGTGATGCGGCCGTTCAGGTCGAGTGCGCGCAGGCCGATCAGCATCGAGTTTTCCATCGCGCGGCGGAACGAGGTCTCGGCCAGCAGCGCGCGCTGCGCCTCGGAGCGGCGGCTGGTGTGCCGCCACATGCTCCACAGGCTCCACAGCAGGAAGCAGGACAGCCCCACCACCAGCCACAGCAGCATGTTGTTGGGCAGGTTCGATGCCGGCGGGTAGGCATCGGCGCGCAGCGACAGCGAATGGCCGGGCGGGTCGAGCAGCACCTCGTACGACAGCGCGTTGCCCGGCACCGGCCGCAGCGAGGTGCTGGCGCGGGTCTGGTTGTTCTTGTCGATCAGCGAGAAGCGGTAGCGCTCGGTCAGCTCGGGCGGCAGCAGGTGGGTCAGGATGCCGTTGATCGAATACAGCGCGCCCAGCGTGCCGAGGAATTCGTTGTCGCGCACGATCGGCACTTCCATCAGCATGAAGCTGTCGCCGCGCTCGTTGACCAGCGGGCGCGAGTAGACCACGCGCTGGGTCTCGCGCGCGGCGTCGAAGGTGTCGAGCACTTCGGGTTCGAGCGGCTGGTCCTGGTTCTCGCGCAGGCGGCTGGCGAACTCGGAGGTCGACGGCAGCGACCAGCGCCCGCGCTTGGTGGCGTCGAGCCAGTTGATGAAGACGATCTCGGGGTTCTCGCGCAGGATTTCTTGCGCCGCGGTGCGGTAGGCGCCTTGCTCCAGCTGCGCGGCGGCGATGTCGCGCGCGAGCGAGGCCAGCTGGTCCTGGTTGCTCAGCAGCGACAGGCGCACGCGCTGCTGCGCCCACGCCGCGTCGCGGTACAGCGCGTCGCGCTGCTGCTGGCGTTCGGTCTCGTGCAGCGACCACAGGATCACGCCCATCGCCACGGTGAAGAGCACAATGGCAACCAGCGGGATGAACATGAACCAGCTGGTGGCGACCAGGTTGCGCCAGCGCAGCCACCACAGGCCGCGCGGGGGCGCCACCGGGACGCCGTCGTCCGGTCCCAGCGCCTCGATCGGCCCCAGGCCGGCCGCCGCGGAAGGCGCATGCGGGACATGCGCGGACTCGCCGCCGGCGGCCTTGGCTGTACCCGACGCATCGGAGGGGAGCATGGCGGCGCGCAGGCTGCGGAAAAGACGGTCGAGGCGGTTGGCAAACGGCATGGGAGGGATTGACGGCTGACCGACCAGTGTACCGAGATTATTGCGGTGCGTCGCTTGGGGAAAGCGCCAATGAAATCCCTGCGCCGCGTGCCGGCGCCGGCAGGGTGCAGGCATGCGGCATGCGGGCTCGGCAGTGCTTCTTGGTGCGCCGCCGCATAATTCCACATTATAAAAAACGATATCGCAATTTGAAAATTTCCCTTGTGCTCGCCATTGGGCTTCCATAGAATCGGTCCGACCCAAGAATGCGGGCGGTAGCCATGCGCCTGCCGCGCGGAGAAACCGGAACAGGTTTCCCGGCGGCGGCCCCGATGCAAGGCGGCAATGGCGCCGATCTCCGCAAGTCGGTGCGAGTCATACGTTGAGTCGTGTCCGGCGCTGCCAGCGCGGACGCGGAAGCCAAGAATTCACCCAGGAGACAGTCATGTCCGCCGTACCAGAGCAGATCCTCGGCGCCTCGAGCGCCAACGACGCCGATCCCCAGGAAACCCATGAATGGCTCGACGCCCTGCAGGGCGTGCTGGCCGCGGAAGGCCCGGCGCGCGCCGCTTTCCTGATCGACAAGCAGATCGAATACGCCCGCGTGAACGGCGTGACCCAGCCGTTCCACGCCGAGACCCAGTACATCAACACCATCCCGGTCGAGCAGCAGGCCCGCATCCCCGGCGACCAGGACATCGAGCACCGGATCCGCTCGTACACCCGCTGGAACGCCATGGCGATGGTGCTGCGCGCCAACAAGCACACCAATGTCGGCGGCCATATCTCGTCGTTTGCCTCGGCGGCCACGCTGTACGACGTCGGCTACAACCACTTCTGGCGCGCCCCGTCGGAGCAGAGCGGCGGCGACCTGGTCTTCGTGCAGGGCCACTCGGCGCCGGGCGTGTACTCGCGCGCCTTCCTGCTCGGCCGCCTGACGCCCGACCAACTCGATAACTTCCGCCAGGAAGTCGACGGCAAGGGCATCTCGTCGTACCCGCACCCGTGGCTGATGCCGGATTTCTGGCAGTTCCCGACGGTGTCGATGGGCCTGGGCCCGATCATGGCCATCTACCAGGCCCGCTTCATGAAGTACCTTGACAGCCGCGGCCTGGCCAAGGCCGGCGACCGGAAGGTCTGGGCCTTCCTGGGCGACGGCGAGACCGACGAGCCGGAATCGCTGGGCGCGATCGGCATGGCCGGCCGCGAGAAGCTCGACAACCTGGTCTTCGTCATCAACTGCAACCTGCAGCGCCTGGACGGCCCGGTGCGCGGCAACGGCAAGATCATCCAGGAACTGGAGTCCGAGTTCCGCGGTGCCGGCTGGAACGTGATCAAGGTGGTGTGGGGCAGCAAGTGGGATTCGCTGCTGGCGCGCGACACCAAGGGCCTGCTGATGAAGCGCATGATGGAATGCGTGGACGGCGAGTACCAGACCATGAAGGCCAAGGACGGCGCCTACGTGCGCGAGCACTTCTTCAACACGCCTGAGCTCAAGGCGATGGTCGCCGACTGGTCCGACGAGGACATCTGGCGCCTGAACCGCGGCGGCCACGACCCGCACAAGATCTACGCCGCCTACAAGGCCGCCAGCGAGCACAAGGGCCAGCCTACGCTGATCCTGGCCAAGACCATCAAGGGCTATGGCATGGGCGACGCCGGCCAGGCCATGAACGTCGCGCACCAGCAGAAGAAGATGCCGGTCGACGCGATCCGCAAGTTCCGCGACCAGTTCAACATCCCGGTTGCCGACGACAAGCTGGAAGAAGTGCCGTACATCACCTTCGAGGAAGGCTCGAAGGAACTGGAATACATGCGCCAGGCGCGCATGAACCTCGGTGGCTACCTGCCGGCGCGCCGGCAGAAGGCCGAAGCGCTGCAGGTGCCGGAGCTGAAGGCGTTCGAAGCCCTGCTCAAGGCCACCGGCGAAGGCCGCGAAGTGTCCACCACCATGGCCTTCGTCCGTATCCTGAACACGCTGCTGAAGGACAAGCAGATCGGCAAGCACGTGGTGCCCATCGTCCCGGACGAGTCGCGCACCTTCGGCATGGAAGGCCTGTTCCGCCAGGTCGGCATCTGGAACCAGGAAGGCCAGAAATACGTGCCGGAAGACCATGACCAGCTGATGTTCTACAAGGAATCGCAGACTGGCCAGGTGCTGCAGGAAGGCATCAACGAAGCCGGCGCCATGTGCGACTGGATCGCTGCCGCCACGTCGTACTCGACCCACGGCGTGCAGATGATCCCGTTCTACATCTATTACTCGATGTTCGGCATCCAGCGTATCGGCGACCTGTGCTGGGCCGCCGCCGACATGCGCTCGCGCGGCTTCCTGCTGGGCGGCACCGCCGGTCGCACCACGCTGAACGGCGAAGGCCTGCAGCATGAAGACGGCCATTCGCACGTGTTCCACGCCGTCATCCCCAACTGCATCTCGTATGACCCGACCTTCCAGTACGAGCTGGCGGTGATCATGCAGGACGGCCTGCGCCGCATGTACGCCGAGCAGGAAGACGTCTACTACTACCTGACGGTGATGAACGAGAACTACGAGCACCCGGAAATGCCGGCTGGCGTAGAGCAGGACATCGTCAAGGGCATGTACCAGTTCCGCAAGGGCGTCGAGAACAGCAACGCGCCGCGCGTGCAGCTGCTGGGCTCGGGCACGATTTTCCGCGAGGTGATCGCCGCCGCCGAGCTGCTGAAGAAGGACTGGGGCGTCGAGTCCGACCTGTGGGGCTGCCCGAGCTTCACCGAGCTGGCGCGCGACGGCCAGGCCGCCGAGCGCTTCAACCTGCTGCACCCGGCCGAGACCCAGCGCGAAGCCTTTGTCACGCAGAAGCTGAAGTCGGCGCGCGGCCCGGTGATTGCCTCGACCGACTACGTGCGCACCTTCGCCGAACAGATCCGTCCGTACGTGCCGCGCCGCTACGTGGTGCTGGGCACCGACGGCTTCGGCCGCTCGGACACGCGCGAGAAGCTGCGCCACTTCTTCGAAGTGGACCGCTACTGGGTCACGCTGGCCGCGCTCAAGGCGCTGGCCGACGAGGGCGCGATCGGCCGCGACAAGGTCGCCGAGGCCATCAAGAAGTACAACCTCGACCCGAACAAGCCCAACCCGATGTCGGTCTGATCCGGCAGCCTGCACCCACCCCCGCAGTACGGCAGCTGCCGTGCCGCGGGCGCCCCGGCACAGTCCCGATGGCGCCTTGCGGCATGGCGGCGTGACAGAAGCGGGCGGCGAAGGTAATCTCGCCGCTTGCGGATGTCGCGCGTGCCGGCCTGCTCAGGAGACACTGAATGAGTCAAGCAATTGAAATCAAGGTGCCGGATATCGGCGACTATGACGCCGTCCCCGTCATCGAAGTGCATGTGAAACCCGGCGACAGCATCAACGCGGAAGACGCGCTGGTGACGCTGGAATCGGACAAGGCCACCATGGACGTGCCCTCGCCTCAGGCCGGCGTGGTCAAGGACGTCCGCATCAAGGTGGGCGACAACGTGTCCGAAGGCTCGGTGCTGGTGATGCTGGAAGCGGCGAACGAGGCCTCCGCGGCACCGCCCGCCGCCGCCGCGCCCGCTCCGGCCCCCGCCGCCGCGGCACCTGCGCCCGCTCCCGCGCCGGCAGCTGCCCCCGCGGCTGCGCCTGCCGCCAGCGGTGGCGGCACCGTCGAGGTCAAGGTGCCCGATATCGGCGACTACGATGCCGTGCCGGTCATCGAGGTCCACGTCAAGCCGGGCGACACCATCAACGCCGAAGACGCGCTGGTGACGCTGGAATCCGACAAGGCCACCATGGACGTGCCCTCGCCGCAGGGCGGCGTGGTCAAGGAAATCAAGGTCAAGGTTGGCGACAATGTGTCCGAAGGCACGCTGCTGCTGATCCTGGAAGGCGCCGCCGGCGCTGCCGCGGCCCCGGCTCCGGCTGCCGCGGCGGCTCCGGCCCCGGCCGCAGCCAGCGCGCCCGCCCCGGCACCCGCGCCCGCGGCTGCCCCCGCGCCGGCAGCAGCGCCTGCCGCCGCGCCGGCAGTCGCTGGCGTAAGCGGCAAGGCCGCCCATGCCAGCCCCTCGGTGCGCAAGTTCGCGCGCGAGCTGGGCGTCGACGTGTCGCGCGTGGCCGGCACCGGCCCCAAGGGCCGCATCACCCAGCAGGACGTGCAGAGCTACGTCAAGGGCGTGATGACCGGCCAGGCCGCCGCGCCGGCCCAGGCCGCCGCGGCTGGTGGCGGCGGTGGCGAGCTTGGCCTGCTGCCGTGGCCGAAGGTCGATTTCACCCGCTTCGGCGAGGTCGAAAGCAAGGCCCTGTCGCGCATCAAGAAGATTTCCGGCGCCAACCTGCACCGCAACTGGGTCATGATCCCGCACGTCACCAACCATGACGAAGCGGACATCACCGAGCTGGAAGCCTTCCGCGTGCAGCTGAACAAGGAAAACGAAAAGTCCGGCATCAAGGTGACCATGCTGGCCTTCATGATCAAGGCCACGGTCGCGGCGCTGAAGAAGTTCCCGAACTTCAATGCCTCGCTCGATGGCGACAACCTGGTGCTGAAGAAATACTTCAACATCGGTTTTGCCGCTGACACCCCGAACGGCCTGGTCGTGCCGGTGATCAAGGACGCCGACAAGAAGGGCGTGCTGGAGATCAGCCAGGAAATGAGCGAGCTGGCCAAGCTGGCGCGCGACGGCAAGCTCAAGCCGGACCAGATGCAGGGCGGCTGCTTCTCGATCTCGTCGCTGGGCGGCCTCGGCGGTACCTACTTCACGCCGATCATCAATGCGCCGGAAGTGGCCATCATGGGCGTGTGCAAGTCGTTCCAGAAACCGGTGTGGGACGGCAAGCAGTTCGCGCCACGCCTGACGCTGCCGCTGTCGCTGTCGTGGGACCACCGTGTCATCGACGGCGCCGAGGCCGCGCGCTTCAACACGTACTTTGCGCAATTGCTGGCGGACTTCCGCCGTATCCTGCTCTAACTCGGCAGCGCGCACCGGCATTGCCGGTGTGCGCCCAAGCCTGACGATAGGAGCGAGCCATGACTACCTGTGTTGTCGTCAAGAAGGGCGCCGAAGTGGCGATCGCGGCGGACGCGCTGGTCACCTTCGGCGATACGCGGCTGTCGCGCGCGTATGAGCGCAACCAGAAGGTCTTTCCGGTCGGCGACGGCTTTATCGCGCTGGCCGGGACGACCGCGCACTTTCCGGTCATGCGCACGTTGCTGGCGGGCCTGGGCGAGGAATGCAGGCTGGGCTCGCGCGACGACGTGTTCCGCACCTTCCTGAAGGTGCACGAGAAGCTGAAGACGGACTACTTCGTCAACACCAAGGAAGACGATGACGATCCCTACGAGTCGTCGCAGATCGTATGCCTGATCGCCAATCCGGCGGGCATCTTCGGCGTCTACTCGTACCGCGAGGTGTTCTCGTTCGACCGTTTCTGGGGCATCGGCTCGGGCCGCAACTACGCGCTGGGCGCGATGCATGCGGTCTATGACCGCCCGGACCTCGGCGCGGGCGAGATCGCGCGCATCGGCGTCGATGCCGGCGTGGAGTTCGACAAGAGTTCGTCGGGACCGATCGAGATGCACACGGTGCGGCTGCACCAGGAAGACGCCGCGGCGGCACTCGCCGACGATGCCGCGGGCGGCGAGCCGGCGGCCGGCGACGCAGCAACCAACAACGACGGCGCGCCCTGAAGCCGAGAGGCGGGCGCGCATAGAGGAGCAAATATGAGTGTGATCGAAGTCAAGGTGCCGGATATCGGCGATTTCGACGCGGTTGAAGTGATCGAGGTGCTGGTCAAGGCCGGCGACACGGTCGAGGTGGAGCAGTCCCTGATCGTGCTGGAGTCCGACAAGGCCAGCATGGACGTGCCGTCGTCGGCCGCCGGCAAGGTGGTCGACGTCAAGGTCAAGGTCGGCGACAAGGTGGGCCAGGGCGCGGTGATCTGCACCATCGAGGCCCAGGCTGGAGCAGCCGCCACGCCTGCCCCGGCCCCGGCCCCGGCACCCGCGCAGGCCCCCGCGCCCGCCGCAGCGCCCGCCCCGGCGGCCGCCAGCCATGCCGGCGGTGCCGATATCCAGTGCGAGATGCTGGTGCTGGGTGCCGGCCCTGGCGGTTACTCGGCCGCCTTCCGCGCCGCCGACCTGGGCATGAACACCGTGCTGGTGGAACGCTACAGCACGCTCGGCGGCGTCTGCCTGAACGTGGGCTGCATCCCGTCCAAGGCGCTGCTGCACAACGCCGCGGTGATCGACGAGGCCAAGGCGCTGGCCGCCCACGGCATCCTCTTCGGCGAAGCCAAGATCGACCTGGACGGCCTGCGCCACTACAAGAACCAGGTGGTGGGCAAGCTGACCGGCGGCCTGGCCGGCATGGCCAAGGCGCGCAAGGTTCAGGTGGTGCGCGGCATCGGCAACTTCCTCGATCCGCACCACATGGAAGTCGAACTGACCGAGGGCGAGGGCAAGCGCAGCACCGGCAAGAAGACCGTGATCCGCTTCGAGAAGGCCATCATCGCCGCCGGCAGCCAGGCGGTGAAGCTGCCCTTCATCCCGGAAGACCCGCGCATCGTCGACTCGACCGGCGCGCTGGAACTGCCGGAAGTGCCCAACAAGATGCTGGTCATCGGCGGCGGCATCATCGGCCTGGAAATGGCCACGGTGTACAGCACGCTGGGCGCGGAGATCGATGTCGTCGAAATGCTGCCGGGCCTGATGAACGGCGCCGACCGCGACCTGGTCAAGGTCTGGGAAAAGAAGAACAAGGACCGCTTCGGCAAGGTGATGCTGAATACCAAGACGGTCGCGGTGGAAGCCAAGCCGGACGGCATCTACGTCAGCTTCGAGGGCGAAGCCGCACCGGCCGAGCCGCAGCGCTATGACCTGGTGCTGGTGTCGGTGGGACGCTCGCCCAACGGCAAGCGCATCAGCGCCGAGAAGGCCGGCGTGGCCGTGACCGAGCGCGGCTTTATCGACGTCGACAAGCAGATGCGCACCAACGTGCCGAATATCTTCGCGATCGGCGATATCGTCGGCCAGCCGATGCTGGCACACAAGGCCGTGCACGAAGCCCACGTGGCCGCCGAGGCCGCGCATGGCGAGAAGGCCTTCTTCGATGCCAAGCAGATCCCGTCGGTGGCCTTTACCGATCCGGAAGTGGCCTGGGCCGGCCTGACCGAAGACGAGTGCAAGGCGCAGGGCATCAAGTACAGCAAGGGCGTGTTCCCGTGGGCCGCTTCGGGCCGCGCCATCGCCAACGGCCGCGACGAGGGCTTTACCAAGCTGATCTTCGACGAGGAAACGCACCGCGTGATCGGCGGTGGCATCGTCGGCACGCACGCCGGCGACCTGATCAGCGAAGTGTGCCTGGCGATCGAGATGGGCGCCGACGCGGTGGATATCGGCAAGACCATCCATCCGCACCCGACGCTGGGCGAGTCGATCGGCATGGCGGCCGAGATCTACGAAGGCACGTGTACCGACGTGCCGCCGCCGCGCAAGCGTTGATCCCGGCCTGACACACACTGCTGGTCTGCCCCGTGCGGACCAGCAGTGTGTGCAACGAGCGGGTTACTCACAGGCATCAAGCCTGGCAGTGCCGATGATGCGACCAGCGTAATCACCGGGCCAATCAGTTTCTTCACAAAGGGACGCGATGACTAACGTCGCGGCTGCGTCCTGACATGCGGCGAAGCCAGGGGCCGACTTCCTCGAAGCCGTTGTCCCGATAGAACGCGAGCCTGCGCTTCCGTCTTGGCTGAGCCGGTGCGCCGACCTCCAGGCGCTTCCATCCTCGCTCGCGCCCTTCCTGCAGCGCCACCCCGATCAGGCGAGGTGCAATGCCCCGCGATCTCATGTCGGGGCGAAGGTACAGCGCCGTGATAAGGCCGAACTTTCTATAACCCACAGCTTCTGGTTGTAGGGGTTTGAAGTTTCTCTAGAAGCACTTCGATGGCTCGGCCGACATCGCGCCATTCAGTCTCCATGGCAAAGCAACCCGTCTTTGTGCTGGCCGTCCGGCGTTGCTCGCACGCCTGCTTTCCGCTTTCCGTAAGGATCGGTCCAAGCGCTTAATTGATGGCCCCGCCCCGGCGCCATATCGTTCAGCCAGACCAACAAGAGAATGCCGGACGCAGTTTCGGACCCGGTCGGCGCCGTTCCATGCGGCCTCACAGACAAGGAGACAACATCATGGCCCATCCCTTCGATACGTTGCCGTAGCGGCAGACCTGAATCTCCGGCAGCCGGCCCGCCGCGCTGCTGCGTTCCCCTGACTTACTTGCCGGTCGGTGTGCGCGGACGCGCAGGCCGCCACGGAGCCGCTATGTCGTCACACGTCATTTCCATCTCGGTGCTAGGGCTGATGTTCGTCATCGCTACGGTACTGCCTGTCAACATGGGCGCACTTGCCTTTGTCGGTGCCTTCCTGGTTGGCACCCTGGTCGCGGCCATGCCGGCCAAGGCCATCCTTGCCGGCTTTCCCGTCGACCTGTTCCTGACGCTGGTCGGCATCACGTACCTGTTCGCGGTGGCGCAGAACAACGGCACGATCGACTGGCTGGTGCGGCTCGCGGTGCGGGCCGTGGGCGGCCGGATCGCCGCCATTCCCTGGATCATGTTCCTGATCGCGGCGCTGCTGACGTCGGTCGGCGCGGTCAGTCCGGCGGCGGTGGCCATCATCGCGCCGATCGCGCTGGGCTTTGCCGCGCGCTATGGCATCAATCCGCTGCTGATGGGTCTGATGGTCATCCATGGCGCGCAGGGCGGCGGCTTTTCGCCGATCAGCATCTATGGCGGCATCACCAACAAGATCGTGCAGAAGGCAGGTCTCCCGCTGAACGAGATGGCGACGGCTTTCGCCAGCCTTGGCGTCAACCTCGCCGTGGCCGCCGGCCTCTTCGTTGCGCTGGGCGGACTGCGCCTGATGCGGCAAGCGGCACCGCCCGCGCTGCAACCGGTGGCCGGCGGCGTGCTGGCCATGGGGGCGCCGTTCGGCGCGCGCACCGTGCCGGCACAGGGCGCGCAGATCTACGGCGATGCGGAGGCCGAAGCCGGCCTCGAGGAGCAGAAGACGATGGCACGCGACCGCACTGCGCTGCTTGGCAGCGAAGGGGAAGCTGTGGCCGCGGCCCCGGCCGGCCTCTACCAGTACCTGACCGTAGCCGGCCTGGTCGCGCTGGCGGTGCTGACGCTCTACTTCAAGCTCGATATCGGCTTTGTCTCGCTGACCATCGCGCTGCTGCTCGCGCTGATCGCGCCAGAACTGCAGAAGCGTGCGCTGGGCCAGGTGTCGTGGCCCGAGATCATGCTGATCGTCGGCGTCAGCACCTTCGTCGGGGTGATGGACAAGATGGGCACCATCGACTTCGTCGGCCACAGCGTCGCCAGCCTGACGTCGCCGCTGATGGCCGCGCTGCTGCTGTGCGTGGTCGGCGCGGTGGTGTCGGCCTTCGCCTCGTCGACCGCCGTGCTGGGTTCGCTGATCCCGCTGGCCGTGCCGTTCCTGCAGCAGGGCTCTGACGTGAGCGCCATCGGCTTTATCGCCGCGATGGCGGTGTCCTCGACCATCGTCGACGTCAGCCCGTTCTCGACCAACGGCGCACTGGTGCTCGCCAACGCGCAGGGGGTGGACCGGCAGGCCTTCTTCCGCACGCTGCTGATCTATGGCGCACTGGTGACTGTGATTGCGCCGGTGATGCTGTGGCTTGTCTTCGTCGTGCTCTGATACCTGTTGCCGCTACCCAGACTTCCGACCATGAAGCTGCCCGGTTAGCCGCGGCCAGCTGCACCCAGCGGTGCGCACTGGCCGGCACGCGGCTAAGATAGGAGCCTGCCCTCAACCATTGCCCGACCCATGAGAATCCGCATCGGCGAAGAGATCACCTTCCGCAAGCTCGAAGCCCTGCTGGCGTTCATGGAATCGGGCAACCTGGCCAAGGCGGCCGAAATTCTCGATACCAGCACGGTCAGCGTGCACCGCGCGCTGCATTCGCTGGAACAGGGCACCAGCTGCGCGCTGTTCCGCCACGAGGGCCGCAACCTGATACCGACCGATGCCGCCCATGTGCTGGCGGATACGGCCCGGGAAGTGCTCAAGGCCATGGCCGACGGTATCCGCGCCACGCGCGAGGCCGCCGGCTTTTCGGCCGACCAGGTCAAGATCGGGTCGCTTTATTCGCTGACGGTCCAGACCGTGCCGAAGGTCGTGATCGGCCTGAAGCTGCGGCGCCCGGAACTGCAGACCGATCTGGTGCTGGGTTCGAACGCGGACCTGCTGCGGAAGCTCAAGCAGGGCTCGATCGACGCCGCCCTGATGGCTGTGCCCGAGCCCGATCCGGAGATCGAGTCGATCCCGCTGTTCGAGGACGATATCTTTTTCGCGGCGCCGGCCGGTTCGCCCTATGCCTCGATGCCCGCGGTGGACCTGCGCGCTTGCCGCGATGAGCCCTTCGTCAGCCTGAGCGAGGGTTTCGTCACCTACAGCGGCTTTGTCGAGGCGTTCCGCATTGCCGAATTCACGCCTAATGTGGTGATGAAGGTCGGCGATATCTTTTCGCTGATGAACCTGGTGGGCGGCGGCATCGGCTATACGCTGCTGCCGGGCCGGGTGAAAGGCGTGTATTCGCGCGATGTGGCGTTCGTGCCGCTGGCCGCCGAATACGACATCAAGCAAACCATCGCCCTGAACTTCCTGCGCCGCCGCGAGCGCGATCCCAACCTGCTGGCGCTGGCCGCGGCCTGCCGCATGGCGATGCGCGACGCCGACGAGTAAGGCACCCGGACGGCGCTGCGCCCACGCCCAGGCTCGCTTCCGGCCAGCGTAACGGTTCATTTCCCGGCGTCATTGTTTGGTGAAGTCCGCGTGTTTAAGGTGGACGCATCAGACAGACACCAGCCGGAGACGCAATGACCCACATCAGCACGGGCCGACAGTGGAATACCCGCAGGGAAGCCAAGGCGCGCCGCAAGCAGAACGCCGCAGCCATTGCCGACGGCAAGGTGGTGCCGACCAGCGACATCGTCGCGTTCCTGGAAGCCGTGCTGGCGTCCGGCGACCGCGTGGTGCTGGAGGGCAACAACCAGAAGCAGGCCGACTTCCTGTCGCGCTCGCTGGCGCAGGTCGATCCGGCGCGCGTGCATGCGCTCCACATGATCATCCCCAGCGTCAGCCGGGTCGAGCACCTCGACCTGTTCGAACGCGGCATTGCGCGCAAGCTGGATTTCTCGTACGCGGGCGCGCAGAGCATCCGCATCTCGCAGTTCCTGGAAGACGGACAGCTCGAAGTCGGCGCGATCCATACCTATATCGAGCTGTATTCGCGGCTGTACGTGGACCTGGTGCCCAATGTGGTGCTGATCGCCGGCTACAAGGCGGATCGCCAGGGCAACCTCTACACCGGTCCGAGCACTGAAGATACGCCGGCGCTGGTCGAGGCCGCAGCCTTCCGCGACGGCCTGGTGATCGCACAGGTCAACGAGATCGTCGACGATCCCGCGGACCTGCCGCGCGTCGACGTGCCGGGCTCCTGGATCGACTACGTGGTGCAGGCGGACAAGCCGTTCTTCTGCGAACCGCTGTTCACGCGCGACCCGCGGCTGATCAAGCCGGTGCACGTGCTGATGGCGATGATGGCGATCCGCGGCATCTACGAGCGCCACCAGGTGCAGTCGCTCAACCATGGCATCGGCTTCAACACCGCGGCGATCGAGCTGATCCTGCCGACCTACGGTGAGGCGCTCGGTCTGAAATGCAAGATCTGCAAGTACTGGACGCTCAACCCGCACCCGACCCTGATTCCGGCGATCGAGACCGGCTGGGTCGAGAGCGTGCACAGCTTCGGCAGCGAACTGGGCATGGAAGCCTACGTCGCCGCGCGGCCGGACGTCTTCTTTACCGGCGCGGACGGCTCGATGCGCTCGAACCGGGCCTTCTGCCAGCTTGCCGGCCAGTACGCGGTGGACCTGTTCATCGGCTCGACGCTGCAGATCGACGGCGACGGCCATTCGTCCACGGTGACGCGCGGGCGGCTGTCCGGCTTTGGCGGCGCGCCCAACATGGGCCACCAGCCGGGCGGGCGCCGGCACCCGACGCCGGCGTGGCTCGACCTGATCGAGACCGACGACCCGCTCGCGCGCGGCCGCAAGCTGGTGGTGCAAATGGTGGAGACCTTCCAGGCCGGCGGCAAGCCGACCTTCGTCGAGTCGATGGATGCGGTCGAGGTCGCGCGCGAAAGCGGCATGCCGCTGGCGCCGGTGATGATCTACGGCGACGACGTCACGCACGTGCTGACCGAAGAGGGCATCGCCTACCTCTACAAGGCGCAATCGCTGGAGGAGCGGCGCCGGATGATTGCCGCCGTGGCCGGCGTCACGCCCATCGGCCTGAAGCACGATCCCGCTACCACGCGCCGGATGCGCAGCGACGGCCTGATCGCGCTGCCGGAAGACCTGGGCGTGCAGCGCAGCCAGGCCACGCGCAGCCTGCTGGCGGCCAAGAGCATGGCCGACCTGGTCGACTGGTCCGGCGGGCTGTACGAGCCGCCGGCACGCTTCCGGAGCTGGTAATGGCAGTCGCCACCGCAAGGATCCTGCAGGCGCAGGCCCCGTACGCGCCCGCGCAGCGCCCGGCGGCCTCGGCCCACGCCGAGGCGCTGGCAGGACTCGCCGTCGGCGCCATCGCCGAAGAGGCGCAGCTCTCGCCCAAGCCCGGCCTGGTCGACAGCCGCGGCAGCGGGGCCCATGCCGACCTGACCTTGCCGCTGATGCTGCGCTCGGCGCATGCGCTGGGGCCTTCGTTCGCGGCCATGGCCGATGCCGGGCTGCAGGCGCCGCGTGTGGGCTATGGCCTGCGCGAACAGCTGGGCGCGCTCGGCCGCGAGGCCGAGGCCGTGATGCTGGCCGCCACCGGTGGCGTCAACACGCATCGCGGCGCGATCTGGTGCATCGGCCTGCTGGTCGGCGCCGCGGCGCACGCGAGTGCCGCAGGGCTGGCCGCCAGTGCCGGGACGATCAGCGCCACGGCCGGAGCCATTGCCTCGCTGGCGGACCGGCACCGGCCGGTGCTCACCGGCAACAAGGGCGAACTCGCCTGCCTGGCCTACGGTGTCGGCGGGGCGCGCGCGCAGGCGCGCGCGGGCTTCCCGCACGTGACGCGGCTGGCGCTGCCGGCGCTGCAGCGCAGCCGCGCGCGCGGCGATACCGAAGCGACGGCCCGCCTGAACGCGCTGCTCGCGCTGATGAGCGAACTGGACGATACCTGCGTGCTGGCCAGGTCGGGGCGGCCCGGGCTGGACTACATGCAGGCCGGTGCCAGGGCGGTGCTGTCGGCAGGCGGCGCGGGCACGGTGGCGGGCCGGCGCCACCTGCGCAGCCTCGATGCCGGCATGCTGGCCCGACGGGCCTCGCCGGGCGGCGCGGCGGACCTGCTGGCCGCGACGATCTTCCTCGACCGGCTGTCGCGGGACGGGGCTGCCGGCGTGACGGCTGCGAGATCGGCCGCGAATAACGACTTCAGGGGACTTTGATGGAACAACTGCGATTTGAATTCCCGGCGGGACAGCCTGCCACCGGGCGCGTACTGGTCGGCGTGGTGGGGTCAGGCGACCTCGAGGTAGTGGTCGAGCCGGGCCAGGGCGGCAAGACCACGGTGGAGGTCACTACCTCGGTCAATGGCTATGACCGCGTCTGGGATGCGCAGCTCTCGCGCGTCTTCGCCGCCGAGCCGCGCGCATCGATGCAGATCCGCATCCACGATTTCGGCGCGACGCCGGGCGTGGTCGGCATGCGCCTGGCGGAAGCCTTTGAAGCGCTGGGCGGCCCGCAACAAGGAGACGGCGCATGAATACCGCGGAACTGCTGGCGCGCAACAGCTTTATCGAACTCGGCGCACGCGAGCGCGCACGTGCGTTGCTAGATCCGGGCACTTTCCGCGAGCTGGCGGGGCCGTTCGACGGCCTGCAGTCGCCGTGGCTGCCGCCGCAAGGCGTGGTGCCGCAGAGCGATGACGGCGTGGTGGTGGCCAAGGGGCGCATCGATAGGATGCCGGCGGTGGTGCTGGCCATCGAGGGCGCTTTCCAGGGCGGCAGCATGGGCGAGGTCGGTGGCGCCAAGATCGCCGGGGCCCTGGAACTGGCGGCCGAAGACAACCGCCGCGGCGAACCGACGCGCGCGGTGCTGCTGCTGGAAACCGGCGGCGTGCGGCTGCAGGAAGCCAATCTTGGCCTGGCCGCGATTGCCGAGATCCATGCCGCGATCGTTGATCTGCGCCGCTACCAGCCGGTGGTCGGCGTGATCGCGGGACAGGTGGGCTGCTTTGGCGGCATGTCGATCGCGGCCGGCCTGTGCAGCGCGCTGGTGATGACGCAGGAGGGCCGGCTGGGGCTGAACGGCCCGGCCGTGATCGAGCAGGAAGCGGGCATCGCCGAGTACGACTCGCGTGACCGGCCTTTTATCTGGAGCTTCACCGGTGGCACGCAGCGCGTCGCCACCGGTTTCGCCGATGCGTATGTCGACGACGACTGCGAGGCAATGCGCGCGCAGGTTGCCGCGCTGCTGCGCGAGCCGGTCGCCGCCTGCCATCGCAGCGAGCAAGTCGCGCAATACCTGGCCGCGCTGCAGGGGTACGACGCCAGCGCCCAGCCTACGCCCGCGCAGGTGCAGGCACTGTTTCAACGGGGGACCGACGCATGAACGCACCACTTCATCCCGCTGCCGCGCGCGAAGCCAGCCGCGGCGAACGCTGGCTGCAGGCGCTGGCGCCGGCCGCGTCGCGCCAACCGGGCTATCCGGATTCCGTGCAGGTGGCCGACGGCGAACTGGCCGGCACCGCGGTGCGCTGGATTGCGCTGGTGCCCGATGCCGCCAGCCGCTTCCCGCGCGCGCGCAACGGCGAAGCCGGGCTGCTCGAGGGCTGGTCGCTGGCGCGCGCGGTGCGCGAGGCGATCGAGGCGGACCGCGCCGCGCCGGCCAAGCGCGCCATCGTGGCGATCGTCGATACGCCCAGCCAGGCCTACGGCCGGCGCGAGGAGGCACTGGGCATCCACCAGTCGCTGGCCGGCGCGGTGGCCGCATATGCCGAGGCGCGCCTGGCCGGGCATCCGGTGGTGGCGCTGATCGTCGGGCGCGCCATGTCGGGCGCCTTCCTCGCGCACGGCTACCAGGCCAACCGGATCATCGCGCTCAATGACCGGGGCGTGCTGGTGCATGCGATGGGCAAGGAAGCCGCTGCGCGCATCACCATGCGCACGGTCGAGGACCTGGAGGCGCTGGCGTCGACGGTGCCGCCGATGGCCTATGACATCGAGAACTTCGCCACGCTTGGCATCCTGTGGCGGCTGATCGAGGTCGAGTCGGCCAGCGCGCCGCTGGCAGCCGATGTGCACCTCGCGCGCGACACCATCCTGTCCGCGCTGGCCGACATCCGCCGCGACCCGTCGCAGGGCCTTGAAGGCCGCCTGGGCGGCACCAACCGTAAAGCATCGGCAGAGGTGCGCGCGTGCCTGGCGCGGCAATGGCAAGCCTGAACCTCGCCGCGCCCGCGCCGCACGACCTGATCTGGCTGGACGACCCGGCCAGTGCGCTGGAGTGTGCCGCGCTGCCGGCGTGGGTCTCGCTGCCGGCGCTGCATGACACGCCGGTGGTCGTGCGGCGCGACGGCCGCCGGCCGGGGGAGATCCCGGTCGGCCTGCGCGGCAGCACGCGCGCAGAGCGCTTCGGCACGTGGATTGCGCCGTCGGCGATCCGCAGGCTCGTCACGCCGATGGACCTGGCCGCCGGGTGTGCCTGGCGCCTGCGCCCGGCGCTGGCGGCATTGCCAGCAATCCGTGCGCTCGAGGCCATCGCCGGCCGGCTCGATGCCGCCGGCATCCGCTGGGGCGTCACCGGCAGCGCCGCCTTCTCGCTCGCATGCTTGGCCAACGTGCTGCATGCCGACAGCGACCTCGACCTGGTCGTGCAGGCAGACCAGCCGCTGCCGGCCAGTCAGTTCCAGCTGCTTGGCGAACTGCAGCGCAACGCGCCAGTCCGCGTCGACATCCAGATCGCGACACCGTACGGCGGCTTTTCGCTGCTGGAACGCCTGCGCAGCGGGGGCAGGGTGCTGCTGAAGACCGATCACGGTCCGTGCCTGTGCGACAACCCGTGGCAACCATCGCCATGCAAGTCCTGATCACGTTCCCCGGGCAGGGAACGCAGCGGCCCGGCATGCTGAGGGACCTGCCAGGCGATCCGGCCGTGGTGTCCGTGCTGGCCGAAGCGGAGGAAGTCCTGCAGGTGCCGGTGGCGGAGATGGATACGCCCGAGCGCCTGCAATCCACGGTCTGGACCCAGCTGTGCCTGCTGACGTCAGGCGTGGCGATGGCACGGTGCCTGGCCGCGCACGACGCCCGTGCCGACGCCGTGGCCGGCCTTTCCATCGGCGCGTATGCCGCCGCGGTGACTGCCGGCGTGCTCTCCTTTGCCGATGCCTTGCGCCTGGTGCGCCTGCGCGGGGAACTGATGGCGCAGGCCTATCCCGGCGGCTACGGCATGACCGCCATCCTGGGACTCGACTGCACCCGGCTCGCGCCGCTGGTGGCGCAGGTGTGCTCGCCGCAACGGCCGGTATACCTTGCCAACTTCAACGCACCGACGCAGACCGTGATCGCCGGCAGCGAGGCGGCAATGACCGAGGTATCGGCACTGGCGCTCGCCGCCGGCGCGCAGGCCGCGAAGCCGGTCGCGATCCATGTGCCATCGCATTGCCCGCTGCTCAATGGCGCGGCGCAGGCGCTGCAGCGGGCCATGCAGGGCGTGGTGCTGACCAGGCCCGCGGCGCGCTATTTCAGCGCCAGCAAGGCGCGCGAGTTGCGCGACCCGGGACAGATTGCCGACGACCTGGCGCTGAACATGGCCACACCAGTGCGCTGGCATGAAACCATGCTGCTCGCCCATGCCAATGGCGCGCGCCTGGTGGTCGAAGCGCCGCCGGGCGACGTGCTGACGCGCCTGGCCCAGCCGGTCTTTACCGATGGGGTGACCCTGGCATGCGACCGGGCACGGCTGGATTCGATCGTGGCGATAGTGAAACGGCACGCCGCGAACTGACGTAGAACACGGCAATTGCGCAATCCGCTCCTCGAATCCGCGCTGCACCCTTATTTTGCAATTAACCGCCACGAGTCGCCGACATCAGCCTTTCACGGCAGGCAGCGGCAGGGCAACTGCTGGCTTATGGGCCAAAAAAAAACCCGACCTGTAGAGGTCGGGTTTAACGATACCTTTGGACAAGGAGACCGCGGTACCGAGGAGACATCGGCAGACAAGGCAGCGCCGGGCCAGTCGGTCAGGGCACTCCCTTCATCGTTGGCAAAGCCCACGGCAACGCGTGGCAATGGGCTTTGCCAACGGACCGGCCGGGGCCGGTCCGTCTTCAACACTGGCTATCAGGCAGCAGTGGCCTTCTTCGCCGTGGCCGTGCGGGCCGTGGCGCTGGCTTGCTGGGCAGCCTTGGTGGCAGCCGAAGCGGCGGCCTGGAAGTTGGTTTCAGCGATTTCGACCGCTTGCTTGGTCGCCTTCTGCACCGACTCGTAGGCGTTGTTGGCAGCGGAGATCGCCGACTTCACGATGGCCACGGTCGATTCCGAACCGGCCGGGGCGTTCTTGGCGAAGTTCTCGACCAGGGCCTGGACGTTCTTCGAGCCTTCGGCCAGCTGGGCCTCGGCCACCTTGGCGAATTCGCTCTGGGTTTCCGAAGCGATCTCGTACAGGTGACGGGTGTAGGCCAGGGTCTTTTCGGCGACCGGCTGCACGGCTGCAGCCTGGATCGCCAGCAGCTCCTGGGCGTCCTTGGCCGACAGCGCCTTCTTGGCGTTGTCGACGTTTTCGGCGAAGGTGGTCTTGACCACCTGCAGGTTCAGTTCGACGAGCTTTTCGACGCCTTCAAACGCCTTGGTGGTCAGGCCGAACAGCGTTTCGAGGTTAGCCTTTTGTGCTGCTGCGACTTGTTCCGGGGTGAGGATCATTGCTGGTCTCCAGTGGTGAACTTCAAGGTCAAGCAAATTAAGCCGCCTAGATGTCAGGGCCGTGACGGTGTTGTGCCCGTTTCGGCCAGCCCAGGCGTGTGGGTGGGTCAGGGCGCCGTTTGTGCGTTTGTGCGCCGCAACAAGCCGTATTGTAGGGGCGGCCGAATCAATGTCAAGGAGATTTTGTGCGTCGCACAAAATCCGGTTGGGAAGGTATACGGCAAGTGGCGTTGTGGCCATTTCCCGGCTCGGGCGGCAATGCCGGGGCAGGGGTGCTACCATCCCAGGCTGCCCGCGCCGGTACGGCCGGCCGAGGCCGGAATATCAACAAGATGTGAACATAATCGCCCAGGCCTCTTTGCATGCTCGCTTTCTACGCCGACCACTTCGTGCTGCCGTTGCCGCCCGGACATCGCTTCCCCATGCGCAAGTACAGCATGCTGCGCGACGCAGTGTCGGCCCAGGTGCCGGGGCTGCGCCTGTCCGAGGCGCCGCGCGCCGGCGACGATGCGCTGCTGCTGGCGCACACGGCGGAATACGTAGAGGCCGCCTCGGCCGGCACGCTCGACGCGGCGCGCCAGCGCGAGATCGGCTTTCCCTGGTCCGAAGCGATGGTGGAGCGCTCGCGCCGTTCGGCGGGCGCCACCATCGAGGCCTGCCGCAGCGCGCTGCGTGAAGGCATTGCCGTGAACCTGGCGGGCGGCACGCACCACGCGTACGCGGACAAGGGCGGCGGCTTCTGCGTCTTCAACGACGCCGCGATCGCCGCGCGCGTGCTGCAGCGCGACGGGGTGGTGCGCCGCGTCGCGGTGATCGACCTCGACGTGCATCAGGGCAACGGCACCGCATCGATCCTGCACGGCGACCCGTCGGTGTTTACGCTGTCGCTGCACGGCGAGAAGAACTACCCGTTCCGCAAGGAAGCGAGCGACCTCGACGTTGGCCTGCCGGATGGCTGCGACGATGAGGCCTACGCGCAGGCGTTGCAGACAGCGCTGGACACGCTGTTCCGCCGCTTCGAACCCGACCTGCTGATTTACCTGGCGGGCGCGGACCCGCACGAGGGCGACCGGCTCGGGCGGTTGAAACTGACCATGGCTGGCCTGGCACGGCGCGACCGCCTGGTGTTCGACGCCGCGCAAGCACGCCGGCTGCCGGTGGCGGTGACCATGGCCGGCGGCTACGGCAACCAGATCGAAGACACCGTTGCCGTCCATGCGCAGACGGTGCGGCTCGCCGCGCAATATCACGCCCGGTATGCGCAACTTGCCGCGCGGCTGGCATCATGAGCGAGGCGATCGAGTCGGGCCGCAGCGGTGCGGCCAGCCCGCGCGCCACGCTGTGGGTGGCATCGATGCCGTGGCTGTTCGTGCTGATCTGGAGCACCGGCTTTATCGTCGCCAAATACGGCATGCCCTACGCAGAGCCGATGACCTTCCTGTTCCTGCGCTTTGCCGGCGTGCTGGTGCTGATGGTGCCGTTCGTGCTGCTGGCGCGCGTGCCGCTGCCGCGCGCGACGGGATCGACCGCCACCGACTGGAGCGCGGTGGGGCATATCGCGGTGGCAGGCCTGCTGCTGCAGGCGGGCTATCTCGGCGGCGTATGGGCCGCGATCAGGCTCGGCATGCCGGCAGGCGTATCGGCGCTGATCGTCGGCATGCAGCCGATCCTGACCGCGCTGATCGCCACGCGCATGGGCGAGCGCATCGGCGCACGCCAATGGCTGGGCCTGCTGCTGGGCATCGCCGGCGTGGCGCTGGTGGTGGCGAACAAGCTCGGTGCCAGCGGCTTGACGCCGGCCAGCCTCGCGCTGGCTGGCGGCGCGTTGTTCAGCATTACCGTGGGCACGGTCTACCAGCGGCATTTCTGCCCGGTGTTCGACCTGCGCATGGGTTCGGTGATCCAGTTCGCCGCGGCGGCGCTCGCCTGCGTGCCGTTGATGTTCCTGTTCGAGACGCGGGAGGTGCAGTGGACTGCCGCCATGCTCGGCGCGCTGGCGTGGTCGGTGGTGGCGTTGTCGATCGGCGCGATCTCGCTGCTGTTCCTGCTGATCCGCCAGGGTGCGGCCACCAGGGTGTCCAGCCTGATGTACCTGACCCCGCCCACCACGGCGGTGATGGCCTGGCTCTTGTTCGGCGAGCGTTTCCCGCCGCTGGCGGCCGCTGGCATGGTGCTGGCCGCGCTTGGTGTCGCGCTTGTCATCCGTCGCTAGCGGCTGCGCGTTCGTATCGCGTAGGCCGCTGGTTCAGAATTTTCGCATTTCGTACTGCCTCGCGTCCTGTTCCTCTCTCGCCCCATGAAACCGCAAGCCGAATCGCGCAGTGCCTATCCGTACTTCCAGCCGATCACCACGCGTTGGATGGACAACGATGTCTATGGCCACGTTAACAACGTTGTCTACTACAGTTATTTTGACACCGTGGTGAATACCTACCTGATCCGGCAGGGCGTGCTCGATGTCACGTCGGGCGACACCATCGGGCTGGTGATCGAGACGCAGTGCAACTACTTCTCGTCGCTCAGTTTTCCCGAGACCGTGGTAGCGGGTTTACGCGTAGCCAGGCTGGGCACGTCGAGCGTGCGCTATGAGGTCGGCCTGTTCAGCGGCGACGACGAAGTCGCTGCCGCGCAAGGGCATTTCATCCACGTCTATGTCGATCGCGCTACGCGCCGGCCGGTACCGCTGCCGGGCGCGTTGCGCGAAGCGCTGCTGCCGTTGGCGGCGGCGGGCGCGGTGACGGGCGCACGGGAATAGGACGGGGCAACAGGAGATGAACAAGATGTCCCACGAGAAGCAACTCGGCTCGCAGGATGCCGTGGACTGCGTGGATCGTGCGATCCTGACGCGGCGTTCGGTGCGGGCCTTTCTCGATACGCCCGTGCCGCGCAGCACCGTCGAAGAGATCCTGGCGGTGGCCAGCCGCGCGCCGTCCGGTACCAACACGCAACCGTGGCGCGTCTATGTGCTGTCGGGCGAGGCCAAGGCGAAGCTGTGCGCCGACGTGCTGGCCGCCTATGAAGATCCCGAGCGCGACAGCAAGTATCGGGAGGAGTACCCGTACTATCCGCGCGAATGGGCCGATCCGTACCTGTCGCGGCGGCGCAAGGTGGGCTGGGACCTGTACGGGCTGCTCGAGATCAGCCGCGAGGACAAGGCGCGCATGCACGAACAGCATGCGCGCAACTTCCGTTTCTTCGATGCGCCGGTGGGCATCATCTTCACCATCGACCGCATCATGGAGCAGGGCAGCTGGCTCGACTACGGCATGTTCCTGCAAAGCATCATGGTCGCCGCCCGGGCACGCGGGCTCGATACCTGCCCGCAGGCGGCGTTCACGCAGTTCCACAAGATCATCGCCAGCCACCTGCGGCTGCCACCTGAAGAAATGGTGGTGTGCGGCATGTCGTTGGGTTTTGCCGATCCGGAGGCCGTCGCAAACCGCCTCACCACGGAACGTGAGCCGGTCAGCGGGTTTGCGCGTTTTCTCTCATAGTGAAATTTGTTTCAACATGTAACGATGGACGCCGATATCCCAAGAGACTTTGCGTATTGGCTTCGTCGCTACGAAGGGGTAGCAAGGGTGAGCCTGACTGCGCTTGGTTCGAGTTCGAAAGCGGACGTGACGCATCACTTACTTTTTTCACATTGTGGAAAGGTATGTGAATCGAACTTTAAAGAGCGTCTGTAAGTCTTTAATCTTGCTAACAATTTCTTTCTTTCCTACACTAGCGCCATTCCTATGCGCTGAACGAATCATGTTCCGGTCTGATTCCATTTTCTCCAGATTCTTCGGCTCCACACCCTTGTCCGCCGTCGCCGCCGCGGTACTGGTGTCGGTGTCGATGGTCGCGGTGCCTGTGGCCGAAGCGGCCACCAAGGCCTCATCCACGCAAAAAACAAGCAAAAAGCAGGAAAAATCCGCTAAAACGGAGAAAAAGACCGCTTCGAAGCCTGTTGCCAAGAGCGCCCGCAACGCCAGGGTCGCGAAGAGCGAAGCAGGCTCCACGCGCAAGGTGGTGGTGCTCAAGAAGGGCAAGCGCCATGTCGTGGTGGCGCAGCGCGCGGACCCGGTGCGGGCTGCGTTTACACCTTCCAAGCCGTCGCTGGGCGAGGCCATGGGCCTGCGCGACACGGACGATGCGCTGGCCTTGCGCTCCAGCGTCGCCCTGGTGATGGACCAGAACTCCAACGAGGTGCTGTTCCAGAAGAATGCCGGCGCCGTGCTGCCGATTGCCTCGATCACCAAGCTGATGACCGCGCTGGTGGTGATGGACTCGCGCCTGCCGATGGACGAGGTGCTGACCATCACCGAGGAAGACCGCGACACCGAGAAGCACAGCAGCTCGCGCCTGCGCTTCGGCACGCAGCTGACGCGCCAGGAACTGCTGCTGCTGGCGCTGATGTCGTCCGAGAACCGCGCCGCTTCGGCGCTGGGCCGCCACTACCCGGGCGGCCTGCCCGCCTTTGTACAGGCCATGAACCGCAAGGCGCGCGAACTCGGCATGAACGACAGCCATTTCGTCGATTCCAGCGGCCTGTCGAGCAGCAACGTGTCGAGCGCGACCGACCTGGTGCGCATGGTCAATGCCGCGTACCGCAACCCGACCATCCGCGAGTACTCGACCCAGACCGAGCATGAAGTCAACGTGCTCGGCCGCACCCAGCATTACGTCAGCACCAACCGCCTGGTGCGTGGCGGCAACTGGGAGATCGGCCTGCAGAAGACCGGCTTTATCTCCGAGGCCGGCCAGTGCCTGGTGATGCAGGCGCGGGTACATGGGCGCAACGTGGTGATGGTGTTCCTGGATTCGGCCGGCAAGCTGTCGCGCTTTGCCGATGCCAACCGGGTCAAGGACTGGCTCGAGCATTCGCCGTCCTCGCCGCAGCGCGGCTTCCCGTCCTCGCCGAACCTGACGCAGGGGCCGGGCAGCGCCCACGCGGTGCTGGCCTCGCAGCAATCGCGCGGGATCTGAGCCCGCACGCCTGACCGGAAAAACGCGCCGCAATGCGGCGCGTTTTGCTTTGGTGCGACAGCGGTCAGAGCAGCTTGCCGGGGTTCATGATCCCGGCCGGATCGAACACCGCCTTGATCTCCCGCATCAGCCGCAATTCCAGCGGATCCTTCACCGCCAGGAAGGCATGGCGCTTGAGCTGGCCGATGCCATGCTCGGCGCTGATGCTGCCGCCGTAGCGCATCACTTCGTCCAGCACCGCATCGGTCACGGCATCGCCTTGCGTGGCTGCCCAGTCCCTTGAGGCGCCGGCCGGACGCGACAGGTTGTAGTGCAGGTTGCCATCGCCGAAGTGTCCGAACACGAAGGGCCGGATCGCGGCATCGAGCGCGCGCAGCCGGGTTTCCATCGATGCCATGAAGGCGGGGATCTGCTCGATCGGCAGCGACACGTCGTGCTTGAGGTGCGGGCCGTCGGCGCGCTGCGCTTCGGAGATTTCCTCGCGCAGCTTCCACAGCGCCTGCAGTTGCGCGAGTGAAGCGGAGACCGCGGCATCGAGGCACAGCTCGCGCTCCAGCGCCTCGCCGATGACGCGTTCCAGCAGCGCGTTCAGCGCCGCCTCGTCGGTGGTGTCGGCCAGCTCCACCAGTACATAGGCGGGATAGCGCTGCGCGAACGGTTCCTGCACGCCTTCCGCATGCGCGAGCACCAGGTCCAGGCAATCACCGGTAAAGAATTCGAAGGCCTGCAGACGTGCGCCGCATTGCTCGAACAGCAGTTCATAGAGCGCCAGCGACTGCGCGGGCGAGGCCACTGCCGCCAGCACCACGCTGCGCGTATCGGTGCGCGGGAACAGGCGCAACGCCGCCGCGGTGATCACGCCGAGTGTGCCTTCGGAGCCGATCAGCAGTTGCTTCAGGTCATAGCCGGTATTGTCCTTGCGCAGCGTGCGCAGCCCGTGGAAGACCTCGCCGTTGGGCAGCACCGCTTCGACCCCCAGCACCAGTTCGCGTGTCATGCCATAGCGCACCACGTTGACGCCGCCGGCATTGGTGGCGAGGTTGCCGCCGATCTGGCACGAGTCTTCGGCAGCCAGCGACAGCGGCAGCAAGCGGTTGGCGTCCTGGGCCGCGCGGCGCAGGTTGCCCAGGATGCAGCCAGCCTCGACCACCATGGTATTGGCGATGGTATCGAGCGAGCGCACCGCGTTCATGCGGTCCAGGCTCAGCACCACGTTCTGCGCGCGCGCGTCGGGCGTGGCGCCGCCGCACAGGCCGGTATTGCCGCCGCGCGGCACCACCGGCACCGCGGCCTGCTGGCATAGCGCCAGCGCGCGCGACACTTCGTCGACGCTACGGGGCCGCAGCACCGCCTGGGCCTGGCCACGGTAGATGCCGCGCCAGTCCGACAGCCACGGCGCGATCTCGTCGGGATGGGTCAGCGCGGTGTCGGGGCCAAGGGCTTCGGTGAGCCGCTGGGCAAGGGATCCGTTTTGCATGATGGTGGTGTCTTGTCAGGAAAGGGATGCGGGGCTGGTGGCGCCAGGCGCCGTGGCTGCGTCGGCGCGCACGCGTAGCGCAAGTCCGAGGCGGCGCGCCGCGCTTTGCAGGTGCGCCACCGCCGCCGCGCGCGCCGCGCCGGCATCGCCGCGGCGGATGGCCGCGACGATGGCCTCGTGTTCGGCATGCACGGTCTCGGCCAGGCCGGGCTGGCGCAGCGTATTGGCGCGCGCGGTGGCGACGGCCTGGTGCAGCTGCAGGTTCAGATACTGCAGCAGCTGGCGGTAGTACGGGTTGTGCGTGGCGGCGGCGATGCCGATATGGAAGGCCGCGTCGAGATCGGCGGCCGGCTGCGGGTCGTAGAGCCGCGCCTGCAGGCGCTGCAGCAGGGCCGCCAGCGCGGCCACGTCGTCATCGGTGCGGCGCACCGCGGCCAGCGCCGCGGCGGCGCCTTCCAGGTCGATGCGAAGGTCGTACAGGTCGGCCAGCTCGGCGGCGTCGAACTCGGGATCGCGCGGCAGCTGGAAGCCGGATGCGCCGGTGCGCGAGCGCACCGTGCAGCCGACGCCCTGGCGCGACTCGACAAAGCCCTGCGAGCGCAGGTGCTCGGTGACTTCACGGATCACGGCGGCGCTGACGCCGTATTGCTCGGCCAGCTGCCGGCCGGTCGGCAGGCGGCTGCCGACGGGGTAGGCGCCGCTTTCGATATCGGCGCGCAACTGGCGCGTGACCTGTTCGGTAAGGGTGACGGTGCGGGTTCGCATGGCAGTCGATTATAAGGTTTGCTGGTTATCTGAAAACATAGGGTAAACGTTAGGGCGGAAAATCTGGCGTATCAAAAGCAAAACGCGCGGACTGCCTCGCTGGCAGCCCGCGCGTTGGCGGCAATGCGGCAGGTGGCGTCAGGCCGCGGCTTCGGTCACGTAGCCCATGCCGCGCGAGATCTGCAGGGCGGTGTCCTTCAGGTTCTGCAGCCAGCTGTCCTGCAGCCGGTCCGCCGGCGCCGACAGCGACAGGCCCGCCACCAGCCGGCGCGAGTCGTCATAGATGCCGGCGGCGATGCAGCGCACTCCCAGTTCCAGCTCCTCGTTGTCGCGGGCATAGCCGTTGGTGCGGACCCAGTTGAGTTCGCGTTCGAGTTTGGCCAGGTCGGTGATCGAGGTGCGGGTGTGGCCGGCCAGCCCGGTGCGGGTGGCGTAGTTGCGCACGCGCGCCGACTCGTCGGCGGCCAGGAACAGCTTGCCCACCGAGGTCAGGTGCAGCGGGGCGCGGCCGCCGATGGCGCGCACCACCTGCATGCCCGAGCGCTCGCTGTACGCGCGCTCGATATAGACGATCTCGTCGCCCTGGCGCACCGACAGGTTGACGGTCTGGCCGGTGACGCGGTGCAGCGCGCGCATCGGCGCCAGCGCCGCGTCGCGCACCGACAGGCGCGCCTTGACCAGGTTGCCCAGCTCCAGCAGCCGCATGCCGAGCCGGTAGCTGCCGGGGTCGGAGCGGTCGACGAAGCGGCAGGCGACCATGTCGTTGAGGATGCGGTGCGCGGTGGAGGGATGCAGTCCGGTGGCCAGCGACAGCTCTTTCAGGCTGACCGGGTCGGCATGCTGGGCGAGGGCGTCCAGCAGGGTCATCATGCGCTCGATGACCTGGATGGACGTCTTGCCGGGTGACTTGTCTGCGTCGGACATTGGGAAAATTAGAAATGTTGCCTTGCGGCATTTTTAAACCTGCCTGATTCTATCTCGCATCGTGAAAATTTCAATAGGTGAAATGACATTACGGTAAGAAAGCGCCCGTGATGTCTCGACCCCGAGTGCCGTGCATGGCACCGCATTCACCGCTGCGCTGAACGCTTTGTGCGCCACTCGCGGCGCTGAACGCGCATAATTGCGGGGTTTTCAGGGTCTGGGAGAAGTCAACAATGCGAGTCGGTCTGTTCCACACCTGCCTGGTGGACCTGATGCGCCCGGAGATCGGTTTTTCGGTGCTCAAGCTGCTGGAAGCCGCCGGCTACGAGGTCATGGTGCCCGAGGCGCAGACCTGCTGCGGCCAGCCGGCCTACAACTCGGGGGAACGCGCGGTATCGCGCGACCTGGCCGAGAAATTCCTGCGCGAGTTCGAGATGTTCGACTACATCGTGGTGCCGTCGGGCAGTTGCGGCGGCATGATCCGGCATCACTACGCCGACTTGCTGCGCGACGATCCGGAACTGAACGGCCGCTACGAGCGCCTGCGCGAACGCGTGTTCGAGCTGACCGACTTCCTCGCCACCGTGGCCCGGATCGAGACCCTGCCGTCGACCTTCGCGGGCCAGGTCACCTACCACGATTCGTGTTCCGGCCTGCGCGAACTGGGGGTCAAGCAGCAGCCGCGCACGTTGCTGTCGCGCCTGCCCGGCGTGCAGCTGACCGAGATGAAGGACTGCGAGGCCTGCTGCGGTTTCGGCGGCACCTTCTCGGTCAAGTACGGCAATATCTCCACGGCCATCGTCGACGAGAAGTGCGCGAACATCCAGGCCACCGGCGCCGACGCCGTGGTGCTGGGCGACCTGGGCTGCATGCTCAATATCGAAGGCCGCCTGCGCCGCACCGGCGACAGCCGCACCCGCGTGCTGCATATCGCGCAGGTGCTGGCGGGCGACGCCTGACCGCGACGACACCATCAGGAATTCGCCACGATGCAAGTCCACAGCATGGAATTCAAGGCGCGCGCCGGGCAGAAACTGGCCGACCAGCGCCTGCAGCAGAACCTGAAGAAGCTTTCGACCAAGTTCGTCACGGCGCGCGCCGAGGCGATCCGCGATATCGATTTCGACGCCACGCGCGAGGCCCTGAAAGAGCGCCGCAACCGCGCGCTGGAAAACCTCGACGTCTGGCTCGCCACGTTCGAAGAAAACGCCACCCGCCGCGGCGCCACCGTGCTGTTTGCCGAAACCACCGCCGATGCCGCGCGGCTGGTTGCGGAGATCGCGCAGAAGCACGGCGTGAAGAAGGTCATCAAGAGCAAGTCGATGGTGACCGAGGAAATGCGCCTGAACCAGGTGCTGGGCGAGATGGGCGTGCAGAGCATCGAGACTGACCTGGGCGAGTACATCCTGCAGATCAACGACTCGGAGCCGCCGTCGCACATCATTGCGCCGGTGGTGCACAAGGACAAGGACGAGATCGCCGACCTGTTCGCCAGGGTTCACCACAAGCCGCGGCTGACCGAGATCCCGGAGATGACGCGCGAGGCGCGCGAAGTGCTGCGGCCGGAATTCCTCAGCGCCGACATGGGCGTCACCGGCGGCAACTTCATCATCGCCGAGACCGGCTCGGTGGCGGTGGTTACCAACGAAGGCAATGAAGGCATGTGCACGGTAATGCCGCGCGTGCACGTGGCGGTGACCGGTATCGAGAAGGTGCTGCCGACGCTGGAAGACCTGGCCACGGTGATGCGGCTGCTGCCGCGCTCGGCCACCGGCCAGGCGATCTCCAATTACTTTTCGCTGCTGACCGGGCCGCGCGCCGAAGGCGAGCGCGACGGTCCCGAGCATATGTATTTCGTGCTGGTCGATGGCGGCCGCAGCGGACTGATCGGCGGCGACTTCCAGGAGATGCTGCGCTGCATCCGCTGCGGCGCCTGCATGAACCACTGCCCGGTGTACCAGAAGATCGGCGGCCATGCCTATGGCTGGGTCTATCCCGGGCCGATGGGCAGCGTGCTGACCCCCAGTTACGTTGGCCTCGCCAAGACCGTCGACCTGCCACAGGCGGCGACCATGTGTGGCGAATGCAATCGCGTCTGCCCGGCATCGATCCCGTTGTCCGACCTGCTGCGCAAGCTGCGCGAGAAACAGATGGAGCGCGGCCTGCGGCCGTGGCAGGAGCGCTTCGCGCTGAAGGCCTGGGGCTACGTGGCCAAGCGGCCCGAACTCTATGCGCTGACTGCCCGCATCGGGGCCTGGCTGCTGGGCCGCATGGGCGGCAGCAACGGACTGATCGCCAGCCTGCCGCTGGCGGGCAAGGGCTGGACCGAAACACGCGACATGCCGGCGCCGTCGGGCCGCACGTTCCGCGAACTCTACAAGGAAAGGAGGGCGCGTTCATGAGCGCTAAGAATTCGGAAGCGCTGGCGCGCATGCGCGCCGCGCTGGAGCAGCACGTCGCGGGGTCGATGCCCGCGCAGGAACTCGTGCGCGCATGGCGCGATGCCGGCAGCGCGCTGGCGCTGCCGCCTGTCTACGGGCAGGCGATGGAAGAACTGCTGCGCAGGCTGGAGATGTCCGCGGTGTTTGCGCAGGACAGCTGCTCGTTCTCGAGCAGCGCGGTGACCGACCAGCTGGCGCGGTGGCTGGACAAGGCGGCGACGGCCTGAGGCCGGTACGCCTCCCCGCGGCCGCCCCCGCGGCTCAACGCTTCATCATCCCCGTCAGCGTCTCAACGAACTCCAGCGAGAGCCGCGACAGCGGCTCGGTCTGCACATGGAAGATCTGCACCGAGGCATTGACCTTGGTGCGGATCGGCACGGCAACGATATTGGGCCAGTTCGCCCCGAATACCGTCATCGCATCGACCAGCGCGATGCCGGCGCCGGCCTGCGCCAGCGCGCGCGCCACGTGGGCCTGCTCCACCTGCACCCGCACGTCGGGCTGGTCGCCATCGTTGCCGAACATCTCGTGCACCAGCAGCGCGAACGGCACTTCCGGGCCATAGCCGATCAGGTCTTCGCCGATCAGGTCGGCGGGACGCACCCATTTGCGCGTGGCCAGCCGGTGTCCCACCGGCACCAGTGCCACGATCTCGTTCTTCACCAGCAGGCGCGCCTCGAGGTTGGGATGCACCAGCGGCATGTTCGACACCGCCAGGTCCACCTGCCCCGATAGCAGCGCGCGCAGCATGTTGCCGGGAATCTGCGTGCGCACCACCACGCGCACCGCCGGGTGCGCGGCCCGGAAGCTGGCGATCGCGCGCGGCAGCACGGTCTGTCCCAGGTTGGGGCTGCAGGTGATGCGCAGGCTGCCGGTGCGGTTGGCGGCGAGGTCCTCGGCGATCTCGTTGACGCGCTCGATCCCCTCATAGACCGCATTGACTTCGCCGAGCAGGCGCCTCGCTTCTGGCGTGGGATAGAGCCGGCCCTTGGTGCGCCGGAACAGCTCGAGGCCGAGCCGCTGCTCGGTGTGCGACATCAGCCGGCTGATGGCCGGTTGCGACACATAGAGCAGCTTCGACGCGCCGCTGATCGAGCCGGTCAGCATCACAGCACGGAACACCTCGATCTGGCGCAGGTTCATTTTCATGGCATTAACCTGATGTTAAGGCAGGCGGACATATAAGCATATGACAGTCAATGGCGCCAACCCTACACTGGATTCCATCGAGACACCACACACACTGATCTGGAGAGCGGGGACCGTATGGCTGATATTCATCTCACCTACCTCAACGGCCGGGACATCGAGCGGCTGGAAATGACCGATGCGGAGATCATCGACGCGGTCGATCAGGCACTGATCGCGCAGGGCAACGGCCAGACCGTGATCGAGCCGCGCGTGCACCTGATGCCGGACCCGGCCTTCAACGGACACTTCAACGTGCTGCGCGGCTACGTGGCGCCGCTGGAACTGGCCGGGGTCAAGGTGGTCGGCGATTTCGTCGACAACTACAAGCTCGGTCTGCCGTCGGAAATGGCCATGCTGAACCTGTTCGATCCACGCACCGGCATGCCGGTGGCGATGATCGACGCGACCTTTATCACCGATGCCCGCACCGGCGCGCTGACCGCGCTTGGAGCAAAGCATCTGGCGCGCCGCGACAGCAAGGTGCTGGGCCATATCGGCGCGCGGGGCACCTCGTACTGGAACGTGCGGCTGCTCGACAGCCTTTATGACTTCGACGAGATCCGCGTGCATTCGCGCCGCCCGGAAAGCCGCAATGCCTTTGCCGCGCGGCTGGAGCGCGATCTCGGCAAGAAGATCGTGGTGACCGAGGACTGGGAGTCGTGCGTGCGCGGCGCCGATATCGTGGTCGAGGCCTCGCGGCTGGAACGTCCGATGCCGATGCTCAAGACCGAATGGATCAAGCCCGGTGCGTTCGTCGTGCCCTACGGCACCATGAGCGCGGTCGAGTTGTCGCTGACCGACATCATGACGCGGATGGTGGTGGACGACTGGGGGCAGTGCAAGGGCGGCATGTTCGGCTCGCTGCGCGCGCATGTCGAAGCGGGCAAGCTGTCGGAACGGACGCTTTATGGCGAGCTCGGCGAGATCGCCGCCGGCCGCAAGCCGGGCCGCCAGAGCGACGACGAAACCAACCTGTTCTGGCACCGCGGCCTGTCGCTGAGCGATATCGCGCTGGGACACGCCATCCTGAAGAAAGCCGAGCAACGCGGGCTGGGCCACAAGCTGGTGTACGCATGATCGCCAATGCCCGCATGTACGCGGTGACGCCGCAAGCCGAAGCGGCATGGCGCGCGCTGCTGGCGCGCGTGTCCGAGCGCGCGGGCGTGGCGTTGCCGTATGTCGGGCATCCCGCGCCGGCGCCGGTCAGCGCGCTGTGGGCGCGGCCCGACTGCGGCTGCGTGTTCATGTGCGGCTATCCGTACGCGAGCGCGCCGGTTGCGCCGCAGTTGCTGGCCGCGCCGGTTCCGTCGCATGCGCGCTATGACGGAAGGCCGGTTTATTTCACGGAGTTCATCGTGCGCGCCGAGGCGCCGGTGCAGTCGCTGGCGCAGACCTTCGGCGGGCGGCTGGCATGCATGTTGCCTGAGTCCAACTCCGGCTATAACGCGCCGCGGCATTACCTGATGCGGCTGGCACCGGGGGGTACGCGGGCGCTGTACCGGCCCGCTGCGATGGCCACGCCGACTCCGAGCGAGGTCGTCGATGCCGTGCTTGCCGGCGATGCCGAGGTGGGGGTGATCGACAGCTATGTGATGGACCTGCTGCGCCGCTACGACCCCGGGCTTGCCGCGCAACTGAAGACGCTGGCGCTGACGCCGCCCGCACCGATTCCGGTGCTGGTTGCATCGGCGGGAGCCGATCCGCAGCAGTGTGTGCGCATGCGTGCAGCATTGCTGGGAATGCATGAGGATGCTGCCGGCAGCGCGCTGCTGGCCTCGCTGGAACTGGCGCGCTTCGTCGAGGTGCAGCCGGCCGACTATGCCTGCCTGCCCGCGATGGCGAATGAAGCGGATCGCGCATGCTTTGCGCTGACCGGCCCCGCCGCCGCAGAGCGGGGCACGGGATAGGCAACGCGTCGGACCGCACACGGTCATCGGCGATAACAAGACCGAGCCGGCGCGGTGGAGGAGCCATAGCCTGATTACGGCCACATTGGGGAAACCGTCATGAAATCCGCTGTAAATGCTGCTGTAAAGCCTTTAGTGAATCCTGACATCCGGCGCCTTGCCGTGCATTGCCTGTTCGCCTGTGCGGCAGCCTGCGCGACATGGCTCGGTGCGGAGTCGGCTCATGCCCAGCCGCCCACATATCCCGCCAGGCCGGTACGCCTGATCGTTCCGTTCGCCGCCGGCGGCCCCGCCGACGTGCTGGCGCGCGCCGTCGGGGAAGGCATGGCCAAGGCCACCGGCCAGAGCATGCTGGTCGAGAACAAGGCCGGCGCGGCCGGCACCATCGGCGTCGACATGGTGGCCAAGGCAGCGCCGGACGGCTACACCATCGCGCTGGTGCCGGTCGGCAATATCGCGGTGAATCCCACGCTGATGCCTAACCTGCCTTACAAGCCGTCCGACCTGGCGCCGGTGGCGATGCTCGCTACTGCCGAGAACGTGCTGGTGGTCAACGCGGCCACGCCGGTGAGGACGGTGGCAGAACTGCTCAAGCTGGCCGCGCAGAAGCCGGGCGAGCTGAGCTTTGCCTCGCCCGGCGCGGGCAGCCAGGCGCATCTCGCCGGCGAGCTGCTGCAGCTCGATGCCAACGTCAAGCTCAACCACGTGCCGTACAAGGGCGTGAGTCCAGCCATGACCGACGTGGTCGGCGGCCAGGTGACGATGATGTTCGCGCAGCTGTCGGCGGCGTTGCCTTACATCAAAGCCGGCAAACTGCGCGCCCTGGGCGTGGCCAGCGCCAGGCGTTCGACAGTGCTGCCCGAGGTGCCGACGATCGCCGAGCAGGGCTTCCCGAAGTTCGAGGCGGTGTCGTGGTATGCGTTGATGGTGCCGGCGGGCACGCCGCCCGAGGTGGTGCGCAAGCTAAGCCAGCATGCCGACGCGGTGCTGGCGGATGCGGCGCTGAAGGAAAAGCTGGCGACGCTGGGGATGGAGGCGGCGGGTGGCACGCCGCAGCAGCTGGCGGCGACCATCCAGAAGGAAAGTACGCGATGGGCGGGGGTGATCAAGCAGCGGCGAATCACGATCGATTAAATCGTTTGCACGCTACCGAGGCCTGAAAACAAAAACGGGGAGCCGAAGCTCCCCGTTTTTCTTGCCAGCGCTATCACCCCAGCAACAACGCATCATCATCCAGCTGCTCATGCCGCGTCTGCTCGAACATCTTCAGCAGGTCCGGCACGTCCAGCCCCTTGCGCTTGTCGCCCGAGACGTCCAGCACCACTTGCCCCTGGTGCAGCATCACCGTGCGCTGGCCGTAGTCGAGCGCCTGGCGCATGCTGTGCGTCACCATCATCGTCGTCAGCTTGCTTTCCTCCACGATGCGCGCGGTCAGTTCCAGCACGAACGCGGCGGTCTTGGGGTCGAGCGCGGCGGTGTGCTCGTCCAGCAGCAGGATGCGCGACGGCTGCAGCGACGCCATCAGCAGGCTCACCGCCTGGCGCTGGCCGCCGGAGAGCAGGCCAATGCGGTCGGTCAGGCGGTTTTCCAGGCCCAGGTTGAGCAGGCGCAGCTTCTCGCGGAACAGCTCGCGCGAGGCGCGGTTCAGCGCGGGGCGGAAGCCGCGGCGGCTGCCGCGTGCCATCGCCAGGGCCATGTTCTCCTCGATCGTCAGCGCTTCGCAGGTGCCGGCCATGGGGTCCTGGAACACGCGTGCCACCAGGTGGGCGCGGTCCCAGGCGGGCTTGCGCGTGACGTCGGTGTCATCGATGGTAATGCGGCCCGAGTCGACCATCTGGTCGCCGCTGATCGCATTCAGGAAGGTCGACTTGCCGGCGCCGTTGGAGCCGATCACGGCCACGAACTGGCCGCTCGGGATTTCCAGGCTTAGGCCGCGCAGTGCGCGGGTCTCGATCGGGGTGCCCGGGTTGAAGGTGAGCTTCAGGTCTTGTGCGCGCAGCATCTCAGGCACCTCCGTTCTTGCGGGCAAACAGCTTCTTGCGCGTCGCCGGCAGCACCAGCGCGATCGTCACCAGCGCGGCGGTGACCAGGTTCAGATCCTGCGCCTTGAGGCCGATGAAGTCGCTGTTCAGCGCCAGCGCGATGAAGAAGCGGTACAGGATGGCGCCCAGCACCACCGCCAGCGTGGTCCAGATCAGCCGGCGTGCCGGCAGGATGGTCTCGCCGATGATCACCGCGGCCAGCCCGATCACGATGGTGCCGATGCCCATCGAGATATCCGAGCCGCCCTGCGTTTGCGCGAACAGCGCGCCGGCCAGCGCCACCAGCGCATTGGACAGCGCCATGCCGGCCAGCGTGGCACGGCCGGTGGCGATGCCCTGCGCGCGTGCCATGCGCGGGTTGGCGCCGGTGGCGCGCATCGCCAGGCCCAGCTGCGAGCTGAAGAACCAGTCCAGGCCGACCTTGGCGACTACCACCACCACGAACAGCACCAGCGGGCGCAGCACGTAGTCGGGCAGCCATTCGGGCTGCAGCACGGTAAACAGCGTGGGTTCGGTGATCAGCGGCACGTTGGGGCGGCCCATGATGCGCAGGTTGATCGAGTACAGCGCGATCATCATCAGGATACTGGCGAGCAGGTCCATGATCTTGAGGCGCACGTTGAGCCAGCCGGTGATCCAGCCGGCCAGCGCGCCGGCGGCGATGGCCACCACGGTCGCCAGGAACGGGTCCTGGCCCGCGGCGATCAGCGTCGCGGCCACGGCGCCGCCCAGCGGGAAGCTGCCGTCAACGGTCAGGTCGGGAAAGTTGAGGATGCGGAAGGAAATCAGCACCCCGAGCGCCACCAGGCTGAAGATCAGGCCGATCTCCAGGGCGCCCAGAAGGGAAAAGAGGGACATGGGGGAAATCCTGTTGCGGGGTCCGGCGTCTGCCTGGCGCCGGTTTCGGGGCGTTGCGCCGGCACGCCCGGGTGGGGCCGCCGGCCGCCTCGCCCTGTTCTGTTCCGGCCGGGCCGGGTAGGCCGGGCCAGCGCATCCGCCGCCTCGCGGCGGCGGCATGGCAGGGCGTGGCTGTGCTTACTTGATGACGGTCTTTGCTTCCTTGACCAGCTCCGGCGACAGCGTCACGCCTTGCTTGGCGGCCGCGCCGGTGTTGACGAACAGTTCCAGGTTGTCGCTGGTCTGCGAGGCGATCGTGCCCGGCTTCTCGCCCTTCAGGATGCGCACCACCACCTTGCCGGTCTGGTGGCCCAGGTCGCCGTAGTTGACGCCCAGTGCCGCCACGGCGCCGCGCTTGACGCTGTCGGTATCGGCCGCGACCAGCGGGATCTTCGATTCGTTGGCCACCTTGACCAGGGCCTCGTACGCCGACACCACGTTGTTGTCGGTGTTGGTGTAGATCACGTCGACCTTGCCGATCAGGCTCTTGGCGGCCGGGCCGATGTCGACGGTGCGCGGTGCGGCGGCTTCCTTGAGCGTCAGGCCTTCCTTGGCCAGCAGCGCGCTCAGTTCCTTGACCACCACCACCGAGTTGGCTTCACCCGGGTTGTAGACCATGCCCACGGTCTTGGCCTTGGGCACCACGCGCTTGATCAGGGCTACCTGCTTGTCCAGCGGCAGCTTGTCCGACACGCCGGTGACGTTGGTGCCCGACGCCGACCAGCTCTTGACCAACTGCGCCGCGACCGGATCGGTCACGCCCGAGTACACCACCGGCACCGTCTTGGTGGCGGCCACCACGGCCTGCGCCGACGGCGTGGCGATGGCGACGATGGCGTTGGGGTTGTCGCCGACGAACTTGCGCGCGATCTGCGCGGCGGTGCCGGTGTTGCCCTGGGCGCTCTGGTATTCCCACTTCAGGCTCTTGTCGGCGTCATAGCCGGCCGCCTTCAGTTCTGCACGCACGCCGTCGCGGATGGCGTCCAGCGCGGGATGGTCGACGATCGACAGCACCTTGACGGTCTGGGCCTGCACGGCGCCGCCGTACAGCAGTGCCAGCGCCACGGCGCCGCCCAGGATGGTTTTGGATGCTGCGAGACCCTTGGTGGACTTCATTATGTGTGCTCCCCCGAAACTCGGTTCTGGATTGGATACGGCCGCGGATGGTTCGGTCCGCCGTCCTGGCCCGCGCGCCGGCTGGCGCACGGTGCCGGTCCGGGCGGGCGCGGCGGCTTCCTGCGGCAGGAGGGAGCGTGCGCGGACGCGGCGGATGCGACAGCGATAAGCCTGCGAGGATACCACTTCCCGCGCACGAAATGGACAGTCATCATGCGGAAGTGGGGCATCCGATGCTGTCAGACGCCCGCTATCCGCCATCGAGGCGCATTTAATTGCGCGGGAACCGGGATTTGCTTGTGGATTACCCTGATTGCGGTGGCCGCATCTTCATGCAATTGCGCGCTGCCAGGGCGTCGAGGTTTTCCTCGATCCGGGCGCTGCATGTGGCGCATCGGCCGGATGCGATCGGGGGCCTTTGCCGGCCCCGCCGGCCCCTCCGGGCTCAGCCGCGCAGCGCCGCGGCGCACTCGCGCACCAGCGCCGGGCCGCGATAGATCAGGCCGCTGTAGACCTGCACCAGTTGGGCGCCGGCGTCGGTCTTGGCGCGCGCATCGGCGCCGCCGAAGATGCCGCCCACGCCGATGATCGGCACCGCGTCGCCGACCACGCCGTGCAGCGCGCGTACCACGCGGGTCGAGGCTTCGAACACCGGGCGCCCGGACAGGCCGCCGGCTTCGTCGGCATGCGGCAGTCCCTTGACCGCGTCGCGCGAGATGGTGGTGTTGGTGGCGATCACGCCATCGATCTGGTGGCGCACCAGCGCGTCGCCGATATTGCCGATCTGGTCGGCGTCGAGATCCGGCGCGATCTTCAGCGCCAGCGGCACATAGCGCTTGTGCCGGTCGGCCAGGCGCTGCTGCGCCTCCTTCAGCGACGACAACAGGCTGTCGAGTTCGCTCGCGCCCTGCAGCTGGCGCAGGTTCTTGGTGTTGGGCGAGGAGATATTGACCGTCACATAGCTGGCGTGCGGATAGACACGCTCCAGGCAGTACAGGTAGTCGTCGTTGGCGCGCTCGATCGGGGTATCGGCGTTCTTGCCGATATTCAGCCCCAGCACGCCGCCCTCGGCCTTCCAGCGCGACGCCTGCACGTTGGCGACGAAGGCATCGACGCCGCCGTTGTTGAAGCCCATGCGGTTGATCAGCGCATCGGCCTGCGGCAGCCGGAACATGCGCGGACGCGGGTTGCCCGGCTGCGCGCGCGGCGTGACCGTGCCCACCTCGATAAAGCCGAAGCCGAGCGCGGCGAGGCCGTCGATATAGGCGCCGTCCTTGTCCAGGCCCGCGGCCAGGCCGACCGGGTTGGGAAAGCGCACTCCCATGACCGTGCGCGGATCGTCGGCGATGCGGTTGCCGATGCAGCCGCCCAGACCCATGCGGTGCGCGCGCAGCAGGTTGTTCAGCGTGAAATGGTGGGCGTCCTCGGCATCCATCGAGAACAGGGCGGGGCGAAACAGGGGGTAGAGCGCGTTGAGCACGTGGGCAGGCGGCCGGCGGGGCGGCGCGGAAGTCGGGACCAGGGCGGCATTGTAGCGGCTGGTCCGCCCGCGAGGGCAGCCGCGGCGGCGGCCCCGCGGCCTGGCGGGCTAAGGCTGCGTCGCGGGCGGCACCGGCGCCACGGCTTTCTCGGCCTCGGCGGCCTCGGCGGCCTCGGCGGCGACGTCCTCGAATGCATGCCAGTGGTTGCCGGTCAGCACCTGCAGCGGCCGGAAGCGCGCCTTGTACGCCATCTTGCGGCTGTCGGCGATCCAGTAGCCCAGGTACAGATGCGGCAACCCGAGCGCATGAGTCTGGTGGATCTGCCAGAGGATGTTGTAGGTGCCGTAGCTGGCGTTGCGCTCGAGCGGATCGTAGAAGGTGTAGACCGACGACAGCCCGTCGTCGAGCACGTCGATCATGCTGACCATGCGCAGCCGCCCGGCCTCGGGCGAGCCGGGCGGATCGCGGAATTCGACCAGGCGCGAGTTGACGCGGCTCTGCAGCAGGAACTGCTCGTACTGGTCGCGGCTGTCCTGGTCCATGCCGCCGCCGGCGTGGCGCATCGACTGGTACAGCAGATACAGCGAATAGTGCTCTTCGACGTAGGTCAGCGGCGCCACCAACGCCTGCAGGTGCTGGTGGCGGTTCCACGCGCGGCGCTGCGAGCGGTCCGGTGTGAACTGGTCGACCAGCACGCGGCAAGGCGTGCAGGCCTGGCAATCGTCGCAATACGGCCGGTAGGTAAAGATGCCGCTGCGGCGGAAGCCCGCGCGCACCAGCCGGGAATAGACGTCGGCATTGATCAGGTGCGCCGGCGTGGCCACCTGGGAGCGCGCCATGCGCCCGTCGAGATAGCTGCAAGCGTAGGGCGCCGTGGCATAGAACTGCAGCGCGGACAGCGGTAGTTCCTTCAGCTTGCTCATGACTCAGGGGGCTCCGGGCGGGACGGCGCGGTTTGCACGGTGGTCCGCAGCGTAAGCGTCGGCACCCGTGCCGGGATTCAGCCTGCCGGCGCGGCGGGTGTCCCGGCCCAGCGCTCCAGCACCGATTTGTCGAACCGCCACGGACTGATCGCCGGCCGTGCCGTTGCCGCGCGCACATGGGCCACGAATTCGGCGCGGGGGATGGGGCGCGCACCCAGCGAGGCCAGGTGGTCGGTTTCCTGCTGGCAGTCTATCATCGCCACGCCGTGGTTGCCGAGGAACGCGCACAGCGCCGCCAGCGCGATCTTGGATGCGTCGGTGCGGTGCGCAAACATGGATTCGCCAAAGAACATCCGTCCCAGCGCCACGCCATACAGGCCGCCGACGCGCTCGCCGCGGTACCAGCTCTCGACCGAGTGGGCCAGGCCGTTGCGGTGCAGGGTGCCGTACGCGGCAATGATGGCGTCGGTGATCCAGGTGCCTTCCTGGCCCTCGCGCGGCGTGGTCGCGCAGGCGCGCATCACGGCCAGGAAATCGTGGTCGACGCGGATTTCCCAGTCGGCATCGCGCAGCACGCGCCGCAGCGTCTTGCGCAGGTTGGCCGAGACACGCAATGCCGGCGGCGCCAGCACCATGCGCGGATCGGTGCTCCACCACAGCACCGGCTGGCCGCTCGAATACCACGGGAAGATGCCCTGGCGATACGCCAGCAGCAGCCGCTGCGGCGACAGCTCGCGGCTGGCGGCCAACAGGCCGGGGGCCTCGGAATCGGCCCCGAGCGCGTGCTCGACCGGGGGAAACGGATCTTGCGGGTCCAGCCAGGCAATCATGCGGGCTGCGCCGGTGGGCGGTGCGCGGCGGGGCCCGCCGCTCAGGGGGTGACCGTGGCCCGGCTGGTCAGCGGGCGCATGGGCTTGTCGATGTCCAGGCTGTGCAGCCGGAAGCTGCCATCCTGCAACCGGCCGGCGGCGCGGTCGGCGAAGAAGCAGCGCAGGGTATGGATCACGGTGGGGAAGGCCAGTTCATCCCAGGGCACATCGGCCTCCGCCACCAGCTTCACTTCCAGGCTTTCTTCGCCGGGCGCGATGTCGAGGTCGTCGAGCGTGGCGAGGTAGAACAGGTGCACCTGGTGCACATGCGGCACGTTCAGGATCGAGAACAGCTCGCCCACCTGCACGCGCGCGCCAGCTTCTTCCAGGGTTTCGCGCGAGGCCGCCTGGGCGGTGGTCTCGCCGATCTCCATGAAGCCCGCAGGCAGGGTCCAGAAGCCGTAGCGGGGCTCGATCGCGCGCTTGCACAGCAGGATCTTGTCTTCCCAGACCGGGATGGTGCCGACCACGTTGCGGGGATTGACGTAGTGGATGGTGCCGCAGTTGTCGCAAACACTGCGCGGGCGGTTGTCGCCGTCAGGCACGCGCAACACGACCGCATGACCACAGTTCGAGCAGAATTTCATGAGGGGCGTCCGGGAGAATGGCGAAAGTGTATCACCCCCGCCGAGGGCACCGGCGGGCCGTAGGAGCGGTGGTGCACCATGGGGGCGGCATGCCGCAGCGGCACTGCCGCGCCGCCGGCTGGCGGCATAAAACAAAAAACCCGCCGGGGGCGGGTTTGTCTGCGCGGTTTGTCCGCTGACGGCGTCACAGATAAGCATCTGTGCGGTTGGTTGCGGGGGCAGGACTTGAACCTGCGACCTTCGGGTTATGAGCCCGACGAGCTGCCAACTGCTCCACCCCGCGTCCGTCGAAGAAAAGATTATATGGCATCTGGTTGCGCAATGCAACACCTGTTTAACAAAACCTGTGGGCGATGCGCATTGCCGCGTGCCATAACGATTAGATCGCCGCGGCGGGGCAGAGGTTCAGCGCGCCTCGGGGGTATCGCTTGTGCGCTGCCACAGCGCGGCCTCGAACTCGAAGCTGTCGCGCTGTTGCAGGTCGTCGCGTTGCCAGATCACGCGGTCGCGGCGCACGGTCAGCATCCACGTGGTGGTGGCCAGTGGCGCCGGGTGCGAGAACGCGCGCGGCGTCAGCACCGCCCCGCAGGGGCCGTGCTGCGGATCGCGCACCGACGTATAGCGGATCATGCCGAGGCCGGCTTCGCGCGCGATGCGGCCGAACGCCTGGCAAGGCTCGTGATGATCCGGATCGGTCCAGGCGGCGCGGTCCCGGTCGAACGGCGGCTGGTCCAGCGCCACGCCGGAGGTCTCCACGCGCACTTCGAACAGCGTCTGCGCGCGCGCGTCGATGCGGGGCAGCGCCGGGCTGTCATTGAGAAAGCGCCAGCGCCAGTAGCCGAGCTCGGCACAGGCGGTGCGGATCTCGTTGGCGCCATAGAACACGCCCGGGTCCTGGCTGGCGCGGAAGCGCGAGCCCCAGGGCGAGGGCGGATAGCGGAACGGGGTGAACAGAAGATAGTGCAGATGGCGTGCCTCGACCGGCACCACGGGCTTGCCGGCGTCCAGCACGGCTTCGAGTACTGCCTGTTCCTCCAGGCTGTCGACCAGCGGCATGGTCGAGACCACATGCTGGGCTTCCACTGCCCGCCACAGCGTGAGCGCGAACTGCCGGCGCTCAGATGCGACCGCGGGTGGCGTCCAGGTAGTGAACGACACGGACCAGACCTTCGGTGGTGCGGATCAGCTCGAGCGGCTTGCCGCCCAGCGCGAGGTTGTCGTGAGTGAGCCATAGCCGGGCCTGGTCGCCGTGGCCCAGGATGGCGTCGAGCGAGCGGAACAGGCGCACGAACAAAACGCCGAACTCCCACTCCTTGCGGTGCGCGTCGAGCACATAGCCGCCCGACGCCATGCGCGAGACCGAGGCCGTGCTGATGCCCAGTACGCTCGCTACCATGGCCTGGCTGATGCCCAGGAAGCCGGCGGCGCGCATGACCGCCTTGGTCAGCGTGGTGCCGGGGTCGGGGCCGCCGGCAGGATCGGTTTCCGGAATCCGCCTCGATTGCATCGCCTGTGCTCCTGTTTCTTCAGCAAGATTATAGGCGATGAATTTCAGAAGGGAAGTGGCTGCTCGAGATTCCAGCCTATGTCGCGGCGCACGCCGGTTGCGCGGGGACGCGCCTAATAGGTTTCGATATGCAGCCGTCCTTCGGCCTTCATGGTGGTTTCCAGCGCCTTCCAGTTAAGACCGGCGCCGGCGCAGACCGTTTCAAATGCGGCCAGCACGCCTTCCTCCATGCCCTTCAGGCCGCAGATATAGACATGGCCGTTGGCGTCGCACAGCAGCGCGGCGACGCTGTCCGCGGCCCCGCGGATCGCGTCCTGGACATAGCGGCGCGGCGTGGCCGGGTCGCGCGAGAAGGCGAAGTGGATGTCGAGGAAGTCCTTGGGCAGTTTCAGCAGCGGGCCGAAGTAGGGCAGCTCGGCGGCATTGCGCGCGCCGAAGAACAGCAGCCGGCGCCCGCTGAATTGCGCCAGATTGCGGCGCATGCGCTCGGTCATGGCGCGCATCGGTGCTGAGCCGGTGCCGGTGCAGATCATCATCACGCTGGCCTCGGCGTGATTGGGCATCAGGAAGGTCGAGCCGAACGGGCCCACCACCTGCACTGTGTCGCCCTTGGCCAGGTCGCACAGGTAGTTCGACGCCACGCCACGCACCGGCTTGCCGTCGTGGTCCTGCTCGACCCGCTTGACCGTCAGCGCGAGGTTGTTATAGCCCGGGCGCTCGCCGTCGCGCGGGCTGGCGACCGAATACATGCGGATGTAATGCGGCTTGCCCGCGTCATCGGTGCCCGGCGGGACGATGCCGATCGACTGGCCCTCCAGGATCGGGAAGAAGTGGGTGCCGAGATCCAGCACGATATGGTGGATATCGCTGGAGGCGTCCGCGGCGGTGAGCCGGTAGTTGCCGGCCACGGTTGCAGTCACCGGCGCGCGCACGCCGTGCAGGTTCACATAGGGATGCGCGGCCGACCACGGCGCGCGCGGCGAGGTATGGCGGCTGGTCTCGACCGCCTGGATCGCGCCGGCGTCGGCCGTGGTGGTGCCGCTGCCGGCGGCGGCCGGCGCGGCCTGGTCCGTGCTGTCCAGCTCCGGCAACGGCAGCTCGGCCGGCAGCTCGTCCCACAGCAGCTGCGCCTCGATCGAATAGACCTGGCCGCGCAGCATGGTGCGCCAGTTGTCGATGGCGCCGGTCGGGCACGGCGACAGGCAGGCGTTGCAGCCGTTGCACACGTCGGCCCGGACCACGTAGTTGCGGTCGTCATGGGTGATGGCATCGATCGGGCAGGTGTCTTCGCAGGTGTTGCAGCGAATACAGATTTCCGGATCGATCAGGTGCTGCTTGATGAGGTCGGGGGCGCCCATGGCGGTTCGGGTTTCAGTTGAAGCGCACGTATTCGAAATCCATCGGCTGGCGGTTGATGCCTACCGCCGGCGGGGCGATCCAGTTCGCGTACTTGCCGGGCTCGGTGACGCGGCCCATCAGCGAGGCGACGAAGGCGCGGTCTTCGTCGGTCGCCAGCCAGTCGCGTTCGTGAGCTTTCCATTCGGCTGCCGATATCAGCCTGCCGTCGGGCGAGACATGGACGTTGGCGAGGGTGCCGATCTTGCGGTTGAAGGCCTTGTGCGGCACCGTCAGGCGGAACGGGATACCGGCCTTCTCGATGACCTTGTTCCAGCGCGCCACGCCGCCCATGCTGTCCTTGATGTAGTCGTCGCGCAGCACTTCGTTGAGCGCGTTGAGCATCGGAACCTCGCGCTCGCCCAGGCGGCCGTCGCGCACTTCCGGCACGCGGTAGACATCGTTCTTGAGCACATGGTCGTCGGCGCGCTTGCCTTCCTCGAAGCGTCCCTTCAGGCCCGCGCTGTAGAAGGTGGCGGCGTTCGACGACTGGTCGGCGCCGAACAGGTCGATGGTGACGCTGTAGTGGAAGTTCAGGTAGCGCTGGATGGTCGGCAGGTCGATCACGCCGGCGGCGCGCACCTCGGCCGGGTCTTCGATGCCGCGCTCGCGCATGACCTCGCAGGTGCGCTGGATCACACGCGATACGCCCGATTCGCCGACGAACATGTGGTGCGCTTCCTCGGTCAGCATAAAGCGCGTGGTGCGCGCCAGCGGATCGAAGCCGGACTCGGCCAGCGCGCACAGCTGGAACTTGCCGTCGCGGTCGGTGAAGTAGGTGAACATGAAGAACGACAGCCAGTCCGGCGTGCGTTCGTTGAAGGCGCCGAGGATGCGCGGGTTGTCCTGGTCGCCCGAGCGGCGCTCCAGCAGCGCCTCGGCTTCCTCGCGGCCGTCGCGGCCGAAATAGCGGTGCAGCAGGTACACCATCGCCCACAGGTGGCGGCCTTCTTCGACGTTGACCTGGAACAGGTTGCGCAGATCGTACAGGCTTGGCGCGGTCAGGCCGAGGTGGCGCTGCTGCTCGACCGAGGCGGGCTCGGTGTCGCCCTGGGTCACGATGATGCGGCGCAGGTTGGCGCGGTGCTCGCCCGGCACCTCTTGCCACGCGGCTTCGCCCTTGTGCTCGCCGAAGTGGATGCGGCGCTCGGGATCGGCCGGCTGCAGGAAGATGCCCCAGCGGTAGTCGGGCATGCGGACGTGGTCGAAATGCGCCCAGCCGGATGGATCGACCGACACCGCGGTGCGCAGGTACACCTCGAAGCCGTGCGAGCCATCGGGCCCCATGTCGCGCCACCAGTCGAGGAAGGCTGGCTGCCAGTGTTCCAGCGCGCGCTGCAGCGCGCGGTCGTCGGACAGGTTGACGTTGTTGGGGATCTTCTGGCTGTAGTCGATGCTCACGTCTTGGTCTCCTGTGTCTTGCGGGCGCGCTAGACGCGGTCCCAGTCGAAGCGGGCCTTGTTGCCGCTGCCGAAGACCTTCAGCGCGCCGTTCTCGCCGACGGCGTTGGGACGCTGGAAGATCCAGTTCTGCCAGGCGGTGAGCCGGCCGAAGATGCGGGTCTCCATGGTCTCGGCGCCGCCGAAGCGCAGGTTGGCTTCCATCCCGGTGAGCGCATCCGGCGACAAGCTGGCGCGTTCCTCCAGCGCGATGCGGATCTCGTCTTCCCAGTCGATATCGTCCGGCGCCGCGGTGATCAGGCCGAGCGAATCGGCGCTGAGCGCATCCAGCGGCGCGCCGATATGGTCGCGCACCGGGCCCAGCGCGGCCTCGTCGCCGTAGAAGCGCGCGGCCAGCCGGGTCTGGCCGTTGGGCATGGGGTAGTGGCCGAAGTTGAGCGGCGAGACGAACACGCGCGGCGCGTCGTCGGGGGCGTCGGGCAGGTGCAGCATGTAGCTGCGGTCGGCGGCCAGTGCCAGTTCCAGCAGCGTGCCGGCAAAGCAGGAATCGGGCTCGATCAGCGCGATCAGGCTGCGCGACGACACGTCAAGGCGCGCCAGCGTGCGGCGCAGCATGCCCAGCGTCTCGCGCACGAACCAGTGGCCGGCGTGCGCTTGCAACAGGGCATCGGCCGCCATCACCGCGGCCGGGTCGCCATCAGTCTTCAGCACCCAGATGCCGATGTCGAGATGGTTGGTGCGCAGCGTCAGGATGGCGTCGTCGAGTTCGCGCGCCATCTTCAGCGGCCACCATTGCGCGCCCGCCGCGACCACGCCGGCCAGGTCGGCGGGCTGGTGCTTGTCGGGACCGAACACGGTCAGCGTGGCCTTGCGCGCGTTGGCATCGACATGCACGCGTACGGTCTCGTAGCGATAGCCGTCCGGCTCCACGGCGCGCGATAGCGGCGTCAGGGTGATGCCGTGGTGGCCTTGCGGACGGTCGCTGGTGGCGGCCAGCGCCGTGGCGCGCTCGGCCACGTACTCGGCGAAGCGCGCCGGCTTGACCACTTCGTCGACCAGCTTCCAGTCCCTGGCGCGCTGGCCGCGCACGCCTTCAGTGGTGGTGCAGAAGATGTCGGCGTGGTCGCGGCGCACATGGCGCTTGTCGGTTACGCGGGTGAGGCCGCCGGTGCCGGGCAGCACCCCCAGCAGCGGCACCTCGGGCAGGCTCACCGCGGACGAGCGGTCGTCGACCAGCACGATCTCGTCGCACGCCAGTGCCAGCTCGTAGCCGCCGCCGGCGGTGGTGCCGTTGCAGGCGGCGATGAACTTCAGTCCCGAGTGCCGGCTGGCGTCCTCGATGGCATTGCGGGTCTCGTTGGTGAACTTGCAGAAGTTGACCTTCCACGCATGCGATGACTGCCCCAGCATGAAGATATTGGCGCCCGAGCAGAAGATGCGCTCGCGCGCGCTGGTGAGCACCACCGCGCGCACCTCGGGGTGCTCGAAGCGGATGCGCTGCAGGGCGTCATGCAGTTCGATGTCGACGCCGAGATCGTAGGAATTGAGCTTGAGCGCATAGCCCGGACGCAGGCCGCCTTCCTCATCGACATCCAGCGCCAGCGTGGCGATTGGACCATTGAAGCTCAGCTTCCAGTGGCGGTACTGGTCGGGATGGCGCTCGAACGTGACCGGCGCGGGCGCGTCTGCCTGGCCGGGGTGATGCGGGGCGATTGCCGGCGTGGACATGGCTGTCTCCTGAGTGCACTATCGTGCCTTGCGGCTTTTGATGAAATATAGTGCATGGAGACGGGCGGTGCAACGTCTTTGTCGCGCGTTCCGGCGCGCTCGCCGGGGCAGGCTCAGGCGCCCGCGGCCTGCAACTGGGCGCGCAGTTGCTGCAGCGAGGTCGCGGCGTCCTGGCCGCTGGTGTCGATCGACAGGTCGGCCCGGTCATACAGCGGCGCGCGCGCTTCAAGGATGCGACGCAGGTCGGCCATGGCCTCGCGGTTGCCTTCCATCGGCCGCATATCGCCCTGGGCCACCACGCGCGCCATGTGTTCTTCGGGCGTGGTGCGCACCCAGATGGTGTAGCACTGCGCCAGCAGCAGGTTGAAGGTGGCCGGTTCCGACACCAGGCTGCCGGGCGTGGCCAGCACCATGCGGTCGTGTTCGCGCAGGGTCCGCTCCAGCGCGCGCATTTCGTAGCGGCGATAGGCGGCCTGCCCGTACAGCGAGTGAATCTCGGACAGGCTGGCGCCGGCTTCCTGCTCGATCACGGCGTTCAGTTCGACGAAGGGCACGTCGCGCACCGCGGCGAGCGCGCGCCCCAGCGTCGACTTGCCGGCGCCGCGCAGGCCGATCAGCGCGATGCGGCGGTGGCGCGCATCGCCGGACTGCTCCGGCGCCAGCGCATGGCGGCAGGCTTCGCGCACGCGCGCGAGGTCGCCGGCGGGCAGTTGCGCCAGCCACTGCACCATCTGCGCGAACTCGGACGCCTGCTGGCCGTTGAGGGTGTCCACCTCGGCCAGCACCACCGGCAGCGGCACATCGAGCGCGCGCGCCACCTGCCGCAGCAGCAGCACCGAGGCATTGCCGGTGCCGGTTTCGAGGTTGGCCAGATAGCGTTCGGACACGGCCGCGCCGCGCGCCAGGTCCTTGCGCGACATGCCGCGCGAGGCGCGCAGCGAACGGATGCGCTCGCCCAGCCGGGTCAGGTAGGGGTCGCGTTCGGCGTTGGCGGCGGGCGCGGCAGGGATGTCGGCCTCGGCGGCGCTGGCGGCGGGCAGCGGTGCGGAATCGCGGCGCATGGTGTCGGTCGGGGTTGGTGCGGCCAAAGGAAGGCACGGGCAAAAGCAGGGGCGCATTATACGTTCAGCGGGGTTGCGCCAAGTGGTGCCGCAGGCGGCTGCCACCGCGAACCCTGTCCTATAGTGCATTCCCTTGGTTGCATAATAGTTGATGTGAAATAAAATGCATCAACAAGCGGATCCCGGCTGCATTCCGGCCGGTCCCCATAACAGCGACTGGCCTGGCGCCGGCGCGCGCCCGTCGGGTAGTAGCGGGCCGCGGCGCGCGACCCCGAGGAGTGCAGACATGACGCCCCCCACCCTTGCCGCGGCCGGCACTGCCGATGCCATTGCGGCGCTGCCGTCACGCTATAACGCCGCCGACGACCTGCTGTCGCGCAACCTCGCGGCCGGCCGTGGTGGCAAGACCGTTTATCGCGACGACACCACTGCGCTGACCTACACCGAACTCGACGAGCGGGCCCGCCGCTTCGCCGGCGCGCTGCGCGCGGCCGGCTTGCGCCAGGAAGAGCGCCTGTTGCTGTGCGCGCTGGATACGGTCGATTTTCCGGTGGTGTTCCTCGGCTGCCTGCTGGCGGGCGTGGTGCCGGTGGCGGTCAATACCTTGCTAACCGCAGACGACTACGCCTACATGCTCGAACACAGCGGCGCGCGCGCGGTGGTGGTGTCCGAGCCGCTGCTGCCGGTGATGCAGGCCGCAATCGACAAGAGCGGGCTGTCGCCGACCGTGATCCAGGCCGCACCGCACGCCGGCGCCGCACCGTCCTGCAGTGTCGGCGCGATGCTGGCGCGTACGCGCACACCGGCGCCAACTGCCAGCACCGGGCCCGACGACATGGCGTTCTGGCTGTACTCGTCCGGCTCGACCGGCCGACCCAAGGGGACCGTGCATACCCACGCCAACCTGTTCCATACCGCCGACCTCTATGCACGGCAAGTGCTGGGCATCCGCGAGGACGACGTGGTGTTCTCCGCCGCCAAGCTGTTCTTTGCCTACGGGCTGGGCAATGCGCTGACCTTCCCGATGTCGGTCGGCGCCACCACCGTGCTGATGGCTGAACGGCCCACGCCCGCGGCCGTGTTCAAACGGCTGTGCGAACACAAGCCGACGGTGTTCTGCGGCGTGCCGACGCTGTTCGCCGGTATGCTGGCCGCGCCCGAGCTGCCGCCGCGCGCGCAGGTGGCACTGCGCGTATGCACCTCGGCCGGCGAGGCGCTGCCGCGCGATATCGGCGAACGCTTCCTGGCGCATTTCGGCTGCGACATCCTCGACGGCATCGGCTCCACCGAGATGCTGCATATCTTCCTGTCGAACCGGCCGGGGTCGGTGCGCTACGGCACCACTGGCGTGCCGGTCCCCGGCTACGAAATCAGGCTGCTCGACGAGCAGGGCCAGCCCTGCGCCGCGGGCGAGATCGGCGAGCTCTACATCAAGGGACCGAGCGCCGCGCTGATGTACTGGTGCAATCGCGACAAGAGCCGCGAGACCTTTGTCGGCGCCTGGACCCGCAGCGGCGACAAATACCTGCGCGATGCGGACGGCTACTACACCTATGCCGGCCGCAGCGACGACATGCTCAAGGTCGGCGGCATCTACGTCTCGCCGTTCGAGGTCGAGGCCGCGCTGGCGCAGCATCCGGCCGTGCTGGAAGCGGCGGTGATCGGCGTGACCGATGCCGACGAACTGGTCAAGCCCAAGGCCTTCGTGGTGCTGCGCCCCGGGCAGCAATGGCACGACGGCATGACGGCGGAACTGCAGGCCTTTATCAAGTCGCGCCTGGCGCCGTACAAATACCCGCGCCAGATCGAATGCGTGCCGGAGCTGCCCAAGACCGCGACCGGCAAGATCCAGCGCTTCCGCCTGCGCCTGCGCGAGCAGGCCGCGCGCGGCTGAACTTCTTTAACCGATGCAAACAGACAAGGTGTCCATGCCCAGCAGCCTGGTCGAGATCCCGTTCGACAACCGCCGTATCCAGATCGAGTACCAGTGGCTGCGCCCGGAGCGCGCGCAGCGCCCGCTGGTGGTGTTCCTGCACGAGGGCCTGGGCTCGGTCAGCATGTGGCGCGACTTTCCGCTGGACTTCTGCGAGGCCGGCGATTACCGCGGGCTGGTGTTTTCCCGCTACGGCTACGGTCGCTCCACGCCGCGGCCGCACGACGAGAAGTGGCGCCCCGATTTCATGCACCGGCAGGCGCGCGAGGCGCTGCCCGCGCTGTTCGATGCCTTGGAGATCGGACCCGGCCGCGCGCACGGCACCCCCTGGCTGCTCGGCCACAGCGACGGCGCTTCGATCGCGTTGATCCATGCCGCCAGCTTTCCCCGGGCAGTGGCAGGCATCACCGTGCTGGCACCGCATATCGTGGTCGAAGACCTGTCGGTGCAAAGCATCGCGGCGACGCGCAAGGCCTATCTTGAAACCGACCTGCGCGAGCGGCTGGCACGCCACCACGCGGATGTCGATTCCGCGTTCTGGGGCTGGAACGATATCTGGCTCGACCCGGAATTCCGCCGCTGGGACCTGCGGCCGCTGCTGTCCGGCATCCAATGCCCGGTGCTGGCGGTGCAGGGCGAGGAGGACGAGTACGGCACCATGGCGCAGATCGAGGGTATCCATCGATATGCCCCCCAGACCACCTTGCTTAAACTCGCGCGATGCGGACATTCGCCCCATCGCGACCAAAAAGATCCGTTGACGCTGGCTGCGGTTCGGCATATAAACGCATATACTTCAAACCTAAAATAATTGGGCTTCCCGCCGATTGCGCATGGGTTCCCGGTGCCAGATGCGCCGGCGGCACCGTGGCAAGGGCAGGGGTGACCGGCAACGGTCCAGCGAGCCAACCGGCTTGACCACCAGGAGACAAAATGCGTCGCTTCCCATCGCGCAGGCTTGCGCCTGCCTGCCTTGCCGTCGCCACCGTCTTTGCCATGGCCGGCGCTTCCGCGCAGACCGCGGCCCCCGCGGCCGGCGCCCCCGCCGGCGGCAAGATCAAGGTCGGCTTCATGCTCCCGTACACCGGCACCTATGCCGCGCTGGGCAACGCCATCGAGAACGGTTTCCGCATGTACGTGCAGCAGCAGGGCGGCAAGCTGGCCGGACGCGAGATCGAGTACTTCAAGGTCGACGACGAGTCCGATCCGGCCAAGGCGCCGGAGAATGCCACCAAGCTGGTCAAGCGCGACCAGGTCGACGTGGTGGTCGGCACGGTGCATTCCGGCGTGCAGATGGGCATCGTCAAGGTGGCCAAGGAAAACAACACGCTGCTGATCATTCCCAACGCCGGCGTCGACGAGGCCACCGGCCCGCTGTGCGGGCCCAATATCTTCCGCACCTCGTTCTCGAACTGGCAGCCGGGCTATGCGATGGGCCAGGTGCTGGGCGAGCGCGGCCTGAAGAAGGTGGTGACGCTGACCTGGAAATACGCCGCCGGCGAGCAGTCGGTCAAGGGCTTCAAGGAGGCGTTCGAGGCCAAGGGCGGCAAAGTGGTGAAGGAGCTGAGCCTGCCTTTCCCCAACGTCGAATTCCAGGCGCTGATCACCGAAGTGGCGTCGCTCAAGCCCGATGCCGTGTTCGTGTTCTTTGCCGGCGGCGGCGCGGTCAAGTTCGTCAAGGACTGGGCCGCGGCCGGGCTGAAGGACAAGATTCCGCTGTATGGCTCGGGCTTCCTGACCGACGGCACGCTCGAGGCGCAGGGCAACGCCGCCCAGGGGCTGGAAACCACGCTGCATTACGCCGACGGGCTGAGCAACGCGCGCGACAAGAACTTCCGCCTGGACTACGCCAAGACCTACAAGCTGCAGCCCGACGTGTACGCAGTGCAGGGCTACGATGCCGCGCAACTGCTGGCGGCCGGCGCGACCGCGGTGAAGGGCGACATGACGCGCAAGGCCGACCTGTACAAGGCCATGGGCGGCGCCAGGATCGACAGCCCGCGCGGCACCTTCACGCTGTCCAAGGCGCACAACCCGGTTCAGGACTTCTACCTGCGCAAGGTTGACGGGCGCGAGAACAAGGTCAGTGCGGTGGCGGTGAAGGCGCTGGCCGATCCGGCGCGCGGGTGCAGGCTGTAAGCGCTTCAACACCCGCGTGTTTTCTCTCCCGCTTGCGGGAGAGGGGCAGGGGGTGAGGGCAGGCGGATCAAAGGCTGAGCGCGCGGCTTTTAAAAAATTTGGCCCTGCTTGATGTGGTACCTCGCTAGTCCACCCCTCACCCCGACCCTCTCCCGATGAGGGGAGAGGGGGAACACCTTGCTGAGGCAAGTTCGGGCGGCTTTGGCGCACCCAAGACCGTCATCCTGTCGTCGTTTGCAGAAGTGCCCCGCATGGACATCGTCTCCTTCCTAATCCAGTGCCTGAACAGCGTCCAGTACGGCCTCCTGCTGTTCCTGGTCGCCAGCGGCCTGACGCTGATCTTCGGCATCATGGGCGTGATCAACCTGGCTCACGGCAGCTTCTACATGCTGGGCGCCTACCTGGCCTTCACGCTGGCCGGACTCACCGGCAACCTGTTCATCGCCATTCCGCTGGGCATCGTGCTGGCGGTGGCGTTCGGCTATGTGCTCGAGTGGGCCTTCTTCAGCTACCTGTACGAGCGCGACCACCTGCAGCAGGTGCTGATGACCTATGGCCTGATCCTGGTGTTCGAGGAGCTGCGCAGCATCCTGGTCGGCGATGACGTGCATGGCGTGCAGGTGCCGGCCTTGCTCGACGGCGCGCTGCCGATCGGCAACGACATGACGTATCCGGTGTACCGCCTGTTCATCTCCGCCATCTGCCTGGTGGTGGCGCTGGCGATGTACTACGTGATCCGCCGCACGCGCGTGGGCATGATGATCCGCGCCGGCGCCACCAACCGCGAGATGGTGCAGTCGCTGGGCATCAATATCACGGTGCTGTACCGCTTCGTGTTTGCGCTCGGCGTGGCGCTGGCGGTGCTGGCAGGCATGATCGCCGCGCCGGTGTCGTCGGTCTATCCGGGCATGGGAGCGCAGGTGCTGATCGTCTGCTTCGTGGTGGTGGTGATCGGCGGCATCGGCTCGGTCAAGGGGGCGCTGGTGGCGTCGCTGTTGCTGGGCTTTGTCGATACCTTCGGCAAGGTGTTCTGGCAGGAGGCAGCCGGCGTGCTGATCTACCTGCTGATGGCGGTGATCCTGCTGTGGAAGCCGCAGGGGCTGTTCAAGGCGGGGTGACATGAATCCGACGACATTGCCGGCGCGCCGGCACACTGCGCGCAACGCCACGCTCGCCACCGCGCTGGGCTGGGTGGTGGCCTTCGCCGCGCTGGCTGCGCTGCCGCTGCTGCTGACCGCGGACAGCCACAAGTTCTATATCGAGCTGCTCAGCAAGGTGATGATCATGGCGATCTTCGCGCTGTCGCTGCAGCTGCTGATCGGCTACACCGGGCTGGTCAGCCTGGGCCATGCCGCCTACTTCGCCATGGCCGCCTACGCCACCGCCATGCTGGCGCCGCAGAGCGGCCCTGGCAACGGCTGGGTGCTGCTGGCCGGCGCGCTGGCGGCATCGGCCGCGCTGGCGCTGGTGGTGGGCGCGCTGGTGCTGCGCACGCGCGGCGTGTATTTCATCATGGTGACGCTGGCGTTCGCGCAGATGGTGTACTTCGTGTTCCACGACACCAAGGTCGCGGGGGGCAGCGACGGCACTTATATCTACTTCCGCCCGGAATTCCCCGTGCCCGGCGAGCACCTGCTGACGGTGAACGACCCCATGCATTTCTACTGGCTGGTGTGGCTGGGGCTGGTGGCGACCGTGGCGGTGCTGATGCTGGTGCTGCGCTCGCGCTTCGGTCACGCGCTGGTCGGCATCCGCCACAACGAGCAGCGCATGCGCGCGGCCGGCTATGCCACCTACCGCTACCAGCTTGGCGCCTTTGTCGCGGGCGGGCTGCTGGCGGGGCTGGCGGGGTTTCTCTATGCGATCCAGTTCGGCTTCGTCAATCCGGAGATCGCGTCGTGGCACCAGTCCGGCAACGCCATGCTGATGGTGATCCTGGGCGGGGTCGGCAGCCTGGCCGGCGCGGTGCTGGGCGCGTTCTCGTTCGTGCTGCTGGCCGAGTGGTTCAGTACCCTGACCAAGCACTGGCAGCTGCTGATGGGCGGCTTCATCATTGTCGCGGTGGCGCTGCTGCCGCGCGGGCTGGTCAGCCTGCCGTCGGTGCTGCGGCACGGGCGCCGGCGCAGCCGCAACGGCGATGCCGGCTCCGGCACCGACGAAGCCGCGGCGGAGCCGCGCAGCCATACGGAGGCCGCATGAACGCGCCCGCCACCCCCATCCTCGAGGCGCAGCAGCTGACCCGGCGCTTCGGTGGCCTGACCGCCGTGGCCGGGGTCGACCTGACGCTGGCGCTGCATGAGATCCACGCCGTGATCGGTACCAACGGCGCTGGCAAGTCGACCCTGATCAATATGCTGTCCGGCGAACTGCCGCCTTCCTCGGGCCGGCTGCGCCTGAAGGGGGAGGACGTGACCGGCTGGTCGCAGCCGCGGCTGGCGCGCCATGGAGTGGGGCGCAGCTACCAGCGCAACAACATCTTCCTGCCGCTGACGGTGCGCGAGAACTGCCGGCTGGCGGCGCAGTCGCGCGCGCAGCGCGCCTGGCGGCTGTGGGAAAGCGCCCAGGGCTGCCGCACCGCCGCGACGCTGGCCGACGAGGCCATGGAGCGCGCCGGGCTGGAGCACCTGGCGGACCGGCGCGCCAGCGACCTCGCGCACGGGCAGAAGCGCCAGCTGGAAGTGGCGATGTGCCTGGCGACGCAGCCGGTTGCGCTGCTGCTGGACGAGCCGCTGGCCGGCATGGGCGCGGAAGAGTCGGCACGGATGCTGGCATTGCTGCGCGGCCTGCGCGAAGGCCACGCCATCCTGCTGGTGGAGCACGACATGGACGCGGTGTTCTCGGTCGCCGACCGCATCACCGTGATGGTCAACGGCGCCGTGATTGCCACGGGCAGCCCCGAGGCGATCCGCACCAACCACGAAGTCCAGGTCGCCTACCTGGGCGAGGAAGAGGACCAGGCCGCATGAACCAGCAGAACCCCGCGGCGGCCCCCGCCACGCCGATGATCGAGGCCACCGGCATCAACGCCTGGTATGGCTCCAGCCACGTGCTGCGCGACATCGACTTCACCGTCGGCGCGGGCGAGACGGTCGGGCTGCTCGGGCGCAACGGCATGGGCAAGAGTACGCTGTTGCGCACGCTGCTGGGCCATGTGCGCCAGCGCCAGGGCCGCATCCGTGTGGCCGGCCGCGACGTCTCGCGCGCGCAGCCGTTCGAGGTGGCGCGCCTCGGCGTGGCCTACGTGCCAGAGGGGCGCGGCATCTTCCCCAGCCTGTCGGTGCGCGAGAATCTGCTCATGGCCGCGCGCAAGGGCTGCAATGGCCGCAACGACTGGGACGAGGCGCGCGTGCTCGACCTGTTCCCGCGCCTGAAGGAGCGCCTGTCCCATGGCGGCCAGCAGCTGTCGGGGGGCGAGCAGCAGATGCTGTCGATCGGCCGCGCGCTGATGACCAACCCCGATTGCCTGGTGCTGGACGAAGCCACCGAAGGGCTGGCGCCGCGCATCGTGCGCGAGATCTGGGCCGTCATCGCCACGGTGCGGGCCACCGGTATCGCCTCGGTGGTGGTCGACCGCAATTTCCGCTCGGTGCTTGCCCACGCCGACCGTGCTGTGGTCCTGGAAAAGGGCCGGGTCGTGCTGTCGGGCCCCGCCTCTGACCTGGCCGGCAAGCCCGAAGCGCTGGACCGTTACCTCGGCGTCTGAACCGAGAGCGGCGTATAAGGCACTATTGTTGCCCCGCCGCAACGGCACTTGCGGGCGCAAGGCATCGCTGTTTTGCTCTCGCAGGGCTTGACCATCCGCCACTTCCCTCCCATCCTTCCGAAGTCACGAAAGCGGCATCCCTGTTTGCCGCAGTGGTCGATAGTCGACAGTTCCACTAGAATTGCGCGCGTTTGTGCAATGCAATAAGAACCGCACCCAGCACCGGCACCGGGCGCAGCAAGCTGTTGCGCCAGATCGGACCGGTCCGCTGCAGAGCCAACAAACCTGCCGGCGCTTCGGTCGGGCAGACCCAACTTCATGACCCAATCCACAACCAGCCACTATTTTGTCGAGAGCCCCAGCACGCGCGCGCTGGTGCTCGGCGCGGTAGGCGTCGTCTTCGGCGACATCGGCACCAGCCCGCTCTACGCCCTCAAGGAATGCTTCAGCAAGGAGCACGGCATCGCCTTCAGCACGGATGCCGTGCTGGGCGTGATCTCCATGCTGTTCTGGGCCATGATCATCGTGGTCTCGATCAAGTACGTGGTGTTCGTGATGCGGGCCGACAACGACGGCGAAGGCGGCGTGCTGGCGCTGATGGCGCTGGTGCTGCGCACCGTGGCGCCGCGCTCCGGCAAGGCCAGGGTGCTGATGATGCTGGGCATGTTCGGCGCCTGCATGTTCTACGGCGACGCGGTGATCACGCCGGCGATCTCGGTGCTGTCGGCGGTGGAGGGGCTGGAAATCGCCGCGCCGCAGTTGTCGCAATTCGTGATACCGATCACGCTGGCGATCCTGGCGGCGCTGTTTCTGATCCAGCGCCACGGCACCGCGGCGGTGGGCAAGCTGTTCGGACCGGTCATGCTGGCGTGGTTCCTCGCGCTGGGCGCATTGGGCGTCTACAACCTGGTGCAGGCGCCGGAGATCCTGAAGGCCGTGAATCCCTACTACGGCATCACCTTCCTGGTGGAGCACTCGCTGCAGGCGTTCATCGTGCTTGGCTCGGTGTTCCTGGTGCTGACCGGGGCCGAGGCCTTGTATGTCGACATGGGCCACTTCGGCGCGCGCCCGATCCGCATCGGCTGGTTCATCCTGGTGATGCCGTGCCTGATGCTGAACTACTTCGGCCAGGGCGCGATGCTGCTGAACAATCCGGCCGGGGCCGAGAACCCGTTCTACCTGATGGTGCCGGAGCTGTTGCTGATCCCGATGGTGCTGCTGGCCACCTGCGCCACCGTGATCGCCTCGCAGGCGGTGATCTCGGGCGCGTACTCGCTGACCAGCCAGGCGATCCAGCTGGGCTTCCTGCCGCGCATGCGGGTGCGCTACACCTCGGCGGCCGAGATTGGCCAGATCTACCTGCCGGTGGTCAACTGGATGCTGCTGGCGCTGGTGTTCGGCGTGGTGATCTCGTTCAAGAAGTCCGAGAACCTGGCGGCGGCCTATGGCATCGCGGTGACCACCACCATGGTCATCACCACCATCCTGGCGACGGTGTGCATGCGCAACGTCTGGAAATGGAACCCCGCGCTGGTCGCAGTGCTGGGCGCGGCCTTCCTGGTGGTCGACCTGTCGTTCTTCGCGGCCAACCTGCTCAAGGTCGCCGAGGGCGGCTGGTTCCCGCTGCTGCTGGGCAGCAGTGCGTTCTTCCTGCTGATGACCTGGTACAGCGGCCGCAAGCTGCTGCGCGCGCGCAGCCTGGAAGACGGCATCCCGCTCGAGCCGTTCATCGCCGGCCTGCTGGCGCACCCGCCGCACCGGGTCGAGGGCACCGCGGTGTTCCTGACCGGCAACACCGACTCGGTGCCGGTCTCGCTGCTGCACAACCTGAAGCACAACCGCGTGCTGCATGAGCGCGTGGTATTCCTGAACTTCATCACGCGCGACGTGCCGTACGTCGACGACGACCAGCGCCTGAGCTGCAAGGACCTGGGCGGCGGCGTGTTCATTCTCAAGTCCGAATACGGCTTCAAGGAAACGCCGGACGTGCAGAAGGTGCTGGACCTGGCCGATCGCAAGCTGGACATGCACTTCGAGCTGATGGAGACCTCGTTCTTCATCGCCCGCGAATCGGTGATCCCGTCCAAGCTGCCGGGCATGCCGATGTGGCGCGAAAGCCTGTTCGCGTGGATGCATCAGAACGGCGCCAAGCCGTCGGATTTCTTCCAGATCCCGGCCAACCGGGTCGTCGAACTGGGCACCAAGGTCGAGATCTGAGCGCGCGCGGGCAGCCCCCGCCGCCCGCTCCGCCAAGTCCCCGGGCCTGAGCCGCCAGGCGCCCCGGGGGCTTTTCTTTTGGGGGCAATGCCCGCTGCGGGGCACAGGTCCCGGAAAACGGCCATGCCGCAGCGGGAACCGGGACCGTAGCCTCATGCGGCCGACCGGCCCGCGTCCGACAATGCGTCCCTCAGCTTGTCTCAGCCCCACGCCTTGCGGCAGTTCCCTCATCGGCGCGGTGGCATCCAGACTGCCCCAACACCCCCCCGGAAACCCGGAGTCCGGCGCTATGCCGCTGCCCTGATGGGATGGCAGCCGGCCCGCGCCAGGCCATGGCTTGCACGGCACGGGCGATCCCGTGCAGCCGCGCCGTTTCGCCGCCGATCGCCTGAATGACGGAGCTGCCGCGGCTGACGCTGCCGCCGGCTACCGCAGCTGGAGATTGCAATGCACAGGAATCTTGCCCACACCCTCGTTGCCGCTGCCGCACTCGCCGCCGGCCTGAGCCAGCCGGCCCGCGCCGGTGCCTATGGCGAAGCGCTGGCCGCTGCCATGCCGCGCCACGCCGCCGCCCAGCGCGATGCATTTACCGAGGGCGCGCGCAGTCCGGACGCAGAGACCGCGCTGCTGCCCGTGGTGGCGCGCGGCAACCTTTCCGTGTGCCGGGTGCGCGGCTTCGACGCGAGCCAGGACGGAATGCGCAAGGCGGATCCCTATACCGACGGCGCCCGCATGGGGCGTTTCGACGTCTTCACCGAGGGCGCGCTGGGCGGGTCGCGCGACCTCTCTCGTGATCCGTATGCCGACGGCGCGCGCTCCGATGCGCGCGGCAGCGGGGAATGCCTGTCCTGAACCCGCGGCGGCGCTTTTGCGCCGCCCGTCCTTTGCCTAAGCTAGGGAAGTCACGCGGCGCGCCCGCATGGCGGCCGCGGCCCGCGGCCGCCGGCAGGCAGCTCCTGTCCGCGCGGCCCCGACATGCCGATGTTCAAGCAGCAGATCCGCCTGTGCACCAGCCGCGATGGCGTGCGGCTGGCCTATGCCATCACCGGCAGCGGCGCGCCGCTGGTCAAGGCGGCCAACTGGATGAGCCATCTGGAGTTCGACGTCGGCAGCCCGGTGTGGAGCCACATGATCACGGCGCTGTCCGACACGCATACGCTGATCCGCTATGACGAGCGCGGCTGCGGCCTCTCCGACCGCGACATCGAGGACCTGTCCTTCGACGCCTGGCTGCGCGATCTCGAAACCATCGTCGACGCCACCGGCGTGGACCATTTCCCGCTGCTGGGTATCTCGCAAGGCGCATCGATCGCCGTGGCCTACGCGGTGGCGCATCCGCAGCGGGTCAGCCATCTGGTGCTGCACGGCGGCTACGCGCGCGGGCGCCTGAAACGCGACCATCTGAGCCAGCGCCTGCTGGAGGAAGCCGAGCTGATGAACAAGCTGGCCGAACTGGGCTGGGGCCAGGAGAACCCGGCCTTCCGCCAGTTCTTCACCACCCAGTTCATCCCGGGCGGCACCGCCGAACAGCATGCCTGGTTCAACGAACTCGAGCGGGTGTCGACCTCGCCGCTGAATGCCGCGCGCTTCATGCGCGTGTTCAACGACATCGACGTGGTGGCGCTGCTGCCGCGCGTGTCGTGCCCGACGCTGGTGCTGCATGCGGTGCGCGACGCGCGCGTGCCGTTCGATGAAGGCCGCCTGATTGCCAGCGAGATTCACGGCGCGCGCTTCGTGCCGCTGGAAAGCGGCAACCACCTGCTGCTGGAGGACGAGCCGGCGTGGCGCCGCTGGCTCGACGAGGTGCGCGCGTTCCTGCCGTCGGCGCAGCCGGCACGCTCACCCGCGTTCGCCGCGTTCACCGCGCTCACGCGCCGCGAGCGCGATATCGTCGAACTGATCGCGCAGGGGCGCGACAACGCGCAGATCGCTGCCCACCTGGACCTGTGCGAGAAGACCGTGCGCAACCATATCACCAGCATCTTCGCCAAGCTGGAAGTGGAAAACCGCGGCCAGGCCATCGTGCTGGCGCGCAAGGCCGGCTTCGATCGCGCCGGTGCCTGAGGCGCCCGCCGGCCTGCACCAACCCCTCTTGAAATCCTCCGGCCCGGACACTAATTAAGGATTGCCCAGCCGCTGCAGCAACGCGCTGTGGCTTTCCTGCCAGCCGGCGCACCGGCGGCCGGGAAACAAGGCGTCCGTGCGCCTCCCCGCTGCACAGAAGGAGGATCCAACCATGAGTGACTTCATTTTCGGGACTGACCTGTTCAGTGAATTCGACCGGATGCAACGGCAGATGGCCGGCCTGTTCGGCGGCTTTCCGTCGAGCCTGCGCTCCGGGCGTTTTGGCGCGTTTCCGCCGCTCAATGTCGGCACCACCGACGACTCCATCGAGATCGTGGTGTTTGCCCCGGGCCTCAAGGCGGAACAGTTCGAGGTGTCGGTGGACAAGGGCCTGCTGACGATCAGCGGCGAGCGCGCCGCGACCCAGCCCGAGGGCGACGCCGAAGCGCGGCCCTACGCGCAGGAGCGCTTTGCCGGCAGTTTCCGCCGTGTGATCGAGTTGCCGCAGGCGGCCGATCCCGACAAGGTACAGGCTCGCTACGCCAACGGCTGCCTGTCGATCAGCGTCGGCAAGCGCGAGGCCTCGCGCCCGCGTGCCATCACCGTCAGCTAATGTGAGGAGGTAGCCATGACCGATTCGAATCAAGTCGTCCAGCGCGACCAGGCCAATGCGGCCGGGCAGGGCGGTGCCGTGGCGCAGCGCCGGGATGAGGCCCCGGCCATGACGCTGATTCCCGCCGTCGACATCTTCGAGACCGCCGCCGGCGTTACGCTGTGGGCGGACCTGCCGGGGGTGCCACGCGAGAAGCTGGAGGTCAACGTCCACGACAGCAGCTTGCGCATCGAGGGCGAGGCAGTGCTGCCGATGCCGGCCGGCCTGCGCGTGCAGCATGCCGAAGTGCGGCAGCCGCGCTATGCGCGCACCTTTACGCTCAGCCCGGATCTCGACGCTTCGGCGATCCAGGCCAACCTGCAGGACGGCGTGCTCAAGCTGACCATCCCGCGCCGCGATGAAGCGCGGCCGCGCCGGATCGAGGTCTCGGTGGGCTAAGCGTGCCCGGATGCAGAACGGCGGTGCCAGGGCACCGCCGTTCTGCTTGGCATGGGCCGCGAGCGCTCAGCCCTGGTTGACCAGCACGCGGGCATCGCTGACGTGGCTGCGGTACGCCTCGAAGATGCGGCGCAGCGCCGCTTCCATGCCGATCTCC
>NZ_JALHRY010000059.1:0-2894 GCF_023952485.1 Cupriavidus mimosae | reverse complement strand
CGGTCTCCAAGGTGCCTGATGCCACGGAGATAAAACCCTTCGAAAAGCAGTCCAGAAAATTCATGTTCGATTGTTTAACGCAAACCTGGCCAGAGCGAAGCAATCTCTTTGCGAGCTCTTGCCGCTTTCCCCGGCGTTGGCTTGTATTTGAACCTAAACGCATAACAATCCGCCGATTCAATGAGCGGCCCCGCATGCACGGCGATTGTCAACGTAGTTGTCACGTCACCTTACGCAACCTGCTTTAGTTCTGCTAGCTCCATCTGCTCCGGATTGAGCCAGACTTCGTCGGCCAAACTCCAGTTCCGCGTCGGCCCTGACCAACGCGCAGGCGTTCTGGCCTTAGCCTCAGCATAGACCGCTTCACGGTGCGCCAGCACCACCGGGGCGAGGCGACTGTGGCGCTGCGCCGGCGTGACGAATTTCAGTGCACTAGGCTTGTGCTCATGGTTGTACCAACGCACGAATCGCTGCGTCCATGCGCGTGCCTCGTCCACGCTGTCGAACGCCTGGTGCGGGTAGTCCGGCCGGTATTTGCAGGTCCGGAACAGCGACCCCGCGTAGGGGTTGTCATTGCTCACGCGCGGCCGGCTGAACGAAGCGACCACCCCCAGGTTTTCCAGGGTGGCCAGCATCGTCGCGCCCTTCATTGGACTGCCGTTATCCGAGTGCAGAACCAGAGGACGTCCAGCCAGACCTTCGGCCAAACTGGCTCGCCGCATGAGCAGCGCCGCCAGTTCCGCCGACTCCGCCCGATGCACTTCACCGGTGGCGCAATGGCTGGTCACCACCCGGGCCGAGGGCTTGCGCGCACGACCGCGGTGATGCTGCTGCGACGCGCTACGCAAGACACGATAAAAGCTCGACTCCGAGGCCACGTACTGGCCGCGGTCCGCCAGCGTCGGTACGATCTGGCTGGGCGGCAAACTGGCAAACTCCACGCTGTTGGCCACGGCAAGAATCTGCTGGCGTTCCGCCTCGCTTAGCTTGTTGGCTGGCGCTGGCCGCTCAGTGGTGGTGCGAGCATCTGCGACCACCTCGTCGCCTTCCCGAACCCAGCGCTGGAAGGTGCGCAAGCTCAGACCCAACTCGTCGCAAGCCTGCGCCAGCCGGCAGCCAGAGCGTTCTGCCTCACGAATCAACGATATACACAACCGGCGATCTGGGACGCTGATCAGTCGTCCTCTTTTTCTCCCCAGATCGCCTGGACTTTTTTTCTCAGGATCAACAACGCGGCCGCTTCCGCCAGCGCCTTCTCCTTGCGCTGTAATTCCTTTTCAAGCTGCTGGATACGCTTCTTGTCGCCTTTGGACTGGAGCAGTTGCTCTCGCGCCTGCTCACCGGCGTTGGCATTGGCCGAGCGACAGGCCTCGCGCCAAGCAGCGATCTGCTCCGCGTAAAGACCCTTGCGGCGGCAATACTCGGCCAATTCCGCCTCATTGAGCGGCGCGGTTTCCAGTACCACCGCAAACTTGTCTTCCGAGGACCAGACCTCGGGGTTCTTTCCATCTCCCGGCACCGGGACTCCTTGCGCTTTCATCTGTCGACGCCAAGCATACAGCGTCTGCTCCGTGATCCCCGTCTCCCTTGCCAGCGCTGACACCAACGCGTTCTCGGGAGGCATCATGCGGAGCAACAGCGCTTCCTTTCTCTCTGCTGAATAGGCTCTCATTCACTCTGACTCTACCGCCCCCAGACTGGGTCAATCGAAATCAGGTGACACGACAACAATTCTGACGCCGGGGGTGCACGAGGATCTTTCGACGTCTGCAAAGTTTTGATTCAGATCAATTCACGGGACCAGACTTATGTCTATCTTTCTTTTGGATACCCATCCCGTCCTTTAGACTCGCGTCACCATTGCATGGTGATATTGGTAGAATGTCCAATACTACGCTATCGGAAATTCGTCATGTTAACACGAAGCTATTGCAAGTCTTTGTTCTCGTTATGGAGTACCGTAACCTGGGGGCTGTCGCAGCATGCACCCAGCGCAGCGTGAGCACGGTGTCCTATAGTCTCGATCGCTTGGGCGAGATCACCGGTGACCCCTTGTTCTTCAAAGGAAACGGCATACTTGTGCCCACACCGCATGCGATACGTCTGGAAAAGATAGCGCGACAGATCCTGGCGATATGGGGAGATTTGGTTCGACGCCGAGAGGAGGTCACGACCAAGCGTCAGGAGGGTGGTAGGCGCGTAGCAATAGGCTTTTCGGCATCGATTGGCGATCCCCTCATCACTGAAATCTTGTTCGCCTTAGGCGAAGAGTTTCCGCAAGACACTTTTGTCACGCGGCCGGTGATTGCCGATGCGGTGCTTGCCAGTCTACTTGACGCCGGAGAATTAGACTGCGCCTTCGTCGTCGACAGCGGGCACCATCCCGAGCGTGTGCGCCAGCATAACATCGTGGCAACGCAGCGTCGGCTCGTCGGCGCCACGCGCAGAGTCAACGAGGATAAGAGCGAGAATGCCTGGATCCTATTGCAAGAAGACAGCGAACCCGGCAGCCCGTTACGTGCCTTCCTGAGCCGGCAGGCCGGTACGCCTGGCTACCGAGAGACGGTGGTGCCATCCTGGCATGCGCAGATAACGCTACTGCATTCAGCGGGTGGCATCTGCTCGCTGTTGGATTATAACATTCCATTGGTGACACGCGAGCCAGAAACGCAGCTTCTAGCACTCCCTTGTAGTTTCCCAAAATGGGCTGCCTTGAATTTCTGGGGGGCGGAACGCAGTTGCGATCAACGAGTGGTGAGCGACGTCATGGAGGTTGGTAGAGCTGTGCTGCGCGATCCGCTCAAGGCCATCGGCAGAAGTAACAACATGGCTCAACAGCAATTACTACGCAATATCTTACCGGAGGCAGGCGCCGTAGACACAAGTCCTTTCGG
>NZ_JALHRY010000058.1:0-2897 GCF_023952485.1 Cupriavidus mimosae | reverse complement strand
ACAGCGCTTCCACTTAAAAACTCCGGATCTCTATCCGAACAAACGGCGCCACCTCTCCAGCGCCCAGGGCACGTTCGATCAGGGTCTTCTTGAACGCCATCGAAGCGTCCCAGATCGCCCTCGGCAGTCAACCTCCATGCACAAGCTCGACGTGAATCCCGCTCATGAATGATGTTTGGCGTTCAACACATATGCTTGTGCCGGCGCGCTGGGATGAACATGGGCGGGCCGCAGTTGCTAGGACTGAGCTTGCCCCTGTTTCACGAATCCCATAGCCGAGGCCATCAGGCCGCTTGCCCTGGCTGGGCAGCGGCCCAATTCTTCTCGAACGTCATAGGGCTGACGTAGTTCAATGTCGAATGCAGCCGGCGAGCATTGTAGAAGCCGAGCCAGTCGACGATTTCATCCATCGCGGCACGCCGCGTCGGGAAGCGCCGGCTGTGCAGTCGTGCGACCTTCAGCGAACCCGACAGGCTTTCGGTTGGCGCATCCCAATAATCGCCGGGCCGGCTCATCGACGAACGCATGCCGTACGCCTTGAGCGTGTCCTGGAAGAGCCCGCCGCAGTACTGGCTGCCACGGTCGCTATACACAATCACGCTGGCATCGGGGCGACGCCGGAACCATGCCATGCGCAACGCATCCGTGACCAACTCGGCCTTCATATGCCGCTGCATCGACCAGCCCCACCACCTGCCGGCTGAACAGGTCGATGATGACGGCCAGGTACAGCCAGCCGTCAGCCGTCGCCACGTAGGTGATGTCGCTCGTCCAGACCCGATTCGGCGCCGGCGCCGTGAAGTTGCGTTCCAGTAGGTTCGGTGCGACAGGCAGGCCATGCTTCGAGTTCGTCGTCGCGATGTACTTTCGCTTGTGCCGGGCACGCACGCAGTGTTGCACCATCAGCTTGCGCACGCGCTCCTTTCAGTACGCCGCGCGCAACCAGCTCTTTCCACATGCACGGCCAACCGTACTCGCCCTTGACCTCCGCGTGAATCGCCTGGATGTGCACCAGCAGCGCGTCGTCGCTCACGCGGCTGCGCTGCGGCCTGTCCTTAGCGGCGCGTTGCCGCCGTTGATGAAAGCCGGCGGGGCTGACTTCCAGCACCTCGCATAACACCGAAATCGGCCAGTGGTGACGATTGCGTTCGATAAAAGCGTACTTCACGTCGAGTCCTTCGCGAAGTACGCGCACGCCTTTTTTAGGATGACACGCTCCATCTTCAGACGTGCCACTTCGGCACGAAGTTCTCGACAATTCCATCTGCTCCGCGCGGACCGGCTTCGTGCCGGCCCCGCCGAGCTTGCCTTCCTGCTCGGCCTAGACCCAGTTGGAAATCGACTGCCCTGGCACGCCCAGCGCCGCAGCCTCCGCCGCAATGCTCTGGCCCGCCTTGACCAGCCGAACCGCTCCCAGCTTGAATTCGAGCGTGTACCGCGCTCGCGTCGTCTTGCTCATCTTCTTGACTCTCCTTGCATGAATTTAAACGCTCAGCAAGGGATTCCTTTTTCGGGGGCAAGCTCAGGACTTCTTCTTCGTCATTCACAACACCTTACAAATTGACAAGGTGTTGCACTTCAGAATTTTATGCCGCCTTAAAATTACTCAGCGGTGACGGCGAAGTTCTTAGACCCAAAGCTCAGCCCACCGACCGAGGATGTAATTTCAAAACCGTACTGGATCTCGCCGACGACCACGTCATCAAAATAGTTCAGCGACTTTAAGTAATTCATAATCTCCAGCACGTCGATCGTAGTTTGGTTGGTCTTCGCTGTACGTAAGAAAGAATAGACGGCGTTCTTGCCGTTGGTACCGACATAGACATTCCAGGTGCTACCGGACAGCGAAACGTTACTGTAGAGCGGAATCGCGCAACCTTCAGCAGTCCAGTTGTACGAGATTGGCTTGACATTACCGCATCCATTCGAGGTGCCCGTGTAGTTCAGCCAGACCATGATCTCGTGCTGTTTTGCGTCTGCCCAGATATCCAACGTAGATTCCCATGCACCAGCAGAGGGCGTGGTAGCTGAGATAGTGGCAGTGAGCTTCCTCAGCGAACCGACAGGCTTGTTGACAAAGTATTCGACGTGCGGATAGGACTTTATGCCGTTCGTGTCAGGCTGGTCTGATGTGACACTCCAGTCGAAACTTGAATTAGCCCAAAAGGACTGCGGACCAACTGCGACTGGAGGAACGCTGCAAGGCCCCCATACGTCATTGTTTAAGGTATACCCCTCGTAGCTCCAACGCGCGAAAAGAGTATGCTCATGGCAGGATGAAGTTGAAGGCGAAGTTACAGACCATGTTGCAGCCTGCGCGACGGTGGATCCAAGCATCAGCATCAGGGAGGTGAGACATCCCAATATGGCTAGAAATTTTGGCATATCTTCTTAATCCTATCGGTGTAAATACTTAGAATCGGTAAGGCGTTCTAGTTTAACGAAGATGGCTGGGTGTCGTACGAGTTCAACTGAAGCGGAAATGAACTACCTAACGATTCCGCGCCGGAAATACCGACAGAGCTGCCTGGTTCTCCATTAGCAGATCCCCTACCACTGGCGTGTCCGGGATGCCATCGTATACGGCACAATACACCCGCACACAGACGTTAAAAAAACGCCCGACGGGAAGTCGGGCGCTATAAAGGACGCATTGTTTGGGGAGACATACACCAACTCAAGGAGGGCCTGTCTAGCCCAATCCCTATACAGATACTAATCGCACCCTACAGAAGATGTCATCGGATTTTCTTTAATTTATAATAAGGATTTCCTGATATCTGATATCCCGAGGGGATGGTGTTCAAACATTAGCATTGCCAAACTAACCAAATGAGGATTGCCGGTTGTGTTCGCAGCGCGGTACGGCACGAATTCGACGCCAGGTTCGGCCCTAG
>NZ_JALHRY010000057.1:0-3482 GCF_023952485.1 Cupriavidus mimosae | reverse complement strand
CGTCGTGGCGCATTCAGCTTCCTGTTAAACGGCCAAGCACCCTCGATTCGCGTTTGTGCACTTAGCGACAGAGGTGCATAAAAATCCACCTTGGGAAAATTGGACGAACGGAAACTAAAGTCGTGAGCAGGCGCTCAGGCCGGCACACACTCAGTGAACGTTGCGTCCGAAATTCTGCAGTTCGAGGTCGGTCAAGGAGACCGCGGTGCCATCATTGGGCGCATTGGCGAACTTCAGGGTCAGCTTGCTGAGTTGAGTGATATCGAACGTGCTTTTTGATGCGGGATCAGGCCCGAATGCGTCGAGTGGGATTGCCACCATGTTCAGCAACTCGGGCATTGAGCTTTGGGGGGGAATCGACAGTCCCATGCTGCTGTCCAGCGCGTCGGAGAAGTCACTGACCAGTATCGCCGGTGAGTCGCGCCCCTTGCTATCGGTGAGTGTGACACTCACCTGCTGCGCCGCGAGCATTCCCTCAACGGAGGGCTGGGGTCGGACCATTGCGATGCGGAAGCTTAATGTGTCAAACCCAACCGTCGACAGGGCGTTTGCCGTTACCGGCTGGCCGCTTGGCCCGTACGCGGGTTCCTTAAGCGTAACCGGCAGCGTCATGTTTGGTCCGGTCAGTGTGAACTGAACCTGATTGGCGATCGACAGCAACCCGCCTACGTAGGTACTAAGCGGGCCTTCAGGACCTGTCCTGAAGAATATCCCCGTCGGCGAGGGCTGTGTACAGGTCGGTATGGCTCCATCCCCCAGGGTGAGATCCGTCGCGCAAGTGTATACGTTACCTCGAAAGGCGGATGCGTCGATCAGGTCCAGCGGACCGCCCGTCTGCAAGGTCGAGATTGTGCTGTCGTAGGGCTGGTTCAGGCCATATTCGTCGAATGGAGCAATCATTTTATGTCCGTTGACTCCATTGATCTGAATCGTCAGCACCACCCGGTTATCACAAGGTGCCTGACTCCCCGGACAGGCCGCCGCTGGCAGTCTGGCTGTGCCATTCCAGTAGGGAGCAAACACCGCTTCTCCCCCAACGAAATTGCGCATGAAACTGTTGATCACGAATAGCCCGATGGATTGCTGATCGGCTGTAGCCAGTCTGGTCGCGTGCGTGGCGTCTGCATAGCAGTAATCTCCCTGTAATCCGCTGTAATCGTCCTTTGTCCATTGGCTATTGAAGTAATTGTGATTAGCCCCGCGTACCACAATCTGGAACCGCGGAGCCGAGTCGGCAGGATCCCTGCTGAAGCGGTTGTTGTCGAGCACGTGTGTTCCGGACAAATTGTTCACGTCTCCATCACATGTTCCCACCATCGCGGCAAAGGGCACGCTGGCGATCTTCCGGTAGGACTGGCTGTCTGTTGGCGCAAGTGAGAGCGCGGCCTTGAAAACATATTTCGGTGGAGTGTTCGACCAGTCGCCCGCTTCAGGAGAAAGCATGACGTTATTCATGTCGAGGAATGTTGACAGATCCTGATCAGATAGACCGTTCACGCTTAGCTCGGCTATCAGGGTGTTGAGCGTCGTGAGGAACGCCGCCTTTGTGCCGGTGGTCACGGCTGCGCCGGGCGCAGCAAACCAGGTATTACCTGCCCAATTGTCTTTTTCATTTTGCAGTTCGGCGGTGGCCGAGCGTAGCTGTTGCAGACTGACACCAATGCGCCGATCATTAAGCTGGATGGCGTCGTTGATACCCTGGCCACCTCGGGAGTGCCCCATGATGCCAATCCGGCTAAAATCAATCTTGCCAATCAACTGCTTCGGGATCTGTATACCGGTCGTGGTTTGACCCCCATCACTCAATTTCTTGAGACGGTCGAGTGTTGCAAGGACCAGTTGGCCTCGCGACTGCGATGAATAATCGCCCGCTCCCCCGTGAATACACCCAATCGCCGTCGATGGGCAAAACGCATTAATGTCGTTCGCATCTATTGACAGCGTGACATAACCATGCACAACAAGGTCATTTGCCAGATAGTCGTACCCTTCGAAGCTGGGCTCAGACCGATTATGCATGCCATGGAGGAATATGACCACGGGATAGGAGGTCGGCGCGGTACCGGACGGGTTCACTGGTGCACCCGGATAGCGAATCCAGCCATGAATACGAGTGAGAAAAACAGCCGGTGAAACGTCAGCGGTACTCACGACGACGGAGCCGAGGTCATATTCCCCGCCTTCGGGTGAGTAGGTCGGACCGACAAACTGCTCAGCGGGCATCTGCTCTATAAACCGGACAGTTGGTACGAGCACTGCTGGCGTCAGCACCGCCTTTCCTGGTGGCCTCCCTCCTGTCCCCGGTTGTGCGGCCGGTGGGGTAGCCGGTGGGGTAGCCGGTGGAATGGGAGTAATAGCTCCTCCTACGGTTCCGGATACGGTTGGGGCAGTGCCTGTTTCATGATTTGTGCCGGAAGCGCCCCCTCCACAGCCGCCGAGACCGGCTAGCAGACTAAAAGCGATCATCCAGTGATGTAGTCGTGCAATCATTTATTTTTCCCTCGCCGCACAAGGCATTGCGGCAGAAGCGGAGGTGCCCGCAGTTATGGTTACTCGTCGCGACATTCGCTGTATGTTTCCGGACAACACCGCCTAGGCGTTGGCGGATGCTTCACGCTCGCAAGGGAGCAGGTACATCGCAGGATCGACTATGTGCAACGTCCGTGCCATGGAATGTAAGCGACCGAGAAACGGCGTCCTAGTTTTATAGGGTGAGTCTTGGCAGGCTTGCGTCCGCAAACACTTTGCGAACGCAAACCATGAACACTGACGATATTGATGTTGACTGCTTTCCACTGCGAGTAGTGCGTGTCCGGCGCAATGGCAAACGCGATTACGAGCCGGTGGCCAAACGGCGTTTGATTGAGCTGTGTCTTCGGCCTGGCGCATCGGTGGCAGGCATGGCGCTCAAGGCTCAAGTCAATGCCAATCAACTGCGCAAATGGATTCGGCTGCATCGGGAATCGAAGGCAGTGGAACGCGGTTCGCTGGCGGCGTTCGTGCCGGTTGTTCAGGGAATCCGATCCCCTGAAGTCGAAGCTGTGGTCACTGCGCCGAGTCGCACGACGGCCGTGGCAGTTGAACCGCAACCTCAGCCGTCGCGATCAGTCGCGCTGCTGAGTGCGAAGTTGCCAAACGGCGTGGCGATTGAGCTCGCATGCGGTGGGCGTGACGGTGAACTCGTAAAGGCGATGATCGAAGCGTTGGGGGCGAGCTGATGTTCCGCTTCGACGAAGGGCTGAAGGTCTACCTGCACCGGGAAGCCGTGGATTTCCGCAAGAGTATCAATGGTCTGTCGGCGCTGGTCGAGCAGTCGCTGGGGCTCGATTCGTTCGCACAAGCGGTCTACGTGTTTCGCAATCGGCGAGCCGATCGGATCAAGCTGCTTGGCTGGGGCCGGAACGGATATTGGCTTTTTTTGAAACGACTTGAGGCAGACCGTTTTGCCTGGCCGCGTGGGGCGGCAGTGGCGACTCTCTCGG
>NZ_JALHRY010000056.1:0-3650 GCF_023952485.1 Cupriavidus mimosae | reverse complement strand
AGCGGTTGATGATCAGCGTATTTGGCAACCAGTATGTGAGCGTGCAGTCCCGCCGTGGCAATGCCGCGCTCATCGGCCGGCTTGGCGCCGCAGCCTGGACGATGCAATCACAACAGGCGCAGGCCTTCTTGCGCCGCACCTGCCGAATCACCCTGAATGAATTGCTGATGATATCGAGTTGCTCCGAGATGTCCTCGCCCAGCGGCTTGAGCTTACCGCCGCACTCTGGACAGGCTTCGGTCTCGGGCTCGAGAATGCGCTCCTCCCGCTCCAGGTGCTCCGGCAACGGCTTGCGTACCGCTTTCTTCCGGACAGAAGGGGTTGCCTGCGGATCGACTTCGGTTTCAGCCGCACCTTCCTCGGCCAGCAGATCTTCCAGTCGGGTCTCAAGCTGTTCAATCTGTCGATCCAGCTTCTCGGACTTCTGGCCAAACTGCATCCGCCTCAGCTTTGAGATCTGCAGATTTAGCTGCTCGATCTCCATGGAGCGGACCGCCAAGGCCCGTTCCATGAGTACGATCGATTCCCGCTGTGCCAACACCAAGGCCTTCAGGGCCTCAATGTCGTCGGGGAGATCGCTGGGGTCGATTGGCATGCGCGGCAGTTTACGCACATGCCGCAAGGTTTACAACACCGACTGTGGCGGCCAGGTGCGCTCGGGCTGCTTCCAGTTAATCCCCTCCAGCAGCATCGACAACTGCGCTTGCGTCAGGTGGATCTTGCCGCTGTCGGCCTTCGGCCAGACGAAACGTCCACGCTCCAGGCGCTTCGAGAGCAAGCAAAGTCCATCGCCCGTTGACCACAACACCTTGATGACGTTGCCGCGCCTGCCGCGGAAGACGAAGACATGGCCGGAGAATGGGCTCTCTTGCAGAGTCGCCTCCACCTTCGCGGCGAGCCCGTTGAATCCACAGCGCATGTCGGTCACGCCTGCAGCGATCCAGATGCGTGTTCCCGCCGGCAACCCGATCATGGCGTCAAACGGTCCAGTACCGTACGCAACGTGCTCGCGTCGACTGCCCCTTCGATGCGAATCACCGCTCGGCCCAGGCGGATCTCGATGGCGCCGTGCGGCGGCGTCGGCTCGCAAACCGCAGCGCCCGGACTCATTGGCATCGGACCGGGTGGCGAGCTTGGGCGTTCAACCGTCACCGGCAACAACACCGCAGCTTCCTGGCACTGCTCCGTTCGATAGCGTCGGCGCCAAGTGAACAGCATGTTCGCGTTGATGCCATGCTCGCGCGCCAATTTCGATACCGAGACACCCGGCTCACACGCAGCGGCTGCCAATCGCCGCTTGAATTCCTCGTTGTAGTTCGGCCGGCCTTTGCGACCGCCGGCAACTGGTACTTCCTGTAACTGTGACAAAGTAGTTCCCATCACTATTTGGTGGGAACTACTTTGGCGCCACTCTACTGAACGGTACAGACGGTGCTTGCGACTCGCTTACTCATAAGCTGAGTGGTCTCGCAATTTACCGAGGAAAGACTTGCGCATGGAGAACCGCGGATCAACTCAGACCATCGGGCATTAGCACCAGAAATGCAAACGGCCCGCATAATTGCGGGCCGCTTTGTCAAGACATGATGCAAAGTTACATCACTCTGGATCGGCAGATGGTTGAGTTGCACCGCTCTTTTCTTCTGCAGCGCGCCGCTTCGCCTCTGCCGCAGCGCGAGCCGCTGGGCCATCCTCTCGAAAATTCAGCGATGGCAATCGTAGCTCACCGTACCAACACCGACTTGTAACGGTTGCGATTTGCTCTCTGATCGCACCATAGAGCAAAGACGCACCATTCACAACAGCGATTTCGAGACGTTCCGCCGCGTCAGGGAACCCATTTGGTATCGAAAAATATCCCACACATTCGACATCAATCTTGTAAGGAACTTCTTTCTCCGGGCCGTCACTGACTTGAATCCCTAACGCAACCATATAGTCGCGGACCTCCCCGCCTTCTAGCTTATCAGCTTCGGCATGGGTAAGGGAACAATGAATATTTGCTCCCCAGGTATCAATTGGCGCGGGGTTCTCTACTGGATCCAGCGTCTCAGGCTCATTTCTGGGATAGACGCTCACGTGCAAGAATCTAAGCGAATTGAGCTTTAATGGACTCGGTCTCATACCTTAGGCTGCTTCTAACTTATAGCTCTGCATGCTCTTCAGTGCCGCAGGCAAGTTCGAAGCTGGAGCGTCATAATCGAGCGACATTTCGTAGGCTGCATTCTTGCGCTGAACAAAGCGGGCCATACTATGCACTGTCCCGCCTGTCTGCACATCAACTGCAAGTTCATCCTCTTCGCTGCTCTCGGATACAAAGACCTTCGAGTAACAGGAAATGGGAGAATCTAACAGCGTATGTTTGAGGACCGCGTGAACCACACATCGTGCGTCCTTTAACACTCCATCCGCTTCCAGGATGGTAGAGATTCGGGACACTTCCTTGGAACAGATCGCCGTCGCAACCTCTTCCTCACCTGCCGCATGAGCAAGCCATGCCAATGCAGTCGGGACCTGTGCAGCTACGCGGATGAGTTTGTCCATTGATGCGGATTGGGTCACATCATCCGCTTCGTACTTCGAAAAGGCGACCGGCCCACCACCGAATATTTTTACTGCCTGTACCTTCTTCAGGCCTGCGCCGACACGGATGGCATGAACCTCTTGCCCGGTCAGAAGACACTCTAGCTTTTTACGAAGCTCCACTACCGCGCGCTTGTTCTGACGCATGTCAGACGCTGACGCGTAGTCACTGCCACACTCCTCACAGTGCGACATGACAAATGGCACAGAGAACGTTGCGCCCTTGTGCTCGATCTCATTTTGTCCATACACGGACGCGACATGGCCTTCCCCGCACACATCGCAGAGAACATGCGTAGTCATTTGGATCTCCCGTTACTGATGCATTGATACGAGTAGGATCAGCTTGCCAGTACGATTGATGGCTAGCTTGACGTAGTACTCCTGAGTGATGTCTTTGTAGGCGTACTCATTCCATTCCTGGCGAATCAGTACATAGACATCACATGCCGCCCAAGGGCCGCCCGGCTGCTTCTCGCACCATTCAGAGCCCTTGAAAGTGCCCGACCGAACAGCGTCCTTCACCAGAGTGGCTAGCTCTCTTGCGTCCAGCTCATACTTCTGGACGTCCCTAGCGCACTTTTCGGTGAATGGAATGACTGGCGCATAGTTCTCGCCATCCGCCCCAACCTCGAGCAGCGCGATGAGTGCCGCAGGATCGTAAAGAGGCCCATCTGCCTTCCCCTGAATTTTACGACTGCCTCCACCTACATCTGAGGGACTCGCTCCGGCGTATTGGCTTACGTTCTTTCGATTATTTACCACCGTGGTAAGTTCCGCAAGAGATTTCTAGCCATCCATGGCTACTGTTCGTTGGGTTAGTCACAGAAAAAGCGCCGCATAAGCCACTAATACTACGCTTTTGGCCGATTGAGCGCCGATGTTACCAAAGCCTCTCCCCAGAGTCGTTACCCCGCAAGTGCGGCACGGCAGCTGCAACGAGAGCGCGCCGAGCGTTGTAAATCGGAAACACTTTGAAGAAGCCGCAGAGTCTCCTAGGAATGCTCTGCACAAACGGGAATCGAGTGTGCTTGGCCGTTTAACAGGAAGCTGAATGCGCCACGACT
>NZ_JALHRY010000055.1:0-3862 GCF_023952485.1 Cupriavidus mimosae | reverse complement strand
ACCTGGCCCACACAATTCTCCAACCCCGGCCCCCAGGGGCGCATCCCGTTCGTGAAGGTGAACGATCGCGACGGGCGCGCTTTCGATCTGTGGTTCGGAGACACTCAACTCTATCGAGCGGCCTGCGCGACGCCAACGAACACAGCGTCGACGGCGGCTCGTTGTCCCGCCAGTTCGGCGTGGGCAGCCGCGCAGACCGGGGCGCACTGGGACGTTGGTGACATTGCCTTCAATACGGCCAGCGGCCTCAACGCGTGCCCCGCCCTGTTCTCCAACGACGGCGGCATCTACTTCAACCAGCGCACGGGGGCAGACTGCCACGACCCGCGCTGGCAGCAGCAAACGACGACCGTCACCGCGCTATGGCTCTGGTCGATGGCCGGCAATGAACGCGCAGCGCAGGGCGAGAAAGGCGTCTACATCGGCCAGCAGGACTCTGGTGGCTTTGGCACGCGCGACGGCGGAAAAGCGACGCGGGACTGGAACAGCCCGACATGTTGCGATGTCTTTGATGTAGAAGCCGAAGCCGGTCGGGTGGTCTACACCGTCTGTCGCTTCAACGTGGCGCCCGCCACGCGCATGTTCCTCGACGGCGACGCGATGAGCAGCGGCACTGAAATCCAAACCTATCCGGCCGGCAGCCTCACAGGATTCAAGGACAACCGATCCCTGGTGAACTACGCCAGCAACAGCTATGCGGTGGTCACCAGCAGCGGTGTTTTTTTCACCTCCAACATCTCGAGCAATACGGTGACCTGGCGCACGCTGGGCACGGGCGCGCCAGCCAACGCCTGCGGCATCAACGTGTCCAGGCGCAACGATGGCACCTCGGTGTTCTACCTGCGCGCGGGCATCGGAGCGTGCAACCTGGGCGGCACGGGGTCGCTCTGGCGACACGAAGGTGCGACTTCGATCGGCGCCTGGGTGCAGGTGGCCCGCAATGGCAATAGTCAGTTCGGTGCGTTCGGGGTCGACCGTTCCGACTTCAACCACATCATCGCCAACGACCTTTCGGGGGCCTCACCCTCGATGGTGCGCACGATCGACGGTGGCGCCAATTGGGCAGTCGTTCCCGGCATCGACACACTGCTGACGGGCAACGGCGCATTCCTGGCCCGCGTCCAGCAGGGGTTTGGTGCGTTCGGTACCGGTAATGGCTATCCGCAGGCCTCGCTGGTTGCGATCAACCCGCGCAACCGCAGCGTGATCCTCATTGGTGGGCAAGACTCGGGCCTGTACCTGAGCGCAAATGGGGGAACGAGTTGGACGCCACTTACCGATCCAGTCAGCAACTCGACGCTGCGCCCACACATTTCCCGGCCGCTGTTTGCGCACTTTGAATCGCTAGGTAATGAACGGATGAATGTCTATGTCGGCGCGCGCGGCCGCGGCGTCTGGCGGGTGGGCGTGGACATCGAGAGCCGTTGGGCGGGCGCAATCTGGCGCTCGACCGGAGCCCCCTGCGTCGGCGACAGCTGCCCCGGATGGCAGATGCTGGATAACAACATCCGCACCGTGCAGATCGCCGCTGGCGGCGAGCGTCTCTACCAGTTGCACCTCGATGGCCGCATCTGGCGCTCGAACGGAACACCTTGCAACGTCGACAGCTGCCCCGGCTGGCAGATGTTCGATAATAACCCGAAGACGGTGGCGATCGCGGCCGGTGGCGCGGATCTCTATCAACTGCACAACGATGGCCGGATCTGGCGATCTACTGGCGTCGCGTGCTCGGGAGAAAACTGTCCGGGCTGGCAGCGGCTGGACAACAACCCGGCCACTGTAGCCATCGCCGCCAACGGCAACAAGCTCTACCAGCTCCACCGGGACGGCCGCATCTGGGAATGGACCGGCAGTCCGTGCAGAGGTGACAGTTGCCCGCACTGGCGCATGCTCGACAACAACCCGGCCACCGTGGCCATCCGGACCGCGGACGGTATGCTGTATCAGATGCATTTCAACGGCCGGATCTGGCGTTCGACGGGCCAAGCCTGTGCTGGCCAGAGTTGTCCGGGCTGGGTGCAGCTTGACAACAACCCCGCCACGGTCGACTTCAGTGCCAACGCAGGTGGCCTGTTCCAGCGGCACCGCAACGGATGGATCTGGCGCTCGAACGGCGCCGCATGCTCCGGTCAAAATTGCCCGGGCTGGGTGAGGATGGACAACAACCTCCATTCCACCGCTATTGCAGGCGGTGTCTACCAGATGCACCATGACGGACGCGTCTGGAGGTTCACCGGCTCGCCTTGCGCCGGCGAAGCTTGTCGAGGCTGGGACATGCTGGACAACAACCCGCGTACAAAGCTGGTGGCGGCAGCAGATGGCGAGAACGCCCTGCTGTATCAACTCCATGCGCCCAAACTGTTCCAACTGCATAACGACGGCGCGATATGGCAGTCAATCGGCGGGGCTTGCACCGGTGAGTCTTGTCCGTCATGGCAACGGCTTGACAACAATCCGAACACGAAGGCACTTGCCGCGAGCGGTGGCAGGTTGTATCAGCTGCACCGCGACGACCGCATCTGGCGATCGATCGGCCGACCCTGCACTGATGACATTTGTCTTGGCTGGGAGTTGCTCGACAACAACCCGAGCACGACCAAGATCGTCTCGTCTGCGGGCCAGCTCTTCCAGTTGCACAGCAACGGACAGGTGTGGCGCTTCACTGGCCAGGCCTGCAGCGGCGAGAGCTGTCCCGGCTGGGTGCGTCTCGATCAGAATTCGGCTACGCGCGACATTGTGGCGGGTGGTGGGCAGCTGTACCAACTGCACGACAACGGTCGGATTTGGCGTTGGACCGGCGTCAACTGCACGGGCGAGTCTTGTCCCGGTTGGATCATGCTCGACAACAACCCGCAAACCAGAAAGCTCGTCGCGGCTGGCGGACTGCTGCATCAGCTGCACGACAATGGTCGGATCTGGACGCACACCGGCGTACGGTGTTCCGGGCCGTCGTGCCCAGGATGGCAAATGATGGACAATGACCCGCGCACGGTCGACATCATTGCAGGGGGGCGCGAGTTGTATCAGCGTCACGACGATGGGCGAATCTGAGAGTCCACCGGCCAGAAATGCGCAGTTCAATCGTGTCCTGGATGGCGGCTGATGGACAATAATGGACACGCGCAAACGATTGCAGGTGCAGCTGGTGTGCTGTACCAGTTGCATGACGATGGAGCCATCTGGCGCAGCGATGGCAAGCCATGCAACGGACAGAGCTGTCCTGGCTGGGCGCGGCTTGACAACAACCCTAGAACTGGGACGATCCTCTCGGCTGAGGACTGAGCTAACACACCGAGGGGAGAAGGTTGTCGCGATAAGGAGGTAGTGCCAGCCGGGAGTCGCGGGGGTGCTAGGATTATGCGGCCAGCGAGCAAAGTTGCTCGGCAGCGGTCCGGGGTCCGGTCGTCTGCCCCCGTTTTGGCGCGGTCTCCATCAACCACTGCGCAAATCCATTGAACTATTCGCTCTTGTTCGTTGCGGCATGAATGGTGCGACGGAGTTCCGGGTCGTCCAGGTACTTCAGCAAGAACACCGTGCGGATGACGCGGCCCAGCTCCCGGAACGCAAAGTATAGCTTATTCTTCGTACTCTCCGAACCCAGCCGGCGCAGGATGGTCGACGGCGGCATCTTGCCGGCCTTGATCGAGACGGCAACCCGCATCATGTCGGGGTAGTGTCGTTGGATCAGGTCCCAGTCGATGGACCGGCGGCACAGGCGCTCGATATGGTCGTATCGGCGTCGTCGGTCCGCCTTGTACAGCACAAGGTTCTTGATATTGCGCATGCGAGGTATCAGGTTGATGCCTCTAGCAGGCTGCTGAAGTACTCATCGCGCTAGCGATGAGTTTTTCCCCGCAAGGCG
>NZ_JALHRY010000054.1:0-3887 GCF_023952485.1 Cupriavidus mimosae | reverse complement strand
GACTTCCAGGCGAATCATCTCGGATTCTCGATTAATGGGATTGAGGTTTTTCAAAGGTTTCCAGAAGTCGCAGTCTTATTAGGGTACCGCGATCTGGCTTGCTGTGAACTTCTAGCTGCGCGCCAATTAGGCGAGCGCGTTCCGCCATACCGTGTAATCCATATGAATATCCGGCGCGCGCAGAAACAACGTTGAATCCCTGCCCGTTGTCCCTGATGATCACTTCGATACCGGCGTCTGTATTGGCAAGTGTGACATCGACTTGGGAAGCTTTGGCGTGGCGGGCAACATTGGTAAGTGATTCTTGAACGATACGAAAAATTGCCGTCGCACGAGGGTCAGGAAGATTTGGTTCGGGGTGAGTGGATTGGAATCGACACGGAATCTTGGTGTGGCGGCTAAAGTCTGCAGCGAGCCATTCCAATGCGGACGCGAGACCATAGTTCAATGCTGTGGGTCGCAGGTGACTCACTACATTTCGCACAATGCGAATGGTTTGTTCAATCAATTCGCGCATCTCTTCAGCCTTCTGAATCACACCAGATCCCGTCGGCAATTGCATGCTTAATAAGGAGAGGTCCATTTTTAGGGCTGTTAAAAGCTGCCCTAGTTCATCGTGGATTTCCATGGCTATGCACTTCCTTTCCTCCTCCCGAATCGCTTCCTGATGCGCATGTAATTGTTGGAGACGCTCCCGGGATGCTAGCAATTCGAGTTCGGTCCATTTCCGCTCGCTCACCTCTAGCTCTAGCCTATCGCGCTGCAATTGCAAATCTTCCAAGGCATGCTTGCGGGCGGTCACATCGGTGAGCAATCCTTCGAGATAACGAAGGCTACCTTCGCTTCCCATTAGGCCGCGTGCATTCAATTGGACCCATATAGGTGTTCCATCAAGCCGACTCAACTGAAGTTCGAGGCCGCGAATTTCGCCATCGACGTTCAGGGTCTTGAACAAAGTCGCAGTTAGGCTGAGAGAAAAGGGGCTTTTTGGTCGACCATCGCTTTCTGCAGACACAGTCAAATCACACGCGTTGTCATAGCCAAGCAGTTGAGCCATCGCGGGATTGGCTTCGGCAAGATTTCCAGCTTGATCGAGGAGGAATATACCCTCGACAGCATTCTCCACGATGCTACGGTACTTTCTCTCGCTTTTTTGAAGAAGCAGTGTCGATGTACGAAGCTGATCGGCCATGTAATTGATTCGCACGGCGAGACGCCCGAGCTCGTCGCCAGATTTCACCTCGCATCTCGCATCAAGATCTCCACCAGAAATCTTATCGACCATCTTTTCGAGGCCATTGACGGGGCTGCGGACCATGCGCTTCAGGAGGAGGAAGCTAGCAGCGTAAAGCACTGCTAGGAGCGCTGCCATAATCGCAAAGATGGCCTGCCGGGCGCGGTTGATTGCCTCCTGAGCGACAGCCTTGGTTAGTACGACTCGAATTTCCCCGATTTTCTCTTTCGGTGCGTTTCCGGGCGGATCATATTCAATTGCTCGTACACGTACAACGCTTTCGCCGTCGTTTAAGTGACGGGAACCTTTTACAGTAGCTACCGTTCCGTAGCCTGCCGCGGTAACCGTAAACTCGGCAACTTCAGGGTTGGGTGCAAGCGCGGCGAGTTGGTTTTCGATTGCGCGAAGATCAACGTTCCATAAAGGCAGAACAAGCGATTGGCTGAAAAGGTCAGCAATTCTTGTGGCCCGGTCCCCTAGTGCGAGAAGTCGGCTGTTGCGCTCGTGTTCTACTAACATAGAAGCTGAAGTTCCGGCGACAGCTGCGACAAGCACGACAAGCGAAAGCATCAACTTGGTATGAAGATTTAGGGACCTCAGCGAAAATTTGGCACGCACACGCATCAGAGGCTTCTGGTCGTAGTTTTTAAAAGATGCTTAAGATCGAAATCATAGGAGCCTTCCCGTTGATTTAAATGCTTTGAATAGGGTCTAACGTCAAAGGCTTCGATTCGTCTAAAAACGACATCGGAAAAACGTCTGGCGTTCGTGCGCTCGATAATGCCAAGATAGTCGAGTTTTAGACGCGGCCCCCCATGTTTCGCAAAATCCTTGCCCCAGTGATAATCGTATAGCAGTACCATTGCCCAAGCACCGACAAAATAATCGCCTGCTACGATGCCCGCAAGGCCGCCATGAATCACGCTTTCAAGCGCTTCTTTCAAAGCTCCCATGCCGCCTACCAGAACATGGGCGTTGTTAAGCTTGACGGCATCAAGTGCACCCAGTGCCATAGTGTCATTGGCGGCCCACATGACATTGGCTTCGGGGTACCGTGCCAGCAGTACGCGAGCCTTTTGGTGGCTATCGGCTCGACTCCAGTCACTAAAAACCAACTGACAGATGCGCCCATTTGCCGTTTGATTCAGGAAGGTGGCGACCCCGGCAGCCCTTTCCAGCGAGACTGGTGTATTAGGATCCCCAGTTATTCCAATAACATTAACCTCTCGTCGGCCGAGTCGTTGATATAAAAACTCCATCAGGCGAAATCCGCCCAACTCGGCGTTCGCCGTTAATGTGCCGATCCAGTTCGAAATTTTTTCCCGTTCATTGCCGACGTACTGGCGCTGTTCGGACGTCAGATCGTTGTGAATAACTAATATTTTGGACGGTGAGTGAGCCAACACTTTAAGCATTTGTTGTGCGGCCATCTTCTCGTTGACAATGATTACGTAGTCTGGGGGAAAACTACGTCGGGCAACTTCCTCCGCCTGGCGCTGCATGAGTAAATGATCACGCTCTGCGTACAACACCTCCAGTTGCATATTAAACGTCGTTGCGGCCATGCCCATAAAACTGGACACCAATTGCCAATGTTGACCGGTGCCACGTTCAGCGGATTCGCCGGGGTTGAGAAACACAACGTGGGGCCGCCGTTCGAATGCATGTGTCGAATGTATCATGTTTACAAGCCCGGCATACGCTCCGGCGCGGAGCATCTCTCTGCGATTCATTTTCGAAATTTAGGTTCTATCAAACCATCTAAGCGCTATGGGGGCGGCAGCTCGAAACGTGCTCTGAAGCGGCCGGTAGATTGTATTACCCGTCGGATTTCATTTCTATAGAGAGCGCACGTCAGAATAGTAGCGATGGTATTGGCAGCAGCCAAAAAAATCGTACGAGTAGGGCGACAGCTTCAGTAGGTCTTAAGCCCTAAGAGGCACTCTACATGTTGATGATAATTGCAGCTTGAGAATTATGCGGGATTTTCATTTCAGTGGCATATCCTGCACTTCGACAAAAGGTTCGTCTACCGCATCATGCATTCTATGACCAGGTGAACGATCGTAAGGCGGAGAAAACCACATGCGTAACGCTTGGGGGCCCAACCCCCAAATGGACCGGCACATGCAGGGAGAGGCAACGAGTTGGGCGGCGGCAGAATTCAAGGACATTGACTTGGGCGACTAGCGCCTGAACAAGCGGGCGGTGCTGCTAGCTAGCGATAGCATCGCAGAGAAACCGACGGCAAGCATACCCAGCGCATGCGGCGGCTGGGCGGAAACGGCTGCGGCGTACCGCTTCCTGGCGCAGGATGAACTGGACTGGCGCGATATTCTGGCGCCCCACTGCCAGAGTTAGGCCGAGCGGATGCGGGCATGCGAAGTGGTGCTCTGGATCCAAGACACTACGGAACTGGACTTTAACGGTCAGACTATCACTGTCTTGGCCGACTTACGCTGTATCGCCATCGCGCGAACCGCCTGGCGTGCTCTATGCTTACATGTGGGCACGCGAGCCGAAGAGTGCGGATGGAGTGCGCCCCAGCATCAAGGAAAGTACCCGCTGGATCGAAGGATATGAGCGGGTCGCGGAACAGGCGGCCGCACTGCCAGCCACACGACTTGTCTATGTGTTAGCGCCGATGTAAAAC
>NZ_JALHRY010000053.1:0-3929 GCF_023952485.1 Cupriavidus mimosae | reverse complement strand
TCAATCGCCATTCAAATCCGTATATGAGGAGAAGACGGCCCAAGAGCGCGGTGGCGTGAGGATCGTTGCAAGGCTTCGCGAAAGTGAGCGGCCTCTCTCTGGCGTACGTGTCGGTCGTCCCCCTCTTTCTTTCAGCTCCGGCGAAGGAGTTCCCGTTGTTCCTCCGCTGTGTAATTGCTGAAATGTCCTTCCTTTGCCGCCTGCCGACGTGCGGCTGCGATGAGCGACTTGCTACTCAGGGGAGGGGACGGCGCAGAGACTTGCCTAGTCAGTCTCACGCTGCCACATTGCGGGCACACGGGCTTTTGGCTAGCGCGTACAAGCGTTTCGTAGCGTAGACCGCATTGGCAGCAGACATAGTCGTATAGCGGCATCGGCCTCTTCTTCATAGAAAATTAGTATCCAACGGAATGGCCTTTGTTCGATGGTCGATGCCATTCCGCATTACGCAATCAGTCATCATTTCCAGGGCGTTTCGCCCGTCGGGTGCTACGAGCCTTTCATTTGCTCCTAGCGACATCAAAAATCTCATAACGTCAAGCCGGCCACTTGAAGCGGCCTGCATTAGACACGTGAGGTCATCTCCGTTTGTGTGATCGATTTCGAGGCCGGCCTCGATTAACCTGAGGACGGTTTTGGGCGAACCGTTCAAACACGCATACCAGAGCGCACTATTTTCTTCATCGTCTAGCATGCCGACAGGTACACCCTCATAGAGCAAAGTCGCGACAATGTGGTCATTCCCCTCTAGCGCTGCCTCCATCAGCGGCGTGACGCCATTTACGCCAACTGAATCTGCGTCGTGGAAGCCATGCTTGGACAGCCATATCACAAGGGGCGCATGCCTACGGCTTTTCCACGATACTTCGATACTTCGGGGGCGTTCAGCACCTATGATCTCGTACGGGGCAATCGTGTTCTCCAGGGACATCTTGCACTCCGGTTGTATCTTTGTATCCCGTTAGACGAATTGTCACACTTCAAGAGGCCACAATGAAAAACGTCAGACTGGTCGATTCTCATGTGGATTGCGCACCGGACCCATTACTTCGATTCCTTCTTCATAGCTGATAATGTCAAAGGGCAAATCGAATCGGCAACCGGCGTCGGCTATAGCATCTAACTTCGCTGCCGTACTTTGCTTTTTTAGCTCATTTTTTTCCAAGTACAGAAGCTCCAGCATCTCGTTGTACACAGTGGACTCAACGATCGGCAGTACATAGAACATTGCTCCCCTATACGGTACTTGGTACCGCTTAGTCAGATCGATATTGTCGCAGAAAAGGAAGTACTTCCCGCGCGCGTGCAAGGCGTCACCCAACACTTCGGCGACGTCCCGTAAGTGCTCGAAACTCAAGAGCCAGCCGCAAAAGAATGGCAGCTGAGAATCACCCGCATGGGCTACAGCCATCACCTGCTCGCAACACAGTTCGGGTGGCCGTGCCTCGTCGGCGAGCCGCGGGGCGAAGCGGAGCGCGAGTTCGCCCCGAAAACCAACGCGCCTTGGCTTCGTCGTTCGACCCTTGAAGACTGCATTGAGAAGACGCCCTTCGTGTTGGAGACGTGCGAACGGGTTGTCGGCGAGTTCATCACGAACAGGTGTAGCGGTCATACATATTCCTCCTTTCAAGCAAAGGCACTCCACACTAACCGAAACGTTGCGTATGGAGCGACGCGACCGCTAAGACCTTCGCAACTTCCGTACCAGCAAAAAATATGCTGAGATGGTATGCGGGCAGGCTACTCGACGAGTAGCGAGGTGTCATTCGCGACAAAAGGAGCAGATGTTTGTCTTAAAGGCCACTGAAAAAAGGTACATGGCACTACACGCTCACGCCAAAATTGAGAAACCACTGATGCCGAGAAACGCGACGAGGAAACCGACTGAACTGGGGCGCAACAACCACTGTGCAGTGGCCGAAGAACGAAAGGCAAGCGCTCAGTTTCGGCAATAGTGTTACGCGACGCGGGTAGGCCCTCGAGCTCAGGCGCTGCTAGTGGCTAAGCACGCCACCGCCCTGTCTCCGGAACCAAGCAGTACATGGCCAGCGTAGCTTTTTACAAGCCGACCTGAACAGATGCTGAAACTTACCGACAGTCGCTTCAGATCAAAATCGGAAGCTGGGTGCTCGATAGGACTTCCTTGAGCGTCATGAAGGAGCGGAGTTGTCGTACACCGGGCAGGTATAGAAGTTGCTCAGAATGCAGTCTGTTAAAGCTCTCGCTATCCCGAGTCCGGACCATCATGAAATAGTCGAACTCCCCAGCTACTACATGGCATTCCATGCAGCCTGTGACTTTTCTCGCGGCCTCCTCAAACTTCGAAAAGGACTCGGGAGTGGCACGTTCCAGGACCACGCGAATCAATACCAGCATGCCAACTCTTAGCTTCACCGGATTCAGCAGCGCCACGATGCTACGGATGAGGCTAGTCCTCTCGAGTCGTTCAACGCGCCGAGAGCACGCCGGCGGGCTTAGATTGAGATGCGCTGCCAGCGCCAGGTTTGAGATCGATGCGTCTTGCTGCATGGCTCTCAAGATTGTCAATACCATCTAGTGCATCAACGCTTACCTTAGCGTTGGGTGGTCGTGTGAAATGTTGTGGTTCCCATGGTTTTCATGCGCGAAAAATTGAAGTCAATTCTTTTATGGTGCTCAAATTTGGCGAGCTTTGCAAGAGTGCCTCGCGCGTTCCATTTTCGAGTCAATTCGTTTGTGAACTGGGAAATAATCCAAGAGAAAGTGTCCCCGAATTGCCCTCGCGAGTACAACTTACCATCACGCCGGAGCTCCGCCATGAAGATCGAATGCTTTCCCCGTTACCCATTGACATTTGGCCCATCCCCCATCCATCCTCTAAGGCGACTGAGCGAGCATCTCGGAGGACAGGTCCGGCTATACGCAAAGCGTGAGGACTGTAATAGTGGGCTAGCTTTTGGAGGAAACAAAACCCGAAAACTTGAATACTTGATTCCCGATGTGCTAGAGCAGGGTGCCGACACGCTGGTGTCGATTGGAGGCATACAGTCTAATCAGACAAGGCAAGTGGCGGCGGTAGCAGCACATCTTGGACTCAAGTGCGTTCTGGTCCAGGAAAACTGGGTTAACTACTCGGACGCCGTCTATGACCGGGTGGGGAATATCCAGATGTCGCGCATTATGGGAGCTGACGTACGCCTAGTTGGCGACGGTTTCGATATCGGAATACGAAAGAGCTGGAAAGAGGCAATAGAAAGTGTGCTTCATGATGGAGGAAAACCATATCCGATTCCCGCTGGTTGCTCTGAACATCCCCTGGGTGGCTTGGGTTTTGTTAGATTCGCCGAGGAAGTTCGGGAGCAAGAGGCGGAACTTGGCTTCCGCTTTGACTATATCCTGTTGTGCTCTGTTACGGGTAGCACACAAGCCGGCATGGCAGTCGGTTTTGCAGATGAAGGACGCGCCAATCGCGTGATTGGCGTTGATGCTTCGGCAAGGCCCGAGCATACTCGGGAGCAAATTGTGCGAATCGCGCGCCACACCGCACAGCTTGTCGACCTAGGTCGCGAGATTACTGATGCTGACATCGTGCTCGACACGCGTTACGGCGGACCGGAGTACGGGCTACCATCCGAAGGTACGCTCGAAGCAATCCGTTCGTGCGCCAGGTATGAAGGCATAATGACTGATCCAGTGTATGAGGGTAAGTCTATGCACGCATTGATCGATATGGTCCGTGGTGGTGAATTTCCTAAAGGCTCAAGAGTGCTATACGTCCACCTAGGCGGCGCGCCAGCTCTAAGCGCGTACAGCTTCCTATTCCGAGGTGGTTAAGAATTCCGCTCAGAAGCAGGGGCTGATTGCGAATCGAGGGCAGAGTGGATATGCGGACAACACCATCGCAAATTGTCTGGCAGCTTAGCAGGCTGCTGAAGTACTCATCGCGGTAG
>NZ_JALHRY010000052.1:0-4434 GCF_023952485.1 Cupriavidus mimosae | reverse complement strand
GGGGCGTACGGAGCGATCAGCATCACCAGATCGGCCCACGGCACCACACGGTTCATCTCGTCCAGGAATTCGCGCTTGCGGTTGCGCTTGGTCGACAAGTTCAGCAAGGTCAGTTTGTTTCATGCGCCACATGCTCGCTGGCTCGACGATTCATTTCAAGCACATCTGCTGGCTAATTTTTGCAGAGCATCCTTAACTTCAAGTTTCGCGTCACATCCATCCCTGCAAAATACAACTCTGACTCGAGGAAAGAAAATGCAGTCATTCGCAAATTTAATTCTGAATTCTATAAGTAATAATCACGGCGACCTCAAAATCTGAAGTGCAACACCTTGCCATCCGGTAAGGTGTGGTGAATGACAAAAACGAAGTACCGCAACTGCAATCCGAAGAGCGCATGCGCATCGAGATTTGGAAGGCGGAGAAAGTCAGTCAGCGCGAGATGGGCGCAGGCTGGGGCGTGCGCCTTCAACGCTGAAGCGCGAGCTTCGCCGCAACGCGACAGCAAGCGGTGGCTATGGGGCAATGACAGCGTAAGCCCGCCGCGCGCAACGCCGCCAGGCCAGCCGTCCCGCCCGCAAACTCGCTGCCGACAGTGTGCTGTGGCGCGTGGTGCGCCACTTCCTTGACCAAAAGTGGTCACCCCAGGAAATCCCGCTACTCTCAAGCGCGCCTTTCCTGACCACCGCGAGCGCCACGTGTCCCACGAGACCATCTACAACGCCATTTACGCCTACCCGCGCGGCGAACTGCGTCGCCAGCTCATCGCTTGTCTGCGCCAGGGCCACGCTAAGCACCTGCTGCGCTCGCGTGGCACCGACCGGCGTGGCCAAATTCCCGACATGGTCAGCATCCATGAGCGCCCGCCTGAGGTCAACGACAGGCTCATGCCCGGGCACTGGGAAGGCGACCCCATCAAGGGTGCGGGTAACCGCTCGGCAGTGGGCGTACTGGTGGAGCGCATGAGCCGCGCCGTGCTGCTGGTCAAGATGTCCGATGCCACCGCGGCTTCGGTCTGCTGGCCCCCGGGGGCTGGCCACTGCCGCAGCATCGATGCTTGCCCGACTCCAATCGATCTGACCATGCTCGCGCAGGCGGGTTAGCAGGGCCAGGTGCATGCGCGTCCAGACGCCACTGGCCTGCCAGTCACGCAGACGACGCCAGTAGGTCATGCCGCTGCCAAAGCCCAGTTCCTGCGGCAAGTCTTTCCACGGAATGCCGGTGTGCAAAGCAATCACGATGCCGCTTAGCGACAGTTTCACCAGAAAACACGCCTATATCGCTAATATAGGTTAGCGGTGGGGAGTCGTAGGACGATCATCGGTATTTGCACGGGGGACTATTCTTGCCGCAAGAAAGCCAGTGTGTGACGCTTAAAATCGGGTCACGCGTTCGGTCGTAACGACGCCCCAATCTTTGCCCGCAGGAACTCAAATGTCGTTGCACTGGCGCGGGCTCTGGTTTCGGGTTCGACGCCAGCGCCATGACCGCCATCGCGCTGTTCTAGGTAGAAGACCTCGCGATGTCCGAGTGCCTGCATTTTCGCGACCATCTTTCGTGCATGGCCTGGATGCACGCGATCGTCAGTGGACGATGATGTGAATAGAACCGGCGGATAGGAGACGTCCGGCTTTACGTTGTGATAGGGTGAGTAAGCCATAAGCATCCGGCGATCGTCGGCATCGTCGGGATTGCCGTACTCGTCGACCCACAAAGCGCCCTGCAACAACAGGTGAAAGCGTGACATGTCGAGCACTGGCACATGCGAGATAACGGCACCGAATAAATCCGGACGCTGGATCATGCACGCTGCGGTTAACAACCCGCCGTTGCTCGCCCCTTGGATCGCGAGTTGCCCCGGGGTGGTAACACTGGAGCTGATCAATGCCTCAGCGACGGCAATGAAATCACCAAATGCGACCGGACGTTTTTCTCGTTGCGCGGCTTGATGCCAGCCAGGCCCGAACTCACCTCCCCCCCGGATGCTCGCGATTGCGTACACACCGCCCGGTTCTAGCCAGGAGAATCCCAAAGTGCCCATATAGGCGGGTGTATCGAGCCGGATTTCGAATCCGCCGTATCCATAGAGCAGGCAAGGTCGAGGGGTACCCTGAAGATCTGCCTCGCGGCCGATCACCCAATAGGGAATCTGCACGCCATCGGGTGCCATGGCATGCCGGCGCAACGCGAGGAATCCGGTTGAATCGAAGCGTGCGGGAAGCTGTCCGAGCTGGTGCCAAGGTGTGTCACTGGAGAGATCGGCATGGTACAGCGCTGGTGGTGTCAGGAAGTGATCGACGTAGATCAGTACAGTGTCATCGCGTGCTCTATCGACGGCGGTCACAGATGCTTCGCATCCGGCCGGCAACGGATACGCTCGAGATTGCCACGTGTCGTCGACCGAGTCTGGCGGACGCCAAAGCGTCACGCGGGTAACGCTTTCGCTCTTGTCAGAGACGATTAGCCAGTGCTTCGTATAACGCACCCCCGACAGTACATTCTCGTCAGTTGGCGTGAAAAGTACGGTGAAGTGGCGATCACCGTCGAGAAATGCGTCACGTCGAATGGCCAGTAAAGAACCGCCCCGATAAGCCGTCTCGTTGACGTGCCAATTGGTGCGCGGCGTGACGAATAGCCATTCGCTCCACTCAAACAAAGCAGCCGTATTACGCGGCACATCGTACAACCGCCATTCACGAGCCTTTTCATCGAGCCAGAATTGCTCCCGTTCGTAGAATGTCGTGCTGCGGCTTGCAATATGACGTGCTTGGATTGGGTCGTAATTCGCTGACGCACCCAAGTCGTCAGGCTCGCATTCGAACACCACCGGCGCATCCGCTACTGGCGTTCCGCGCTTCCATCTGCGCACCTGTCGCGGGTGACCGGAAACAGTGACAGCGGGGGCCGCGTTTACTGCGCTGTCATCCCAGCTCGCATAAACCGTATCTCGATCGATCCATGCAACGCTGTGGTGACCGGAATCTGGTAGTTCGAATCCGTTCTCAACAAACGCACGCGCTTCCACGTCGAATTCCCGCACGATACAAGTATCGGAACCGCCGGGCGACAGGAAGACCAGTGCGCGATCAGCAGTGGGATAAATAAGATGAAAGCCCGCCAGAGCCCAGCGCGTGCCGTCCCCGTTTCGGTTGTTCAAGTCAAGCGCATCGACCTCCAGTACCACTTCCCATTGTGGGTTGCCCTCGATCCAGGCATTCCAGGGCGTACGCCGTACGAAACCGAGCGGATGCGCTCCGTCAAGCCAAGTATTGTAAGCCCAGTTACCCCAGCGCGAGCATATGACGATGCGATCTTGGTCCATCATGGTCTCGACGAGCCGCTTAGTTAGCACGTCGGCGGCTGACGTGCGTCCGTACATTTCCATAGTACGGGCTGTCTGAGCGAAAACCCATGAATTGACAGTGGGACTATCGAGTTCTTCGAGATCGATATACGGATCGGCAGCGTTACCTGTCGGCGGCCAAATAATTTTCGATTGCGAATTTATCATAATGAATCATCCATTAAAGTACTTTCAGAAGGAACAGCTTCATCTTTCAAATCGCCCGATTCGGTTCAACTAATCGTGCCATTTCGACATGGTTGAGGTAGTCGAGTTCCATGATGATTTGCGCGCTGCGCGGCACATCGATTGGCTACCACTCGCCACACGTGACCTGCGCGTCCAACTCGATCGAGCCAGAGGTTTTCGACTTGCCCCGAAACCAGCATCGCAAGCAAGCCCTTGCGAAGGGGATTGCGTGGGAAGACTTGCCGCAGGAACTGGGCTTCGGCCGCGGTATGACTTGCTGGCGTCGCCTTCGTGATTGGTAGGCCAGCGGCATCTGGGAACGCTTGCAACTGGCCCTGCTGACGCGATTGCGTGAGCATGACCAGGTCGATTGGAGCCGGGCGAGTATCGATGGTGCGGCTGTGACTAGCCTCCAGGGGGGCAGCAGACCGGCCCGAACCCCACCGACCGTGGCAAGCTCGGCACCAAACGCCACCTCGTCGTAGACCGGCGCGGCGCTGGCCGTGACCGGTGCCAATTGGCACGACTCGGTGGTCTTCGAAGCCCTGGTTGATGCCATACCCGCAGTGCCGGGGCTGCCTGGCGGGCCGCGCAGCCGCCCCGACAAGCTCAACGCCGCGATTGAAACACCGCCGCCGAACCGTCATTGCATCCTGATGGCGGACACTTCGGTTACGATTCACCCCGTCACTCAGGACGCCAGCGCAAGGTGTCCGCCTTCGCATGGAACACTGTCCGCGATGAGTCTGGAATCACTGTCCGCCATCAGTGGAATGCGCACGAATCTTGCGGGCTTGCGTTCAACGAAGGAAAGCAATAGCAGTCCTGAGCCCAACGCAAACGATTGAATGTGACTATACAAAAGTCCTACGAACTCAATTTAACGGCGATCAGTTATAAGG
>NZ_JALHRY010000051.1:0-4595 GCF_023952485.1 Cupriavidus mimosae | reverse complement strand
GGGTAGACGTGGCCATTATTATTTCGCCATGCCTGCAGGGGCGAATCTCCGTCTCAATGCAGTTCGTGGTCGCGCGCGTCAATTTCAAGCGGTGCATCAAAATAGCCAAAGGTCGCAATTTCGGCTAGGTATGCAAGGAGAAATTTCTCAATTGAACCAGCCTTTTCATACTGATGAACATGCCGGAACTCATGTGTAAGCAAGCGCCGTGTAGCATGACCTTCCGCAATCAATATGGCGTATCCCAGTGTCAATCCAACCGTATCCGGACCGAACAATCCTGTTGAGCAGACTACGTTTCGTAGTGTTTCATCTTGGGGCATCGGGAGACTATCGACCATTGCGATATGGATGCGTTCCGGCATAGCAACACCAACGGCACTAGCGACCGATAGACCTTGTTCGGTTAGAGCGCTCCCGTTCCGAATTACAGGGTCGGTCATGCTCTTTGCCCATGCTATTGCCGCGGGCAATAGTGATGGCAGTAAAGCTAATATGTTGTATGTCATGTTCCACCTTCTCGGATTGTGCGGAATTTTTGTATCTTGCATTGCGTAAGCCGCTTTTTCGATTCCACTTGGATGTTGAACGCAGAACTCAAACATCGACTCACCTAGTACAACGAATATGCTGGCATCGACAGCAGCGACATAGCTTGACAAGCGTCAATGCGCGCCTATTTATCGAGTTTCCTCGTGCGAAACGGGCCAAATCGATGCCTACGAGACCCCCGGTAATTGCGCGTCACGAAATGAACAAAGTGATGGCGCGAATTGTCGGCTTGAATTCCAATTCTACCGCATTGCGAAAAAATTCATACACCACTTGCAGAGTGGCAATCACAATTTGCCAATCTACACTGAGTGGCATAGATTTCGCTGGATGCTACTACATGCTAACATGACGTGTCTCACCACGGTCGAATGACATCTCATACTAAATTCAGAAATATATAGAATGACAGTCGGCATCATTGCGTTAGGAATTACCCGCAAATGCTACAAAAAACGCATCGCGAAAGGAGCGAAGATATATGACGTACAAGCAGCGCGTGTTGCATTTTTTTCGGAGCATAGCTCAGGCAGCGCTGATATCTATCATGCTAGCCTCTTGCGGTGGTGACGGTGATGATCCCACGGCCTCGCCCGACCCGCAGACGATGACCACCACCACCTCGGCTCCGGTCGAGAAGAGCTGCTCGAACTGCAGGGCGCTGGACGCACACACCAATTCTGGTAGCGGCATAGGTGTTTGGGAAAGCGTTAATAGCACATCCTCGGCTGTGGAAGTTCCCATCAGCATCTCAGGGCTGAACGGGCAGGATGTAACGCTCGTTTTCACTAATCAAACCGGAACTCCACAAGTTATGCCGACAATTGCTGTGGCGGCGCGGAACTATTCCTTCGTGGCCGAGCAACTACGATTGGATGACAGCACGGAAGCGCTTAAGAGCAGAATATCGAATTTTAATCGAGACGGATGGAGAGTGCACGCCAAAGAGCAAAGTTATGCTCCACGCTATTCTTTGTCGCCTAGTAGACTGGATAACGGTAGTGTGAAAATCTGGTATCTAGCGGACGATACGACTCGCTCCACAACATTGGTTCGTAAACTCATGACAGCTGACGGCACCATTGTCAATTTCTGGGTAGAGACAACTGAAATCGATCCAACAAAGGTGAGTCAAGCGGTTCTCGACACGCTAGCAGGCGATTTCGTCTCCCCTGGCAACGGATATTCAATCTGGGGATCGCTCGGTGGATCTCTCAACCGTCATCTCGGACTGCGCTTTTACAAGCATCTTCTTACCAACGTTAGCAGCACTGATTCGATGGCGGTTCTCGAATCTTCAGTTCGAGACACGGCAGCAACCTCCGGCTTCCAACAGGAATTTCGCCACTTTGCCGCGACATCAGGTGCACTAATGAAGGAACCCGCCCCAGTCGGCTTTGGCTTTCCTTTGCGGGAGGAAGACGGATTCGTGTTGCCTGAAATTAACACGGGCGCATTTCTAAATGATCGTAGTCAGTTCTCAATGGTGCCCGCGGAGCTCCACCCCTATGCCAACGTGCCAGTAGTCCGGGAGCATGTGAAAGGTATGTATAGCGAAACGGTGAAGATTCCGCCCCACTCCTCACTGTCCGTCGTGATTCAATGATGCGAAGAGAGTGCCGTCAACCACATCTTCTATGGACCTATGACTCACATGATTGCTTTGCTAGTTGCCCTTAGCGTTGCTGCATGCGCTGTGGGACCAACCGAGGGACAGCATCTGACGTTGGTCGGTGAGATCTACATCAAGGGCAATGAGCCCTTCCCAAAGATCATACTTGAGACAGCGACCCATGAAAGCTGGGAACTGGAAGGTGTACCATTGACTGAGGCGCGATTGGTAAGTCGTCGCCACGTAACGGTACGTGGCGTCGTAATAAGATCGCCGTCCCGGGGAGTGTGGTTACCTTCGTTACGAGTAAAGAGCCCGCCACAAGTGGCTGGGCCATAACGATCTTTATCCCACTTTTGCTTTAGTGTATCCCCTCAGTAATCTGTCGCGGTAAGCAACAAGAGCATCTGATGCCGGTTAGTAGAGGCGTAGCACCAGTTTTCATCGTCAAATTACAGACCATTAGCGCCATTACTCGATGCCGCTCTACTTGTTTGATTGTGTTTATGATCGATTCAATATAGAAAATTTACCAATCATTATCGGAAGCATTGGAATGGCTTCGCGCGATCTTGAATCTATCTTTGGAGTATGTTTATCTTGGCCCCAATTACCACCACCTCGAATTTCGATCTCCCCGATGACATCGCGAAGCTTTTGGTTGACCCAAAGACTTACTCAGACCGTGAGCTATTGCACTCCGTCTATACGTGGGCTCGTGCCAACAATCCATTCGGTCGTGCCGTTATTGAGGGCTTCGACCCATTCTGGGTTGCAACGAAGTATGCCGATGTCAGCGCCATTTCACGTGACAGCAGCCTATTTCGCAACGGTGACTATTCTGTTGTTTGCCGACCAAAAGCCGCAATCGACTATATAATTTCGGTCACTGGGTCTCCGCATATTGTCAAGGCGCTAGTTCAGTTCGATGGTGATGAGCACAAGAAGATGCGCGCGCTGGCGCAGTCATGGTTTATGCCTGACAGCCTGCTCAATCTGGATGAGCGTATCCGACGACTGGCCCGTTGCTGTGTTGACAAACTTGCGCATTACGAAGGGGAGGTCATAGATTTTTCTAGAAATATTGCGCTATATTATCCTTTGCATGTAATAATGGACATTCTAGGAATTCCCTCTGAAGATGAGGCCAAAATGTTGGTCCTGACGCAAGAATTGTTTGGTGGGGAAGATCCAGAACTCAATCGAGGGAAGGCAGAGGTCGCTTCGGGTAAAGATGTCTTGGCAAAGAACCTACTAGCAGTAGTAGAAGACTTTCGGCATTATTTCGATAAGCTGACATCGGACAAAAGGACGAGTCCACGTAACGATATGGCAACATTGCTTTCCAACGCGGTCGTAAATGGTGAACCGATTAGCGATGCCAACCGCTTGGGCTACTACATTATTATTGCCACGGCGGGACACGATACCACATCATCGTCCTCCGCGATCGCAATGTGGGCACTTAGCCAGTTCCCTGATCTGCTTCCTCGACTACAAGCCGATGCGGCGCTGATTCCGCAATTTGTCGACGAGGCGGTGCGCTTTGCGTCACCGGTGAGCCACTTCATGCGTACCGCGTCTGCGGATACGGAGATCCGAGGACGCACAGTTCACAAAGGCGATTGGATAATGCTGTGCTACGGCTCGGCGAATCGAGATGAAGATGTCTTTGATAAACCATTCGAGTTCAGCATTGATCGAAAGGAAGTCCACCATCTGGCATTTGGAACAGGGCCTCATATTTGTCTGGGCCAGCACTTGGCCAAGATGGAAATGCGCATCCTGTTTGAGGAAATGATACCGCGCCTTGAACGCGTGGAGTCAGCTGGGGAGCTCGAGATGGTCGCATCCAGCTTCGTCGGTGGGCCTAAGCATCTTCCTTTGCGCTGTTTCATGCGATAGAGTGATTTTTTGGTTCATCGAGGAATAGCGAGGAAGGCTGCGCCGGATCTTGAGGAAGAAGTATTCCTCGTCGCGATATCCGTAGGCCCGGCGCTTGATCATTTTGATAGTGTTGTTAATGCCCTCGACGACGCTAATGTTCAGCGCATGGCGGCATCGGGCCACAATGCCGTGCCAATACGCTCAGGCGTTGCGCGAACTGCTGTAATGGGTCGACGCCGCTTTGCTGCGCTTGTTCAAACCAGTCGCTCCATGCCCGCTGCGCCCATCCAGGCCGACGGTAAAACCACAGGCGCTTGAGGTCGTCGCGCAGAATGTAGACGGTCATCAGCGACCGGGTCGCGGCCAAAATCTCATTTAGATGGACCGCCTGGCCGGCGCTCAGATTGCTGCGATTAGGCAGCAGCAAGCGTGTGGACTTCAAGAGACGTCGGGTGGGTCGGTCATGCCTGAGTTGATTGGCCTGATCGACCCGGACCTGATCGATGACCTCGCGTCTTTGGCAACAACGTGGAACAGGTCGTAG
>NZ_JALHRY010000050.1:0-4871 GCF_023952485.1 Cupriavidus mimosae | reverse complement strand
CCTGATCGAGCGCAACGAGGCGGTCCTGTTCCCGCCGCCCGCGCCGGTCGGCATGGAGCTGATCGCGCTGGCGGTGGCCGCGCTGCTGGCGCGCGAAAACCAGCAGCGCCGCATCGATGCCGCCGACCAGCACTCGCCGTGGACCCACGCCGGCGCGTGGCGGCTGAACGGCGGCGCGTCGCGCAGGCTGCGCTTCGGCTATGGCGAGCAGGTGCTCGACGTGACGCTGGACAGCAACGAGCGCGGCAGCACGCTGAGCTACGCCGACCAGGCCGCGCCCTTTGCCTATACCTGCCAGGCCGACGATATCCGCGTCAACCTCGGCACGCGGCGCGCGCACGGGCAGGTCCACCTGGATGGCGACGAAATCCACGTGTTCCATGGCGGCCGCCACGCCACGCTGGCCTGGCTCGATCCGCTCGCGCATGCCGGCGAGGCCGAGGGCGAGGGCGGCAAGCTGACCGCGCCGATGCCGGGCAAGGTCATCGCCGTGATGGTCGAGGCCGGCAGCACGGTCGCGCGCGGCGCGCCGCTGCTGGTGATGGAGGCGATGAAGATGGAGCACACCATCTGCGCCCCCGCCGACGGTGTCGTCAGCGAAGTGCTCTACGGCATCGGCGAGCAGGTTGCCGAAGGCGCGCAACTGCTCGCGTTCAGCGACTGAAGGCGCCGGGTCGGTGCTATCCTGCTGCCTCGAATCCACAGGGCCGAGGCCGGGAGGACGGTATGACCATGACGCTTTACTACAACCCCCAGAGCCGCGCGTCGGTGGCGCGCTGGATGCTGGAGGAGGTTGGCGCCGACTACGCGTTGCAGCACATCGATATCGCCAACGGGGAAAGCCGTACGCCGGCTTTCCTGGCGATCAATCCGATGGGCAAGATCCCCACGCTGGTGCTGGATGACGGCACCGTGCTGACCGAGAACGGCGCGATCATCGCCTGGCTCGCCGATGCCTATCCGGACGCGGGGCTGATGCCGCCGCCGGGCTCGTCCGCGCGCGGCACGGTGCTGCGGTGGCTGTTCTTCTGCGGCAGCTGCTTCGAGCCCGCACTGACTGACCGCATGATGCGTGCCCAGGCGCCCTTGCCGAAGCAAACCGTCGGCTGGGGCGACTATGACGAGGTCATCGACGCCATCGAAAGAGCCCTGTCCCCGGGCCCCTTCGTGCTCGGCGACAGCTTCAGTGCCGCCGACGTCTATCTGGGCGCGTCGTTGGCGTGGGCGGGACAGTTCGGTGCGCCGCGGATCCGCGAAAGCCGCCGCATCCAGGATTACGTCGAGCGCATCACCGCGCGCGATGCCTTCGTGCGCGCGGCCAAAGCCTAGCAACTCCGGCGTGCTTCGGGCGCTGCCTGCCAGCCGGCTTCCCGCTCATGTGACGCCGCCACGGTCTGCATTGCTCCCCGGAGTGTGAGACATTGGAGTCCCGGCCAGCGGCGCCGGTCGCAACGGCACGCTGGTCCACCGGCGCCGGATTCCCGGCGCCGTGCCTTCAAGGAGACGCAACATGCCTGGCAAGAACACGATCTGCTTGTGGTACGACCGCGATGCGCTGGAGGCGGCAAACTTCTATGCCAAGACCATTCCCGACAGCGCGGTCGGCGCCGTGATGCGCGCCCCGGGCGACTATCCGGATGGCAGGGAGGGTGATGTGCTGACGGTCGAGTTCACCGTCGCCGGCATTCCGTGTGTCGGACTGAACGGGGGCCCGCACTTCAAGCACAGCGAGGCCTTCTCGTTCCAGATCGCGACCGACGACCAGGCCGAGACCGACCGCCTGTGGGACGCCATCGTCAGCAACGGCGGCCAGGAAAGCGAATGCGGCTGGTGCAAGGACCGCTGGGGCCTGTCGTGGCAGATCACGCCGCGCGCGCTGCTGGCGGCGATCACCGACCCCGACCGTGCCGCGGCCAAGCGCGCCTTCGACGCGATGATGACGATGCGCAAGATCGACATCGCCACCATCGAGGCAGCGCGGCGGGGCACAGCGCCGGCTTGATGCAGCGCCGGCTTGGCGGGATGCGCGACGCAAGCCGGGCCGCATCCTGCAGCATGACGCGCATGTCCATTCCTGATCCTGTAACGTGGCACTTCAGCAAGGCTTTATCCTGACGCGGCACTGGCGCGATACGCCAGGCGGGACCGAAGTCGAATTCTGGCTGGCGACGGATCACGGGCCGCGCCGGCTGAGGCTGGCGCCGCAGCCATCGGTTGCCTTTGTGCCGCAGGCGCAGCGCGAGCGTGCCGAGGCACTGCTGTCGCGCGAGCGCGGGGTCGAACTGCGCCCGCTGGCGCTGCGCGATTTCCAGCGCAGGCCGGTGCTCGGACTGTACTGCGCCCAGCACCGGCAACTGATCCAGTTGGCCAGGACACTGCGCGATGCCGGCGTGGACGTGTATGAAGCCGATATCCGCCCGCCGGAGCGCTTCCTGATGGAGCGCTTCATCACCGCGCCGGTGTGGTTCGACGGCGAGCCGGATGGCGCCGGCGTGCTGCGCAACGCGCAGATGAAGCCGTCGGCCGACTACCGGCCGGCGCTGCGCCTGGTGTCGCTCGATATCGAAACCAGCGCGGCGGGTGAGCTCTATTCGATCGCGCTCGAAGGCTGCGGCCAGCGCCAGGTCTACGTGCTGGGGCTGGGGCCGGGGCCGCAAACGCCCGTCGACGTCGATTTCTCGCTGACCTACTGCGCCACCCGGCCGGAATTGCTGCACCGGCTGAACCAGTGGCTGGCCGACCACGATCCCGATGCCATCATTGGCTGGAACCTGGTGCAGTTCGACCTGCGCGTGTTGCAGGAGCAGGCGCACCGCTTCCAGGTGCCGCTGCGGCTAGGGCGCGGCGGCACGGAAATGGAATGGCGCGAGCACAACGCGCAGCAGCATTTCTTCGCCAGCGCGCCGGGGCGCCTGATCATCGACGGTATCGAGGCGCTGCGCTCCGCGACATGGAGCTTGCCATCGTTCAGCCTCGAAGCGGTGGCGCAGGCGTTGCTCGGCGAAGGCAAGGCGATCGAAAATCCGTACGACCGCATGGACGCCATCGACCGCATGTTCGCCCACGACAAGCCGTCGCTGGCACGCTACAACTTGCGTGACTGCGAGCTGGTGACACGGATCTTCGAGAAGACCGAGCTGCTGCGGTTCCTGCTCGAGCGCGCCACGGTCACTGGCTTGCCAGCCGACCGCAGCGGCGGCTCGGTGGCGGCATTCACGCACCTCTACATGCCGCTGATGCACCGCCAGGGCCTGGTCGCGCCCAACCTTGGAGAGAAAGCCCCCGAGGCCAGCCCGGGCGGCTTCGTCATGGACTCGCGCCCCGGATTGTATGAGTCCGTGCTGGTGCTGGACTACAAGAGCCTGTATCCGTCGATCATCCGGACCTTCTTGATCGATCCGGTCGGCCTGGTCGAAGGGCTGGCGCATCCGGACGATGCCGATGCGGTGCCGGGCTTCCGCGGCGCGCGGTTTTCGCGGACCAAACATTGCCTGCCGGCCATCGTGGCACGGGTGTGGCAGGGGCGCGAGGCCGCCAAGCGCGACGGCAACAAGCCGCTGGCGCAGGCGCTCAAGATCATCATGAACGCGTTCTATGGCGTGCTCGGCTCCAGCGGCTGCCGCTTCTTCGATGCGCGGCTGGCGTCGTCGATCACCATGCGCGGGCACGAGATCATGCGGCAGACCCGGGCGCTGATCGAGGCGCGCGGCTACGAGGTGATCTACGGCGACACCGACTCGACCTTCGTCTGGCTGCGCCGCGCCCGCACCGAAGCCGATGCCGCGCAGATCGGGCGCAGCCTGGTTGCCTACGTCAACGACTGGTGGCGCGACCACCTGTGGCAGACCTATGGGCTCGAGAGCGCGCTCGAGCTGCAGTTCGAGACGCACTTCCGGCGCTTCCTGATGCCGACCATCCGCGGTGCAGAGCTGGGCAGCAAGAAGCGCTATGCCGGCCAGGTGGAGCGTCCGGATGGCACGCGCGAGATGGTGTTCAAGGGGCTGGAGACGGTGCGTACCGACTGGTCGCCGCTGGCGCAGCGCTTCCAGCAGACGCTCTACGAAAAGGTCTTCAACCGAGAGCCGTATGCGGACTATGTGCGCGACATCGTGCGCCGCACGCTGGCCGGTGAGCTGGACCTGGAGCTGGTCTACCGCAAGCGGCTGCGGCGCCGGCTCGAAGAGTACCAGCGCAACGTGCCGCCGCATGTGCGCGCCGCGCGCATCGCGGATGACTATAACGCGCGCCACGGCAGGCCACTCCAGTACCAGCGCGGCGGCTGGATCAGCTATGTCATGACCGTGGCCGGGCCAGAGCCGCTCGAAACACGCTCGGCGCCGATCGACTATGCCCACTACGTCACCCGGCAACTGCAGCCGATTGCCGACGCGATCCTGCCGTTTCTGGACGATGAGTTCGAGACGCTGTTGTCGGGCCAGATGGCTTTGTTCCCGCAGTAACCCCGCAGCGCAACCTGCCATGCAAGCAGGTATCGGCATCAAGTGGCACAACCGGCTCTTACGCCGGTTCCGAGAAAAGTGCTTGCCAGGCCGGGGCCGCCGGTATTAAGATTCGCCCCCTCGTTCGCAAGGCATCGCGCAACGGGCAACGAACGGCGCGCAAGAATTGACTCGAAAGAGGGCGCGCAGCGCAATAAAGAATTTTTCGAAATCAGTTGCTTAATCGAAAAAATTTCTTTAAAGTCTCGTTCCTCGCTGCTGACAACGCAGCGCGCTGAACGGCAAAGCCGGGAAGCGAAGTTCTTTAACAAACAAACAACCGATAAGTGTGGGCGCTTGATAGCGGATGCGAAAGACTTCGGTCTTTTAGCTTAAAAGTTATACAGTGCTCGCACAGCAAAACGTGACTGG
>NZ_JALHRY010000005.1:0-415558 GCF_023952485.1 Cupriavidus mimosae | reverse complement strand
GAGCGCAGCGAAGCGTACCGTGCCAGAGCCCACGCCCCGCGATAGGGCCGGCGCAGCAGCCGTAGGCGTTCCTACGACAAGACCAGCAGCAGGGGCCACTCCGCGCTCTGGGCTCGTTCAACCATCATTCCAACGCCCCTCCCACCGTCGCGCACCACCGCGGCAGGCAGTCCCGCTATGTGAGGAAGCAAAGCCCCGTACGAAAACCCCCAGGCACACTACGATAAGACATGCCGCCCGCAGGGCAGTAAACGCGCTTTTTGGTTACTTTTTGGCGCTCGGCCAAAAAGTGACCCGCCCAGGAGGGCGGAACCACGCGGTTCAAAGGCCGACAGCATGTCATCAACCGCGCCGCCCCCCTTTCCCAGCCCCCCACCCTCCATAAGCTATATTTACGCCGTCCCCGTCACACCCACCCCCAGGGGACAAACGGAGACCCCCAACCATGAGTTACGGCCAGTTAATCGAGAAAATCGCCGCCGTCTTTGCGCTGATCGTGCTGATCGGCGGCTCGCTGCTGGTCCTGGCGCCGTTTACCACGGCGCTGCTGTGGGGCGCGATCCTGGCGTTCAGCTCCTGGCACCCCTACACCGTGCTGTCGCGCTGGCTCGGCAACCGGCGCGGCCTGGCCGCGCTAATCTGCGTGCTGCTGGCCACGGTGATCGTGCTGGGCCCGTTCGTCTATGCCGGCGCCAGCTTCTCCGCGCACCTGGATGACCTTGCCGCGCTGGTCGATCGCTATATGGAGCAGGGGCTGCCGCAACTGCCGCTGTGGCTGAGCAGCCTGCCCTATGTCGGCAGCTACCTGCAAAGCTCGTGGGACAGCCTGATCAATGCCGATTCCGAGATGGTCGCCAACCTGCGCAAGCTGATCGCGCCGGTCGGCCACGTGCTGCTCGGCGCGGGGCTGTCGATCGGGGCCGGGCTGGGGCAGCTGGCGCTGTCGATCATCCTGGCGTTCTTCTTCTACACCGGCGGCGAGTTCGCCATCGCCTGGCTGCGCGCCGGCATGCGCCGCATCGCCGGCGAGCGCGCCGACCACCTGCTGGAACTGGCGGGCAGCACTGTCAAGGGCGTGGTCTATGGCGTGCTGGGCACCGCCTTCATCCAGGCCGTGCTGGCCGGCATCGGCCTGTGGATCGCGGGCGTGCCGGGCGCCGCCATCCTTGGCTTCGTGACCTTCTTCCTGTCGGTGGTGCCGGTCGGGCCGCCGCTGGTGTGGCTGCCGGCCGCGCTGTGGCTGTACCACACCGGCGCCACCGGCTGGGCCATCTTCCTGGTGGTGTGGGGCGTGGGCGTGGTCAGCATGGCCGACAACATCGTCAAGCCGCTGCTGATCAGCAAGGGCACCGGCATGCCGCTGATCTGGATCATGCTGGGCGTGCTCGGCGGCGCGCTGGCGTTCGGCTTCCTGGGCGTGTTCATCGGCCCGACGCTGCTGGCGGTGGCCTATGCCCTGCTGCGCGACTGGACCATCGGCTCGCAGGGCGAGCTGCAGCGCGACCTGCAGCAGGGTGCGGCGCTGGCCTCCGCGCCGGCAACGGGCGCGGAGGCCGCTCCAACGACGGCACCGGCCGTGGTCGACAACCCCGATGTGCCGCCGGCAGCTACCGGCAAGCGATCCGGCTGATGGCAGCACACGACGTACCCCCGGCCCCGCCGGAGACCACGCTGCCCGATACCTCGCCGGCCGCGCTGCACCGGCTGGTGGCCTGCGAATACTGCGACGCCGTCTACGAGCGCACCCCGATCTCGCCCGGCGAGCGCGCGCTGTGCCTGCGCTGCGGCGGCCAGCTCTACCGCGAGAGCCGGCGCCACTACCACCGCCTGCTGCCGCTGGTGCTCACCGCGTTGATCCTGTTCCTGATCTCCAACGCCTACCCCATCGTCGAGATGGACCTGAAAGGGGTTCGCACCCAGACCACGCTGCTGGGCGCGGTGCAGGCGCTGTATGCGGACCAGATGGCGCTGGTGGCGGCGCTGGTGTTCGCCACCACCATCCTGTTCCCGCTGTCCGAATTGCTGATGATGATCTACCTGCTGGTGCCGATGGCGCAGCACCGCATGCCGGCCGGCTTCGACCGCATCGTGCGCGGCATCCGCCAGACCCGCCCCTGGGGCATGATCGAGGTCTTCATGATCGGCGTGCTGGTGACGCTGGTGAAGCTCTCGACCATGGCGCGCGTGCTGCCGGGCATTGCGCTGTGGTCGTTCGCCGCGCTGGTGATCGTGCTGGCGGCGATGCTGTCGTTCGATCCGCGCGACCTGTGGCGCTATCTGGATACGCCCGATGACAAGGCCGCGGCGGCGGACGGGGAGCGCCGATGACACAGCCGCAGCGACCGCCGCCACGCCAGCCCGCCAGCCGCCTGGCCCGTCCGCGCCAGCTCGCGCGCGAAGTGGTGGCGGAACTGGTCGACGACGACGAGAACATCCCGCTGCCGCAGGTGCCCACCGCCAGCCGGCTGGGCCTGGTGTCGTGCCATGCGTGCGACCTGGTCAGCCCGCGCACACTGGAAGGCTCGCCCTGCCCGCGCTGCGGCGCCACCCTGCACCATCGCAAGCCCGACAGCCTGGCGCGCACCTGGGCCTTCCTGCTGGCCGCGTACATCCTCTATATTCCTGCCAACATGCTGCCGGTGATGGTGACCCAGTCCATCCTCGGCACGCAGCAGGACACCATCCTGTCGGGCGTGATCTACCTGTGGCTGTCCGGCTCGCACATGCTGGCCGTGCTGGTGCTGATCGCCAGCATTGTCGTGCCGCTGCTGAAGATGGTGATCCTGACCTTCCTGCTGCTGTCGGTGCATTTCCGCTCGAGCTGGCGGATCCGGCAGCAGACCCGGCTGTACGGCCTGGTGGAGGTGATCGGCCGCTGGTCGATGCTCGATATTTTCGTGGTGGCGCTGCTGGCCTCGCTGGTGCGGGCCGGGGCGCTGGCCACCATCATCCCCGGCGGCGGCGCGCTCGCCTTCGGCGCGGTCGTGGTCATGACCATGCTGGCCTCGCTCAGCTTCGATCCGCGCCTGCTGTGGGATTCGCTGGAACCAGACAATGCCCGACACTGACAACCAAGCCCCGGCGGCTGCCATGCCGCCATCCCCGCCTTCATCGCCTCCGTCCGGCCTGCCCCGGCCCGAACGCCGGCGCCGCGCGCGCTGGCTGCCCTCGCTGGTATGGCTGATCCCGATCGTCGCCGCGGTGGTCGGGATTTCGCTGCTGATGCATACGCTGGCTTCCCGCGGGCCCGAGATCACCGTCAGCTTCCGCACCGCCGAGGGCCTGATCCCGGGCAAGACCGCGGTGCGCTACAAGGACGTCGACATCGGCCTGGTCAAGTCGGTGCGCCTGGCGCGCGACCGCTCGCACGTGGTGGCGTCGATCGACCTGACCAAGGACGCCGAGAACTTCGCCGTCGCCGATACCCGCTTCTGGGTGGTGCGACCGCGCTTCGCGGCCAGCGGCGTGTCGGGGCTGGAGACGCTGCTGTCCGGCGCCTATATCGGCGTCGACGCGGGCAAGTCGCAGGAATCCGCGCGCGACTTCAAGGGCCTGGAAGTGCCGCCGGTAGTGACCACCGACGCCTCCGGCAAGCAGTTCGTGCTGCGCGCGTCCGAGCTGGGTTCGCTCGATATCGGCTCGCCGGTCTACTATCGGCGCGTGCTGGTCGGCCAGGTGGTGGCCTACCAGCTCGATCCCAACGGACGCGACATCACGCTGCGCGTGTTCGTCAACAAGCCCTACGACAAGCTGGTCACCGCCGACACGCGCTTCTGGCATGCCAGCGGGGTTGACCTGAAGCTCGACGCCGGTGGACTCAAGCTGTCGACGCAATCGCTGGTCACGGTGCTGCTGGGCGGCGTCGCGTTCCAGGCCCCTGACCACACCACCGCCACCGACGCCGCCGCCGAAAACACCCAGTTCCTGCTCGCCGGCGACCAGGGCGAGGCGATGAAGGAGCCGGAAGAGCTGGCGCCGACGCTGGCGGTCCTCAACTTCGACCAGTCCGTGCGCGGGCTGTCGCCGGGTGCGCCGGTGGACTTCCGCGGCGTGGTGGTAGGCCAGGTGCGCTCGATCGGCATCGAGTTCCAGCGCGAGAAGCGCGCCTTCCGCATGCCGGTGGTGGTCGAGCTGTACCCGTCGCGCATGGGCTTCCGCGAACGCGACGTCGAAGACCGCGAACGCGCGCGCAAGATCATCCAGGGCCTGCTGCAGCGGGGCATGCGCGCGCAGCTGCGCACCGGCAACCTGCTCACCGGGCAGCTCTACGTGGCGCTCGATTTCTTCCCGAAGGCGGCGCCGGCCAAGGTCGACCTGGACGCGCCGATTCCGGAGTTCGCCACCACGCCGGGCGCGTTCGACCAGCTGCAGGCGCAGGTGGGCGACATCGTCAACCGCATCGACAAGGTGCCGTTCGACCAGATCGGCCAGGACCTGCGCACCACGGTGACGAGCCTGAACAAGACCCTGGCCACCGCCGACAAGCTGGTGCAGCAGCTCAACGGCGATGTCGCGCCGCAGGTGCTGGCCGCGCTGCAGGACGCGCGCAAGACCCTGACCGCGGCCAACGGCACGCTGGCGTCGGACGCGCCGCTGCAGCAGGACACGCGCCGCATGCTGCAGGAGCTGACCCGCACCGCCACGTCGCTGCGCACGCTGACCGACTACCTTGAACGCCACCCTGAAGCGCTGCTGCGCGGCAAGCCGGAGAAAGAATGATGAAGCGCCTTCCGCTCACCCTGGCCTGCGCCAGCTTCGCCGCGGCGGTATTGGCAGGCTGCGCCTCGCCCGAGCCGCGCTACTACACGTTGTCGCAAGGCCCGGGCGCCGTGGCGGCGCCGGCGCCGGCAGCCGCACCGTCGACGGACACGCTGTGGCTGGAAGTGGCGCCGGTGCGCGTGCCGGAGCGCCTCAACCGGCCGCAACTGGTGGTGCGCGATGGCCAGAACGGAAGCGGCGGCGATGCCGGCGTGCGCCTGCTGGACCTGTCGCGCTGGTCCGCGCCGCTGCCGGACGAGCTGCGCGATGCGCTGTCGCAGCGCCTGCAGGCCACGCTGGGCGCGGTCGACACCTACCAGCAGGGGCTGTCCGACGTGCAGCCGCTGTACCGCATCACCACCGAAGTGCTGCGCCTGGACGCCGACGTGGGCCAGCGTGCCGGCGCCACCATCAACTGGACCGTGCGCCGGCTGCCCGATGGCAAGGTGGTCAGCGGCAGGACCCAGGCCGAGCTGCCGGCGCCGGGCGCGGTCGACGGCGTGGTCGCGGCCTATCGCGAGATCGTCGCGAGCACCGCCAACGATATCGCGGCCGGCGTGCAGGCGCTGCGGCGCTAGCCGCCGCTACGGAGGGCCGCGTCGATGTCGTGCCGGGCCGCGGCCATGGCCGCCAGGCACTCGGCCGCGCCGCCCCGCACCAGCCGGACCGGACACGCCAGCATCAGGTTCTTGCCGAGCCCGAAGTCCTCGACGGTAAAGCCGCGCGCATCCAGCGGCGTGCCGTCGGCATCGGTGGCCACCGTAACGCGCTCGCGCAGGGTGCCGGCATCGGAGCTGTAGGCCCACACCGGCTTGCCCAGCGCCACCGCAAAGCCGACTTCGAACGCCGTGCCGGAATCCGCTTCGCCGGGGCCGCGGAAGTCATCCAGGTTGGCCATCACCAGGTCGGCGCGCCGCAGCAGCGCGATGTTGGCGTCATAGATCCAGCGCGCGGTGTCGATGCCGGACAGGCCTTCCGGGGCGGACTGGTCGAGCGGATACAGGCCGGTGAAGCCGTGCGCCGCGCACAGCGCCTTGAGATGCTCGCCCCAGGCGCGCGCGTTCTTGCGGAACACGTCAAAGCCGGCGAGGTAGATGGTGGTCATGGCACGTGGAAGAAGCGTGGCGCGGCGCTTGGCCGCGAGGCTTGCAGCATAACCCGCCGCCCGAACATCGCACAGCTTGCGCACCCACGTCCGGCCGGGCGCCGGCGCGGGGCCGGCCCTTGCGCTAACATTGCCGGTCACGCCTCGACCTCCTCTCCCGATGCCCGCTCCCCAGATCCTCCAGGTCGGCCCGCTTGCGCCGCAGACCAATGCCACCCTGCAACAACAGTACGGCGCCGGGGCGCTGTGGCAGCAGGCCGATCCGCTGGCCTGGGCGCGCAGCGAAGGCCAACAGGTGCGCGTGGTGGTGACCTCGGCGCGCCATGGCTGCAGTGCCGCGCTGATCGATGCGCTGCCGCGCCTGGAAGCCATCGTCAGCTTCGGCGTCGGCTATGACGCGATCGCGCTGGACGCCGCCCGTGCGCGCGGCATCCAGGTCAGCAACACGCCCGACGTGCTCAACGACTGCGTTGCGGACCTCGCCTTCGGGCTGCTGCTCGACGCGGCGCGCGGCATCGCCCATGGCGACCGCTTCGTGCGCGCCGGGCGCTGGCCGCAGGGCGGCTTCCCGCTGACCACGCGGGTCTCCGGCAAGAAGCTGGGCATCCTCGGCCTGGGCCGCATCGGCGAGATCGTCGCGCGGCGCGCGCAGGGCTTCGACATGGAGATCGCCTACCACAACCGCCGGCCGCGCGCCGGAGCGCCGTGGCGCTTCGAAGCGGACCTGAAGGCGCTGGCAACGTGGGCAGACTTCCTGGTGGTGGCCACTGTCGGCGGGCCCTCGACCGCGGGACTGGTGTCGCGCGAAATCCTCGACGCGCTTGGCCCCCGGGGCATCCTGGTCAACGTCTCGCGCGGCAGCGTGGTCGACGAGGCGGCGCTGGTCGCGGCGCTGGCCGAAGGCCGGCTCGGCGGCGCGGGGCTCGATGTGTTCCAGGACGAGCCCAACGTGCCGCCGGCGCTGCTGGCGATGGACCAGGTTGTGCTGGCGCCGCACATGGCCAGCGGCACGCACGAGACGCGCGCCGCCATGACCGCGCTGACGCTGCAGAACCTCGACGCGTTCCTGGCCGGCGGCAAGGTGCTGACGCCGGTGCTCTAGGGCACCAACCCGACAAGGACCGCGTGCCTATACTGGAGGCACCGGCTCCAGCCCACCTGCTGGCCGGCGTCAGGAGGCATCATGGCACGCAAGTTTATCGATTGCCGCGAGTTTCCGAGCGACACCCACTGCACGGTTGCGCTGAGCGCCGACAGCGAGGACGAACTGCTCGAAGCCGCGGTCCAGCATGCGGTGGCGGTGCACAAGCATCAGGACACGCCTGAGCTGCGCAGCCAGTTGAAATCCATGTTCAAGGAAGGCACGCCGCCGGCCTGAAGCCGGCAGGGCTGGCGCCGGGCAGGCGCCAGCCGTTCCCGCCCCGGGGCTCATTCGCAGCCCCTGATACAGCATTTATGCCGGTTGGAATACCCGTGACACCCGTCATGGCGCATCATTGACGCCTCGCTATATACAGACGTATATTGCGCCTGACAGTCCACCCGCTCCGGCCCTGCCGCGCCAGCCCATGCTTGCCGGCGGCCGCTTCCCGAGGATTCCGATGCCTGCCTTCCGTTCCCGCCGCCGCGGGCTGCTGCTGGCCGCCGCAATGCTGGCGCTGGCCGCTCCGCCTGCCTTCGCCGCCGACCTGGTGGTGTCCGCCGCGGCCAGCCTGACCAACGCCTTCAAGGCGCTGGCCGAGTCCTACGAGCGCGCCCACCCCGGCGCGCACGTGGTGCTGAACTTCGGCGCCTCCGACGTGCTGATGCAGCAGATCGTCAGGGGCGCGCCGGCCGATGTGTTCGCCTCGGCCGACCAGGAGGCAATGAACAAGGCCGAGGCCGAGAAGGTGATCGCACCGGGCTCGCGCCGCAACTTCGCCGCCAACCAGGTGGTGCTGATCGTGCCGGCCGACAGCAAGCTGGCGATCGCCTCGCTGCAGGACCTGACGCGCCCCGAAGTCCGGCGCATCGCCTACGGCAACCCGGCCTCGGTGCCGGTGGGCCGCTACACCCGCGGCGCGCTGGAAGCGGCCGGCCTGTGGGACGCGGTTGCCGCCAAGGGCGTGCCGGCGCAGAACGTGCGCCAGAGCCTGGACTACGTCGCGCGCGGCGAGGTCGAGGCCGGCTTCGTCTTTGCCACCGACGCCACCGTGATGCCGGACAAGGTCAAAGTGGCGGTGCGCGTGCCCAGCCGCACGCCGGTGACCTACCCCATCGCCGTCACCAGCCAGGCGCGCCAGCCGAAGGAAGCGGCGCAGTTCGTCGACTATGTCGCCTCGCCGGAAGGCCAGGCGATCCTGTCGCGCTTCGGCTTCCACAAGCCCTGACGCCGCCGCGCACGCCATGGATGCCGTCTGGGTACCGCTGCTGCTGTCGCTGAAAGTGGCGGGCTGGGCCACTGCGCTGAACGCCGTACTCGGCGTCGGCGCGGCCTGGGCGCTGGCGCGCTGGCGCTCGCCGCTGCGCGACGTGGTCGACGCGGTGCTGACGCTGCCGCTGGTGCTGCCGCCGACGGTGCTGGGCTATTACCTGCTGGTGCTGGTGGGACGCCGCGGCGTGTTCGGCGAGTGGCTGGCGCGGCTCGGCATCGAACTGGTCTTTACCTGGCAGGGCGCGGTACTGGCCTCGACCATCGTCGCCTTCCCGCTGGTGCTGAAGTCCGCGCGCGCCGCCTTCGAAGGCGTCGACCACCAGCTGGAGAACGCCGCGCGCGTGCTGGGCGTGTCCGAAGCCGGCATCTTTTTCCGCGTCACGCTGCCGCTGGCGGCGCGCGGCATCATCGCCGGCGTGCTGCTGGCGTTTGCGCGCGCGCTGGGCGAATTCGGCGCCACGCTGATGATCGCTGGCAACTTGCCCGGGCGCACGCAGACGCTGTCGGTAGCCATCTACGAGGCGGTACAGGCCGGCGACGACAACACCGCCAACCTGCTGGTGCTGGTGACTTCCGTCACCTGCGTGCTGCTGCTGGTGATTGCCGGACGCCTGGTGCCGGCGGCCGCGCGCAATCCCGCTGAACTCTACGAACGCCGGCGCTTGCGTCCGCGCGTCCGCTAACGCCTGTGACTCGCATATCGCCATGAGCATGCACGTCAGCATCCGCAAGCAGATGGTCTCGGCCGACCGCCACTTCGCGCTCGATATAGACTTCGACTCGGCCAGCCGGCGCATTGCGCTGTTCGGCCCTTCGGGCGCGGGCAAGAGCCTGACGCTGCGCGCCATCGCTGGCCTGCTGGCGCCGGACAGCGGCCGCATCGTGCTCAACGGCCGCACCCTGTTCGACGCCGACGCCGGCATCGACGTGCGCCCGCAGGAGCGCCGCGTGGCCTACCTGTTCCAGGAATATGCGCTGTTCCCGCACCTGACCGTGGGCCAGAACATCGGCTTCGGCCTGGCGCGCGGCTGGCGCAATCCGCGCCGCGGCGCCGCGCATCCGCAGGCGCAGCGCTGGATCGATGCCTTCGGCCTGGCCGACATCGCCGGCAACTACCCGGCGGAGATCTCGGGCGGGCAGAAGCAGCGCGTGGCGCTGGCGCGCGCGCTGGTGGCACAGCCCGACATCGTCCTGCTCGATGAACCGTTCTCGGCGCTGGATCCCGCGCTGCGCGCGCGCATGCGGGCGGAGCTGCGCACCCTGCAGGCCAGCCTGGACGTGCCGATGCTGGTGATCTCGCACGACCCGGCCGATGTCGAGGCGCTGGGCGACCACGTGCTCGAAATCCGCGAAGGCCGCATCTTTGGCAGCGGCACCAGCCGCCACCATCCGCCGGTCTACGCGCCGGTGCCGGCGCGCGTGGCCTGAGCCGCGCGCAGCAGGTCCACGTAGGTCGACATCCGCGCTCCTCTCGTTCAAGCCATCAGCAAACGCGCGGCAATCACCCACATGGTGATGCCGATCACCACCTCCAGCACCTGCCATGCCCGCGGCCGCGCAAACACCGGCCGCAGCAGCGCCGCGCCATAGCCCAGCGCGAAGAAAAACAGGAACGATGCGCTCATCGCCCCAGCGGCGAATTCGCGCGCGTGGCCCGCGAACTGGGTCGACACCGAACCGATCAGCATCACCGTGTCGAGATACACATGCGGATTGAGCCAGGTGAAGGCCAGGCACACGGCCAGCGTCGGCGCCAGCGGCCGCGGCGCGGCATCGCTGGGATCCAGCACCGCGTTCGAGCGCCACGCCGCGATGAAGCTGCGCGCGCCATACCAGGCCAGGAAGGCCGCGCCGCCATAGCGCATCGCCTCGCCCAGCCACGGCAGCGTGCGGATCATCACGGCAAAGCCGGACACGCCCAGCAGGATCAGCAATGCATCCGACAACGCGCACACCAGGCAGACCCAGAACACATGCTCGCGCCGCAGGCCTTGCCGCAGCACGAAGGCATTCTGGGAACCGATGGCAAGAATCAGGGAAAGACCGAGGGAAAAGCCAGCCAGCGCGGCGTGCATTGCGGGGGAAACGACATGCTTTTGGGGCGGCTATTATTGCACGCCGCGGCAGTCATCCGACCACGCCGAGGATCACGCTCGAGGCCTTGAATATCGCCACCGCGGCCACGCCGGCCTGCAGCCCCAGCGCCTCGACGCTGCCGTTGGTGACGATCGCGGCCACCGTGCCGCCGCCGTCGAGTTCGATCACCACCTCGGCGTTTACCGCGCCGGGCATCACGCGCGCGACCACGCCCGCCAGCTGGTTGCGCGCCGACAGCCGCAGGCCCGGCTCGGGCAGCCCCACCAGTACCGACGACGCCTTGATCAGCGCAAACGCCTCCACGCCCCCGGCCAGCTCCAGCGTCTCGACGCTCTCGTGCGTGATGGTGGCGACGATGCGCTGCCCGCCGGTCAGCTCCAGCACCACCTCGTCGTTGACCGCGCCGCCGCGCACGCTGGCCACGCGCCCGAACAGCTTGTTGCGCGCACTGGTCTTGATCATCATTCGCCTCATCAGGTGGATATCGTCGGCCGCGCCCTCGCCCAGCCGCGACAGCTGCGCGACAAAGCGCCGGTGCTCGTCTTCGAGCGCGCGATAGGTGCGGATCAGCTGTTCGCCGCGCGCCGTCAGGCGCGTGCCGCCGCCGCCCTTGCCGCCCGCGGCGCGCACCACCAGCGGCTCGCCGGCGCTGTTGTTCATCGCGTCGATGGCGTCCCACGCCGCCTTGTAGCTGATGCCGACGGCACGCGCGGCGGCCGTGATCGAGCCGTGCTCGCCGATGGCGGCGAGCAGCGCGATACGGTCCTTGCCGCCCCAGTCCTGCGAGCCGGAGCGGAACCAGATGGCTCCCTGGAGTTCGAGCATTGGGGATCGGGCGCCGCTGGCCGGCGCCGCAATAAAGTCCGAAACGCGATTATGGTAATCCGATTCCGGGATCGGCCCGACTCATTCGGCCAGGTAGTGCGCGCGCAGCTGTGCGACGTCGACCTGCAGCGCGTCGCACAGGTAGTTGGCGACGCTGCCCCAGCCCGCGTCGATGGCCTGCATCGACGCGTCCAGATAGCTGGCCCGGACTTCCAGCAGCGGCATCATCACCGCGGCATCGATGCCGAGCCTGCCCATCTGCGCCAGAGCGGCCGCATTGAACTGCGCGTTGCGCTGGTTCGACTCCAGGTAATTGGCCAGGATATCGTCCTGGCCGACACCCAGAGCGGCCAGCAACAGCAGCGCGGCGAAGCCGGTGCGGTCCTTGCCCGCGGTGCAGTGGAACAGCAGCGTCTGGCCGCCCTGCACGGTCTGCATGAAGCCGCCGAAGGCGGCGCGGTAGCGCACCGGGAAATCGCGGTACACCTCGAGCATGAAGGCATCCATCTGCGCCGGCGTGCTGGCGCGCAGGCGCGGCATCAGCACGTCCATCGCCATGCTGCCTTCCAGCACCGGCACCGCCTGCCAGCGGAAGCGCTGGCCGAAGGCCGCTTCGCCCGGCGACTTCTCGCCGGGCGAGCGGAAATCCACCACCATGTCGAGCCCGAGCGCCTGCAGCCGCTCCAGGTCGGCGTCGCTCGCCAGCGCCGGGTTGCCGCTGCGGTAGAGCCGGCCGTGGCGCACGCGGCGCCCGTCCGCGCCCACCAGTCCGCCCAGGTCGCGTGCATTGCTGATGCGCTCGAACACCAGGCCCTGCACGTCCGGCACGGCGCCGGTCGCCGCCGGTGTTGGCGGCATGGCCGCGTGGGCATGCGGACAGGCCGCGCGTTGAAGCCACTTGAGCATTGTTCTTTCCAGTTTGTCGTTGCCCGGCGTACCGGTACCGGTGCGGGCGTTTCCGCGCGCACGGTACGCCGGCATCTTCATGGTCGGCTCCAATTATTTCAGATCACTCCGGCTCGTGCATCAGGCGGCCCGGCGCAGCACCGGCGTCAACGCATGCGGACTGCTGCCCAGGCCTTCTGGGTGTAAGCAAACCCGCAAAACCCGGGAGCTCGCGCGGGGCGCGCGGCGGCTGGCACAATACGCGCCATGAAAAGCCTCTGCTCCGCCCTGCTCAAGCTGCTGCTGCTCGCCGCGATCGGCGGCGCGCTGCTGGCCGCCGTCGCCATTCTCGCCGCCAACCGTCAGCTGCCGTCGCTCGAGGCGCTCACCGCCTTCCGCGATACGCCGGACTACGTGCCCATCGGCAAGATGCCGCGCGCGCTGACCGAGGCCGTGGTCGCCATCGAAGACGAACGCTTCTACCTGCATGACGGCATCGACTACGTCGGCGTGATCCGCGCCGGCGTCGCCAACCTGTCGGACGAGCTGTCGCAGGGGGCGTCGACCATCACCATGCAGGTCGCGCGCAACTTCTACCTGTCGCGAGAGAAGACCTACACGCGCAAGCTGTATGAGGTGCTGCTGTCCTACCGGATTGAAAAGGCCCTCAGCAAGGACGAGATCCTGGAGCTGTACCTGAACAAGATCTACCTGGGACAGGGCGCGTATGGCTTTGCCGATGCCGCGCGGACTTACTTCGGCAAGCGTCTGGACCAGCTGACGCTGGCCGAGTGCGCGATGCTGGCAGGCTTGCCCAAGGCGCCATCGGCCAACAACCCGGTGGCCAATCCCCGGCGCGCGCGCCAGCGGCAGGTGTATATCCTGCAACGCATGCTGGACCTGGGACGGATTTCGCGCGGCGAGTATGACGGGGCCCTGCTCGAGCCGTTGCGCCTGCGCTGAGCCGCGCCGGCAAGCGCGGCGCCGAGCCATGCTACTCCAGCATGGCGCGGTGCCGGCCCAGCGCCTCCTGCACGATCTCCAGCAGCCCGCTTCCGGCATCGGCATCGACATGCCCCAGCAAGGCCCGGCGCATGCGCGGTTCCCAGAAGCGCTTGATGTGCCCCGCAATATCCGCGACGGCCTCCTCGCGATCGGGCATGGCTTCGAAGAAGCTGCCGATCTGGTTGGCCATGGTGACAAGGTTGTCGATCTTCATGCCAGGCTCTCCTGGATGCTGCCGTGCTGCAGTCGTTGGGGGTGGGCGTAGACCACGTGCGCGCCGGGGCGCACGAAGCCTGCCAGGGTGATGCTGGCCTGTTCGGCGAGCCGCACGGCCAGCGCGGTCGGTGCGGAAACGGCCGCGAGCACGCCCGCGCCGATAGCGGCGGTCTTCAATACCATTTCATAGCTGGCGCGGCTGGTCACCAGCACCGCGCCGCCGGCGATGTCTTCACCGCTGCGGGCCAGCGCGCCGGCCAGCTTGTCGAGCGCGTTGTGGCGGCCCACGTCCTCGCGCACCAGCGACACATGGCCGTCGGCGCGCAGCCACGCGGCGGCGTGAGTGGCGCCGGTATGGCGCTGCAGGGCCTGGCGCAGTTGCAGCTGCACGAAGGCCGCCTGGATCACGTCGGTATCGAAGCTTGCCGTGCTGCGCACCGGCGCCGGCGCCCGCATCACCTGTTCCAGCGATTCGGTGCCGCAGAGCCCGCAGCCGGTGCGCCCGGCCAGCGTGCGGCGCCGGTCCTTGAGGCGCATGAAGGCTTCCGAGGCAATCTCCAGCTGCACCGCGATGCCGTGCGCGCGCGCGTCGACCTCGATGTCGTAGACCTCGCGCGCGCTGCCGACGATGCCTTCGCTCAGGCTGAAGCCCAGCGCGAAGTCTTCCAGGTCGGCCGGCGTGGCCAGCATCACCGCATGCGAGATGCCGTTGTACTCCAGCGCCACCGGCACCTCCTCGGCCACCTCGTCGGGCCCCAGCATCAGCTCGCCGCCGCGCCAGCGGTTGACCGCGAAGGTGCTGTGGGTTGCGGTTGCGGTGTCCTCCGCCGCGGCCGGATCGCGTTGCGGCGACTGCATGCAGCGCATCATCGCATTGCCCTCCGCTCAGCCCGCGGCCTGCGCCGGGTCGGCGCTGGCTGCTTCCAGCAGCCGCAGCTGCGTGGCGTTGAAGTCCTGGTACTGGCGCTGCCATGCCGACGGCTGCGCCACCGGCAGCACCTGCACCGCGGTGACCTTGTACTCGGGGCAGTTGGTGGCCCAGTCCGAGTTGTCGGTGGTGATCACGTTGGCGCCCGACTCGGGAAAGTGGAAGGTGGTGTAGACCACGCCGGGCTGCATGCGCTCGCTGACGATGGCGCGCAGCACGGTGTCGCCGGCGCGGCTCTGCACCCCGACCCAGTCGCCGTCCTTGATGCCGCGCTCTTCGGCATCGTGCGGATGGATCTCGAGCCGGTCCTCGGCATGCCAGTGGACGTTGTCGGTGCGCCGCGTCTGCGCGCCGACGTTGTACTGCGACAGGATGCGCCCGGTGGTCAGGATCAGCGGGAAGGCGCGCGTGACCTTCTCGGTGGTGGGCACGTACCGGGTGATGATGAACTTGCCCTTGCCGCGCACGAAGGCATCGATATGCATGGTCGGCGTGCCTTCCGGCGCGTCGGCATTGCACGGCCACTGAATGCTGCCAAGCTGTTCCAGGCGCTGGTAGCTGACGCCGGCGAAGGTCGGCGTCAGCCGCGCGATCTCGTCCATGATCTCGGACGGATGCCGGTAGTCCATCGGGTAGCCGAGCGCATTGGCCAGCAGCATGGTGGCCTCCCAGTCGGCATAGCGCGCCTTGGGCGGCATCACCTTGCGCACGCGCGAGATGCGGCGCTCGGCGTTGGTGAAGGTGCCGTCCTTTTCCAGGAACGACGAGCCCGGCAGGAACACGTGCGCGTACTTGGCGGTCTCGTTCAGGAAGATGTCCTGCACCACGATGCATTCCATCGAGGACAGCGCCTCGGACACGTGCTGGGTGTTCGGGTCCGACTGCACGATGTCCTCGCCCTGGCAGTACAGGCCCTTGAAGCTGCCCGCCAGCGCGGCCTCGAACATGTTGGGGATGCGCAGGCCCGGCTCGGGGCTGATCTCGACCTTCCAGGCGTCTTCGAACAGGCCGCGCACGGTCGAGTCCGACACATGGCGATAGCCCGGCAGTTCATGCGGGAACGAGCCGATATCGCACGAGCCCTGCACGTTGTTCTGCCCGCGCAGCGGGTTCACGCCCACGCCCTCGCGGCCGATATTGCCGGTGGCCATGGCAAGGTTGGCGATGCCCATCACGGTGGTCGAGCCTTGCGCGTGCTCGGTCACGCCCAGGCCGTAGTAGATCGCGGCGTTGCCGCCGGTGGCGTACAGGCGCGCCGCGCCGCGCAGCTGGTCGGCGGGGATGCCGGTGACGCTTTCCATGGCCTCGGGCGAGTTCTCCGGCAGCGCGACAAAGTCGCGCCACTGCCCGAACGCGCGATCCTCGCAGCGCTCGGCGATAAAGGCTTCGTTGAGCAGGCCTTCGGTGACGATCACGTGCGCCAGCGACGTCACCAGCGCGACGTTGGTACCCGGGCGCAGCTGCAGGTGAAAGTCGGCGCGGATATGCGGCGAATCGACCAGGTCGATGCGGCGCGGATCGACCACGATCAGCTTCGCGCCGGCGCGCAGGCGCTTCTTCATGCGCGAGGCGAACACGGGGTGGCCATCGGTCGGGTTGGCGCCGATCACCATGATCACGTCGGCCTTCTCGACCGACTTGAAGGTCTGCGTGCCCGCCGATTCGCCCAGGGTCTGCTTCAGCCCGTAGCCGGTCGGCGAATGGCATACGCGCGCGCAGGTGTCGACGTTGTTGTTGCCGAACGCGGCGCGCACCAGCTTCTGCACCAGGTAGCCCTCTTCGTTGGTGCAGCGCGACGACACGATGCCGCCGATCGAATCCTTGCCGTGCTGTGCCTGGATCCGCTTGAATTCGGACGCGGCATAGTCGATCGCCTCTTCCCACGACACCTCGCGCCACGGGTCGGTAATTTTCGCCCGGATCATTGGCTTGAGGATGCGGTCCTTGTGGGTGGCGTAGCCCCAGGCAAAGCGGCCCTTGACGCAGGCGTGGCCCTCGTTGGCCTTGCCGTCCTTGTACGGCACCATGCGCACCACTTCATTGCCCTTCATCTCGGCCTTGAACGAACAGCCCACGCCGCAATAGGCGCAGGTGGTCACGGTGCTGTGCGAAGGCTGGCCCAGCTTGATGATCGAGGTCTCGGTCAGCGTCGCGGTCGGGCAGGCCTGCACGCAGGCACCGCACGAGACGCAGTCCGACTCCATGAACGGCTGGCTGGTGCCGGGCGAGACGCGGGAATCGAAGCCGCGGCCGCTGATGGTCAGCGCGAACGTGCCCTGGGTTTCCTCGCAGGCGCGCACGCAGCGGTTGCAGACGATGCACTTGGAGGGATCGTAGGTGAAGTAGGGATTGGACTCGTCCTTCTTCATCTGCGTGTGCGTGGCGATCGGGGCCGATGCCGGGCCGCCGTCGTTGTAGCGCACCTCACGCAGGCCGACCACGCCGGCCATGTCCTGCAGCTCGCAGTTGCCGTTGGTGGGGCAGGTCAGGCAATCGAGCGGGTGGTCGGAGATATACAGCTCCATCACCCCGCGGCGCAGGTCGGCAAGCTTGTCGCTCTGGGTCTTCACCTTCATGCCGGCTTCCACCGGCGTGGTGCACGAGGCCGGATAGCCACGCCGCCCTTCGATCTCGACCAGGCACAGCCGGCACGAGCCGAAGGCTTCGAGGCTGTCGGTGGCGCACAGCTTGGGGACGGCGATCTGCGCTTCCATCGCGGCGCGCATCACCGAGGTGCCGGCGGGTACGGTGACGCTGACGCCATCGACCTCCAGGGTGACCAGTTCGGTGGATGGGCTGGCGGGCGTGCCGAAATCGATCTCGTTGCGGGCGTTCATGGCGGTTTGTCTCCCGTGTCTCTGCTGGACCTGGCTCAGGCGGCCCTGGCTGGGTTGGAGGCGAGGCCGAAGTCCTCGGGGAATTCATTCAGCGCGGACAGCACCGGGTACGGGGTCATGCCGCCCATCGCGCACAGCGAGCCGTTGAGCATGGTGTCGCACAAGTCGCGCACCAGCGCTACGTGCTTGACCGGCTGCTCGCCGGCGATGATGCGGTCCATCACTTCGACGCCGCGGGTCGAGCCGATCCGGCACGGGGTGCACTTGCCGCACGATTCGATCGCGCAGAACTCCATCGCGTAGCGCGCCTGCCTTGCCATGTCGACGGTTTCATCGAACACCACGATGCCGCCGTGGCCGACCACGCCGCCGAACGCGGCATAGGCTTCATAGTCCAGCGGCACGTCGAAGCGCGACTCGGGCAGGTAGGCGCCCAGCGGCCCGCCCACCTGCACCGCGCGGATGGCGCGGCCGCTGCGCGTGCCGCCGCCGTAGTCGACCAGCAGCTCGCGCAGCGTGACGCCGAACGCCTTCTCCACCAGTCCGCCCTGCTTGATGTTGCCGGCCAGCTGGAACGGCAGCGTGCCGCGCGAGCGGCCCATGCCGAAATCGCGGTAGTACTGCGCGCCGCGCGCCAGGATCACCGGCACCGTGGCCAGCGAAATCACGTTGTTGATCACCGTGGGCTGGCCGAACAGCCCCTTCAGCGCCGGCAGCGGCGGCTTGGCGCGCACCACGCCGCGCCGGCCTTCCAGGCTTTCCAGCAGCGCGGTTTCCTCGCCGCAAACGTAGGCGCCGGCGCCCTTGCGCACTTCGAGATGGAAGCGCCGGCCGCTGCCGCGGATGTCGTCGCCGAGCCAGCCCGCGGCGCGGGCGATGCCGATCGCGCTTTCCAGCACGGCGATCGCGTGCGGGTATTCGGAACGGCAGTAGATGTAGCCCTGCTCCGCGCCCACCGCCAGGCCGGCGATGGTCATGCCTTCGATCAGCATGAAGGGGTCGTCTTCCATCACCATGCGGTCGGAGAAGGTGCCCGAATCGCCTTCGTCGGCATTGCAGACGATGTACTTGACGGCGGACTGGGCGCCGAGCACCGTCTTCCACTTGATGCCGGTCGGGAACGCGGCGCCGCCACGGCCGCGCAGGCCGGAGTCGGTGACTTCCTGCACGATCTCGGCGGGCTGCATGGCGAGCGCGCGCTCCAGGCCGGCGTAGCCCTCGTGCGCGCGGTAGTCGTCCAGCGACAGCGGATCGGTGATGCCGACGCGGGCGAAGGTCAGGCGCTCCTGCCGTTGCAGGAACGGGATCTGTTCGGTCAGGCCGTGTGCCAGCGCGTGCGCGCCGCCCTGCAACACGCCGGCATCGAACAGCCCCGGCACGTCGGCCACGCTGACCGGGCCGTAGGCCACGCGGCCGGCATCGGTCTGCACCTCGACCAGCGGCTCGAGCCAGAACATGCCGCGCGAACCGTTGCGCACGATGCGCACAGCCTCGCCGCGCGCGGCGGCTTCGCTGGCGATGGCGCGCGCGACCTCGTCGGCGCCCAGCGCCAGCGCGGTCGAGTCGCGCGGCACGAACAGGGTGGTGACGGTGCTCATGCCTGGGCCTCCGTTTCTGCGGGGGTGGACGGGGCGCGCAGCGCTCGCACCAGCGCGTCGAAGCGCGCCGCATCGACATAGCCGTGCAGCTGCTCGCCGACCATCACCGCCGGGCCGCAGGCGCACTGGCCCAGGCAATAGACCGGCTCCAGCGTCACCTGTCCGTCCGCGCTGGTTTCATGGAAGCCGCAGCCCAGCGCGCGCTGCGCATGCGCGGCCAGCGCCTCGGCGCCCACGGCCTGGCACGCCTCGGCCCGGCATACCTGCACCACGTGGCGGCCGGTGGGCTGCTGGCGGAAGTGATGGTAGAAGGTGACCACGCCGTGCACCTCGGCGCGCGACAGGTTCAGCGCGCGGGCGATCACGGGCACGGCGGTGTCGGGAATAAAGCCCTGGGTGTCCTGGATCTCGTGCAGGATCGGCAGCAAGGCGCCCGGCATGTGCTGGCGTGCCGCGACGATGGCGGCAATGTGCGCGGCATCGGGCGATGCCGCGGCACCGGGGGCACGGGGTGCGTGAGGGGCGATGTCTGGCATGGCGTCTCCTGTGAGGGCTCGCCAGGACCGGCCAAAGTGCCTGCCGGATCCCGCTTATATGCTATTTTTTTCCTATTTCCGGGCTACCGGATCGCCGTTTCGCCCGTTAGGCGGACTATATGAGAGTGACAGCGGCCCTTCAATAAGCTATTTTCTACATATGATCCGCATCTCGATCCAACCTCACCTGCAAATCCGGGACGACGCCCGGCCGGGCGCCGAGCCGCTGGACGTGTCCCGGCTGGTGGCCCTGCTCGGCCATATCGGCGAATCCGGCAGCATCAGCCAGTCGGCCCAGGCGGTGTCGCTGTCGTACCGCTATGCCTGGGGCATCCTGCGCGATGCCGAAGCGCTGTTCGGCGGCCCGCTGATCGACAAGACGCGCGGACGCGGCAGCGCGCTGACGCCGCTGGCGCAGCAGCTGGTGTGGGCCAGCAAGCGGATCGGCGCGCGGCTGTCGCCGACGCTGGACAGCCTCGCGTCCGAACTGGAGATCGAGCTGAAGAAGCTGATGGCGCAGCCCGAGGCCACGGCGCGGCTGCATGCCAGCCACGGCTTCGCGGTGGCGGCGCTGCGCGACTTCCTCGACGAGCAGCAGGTGCGGCACGACCTGAAGTACTGCGGCAGCGTCGAGGCCGTGGCGGCGCTGGCCGAGGGCGCCTGCGACATCGCCGGCTTCCATGTGCCGGTGGGCGAGTTCGAGCACGGCATGTGGCGCCACTTCACCACCTGGCTCAAGCCCGAGACCCACTGCCTGGTGCACCTGGCCGTGCGCAGCCAGGGGCTGTTCGTGCGGCCGGGCAACCCGCTCGGCATCCACACGCTCGAGGACCTGACCCGGCGCGAAGTGCGCTTCGTCAACCGGCAGGTGGGCTCCGGCACGCGGCTGCTGCTGGACCTGATGCTGGCGGCGCGCGGCATCGACGGCGCGCGCATCGAGGGCTACAGCAATGGGGAATTCACCCACGCCGCGGTGGCGGCCTACATCGGCAGCGGCATGGCCGACGTGGGCTTCGGCGTCGAGACCGCGGCGCGGCGCTTCGGGCTGGCCTTCGTACCGGTGATCAAGGAGCGCTACTTCTTTGCGATCGAGCGCGCCAAGCTGCGCAGCGCGGCGCTGGCCGGCGCGGTCGGGGCGCTGACCAGCGAGGCCTTCCGCCAGCGCGTCAATGCCCTGCCCGGCTATGACGGCACCCTGACCGGCACCGTGCAGACCTTGCCGGAAGCCTTCCCCGACTACCGCGACACACCGCCGCGCTAGCGCCGCAGCAACGACAGGCGGTCAGGATGGCCGGCCCACTGCTCGTGGTCCGGCAGCGGCCCCTTCGCCTTCATCAGCGGCAGCCAGTCGGGCCGTCGCGACAGCTCGGCGTTGAGCGCCAGGAAATGGCGCTGGGCTTCCGGCAGGTCATGCTCGGAATAGATCGCGCCGACGGGGCACAACGGCACGCACATCGAGCAGTCGATGCATTGGTCGGGATCAATGGCAAGGAAGTTCGGCCCTTCGTGGAAGCACGACATCGGGCAGACTTCGACGCAGTCGGTATGGCGGCACTGGATGCAGGCATCCGTCACGACAAAGGTCATGGGGAGTTACGGCACGGCAGGGAAACAGTGCGTGATGGTAACGGCCGGCCGGGGCGCGTGGAGCACCCCGGCTTGTGCGACTTCTTCAAATCCGCTGAAGCGGCGCGGCGGCGCGCCCGCCTGGCACCGCCGCGTCAGGCGGTCTCGCGCATCAGCTCTTCCTTGCGCGCGGCCATGGTCTGGGCCACATCGCGCAGGTCGACCTTTTCCTTGATCACGTTCTTGAACAGCTCGCCTTCCTCTTCCTCGACGTGGTGGGAAACATATTCCGACAGCACCGTGAAGCTGGCCTCGAGCATGTCGCCGGCGGGATCTTCCTCGATCGCGGCAATCAGGTCCTTGGCGACCTGGTGCTCGACCTGGGCCTCGTCCAGCATGTCATCGATTTCTTCGCTGACGCCCCGCAACGCCGGGTAAAAAATTTCTTCCTCGATGGTGGCGTGCACCGTGAGCTGGTGGCACACGTCGAGCGCGATCGATTCCTTCTCGTCGCGGTCGTCGGTGTCCTTGAACGCCTTGAACTGCTTCTTGACCGCACGGTGGTCGTCCATCAAGGCACCGAGTGCCTCGGCCTGGTCTGCGGGGATCTTCGACTTGTCCACGGTTCTCTCCTGGTGGGGAGCCGGCACTCCGGCTTCGTCCCGCAAGGCAGGCAGATTCCGTGCCCGCGCCGCATCAGGCGCCGCGGCGCGCGCAGGGCGGGCCGGCCTGCGTGTCATTGCAATTCCTGCGCGAAGCCTTGTAATTGTGCCCGCGACGGCGCGTGGGGCCGCGCATGGCGTGCTCGCATCGCCTTTGCCCGCGGGTATGGCGTTGCACCGCTTTGATGGAGAGGCGTGACGCGCGGCATGAAAGTTGCGGCAGCTACGGCAACCGTTGCGTTATCCCGCAACCAGCCGGAACAGAATCCTCTGCCCGGACCGCTCTCACCAGCGTGCGGCGCGCGCGCCGTCCGACACCATCATGCCGACCACCTTCCTCTACTCCAATTGCGCCGATGCTGCGTCGGCGGTCCAGGATGAACTGCAGGCCGCCAGCGCCGCGGGCTATGGCGTCGAGCCGCAACACGTGTTCTGGGAGGCCGCGCCCGCCTCGGTGCCGGCACTGCAGCGCCCGCGCCTGCGCGCGCTGCAGCACCAGGTGCAACCGGGCGACGCGGTGGTCGCGCTGCGCCTGTGCAGCCTGGGCTGGAGCGTGCCAGAAGTGCTGGCCACGGTCCGGCGCTTCCGCCTGCTGGGCGTGGCGCTGTACTGCGTGCAGCTGTCGCGCGATGACCTCGCCAGCGCGACGTCGCCCGAAGCCGTCGAGGTTTTGCGCGCGGTCGCGGCGCTCGAAGGTGCGACCCGCAGCGTGCGCGTGCGCGAAAGCCTGGCCGCGGCCAAGGCCATGGGGCGCCAGGTGGGCCGTCCGCCCAAGCACACGCCCGAGCAGCGCCACGCGATCCTGAGCGCGCTGTCGGCTGGCTATTCTGTCAGCGAGACCGCGCGGCGCTTCAGCACGTCGCGCCAGACCGTGCTGCGCATCCGGGCGGCCGAGCCGCTGGCGCAGCGCGCGGCGGCCATCGCCCTGGCCGACGCCGAAGAATCCGCCACCGAAACGGCGACGGAATGAAACCCGCCGCCACCACGCGCGGCACGGTGGTGTCGCGCTCCGCTGCGTGCCCGCTCGCTTGCCCGGCCGCTTGCCCGGCTGCATTTGGCTGGCAGCCATGACCGACCTCCCGCCCAACGCCATCGACCTGCCCGCGGCACTGGTCGATGCCACCGGCCCAACCGCGGCCACGCCCCTGCGCGCGCGCCTGGCAAGGCCTACCCTGCTGCTGGAAACACTGCTGGCGACGCGGGTGGAACTGCTCAGCCGCGATCACGCCTGGCCGCCGCACACCCTGGCGCAGCGCCGCGCCGTGCTGATGGGGCTATGGGAGCAGCGCGCACCAGGACTGTTCGAGCAGGACGGCACTGCCGACAGCATCGAACGCTGCCTGCAGGCAGCGTTTGCCGAAGCGGCCGCCGGACGCCGGCTGGAAGCGGCGCTGCAGTTCAAGCGCGCGTATTACCTGGTGTGCTGCACGGCGTCGTCGGGCAGCCGCGCGAGGCTCCACGGCAACAGCGGTCCGGCCTAGCGGCAGGTGCCGCGGTCACGCGCACACCGCGCGCAGCGTCTCATCCCACTCCGCCACGAAGCGGCCGATGCCGAAGCGCTCGCGCGCCAGCCGGCAGCCGCGCTCGCCCCAGGCCCGCGCGAGTTCCGGATCGTCCAGCAGCTCGCGCATCACGCTGACCAGCACCTCGACGCGCGTATCCACATAGCCGTTGTTGCCGCTCTGGATCACCGTGGACAGCTCGGTGGTGGCCAGGCCGACAACCGGCACCCCCAGCATCATCGCCTCGACCACCGCCAGCCCCAGGCTGGTGTAGCGGATCGGGTTGAAGAAGAAGCGGTAGCGTGCGACAAACGCCGCCAGGTCCGGGTTCGGTATCTCGCCCAGTCCCCCCGCCTCCTGCGCCGCCATCCCGACCAGGTCCAGCGGCACCTGCTCGCGCACGCGCGCGAACAGGTCGGCGCCGAGCCGGCGGCCGCGCCGCGACAGGTGGTTGACCACGCTGATGCCGCGCGCCAGTTCGCCGCTGTAGCGCACCGCCTCGTCGACCAGCACGCCGTGCTCGATCACGCGGCACGGCGTGACGCCGCTGTCCCACATCAGCGCGTTGAACGGCGTCACGTGCACCAGCAGCATCGACGGGTCCTGCACCGGATGGCGCGTGTTGGTCGGGTGTTGCTGCGGCGGATCGTGTTCCAGGTAGATGGCCGGCAGCGCGCGCTGCGCGGCGCTGAGCAGATCTGCGCGGTCATGCTCGTAATGGTGGCGGTGCTGGTACAGCATGCAGTCGAAGCGGCCGGCGGGGACCGCGTCGTAAGGCACCTCGTGCACGTTGGCGCCCCACGGCAGCGCGCCGCCGGCGCCGGCATAGCCGGGCGCGCCGTCAGCGCGCGTGACCAGGTACAGCTCATGCGGGATCTGCGACAGGTAATACAGGTAGTTCCCGTGCACGTGCCAGGTCAGGATGCGCAGCCGCCTAGCCATGGCCGCGCTCCCGGACCGCCAGCGCCAGCGCGGCCTCCACCACGCTGGCCACGCTGATATTGGACGCGCACGGGTGCCCCGCGAGCGGGCAACGCTGGTGCATGCACGGACGGCATGGCGGCTGGTCGGCCAGCACGCGGTGCAGCGTAGTGTCGAGCGGCGCCCAGCGCGCGCTGTCGCTGCCGCAGGACACCACCACGCTGGGCGTGCCCACCGCCGCGGCGATATGCGAAGCGCCGGTGTCATTGCACAGCAGCAGGCGCGCATCGCGGATCAGCGCGGCCAGCGTGCCCAGCGCGGTCTGCCCGCACAGGTTGACCACCGGCTTGCCCAGGCGCCGCGCCAGCTGCGCCACTAGCGCGGCCTCGTCGCGGCTGCCGGTCAGCACCACCTTCCAGTGGCGCCGCAGCGCGCGCCCGGCCTCGGCAAAGCGCTCCACCGGCCAGCGCCGCGACAGCATGCGCGCGCCCGCGTGCAGGCAGACGTATTCGCCGGCAACCAGCCCGTGCTCGGCGGCCAGCAGCCGCCAGCTGGCGTGGTCGAGGGGGCGCAGCGGAAACGCCAGGCTGCGGTCCGCGCACGGATAGCCCAGCGCCTGCATCAGCGCCAGCAGCCGCTCGACCTCGTTGCCCTGCGGCCACGGCACCAGCACGCCGGCGCGACTGCAGCGCGCCGCGGCAGGGTCCGGGCAGAAGCCGGCCATGCGCCGGGCCCCGAGCCGCTGCACCACGGCGTTGGTCAGCGCGCCGCTGCCGTGCAGCTGGATCGCCAGGTCGAAACGCGCCGCGTGCGCAGCCGCGTAGAACGGGGCCGCCGCGGCCTCGGCGCAAGGTTGTTCCGGCATTCCCGGTGCGCCGGGAAACACCATCAGATCATCCACCAGCGCACAGAAGCGGGACACGAACTCCTGCGCCCACGGCAGGCCGATCAGCGTGATGCGGGCCTCGGGCTCGCCCGCGCGCAGCGCCCGCAGCGCCGGCACCGCGCACAGCATGTCGCCGAGCTGGAGCGCGCGGAACACCGCGATGCGCCGCACGCGCGCCGGCGCCGCGCGGCGCCGCGCCGCTGGCTGCGGATGCCGCGCGAGGGGCAAGGCCGTGACCGGCTCGACGCGTGCGTTCATAGGAACACCACCCGGAAGGCCAGCGCGCCGCGCAGACGCCAGTACAGCGACAGCGGCGGTATCAGCATGGAGGTGAACGCCATCTCGGCCACATGCGCCGGCGTCAGCGCCGCGCCACGCAGGCGCCGCGCGCACAATGCCGCGGTAAACCCGAGCCACAGCAGGCCCGCCGCCGTGGCCACGGCCGGCGCGCCCGCCAGCCACGCGCTCGGCGCGGCCAGCAGCGCCAGCACCGTCACGTAGTAATGCCAGGGCGGCACGCGGCGGATGCGCTGCCGGTACAGGCGCGGATGCTTCTTGTACAGCAGCGCGTCGAAGTACACCTTGGCCTGCGCCGCCACGCTGCTGCCCCATGCGGCCGGACGCACCGGATGCGCCACCACGGCCGCGGGCGCGCGCCCCACCGGGCAGACCTGCTCGATCAACCGGAACTGCAGGTCCGAATCCTCGCGCCACGCGCGCGTGAAGCGCTCGTCGAAGCCGCCGATGCGCAGCAGTGCGGCGCGCCGGACGAAGCAATTGGCGGTGACGAACTCGGCGTGCGCAAGGCCGCCGGTATCGCGCTCGTGGTCGGTCGGCCGCGCCGGCAGCGGCACGTGCACGGTGCCAGCCACGGCGCAGCACTCCGGCTGCTCCGCCAGCGCGGCGCAGCCCGCTTCGAGCCAGCCCGGATCCGGCACGGTGTCGTCGTCGGTAAAGGCAATCACAGACGCGCGCGCGCGGCGCCAGCCCGCATTGCGCGCGCCCGACGGGCCTTGCGTGCCAGGCACCGGCACATAGCGCAGCGCATGGTGCGGATGCTGCGCGGCCATCAGCGCCACCAGCCGTTCGATGCGGGCCTCGCAGCCATCGTCGGCAACGATGATCTCGTACGCCTGCGCGGGCAGGCTTTGCGCGCACAAGGCCTGCAGGCAGCGCGCCAGCAGTGCCGGCCGGCGCCAGGTGGGAACCACTACCGCGACCCTTGGCTCAGGCCTGTCCATGGGCGCCTCCTGTCTGTCCCTGGGCGCCTCCTGCGCCGGGTTTCTCCAGCAGGAACGGGCCGATCACCAGCGCGTCCAGCGGCGAGGTCCAGAAGCACTCGAGCGCGTCGCGCGGCGTGCACACGATGGGCTCGCCGCGCGTGTTGAACGAGGTGTTGACCAGGATCGGCACGCCGGTGCGGCGCTCGAACGCGGCCAGCAAGTCGTAGTAGGCCGGATTCTGCTCGCGGCGCACGGTCTGCACGCGCGCGGTGCCGTCAACGTGGCAGACCGCGGGAATGCGCGCCGCCTGCTCGGGGCGCACGTCGTAGATGAACAGCATGAACGGCGCTTCGCCGCGGCCAGGCTTGGCCGCGCTGAACCACTCGGGCGCACGCTCCTGCATCACCACCGGCGCCACCGGGCGGAAGTCTTCGCGGTCCTTGATCTGGTTCAGCCGCTGCTGCATGCCGGGGTCGATCGGCGAGGCCAGGATCGAGCGCGCGCCCAGCGCGCGCGGGCCGAACTCCATGCGGCCCTGGAACCAGCCGATGATCTTGTTCTGCGCCAGCAACTCGGCGGTCTGCCCGGCCAGGTCGTCGAGCCGGCGGTAAGGCAACCGGGCCCAGTCGAGGAAGGCCGCGATCTCGTCCTCGCCATACGCCGGGCCCAGGTAGGCGTGTTCCATGGACCATTGCCGCGCCGGACGTCCGCGTTGCAGGAAGTCGATCCACAGCGCCGCGCCCAGCGCGGTGCCGGCATCGCCGGCGGCGGGCTGCACCCAGACCTCGTCGAACGGGCTGTGGTCGCGCACGCGCGCATTCATCACGCAGTTCAGCGCCACCCCGCCGGCCATGGCCAGCTGCCGTTCGCCGGTGGCCTCGGCCAGCCAGGTGGTCATGCCGACCACGGTTTCCTCCAGCACCTCCTGCAGCGAGCGCGCGATATCGAAATGCGCGGCGCCGAAGGCCTCGCCGCGCTGGCGCGGCGGGCCCAGCAAAGCTTCCAGGTCGGGCTGCGCCACGCGGTAGCCGCCTTCTGCATCGCGCCGGACCATGTCCCGAAACACGCCAAGGTGCGCAGGCTTGCCGTAGGAGGCCAGCGCCATCACCTTGTACTCGTCCGACGAATGCAGGAAGCCCAGGTGACGCGTGACACGTTCGTACAGCAGGCCGAGCGAGTCTGGCAGGTCGATCTGCTTGATGCGCCGGTACTCCTTGCCGTCGAACACGCCGTAGCTGGTGGTGGCGCGTTCGCCGCGGCCGTCCATGGTCAGCACCGCGCAGCGCGCGAATGGCGCCGCCAGGAAGGCGCTGGCTTCATGTCCCATGTGGTGCTCGACGAAATGCCAGCGGAACGGCCCGTCGTGGCGCACGTCGCGAAAGCGCGCGGCCAGGTGGTGCGGCGCGCCGCCGGCCAGTTGCCGCGGTGCGTTGACCACGTACGAAAGGAACAGCGGGTCCCACGGCGACTGGTGCCCACTTGCAGCGCCGTGCGCCGACGGCTCCAGCGGCAGCGTCACGGTGGCGTCATGCCGGCGCGCGCCCAGCATCAGCGCGGGGTCGAACGCGTACGCGACGTGGTCGACCTCGCGCAGCGCGATGCCGGCCTCGCCCAGGCAATAGTCGATGGCGTGGAACGGCAGCTCCCACGCCGTGAACGGCACCGGGCGCTTGCCGTGCTTGACATGGGTGAAGCGCTCGTCTTCCGCCGCGGCGACGACCTCGCCATCGCGCACCAGGCAAGCGGCGGAGTCATGGTAGGCGGCGTTAATGCCAAGGGTGTACATGGTCGGCCTCGTCATGTGGGAGGTGGCGGGTTGCACTGTCGTCCGGCATCGCGGGCGCGGCATCGAACTCGGCAGGCGCCGCTGCGGCCGCGCCCACGCCGGGCCACGGCAGTTCGACCGCGGGCATGCTGTCGGGATTGCCGCCCAGCAGCGCCAGCGCGGCCTGCACCGCGTGCGCGGCCGGCACGTCTTCCAGGCAGCGATGGTGTCCCTGCGGGCACATGCTCTTGTAGCAATAGCGGCACGGCACATCGGCAAACAGCGTGCGGTGCGGCACCTGCCAGGGCGTGTGCTGCGGATTGGTCAGCGCGTACAGGTCCACCACCGGCGTGCCCAGCGCGGCGGCCAGGTGGACCGGCCCGGTGTTGTTCGACACCAGCAGGTCGGCGGTTTCCAGCAACGCGCCCATTTCGCCCAGGCGCAAGGCGCCGGCGAGCGGCACCACGCGCGCGTGGCCGGCGGCGGCGCAGACCGCGCGCACGATGTCATGCTCGGCGGCATCGCCGGTCACCAGCACGTGCGCGCCGGCCTTCACCGCCAGCGCGTGCGCCACCTGGGCAAAGCGCGCCGGCGGCCAGCGCCGCGACGGCGCGCTGGCGCCGGGATGCACCACCACCACCGGCCCGCTGCGCCCGCCGCGGATGGCAGCCAGGCGCCCCGCGACCGCGGTGCGGTCCGCCGCCAGCACGCGAAAGCGCAGGCGCGTCTCGCGTGCGACGGCTCCCACCTGCGCCACCAGGTCGAGCTGGCGCTGCGCCTCGTGGCGCGGACGCTGGCCCGGCTGCGTGCCCGGCTCGGTGTCGGGGACCCAGTCGCTCAGCAGCGTGTAGGGGTTTTCGCGGCAGCAGGCCAGCCGCAGCGGAATGCCCGCCAGCGCGCACAGTACCGCGGCGGGCAAGGGGCTCTGGCTGTAGACGGTGAAGATCACGGCCGCGTCGAAGCGAAAGCGCGCCAGCCAGCGCGCGCAGGCGGCAATCTCCGGCCCCGGCGCCGGTGCGGCCTGGGCCTCGGCATGCCTGGCCCAGGGCGCGTCCCAGGCCAGCACGCGGCTGACCATCGGCAGGTGCGGCGCCAGGGCCGCCGCGCTGTGCGAGGTCAGCAGCGTCAGCCGGCGCGACGGCAGTGCATCGGCCAGGGCCTGCATCGCCGGCGTGCTCATCAGCACGTCGCCCATATTGTCGAGGCGCACGCACAGCACGCTGCGCGCGGATTGCCAGTTCATGGCGCCTCCGCATGGCATGGTGACGCGGCCGTCGATGCGGCAGCGCCGACCGGGTCCGCTGCCCGGGTGCGCGCAACCACCAGGCGCGCGGCGGCGTCGAGCGTGGGCACCACGTAGTCGGCCTGGCGCGCGGGCGAAAGCTGCCATTCGGTCTCGTTGCCGCAGTCGACCAGCACGGTGGTGCAGCCTGCGCGGTTGCCGGCCTCGACGTCATTGAGGATGTCGCCGATCATCCAGGACCGCGCCAGGTCGAGCCGCCATGCCGCGGCCGCCTGCAGCAGCAGCCCGGGCATGGGCTTGCGACACAGGCACGCGCGCGCGTAGGGCGCCACCTTCCCTTCGGGATGATGCGGGCAATACAGGAAGCCGCTCAGCGCCGCGCCATGCTCGGCAAACATGGCCGCCAGCCGTTCACGCACTGGCACCAGCTCGGCCTCGGTATGCAGGCCATGGGCCACGCCGGGCTGGTTCGTCACCACCACCAGCGGCAGACCCAGGCCGCCCAGCACCCGCAGCGCGGCGGCGGCGCTTGGCGCAAACTGCATGCGCGCCGGATCGACGTTGTAAGGGACGTCGTCCAGTACCGTGCCGTCCTTGTCCAGCAGCACGGCCGCGCGTAGCGGGGCTGCGAGGCTCATGGCCACGAGGTCTCCTTCATGGGCAGCACCATCACCTCGGGGATGACGGTTTCTTCCGGCTGCGTCAGCACGAAGCGCACCGCGTTGGCGACATTGGCCGGATCCTGCAGATTGCCCTGGTCGATGTCGGGAAAGCGGTCCAGCAGGAACGGCGTGCGCATGCCGCCCGCGACGATCGCCGAGACCTTGATCCCGTGCGGCCGCAGTTCCGCATGCAGCGCGTGCGAGAAGCCCAGCAACCCCCATTTGGTCGCGTGATAGGCCGAGGCATTGGGCCACGCGCGCTTGGACGCGGTCGAGGCAATGTTGACGATATGCCCCCCGCCCTGCGCCTTCAGCACCGGCACCGCGGCATGCGCCATCAGGTAGGGGCCGTACAGGTTGACCATCAGCACTTTGCGCCAGGTCTCGGCATCGACCTCGTCCACCGGCAGGGTGATGTCGATGGCGGCGTTGTTGACGATGCCGTCGAGGCGCCCGCCGCGCGCGCGCACGGCTTCGAAGGCGGCGCGCACGGAAGCGGGGTCGGAGACATCCAGGTGCAGCGGCCACGCCTGCGCGCCGGCCTCGGCCAGCCCGCCGGCGCTGTTGTGCGCAAGCTTGTCGTCGATATCGGCCACGATCACGCCCGCGCCGGCCGCGCTCAGCGTGCGGCAGATGGCGGCGCCCAGCCCGCGGCCCGCGCCGGTGACGAGATAGGTGCGGTCCTGCAGCGGCATGGCGGTACCGGTTTGCGCGGCGGGTCGTGGCGATTGCGAAGTTGGCATGGTGGTTCCCCGGCGATCGGTATGTGAGTGGACTGTGATTCGGACTACGAATCGGACATCGGTGCTGGCACCTTGTCGGCTGCCGCATGCCGCGATCAGGACAGGCATGGCCGGGTGCGCAGGCTTGCTGCCAGTGCGAAATGTGTGCCAACAGTCGGGCCGAACGCGGCTGCCGGATCAGCCGGCCGGCTGCGCGCTCATGCAGGCCCCTTGCGCCACGGCCCGAAGCAGCATCGCCACGCAGCCGGCAAAGGCCTCGTCGTACCACGCGTTGGCCCCGCTGACGGCGACCACGATGCCATCCACCACGGCGGCGCCGCCGAGCAGGGTGTCGTCGCTGCGCAGCCGGTGCGGGCTGCAGTGGACCACCTGCGCGCTGGCCATGCCGGTGCGCCAGCTCAGGCTGGCCTTGGCGCGCGCGTAGCGGCTGTAGTCGGCATCCCAGGCTTCGCGCGACGGCAGCGAATGCTCATAGAGGATCGCTTCCTCGAAGGCGCAATCGCCGGGCTGCAGCGTCGGATCCATCACGACCACATGCATGCAGCCACTTTCGCCGACGGCCTTGTCGCGCAGCGAGGCCTGCAGCATTGGCAGCGCCAGTTCGACCGCGCGCCGCGCCGCGGCGGGATCGCTGAACCGGCTGGCACCGGCATGGGAGGCGCGGGGCGCCTGGCCCGCATCCGGGTTGGGTGGCATGGGCAGCTCCATCGATGGTTTGGGACGGCACGCCGCGAGGCATCGCGTGCAGCGCGGCTTGCATCGGAGTCATCGACACAGCAAACATCGGGCCGGTTGCAAGCCTGCTCTGCCCTGTGTTCAACCGGGAAGATCGGCAAGCGCAAATTACAAAGCGGCGGCGTAAGAATGACTAAACTGCGCGCGCACCGGCGGTCGTGCGTCTTCTTCGCAATGCGGTGCGCCTCGCCTCTCGAGAACCGTTATATCGCTTCTGCATCGGTTCCCCGCGCGACGTGTTTATCGCCGGAATATTTGCACCGGGGCGATGGCACGCTAGCTGCAAGGGCCACCACCTCCATCCCGCCCGCGTTCGCGGTCACGGCGGCAAACCACCGGAGCCAACCATGCGCAAGATCGCGCTTATCAGCGAACATGCCTCGCCACTCGCCAGTGTTGGCAGCACCGACTGCGGCGGTCAGAACATCTATGTGGCGCATCTTGCAAGGCAGCTTGGCAGCCGCGGCTACCAGGTCGATGTCTTCACGCGGCGCGACAAGGCGCTGTTGCCCGAAGTGGTGTCGTTCGCGCCCAACGTGCGCGTAATCCACGTCACGGCGGGGCCGCCGGTGCAGATCCCGAAAGAACAACTGCTGCCCTATATGGAGGACTTCGGCGCGTTCCTGGCCGACTTCGTGCGCGGCGATGCCACCGGCTACGACGTGCTCCATGCCAACTTCTTCATGTCCGGGCTGGCCGCGCTGCGCGCGCGCCACACGCTCGGCATCCCGCTGGTAATGACTTTCCATGCGCTGGGCAAGGTGCGCAGGTTGCACCAGGGCAGCACCGATGGCTTTCCCGACGACCGCTTCGGCATCGAGGACACGCTGGTGCGCGAGGCCGACTGCGTGGTGGCGGAATGTCCGCAGGACCTCGACGACCTCGTCAATCTTTACAGCGCCGATCCCGCGCGCGTGCAGACCGTGCCGTGCGGCTTCGACGCGGCCGAGTTCGCGCCGGTGCCGCGCGACGCGGCGCGGCGCGCACTGGGCTGGCCGCTGGATGGCTTCCGCGTGCTGCAGCTGGGGCGGCTGGTGCCGCGCAAGGGCATCGACAACGTGATCCGGGCGCTGGGCTGCCTGCGCCGCGACACCGGCCTCGACGCCACCCTGTACGTGGTCGGCGGCAACGCCGAGCAGCCAAGCGTGCAGGCCACGCCGGAAATCGGCCGGCTGCAGGACGTGGCCAGCGCCGAGGGCGTGGCCGAACGCGTGGTGTTTACCGGCCGGCGCGGGCGCGACACCCTGCGCCTGTTCTACAGCGCCGCCGATGTCTTCGTGACCACGCCGTGGTACGAGCCCTTCGGCATCACGCCAGTGGAGGCGATGGCGTGCGGCGCGCCGGTGATCGGCGCCGACGTAGGTGGCATCCGCTCCACCGTGGTGGATGGGCACACCGGCTTCCTGGTGCCGCCCAAGGCGCCGGCGGCGCTGGCGGCGCGGCTGGCGCAGCTGGCCGCCAACCCTGCGCTGGCGCGCCAGCTGGGCGAAGCGGGCCGGCGCCGCGCGCAGGCGCATTTCACCTGGGCCGGCGTGGCCAGGCAGATGGAGGCGGTCTATGCGCACGTCTGCGCCGGAGTGCCGGCGCTGCAGGCCGGGGCCCGCCGTGTCGCGGCCTGACGCCGGCGCGGCCTGATGCGCACGCGAGCGGCCGGCACGAGCAAACAATGCAAGGAGAACGGAAATGAAGGAAAGCGATCGCAAGCGCATCCTGGTCACCGGCGGCGCGGGATTCCTCGGCTCGCACTTGTGCGAGCGGCTGGTGCGCGCCGGGCAGGACGTGCTGTGCGTGGACAACTTCTACACGGGCACCAAGGAGAACATTGCGCATCTGCTGGGCCGGACCAATTTCGAGCTGCTGCGGCACGACGTCACCTTCCCGCTGTATGTGGAAGTCGACGAGATCTACAACCTCGCGTGCCCGGCCTCGCCGGTGCATTACCAGCACGATCCGGTGCAGACCACCAAGACCAGCGTCAACGGGGCCATCAACATGCTGGGACTGGCCAAGCGGCTCAGGGCGCGCATCCTGCAGGCCTCCACCAGCGAAGTCTATGGCGACCCCGAGCATCATCCGCAGCAGGAAGGGTACTGGGGCCACGTCAATCCGGTGGGCATCCGCTCCTGCTACGACGAAGGCAAGCGCTGCGCCGAGACCCTGTTCATGGACTACCACCGCCAGCACCGGCTGGACGTGCGCATCGCGCGCATCTTCAACACCTACGGGCCGCGCATGCATCCGGCCGACGGGCGCGTGGTCTCGAACTTCATCACCCAGGCGCTGGCGGGGCAGCCGCTGACGGTTTACGGCGACGGCGCGCAGACGCGTGCCTTCTGCTATGTCGACGACATGGTCGACGCGCTGGTCCGGCTGATGGAAGCCCCCGCCAGCGGCACGCCGGTAAACCTGGGCAACCCGCGCGAAACCACCATGCTCGAGATCGCGCAGGCGGTGCTGCGCGCCACCCGCTCGCCGTCGCGCATCGAGATGCGGCCGCTGCCGGCCGACGACCCGCACCAGCGCTGCCCCGACATCACGCTGGCGCGCCAGCTGCTGGGCTGGGAGCCGCACACCACGCTGGAAGACGGCCTGCGCCGCACCGTCGATTATTTTGCCGCGCGGCTCGCCGCCCAGGCGCATGCCGAAGGCGCGCCCGGCAACGTGGTGCCGGTGTCGGCCACCGCGCGCGAAGCGCGTGCCGCGCTCAGTTGACGGCGTGCCGGAGCGCGCGAGGGGGCGGCATGGGCACGGCGATCGTGGTCGATCTCGCCGCCGCGGTGACCGTGATCTCGCCGCATCTGGACGATGCCGTGTTCAGTTGCGGCGGGCTGATCGCGGCCGCGCGCGCTGCGCGCGTGGTGACGGTGTTCGCGGGCGTGCCGCCGGCGGACATGCCGGCCCCCGACTGGGACCAGGCCGCCGGCTTCGCCAGCGCCGAGCAGGCGGTGCTGTCGCGCCGCCGCGAGGACAACCACGCGCTGACCATGCTGGGCGCGCACGCGGTGTGGCTGGAGTTCTGGGACAGCCAGTACGGGCGCCGCTATACCGCGCAACAGCTTGCCGACGCGCTCCACACCGTGCTGCTGACGCAGACCGAGGGCGTGGTGGTGGCTCCGCTCGGGCTGTTCCATTCCGACCATGCCCTGGTGCATGACGCCTGCCGGCTGCTGATGCTGGCCGCGCACGCGCACGGCCCGGCATGGAACGGGCCGGCCGCCGCACCCGCCGCCGCGCCGCCGTCCGTGCAGTGGCTCTATTACGAGGACGCGATCTACCGCCGCATGGCGGGCCTGCTGCAGCAGCGGCTGGTGCAATGCCGGGACAGCGGCCTGTGCGCCACGCCCGTCAACCTGCCGGTGACGCAGTACCTGACGCAGAAGAGCTACGCGCTCAACGCCTACCAGAGCCAGCTGCAGCTGTTCAGCGAAGACCGGCTGTGCGACCTGTGCGCACCCGAGCGCTACTGGATGCTGCAGCCGGCCGGCGCCGCCCCTGACTGAGCCATGCGTGAACCCGGCCAAGACCCATGCTGATACCAACCCCCGCTTCCCCTGTCCGCCCGTCCCCGCGCGGCGGCCCCTGCGATATCAGCGTGGTGGTGCTGACGCACAACCGGCGCGATTCGGTGCGCACCGCGCTGGCGCGCCTGAGCGCGCTGCCGGAACGCCCGCCCATCGCCGTGGTCGACAACGCCTCGGACGACGGCACCGCCGCCATGGTGCGCAGCGAGTTTCCGCACGCCGCGCTGTTGCGCAGCGCGCGCAACCTCGGCGCGGCCGGCCGCAACCTGGGTGCGGACTGGGCCCGCACCCGCTATGTCGCCTTCTGCGACGACGACTGCTGGTGGGCACCCGGATCGCTGTCGGCGGCGTGCGCCATGTTCGAGCGCCATCCGCGCGTCGCCGCGCTGACGGCGCGCATCCTGGTGGGCGAACACCGCGGCGAAGACCCGACCTGCGCGCGCATGGCGGCCAGCCCGCTGCCCTCGGCGATGCTGCCGGGCCGCGCCATCCTGGGCCTGATGGCGGGTGCCACCGCGTTCCGCACCGATGCCTTCCGCCAGGCCGGCGGCTATCATCCGCGCTTCTTCCTGGGCGGCGAGGAAACGCTGCTGGCGCTGGATCTGGCCGCGCATGGCTGGCAGCTGGTGTATGCGCCGCAGCTGGTGGTGCACCACCATCCGAGTCCGCTGCGCAATTCCGCGCAGCGCCGCTCGCTGCTGGCGCGCAATGCGATCTGGTCCGCCTGGCTGCGACTGCCCTGGCATGTGGCGCTGGGCGAGACCGCGGCGGCATTGCCGCAGCTGTGGCGCTGCCAGGGATGGCGCGGCCTGGTCGAGGTGCTGGGTGGCATGCCTTGGGTATGGCAGGAGCGCCGCGTGATCCCGGCAGAAGTGCTGAAGCTGCGCAGCCGGTTGCGCGAGCCGCGCGCCTGAGGCGCGGCCGCCTCGGTCAATGTGGCCGCGCTACGCTTCCTGCGCGTCCTGCGCGGAGCGCACCGCCAGCGAACGGATCGCCGCCACCAGCTCGGCCACCCGCACCGGCTTGGACAGGTGCAGCTGAAACCCTGCCATCAGCGCGCGCATGCGGTCCTGCGGCTCGGCGTGCCCGGACAGCGCGATCGCGGTCATGCGCTTGCCCAGCGGCACCTGCATCTGCGCCTCGAGCCGTCGCACCCGGCGCAGCACGGTGTAGCCGTCTTCCTCGTCGAGCGCGAGATCGCACAGCAGCACCTGCGGCCATTGCCCCGGGTGCGTGCCGGCCAGCAGCGCGATCACGTCGTCGCCGCGCTGCTGCGCGATGGCATGAGCGCCGTAGTCTTCCAGCGAGGCGCTCAGCACCTCGCGCGTGGGCTCGTCGTCGTCCAGCAGCAGCACGCGCAGGCCCCTGAGCGCCTGCACATCCGGCGCCTCGGGTGCGGGCCCGGCGCCTGGCGCGGCACCCGGAGCGGCGCCAGGCGCGCGGCGCGGCTCGGGCTCCTGCACGGCGCGCATCGGCATCAGCAGCTGGTAGGCGTGCGCAGGCCCGTCGGCAGTCAGCGTGACGCCGTGCTCGGCCAGCCATTCATGCAGGCCCTGCGCATCCGGCAGCGGCAGTTCGCCCGGCGTGGCGGACAGCCGCAGGCCGGCCTGGCCGTCCAGCCGCTCGAGCCGCAGTTCCAGCCGCCCGCCCGGCTCGATGGTGGCGATCATGTGCTGGCACAGTTCCCAGATCGCCTTCTGCAGCACGCCCGGATCGCCGGTAACGCGCAGCTCCGACTCGCTCTGCACCGTGAACAGGTTGATATGGCGCTCGGCGATCAGCTCGCGCAGCCCGTCAACCACGCTGGCCAGCAGGATCTCGAGGCGCACCGGCTGCAGTGCCAGGCGTCGTTCGGCGCGTTCCAGCTCGCGCTGCTGCTGCTGCAACTGCCACATCTGGGTATAGATGCCGCCGCGCTCCAGCAGCGTGGCGTGGTTGCCGTCTTCGACGATGCGTCCGTGCTCCATGACCAGAATGCGGTCGGCATCGACGATGGTCGAGAGCCGGTGCGCGATGATCAGCGCGGTGCGCCCGCGCGCGACTTCGGACAGCTCCTGCTGGATCGCGCGCTCCGAGCGCGTGTCCAGCGCCGAGGTGGCCTCGTCGAACACCACGATGGGCGGACGCTTGAGCATCGCGCGCGCGATCGCCACGCGCTGGCGCTCGCCGCCCGACAGGCGCACGCCGCGCTCGCCCACCTGGGTTTCGTAACCGTCGGGCAGGCGGTCGATGAAAGCGTCGAGCTGCGCCGCGCGCGCCGCGGCGACGATGTCGGCACGGGTGGCGCCTTCGCGGCCGTAGCCGATGTTGTAGGCAATGGTGTCGTTGAACAGGATGGTGTCCTGCGGCACGATGCCGATCAGTTCGCGCAGGCTGCGCTGGGTCACCAGGCGCAGGTCCTGGCCGTCGATGCTGATGCTGCCGCTGTCGGGCTGGTACAGCCGGAACAGCAGGCGCGCGAGCGTCGACTTGCCCGAGCCGCTGCCGCCCACCACCGCCACGGTCTGGCCGGCGCCGGCGCGGAAGCTGACATCCCACAAGGTCTGGTGGCTGGGGTCATAGCTGAAGTTGACGCGGTCGAACACGATCTCGCCGCGGCTCACGCGCAACGGGCGCGCGGCGGGCGCGTCGCGGTCCTCGCCGGGCTTGCCGTGCGCGTCGAGCAGCGCGAACAGCCGCTCGACGTTGGTCATGGCGTCGTTCGACTCGCGGAAGATAAAGCCGAGCGTATTGAGCGGCAGCACCACCTGGATGATGTAGGCATTGATCAGCACCAGGTCGCCCACCGACAGCGAGCCCTGGATCACGCGCTGCGTGGCCAGCAGCATCACCGCGCCGACCCCCACCGCAATGCACAGGCTCTGCCCGATATGCAGCGCCGACAGCGCATACTGGTTTTCCACGCTGATGCCGATCCAGCGCTGCAGCATCTCGGACAGGCGCCGGGTCTCGAACGACTCGCGCGCGAAGAACTTGACGGTGTCGTAGTTGAGCAGGCTGTCCACCACCTTGCTGTTGGTGGTGGCCTCGACCGCATTGACCTGGCGCTGCACGCGCATGCGCCGCTGCGTGAAGACATAGGTAAAGCCCGCGTACAGCACGAACACGCCCAGGATGATGGCGGCGAAGGCCGCGCCATAGGCGCCAATCATGATGGCCAGCACCGACACGATCTCCATCAGCGTCGGCACGATGGTGAAGACCGCCACGCCTAGAAGAAACCCGATCGCCGCGGTGCCCTTCTCGAGGTCGCGGATGACGCTGCCGGTGGCCCGTTGCGCGTGGAAGCGCGCGCCCAGCGCATGCAGGTGCGCGAAGGCGCGTTCCATGAAGCCCGCCACGGTGCTCTGCGTCACGTAGGCAAAGACCACGTCGCGCAGCTCGCTGAAGGCATTGCCGAGCAGCCGCAGAATGGCATAGGCCAGCACCAGGAACACCGGCATCGCCACCAGCCCCAGGCGCGCGGCATCGGTACCGGCCGCGGCGGGCGTGACTTCATCGACGACCAGCTTGAGCATCAGCGGCACGGCCACGGCACAGGCCTTGGCCAGCAGCAGCAAGGACACCGCGATCAGCGCGCGGGCACGGAAGCGCCAGATCGCGCGGAACAGTTCCGCGGCGATGCGGCGGCGGGAGGCGGGGCGGACGGTCTGGGGCATGCGCGCGGTTCAGGCGTCGTTCGGTGCGGCAAGACAAGGCGCGCGATGGCGTGGCCGGCGCGCGGTCATGGGAGAAAGCAAGGGGAGAAGGCAAGTTCCATACCGATCGCAACGCGGCGCCATGGCGCGAAACCTGCAGCGGATCCGCAGCAGCGCCCGTGCGCGCTGCGCCACTGTCATCCGCCATGCCCGAGCGCAACAAGCCGCCTGTCAGCCGCGGCGAACTGAACGAATGCCGGCGCTGCCCGTTGTGGCGCAACGCCACTCAGGGCGTGCCCGGCGCCGGCGCGGCCCACGCGCGCATCATGCTGGTGGGGGAACAGCCCGGTTCGCAGGAAGACCTGCAAGGCTCGCCCTTTGTCGGACCGGCCGGGCACTTGCTGGATGAAGCGCTGCAGGCCGCGGGCCTGGACCGCGACAAGCTCTTCATGACCAACGCGGTCAAGCATTTCAAGTTCGAGTGGCGCGGCAAGCGCCGGCTGCACAAATCGCCGGCGCAGCAGGAGATCGAAGCCTGCAACCTGTGGCTGGAGCGGGAGCTGGAGAAAGTGCACCCGACGGTGGTGGTCGCGCTCGGCGCCACCGCGGCGCGCGCGGTGCTGGGCCGCAAGAGCGTGACGCTGGCGGGCATGATGGAGAGGCCGGTCGAGCACGAAGGGCGGCTGGTCATCGCCACCTACCACCCCTCGTTTGCCCTGCGCCAGCGCAGCGACGAGGCGCGTGCCGCGGCCTTCGACCGCATCGTGCGCAGCCTGCGGGCCGCCGCGCGCCTGGCGCGCGGCGCGAAGCCCGGCTGACGGTCAGGACCGGTTTACGGTCGGCGGCGCGTCGGGATCGCGGCTGCCGGGATCGTGCAGGTCACGCGCGCCGACGCCTGGCGGCATCTCGCCCTTGTCCGCCTTGTCCGCCTTGTCCGGCTTGCGCGCTGGTTGATCGTGCTTGCGGTGTGATGCCGCATGCTCCCAATCGGCTCGGGCGCGCTCGCGCGCGCGCTGGTTGTCCGCGGCGTTTTCCTTCAGTTCACGGTCATCCAGGCCCTGGCGCCGGTCCAGCGCCGGATCGTTCGACGTGTCGTGCTTGCTGTGCTTCATGACGCCTCCGCTGAGATGGGCCGCAATCGCGCGCCAACGCTGAAGTGCGCGCAACTTCCGTTCCCGCGACGCCCCCTGCGGCCGCGGCCCGCGCATGCTGGCACCGGATGGCCCGGCGCCGCCGGGTCCTTGTAACAACCGCCGGCGCTTGTAGAAAGTGCGTTGCGCCGGTGGCTCGCCCGGCCCCGCGCGGCAGTATGCGAGATGGCCCGGCAAATGCTTTTGACGTACCACCATGCCCGCGTTTGACAGAGAGCACGCCCGAGTTCAACAGGAGAATCCAGATGCGATCCACCATCCCCCGCGCCGCAGCCGTCGCCCTGCTGTGCGCGCTCGCCGGCGGCACCGTGGCGCAGCCGCCCGAAGCCGGCGTGCGCACCGACAAGGGTCCCAAGGGCAGCCAGACCATACCGCCGCCAGGCGCCAGCGCGGCGCCGGGCAGCACGCCGGGCGCCACGCCCACCAACCCCGGTGGGCTGGCCAAGGATCTCGGCGACGTGCCCAAGGAGCCGCATACCGCGGGCGGCCTGCCGGGCCGCGACAAGCCCAAGCCGGCCTCGGAAAGCGCCGGCAAGGTCGACCGCGACGGCCTGCACGGCAAGCCGCGCAAGGGCACCGGCGGGGCCTCGATCGACCAGACGCGCGTGCCGGACGCCAAGGGGCGCTGATTTTCTTCAGGGCATCAGCACGTAGCGCTGGCGCGAGCTGCGGGCCTGCGCCGCCCACACGCGCCCGATCGCTTCCAGCGGCTCGGCGACGATATCTATCTCCATGCGCCCCGCGGCGGTATGCTGGCACAGTTCGGCATAGGCCTTCGCCTGCGCCGCGATGGGCGCGTGGTAGTAGGCAAAGCCCATGATGTCGAAGCACGCCTGGCGCGCGGCGGCGCCGGCAAAGGTGATGGTTGGCGCGACCGTGGTGCCGATATGGACCAGCCTTCCGCCGTGGCCCAGCGCCAGCAGCGCGGCTTCGGCAGGCGCGCCGCAGAGGTAGTCCAGCACGATATCGACGCTGCCGTCGGCCGCATTGCGGTAGGCGTCGAGCAGGTCGCCGGGCTCGTCGAGCGGCACCACCGCATCCGCGCCCAGCCGGCGCGCGCGCTCCAGTGCGCGCGCGTCGCGCCCGGCGGCGATGACGCGGCCGGCGCCGAGCAGCTTTGCCGCGGCCACCGCCAGCAGCCCCGAAATGCCGGTCGCGCCGAGCACCAGCACGGTCTCGCCCGGCTGCATGCGCGCGCGCCACGACAGCGGCAGCCATGCCGCCAGGCCGGCATTGCCGAGCGCGGCCGCGCGCGCATCGTCAATGCCGTCCGGGACCGCGAAGATGAGCGCCGGGTCCACCAGCGCGCGCTGCGCCATCGAGCCGTACGGCGCGCGCGGCGCATTGACGTTGAAGTAGACACGCCGGCCATCGGCGAGTCGCCCCACGCCCTCGCGTCCCACCACGAAGCGGCCCGCGCCTGGCTTGAGGTAATGGCGGCCTTCGGCAATCGCCATGTCCAGCCGCGTCAGCGCCGCCGCCGCGACCTCGACCACCACCTTGCCCGGCCCCGCGGCCGGCTCGTCGAATTCCTGGTACACCGGCGCCTGGCCGGCGAGCGAAACCGCTGCCTTCATTTCCGTCTCCTTTTGCTGGGCCTGGCCGGCCACGGCCTGGCATGACCGCGCCGGGCAGATTACAATGCAATCGATTGCACGACAAGCGCGAGGCTACGCGCATCCGGGCCGATTCTAGGAAGCGCCGGTGGCCTGCGTCCAATCCACTTTTTGCCGGTATCCCGATAACCAGGCGGTATGGCGCAGCGCCTGCCGCACGTAGCACTAAGCGATGAGCAAGCCCACCATCAAGCAGATTGCCGAGGCGCTCGACGTGCATCCGTCGACCGTATCGCGCGTGCTCAATCCCCAGACCCGCCACCGCATCGGCGACGAACTGGTCGCGCGCGTGCTGAAGGCGGCGCAGGACCTGCACTACTCGCCCAACCGCATCGCCGCGGCGCTGCGCACGCGGCGCTCCGGCACCATCGGCGTGGTGGTGCCGGACATCGGCAGCCCGGTGTTTCCGCCGATCGTGCTCGGCATCGAGAACGCCTTGTCCCGCCACCGCTATATCCCGATCGTCGCCAATGCCGGCGGCGACAAGGCGCGCCAGACCTTTATCGTCGACCAGCTGCTGGCGCGGCAGGTCGACGGCCTGATCCTCGCCACCGCCGAGCGCAACGACCCGGTGGTGGACCATTGCCTGGCGCAGGGCGTGCCGCTGGTGATGGTCAACCGCAGCGACGATGCCGGGCGCGTGTCCTGCATCGTCGGCGATCACCGCCAGGCGATGGCGCTTGCCGTCGGCCACCTGCACGCGCTGGGCCACCGGCGCATCGGCCATGTGGCCGGACCGGCCAATCTCTCGACCGGCCACGAACGCGAAGCGGGCTTCCTGCAGGCGGTGGCGGAGCTGGGTATGGCCGCCTCGCACTGCCCGGTGGCGCGCGCGCCGGCCTACACCGAAGCGGCCGGCCAGGCCGCGTGCGCGCAACTGCTGGCGCAGCGCCGGCGCGTCACCGCGGTGGTGGCCGCCAATGATTTCCTGGCGCTGGGCTGCTATGCGGCCGTCAACGCCTCGGGCGGCAGCTGCCCGTCGGACCTGTCGGTGGTCGGGCACAACGACATGCTGCTGATGCATGCGGTGGCCCCGGCGCTGACCACCATCCGCGTGCCCTTCTACGAGATGGGCACGCGCGCCGCGGCGCTGATGCTGGGCGCGCTGGATGGCAGCATCACCACCACGGCGCGGACCCTGCTTGCACCGGAACTGGTGGTGCGCGGCTCGACCCGGCCGCTGTAACGCCGGCGCCCACTGGGGCGCCGTTTTTTTCGATATTTTGCGCAATCGATTGCACAAAGTCACCACGGTAGAACTGCGCCATGGATCTCCGACAGCTTCGCTACTTCAAGGTGCTGGCCACGCTGCAGCACTTCGGCCGCGCCTCGGCGGCGCTGCATATCGCGCAGCCTGCGCTCAGCCGCCAGATCCGGCTGCTCGAGGAAGAGCTGGGCGTGCGCCTGCTCGAGCGCCACGTGCGCGGCGCCACGCCTACGCCCGAGGGCCTGGTGTTGCTGGACCGCGCCTCCTTCCTGCTGCGCTACGCCGACCAGGTCAAGGTGGATATCGCCGACCTCGCCGCGTCGCCGCGCGGGCTGGTGGCGGTGGGGCTGACGCCGGCGCTGGCGCCGCTGCTGTTCATCCCGCTTGCCGAAACGCTGCGCCACCGCTATCCGGAGATCCGCCTGCGGCTGGTGGAGAACTTCGCGCCCACGCTGCAGGATGCGCTGCTGCAAGGCACGCTCGATGTCGGGCTGCTGAGCGGGCCGGTGTCGAGCCCCGGGGTCTCGGTGGTGCCGCTGGTGGCGGAAAGCCTGTGCGCGATCGGGCCGCGCGGCGATGCCGCGCTGGGCCCGGGTCCGGTGGAAATTGCAGCACTGCAGCAGTTGCCGCTGATCCTGACCGGCGTGCCCAAGTCCGGCGTGCGCCTGGCGCTGGAAGCGCTGGCGGCGCACGAGGGCGTGGCGCTGCAGGTCACGATGGAGGTCGAATCGATCGAAGTGGCACGGCGCCTGGTCACGCGCGGATTCGGCTGGACCGTGCACTTCGCCGCGGCGATCCGGGACGAACTGGAGGCCGGACACCTGCGGGCCGTGCCGGTGCATGGGCTGGAACTGCATCGGCTGATCGGTTATGCCGCGGCACGTCCGCCGTCGCGGGCGACGCTGGCTGTGATGGAAACACTCAGGCGGGTGGCGACGGAGTTGGCGGTGGATGGCAACTGGCCGAATTGCAGGGTGTTGGGGGAGATGGGGGTTGGTCTTTAGTGGCCGTGCCCGTCTTCCCCTCCGCGGCGTTCGCGCTGCCCCTATCGCTCCTTGCACCCGGCAAAGCACCCGTCGCCATGCACCACCCTGCCACCCACCATGGTCAGCACCGAACGGATGCGATGGATATCTTCAACCGGCACGGTCAGATAAGGCCGGTCCAGCACTGCCAGGTCGGCCAGCTTGCCAGCCTCGAGCGTGCCGCGAGAGGCCTCATCGAAGGAAATCCACGCCGCATTGGCGGTGTAAAGCCGCAGCGCCTCCAGCCGCGACAGCCGGAAATCCTCCTTGCGCCGGATCTCCCTGCCAATCGAATAGCCGCCGACATGGAACTCCAGCGCACGCCAGACACCCGGGATGCCGATACGCGTGGCATCCGTGCCCCCCGCCACCATCAGCCCGTGCTGCAGGGCCAGCCGCACCGGCGGCGCGGCCTCGGCCACATCGTGGTCGTTGGCGTGGCCGATGGCGCTGGCCTCGAAGTACGGCCCCATCTGCACCGTGTAGGCCAGCCCGAGCGCCTTCATGCGCCGGAACGTTTCCGGCTTGCCGGTGTTCAGGTGGGCCATGGCCCAGCGCAGCTTGCCAAGGTCATGGCGCTTGTTCACTTCCTCGAACACATCCAGGATCGCGCTGGCGGCATCGTCGGTATAGGCATGGATCTCGACCGGATAGCCGCGGCTGGCGGCGAAGGTGGCAACCTTGAGCAGTTCTTCGCGGTCCTTCGCCGACGGCTGGAATCCGGGCCCCATCTTCACGCCGTCGTCCATGCCGAACACCAGCATTTCGCCCGGCCCCAGGAAACGCAGCTTGCCGTCGCCCATATGCGGCGGCAGGTAGGCCAGCGTGTTGCGGAACCACTCGGCCTCGTTGCCCGCGACCAGCGTCGGAATGCGATAGCCCACCCGCAGCGACAGCCGGTCTTCGCGCCACAGTGCGAACAGCGGATCGTACGCGGCGCCTGGCCCGGCGGTCGGGTCGATCAGCGCGGTAACACCGAGGCTGTTGAGCCGGCCGAAGAAGGCCTGCAGGCTGGCCCTGGCATCGACCTGGCTCTGCGCCAGGATGCGGCCGAACAGTGCCGACAGCGGCCGGATCGCGCCGAACACGCGGCCGGTGAGGCGGCCTTCACGGTCGCGTTCCATGCGGATCCCGGGCGGCACCGCATCGGGCAGGTCGAGACGCAGCGCCTCGATCGCCCGCGCGTTGACCAGCGCGTAGTCGTACAGGTACTGCACGTAGGCCGGATTGTCGGGCAGCAACGCCGTCAGCTCGGCCGGCGTCGGCGCGCGTTTCTCGGTGAACTGGTCTGGGTGCCACGAGCCGGTCACGGCCACCCACTTGCCCGGGCCACGCGCCTGCGCGGTCTGCCGCAGCTGCTCCAGCCCGGCGGCCAGGCTCGTGGTTTCGCCTTCGTGCCAGTAAGTCTCGAAGGCATAGCTCTGGCCGCCGCGGATGGCGTGGATATGGGTGTCGATCAGGCCCGGAATCACCGTGCGCCCGCCCAGGTCGATGACCTCGGTGGCCGGGCCGGCGAGGCGGCGGATCTGCGGGTTGCCACCGACCGCGACGATGCGCTCGGCGCGGATGGCGATGGCCTGCGCTACCGTGTCCGCCGAATCCATGGTGAGCACCGTGCCGTTGAGCAGGATCCGGTCCGCATGCGCCGCTGCGGCCTGCGCCTGCGCTCCCCAGGCCGCCATCAGGCAACCGACCGCCATGGCATGGGCCAGGGCACTTGCAATGCATCGCATGACGATGTTCCGTGTGTCAGTAGAAGCGGCGCCCGGAGACCGGGCGCCAGTGCCGCCGCGTTACTGGCCCGGCTGCGCGCCCGAGCGCTTGACGACGGGCTCGAGCTTGGCGATGTCCGCGGCGATCAGCTTGTCGAACGCGGCCGGCGTCGACGGCTTGGCCTCGGCACCTTGCGCCATCAGCTTGTCGCGCGTCGCCGACGCGCCCAGCGCCTGCTGCAGCGCCGTGTTCAGGCGCGCCACAATCTCCCCGGGCGTGCCCGCCGGCGCCAGCACGCCGAACCAGGCATCGAACACATAGCCCGGCACGCCCGCCTCGGCGATGGTGGGCACGTCAGGCAGCGACGGCACCCGCGCCGCCGTGGCCACGCCCAGGATGCGCAGCTTGCCGTCCTTGACGAACTGCAGCGCGGTGATCGACGGAGCGAAGAACATGTCGACGCGCCCGCTGATCACATCGGTGATCGCGGCCGGCGCGCCCTTGTACGGGATATGCCGGGTCTGCACGCCGGCAGTCACGTTGAACAGCTCGCCGCTCAGGTGCGAAGAGCTGCCGCTGCCCGCCGAGCTGTAGGTGACCGAGTCCGGCCGGGCGCGCGCGGCCGCCAGCAGGTCCTTGAGCGTGCGGTACGGGCTGGAGGCGCTGACCACCAGCAGATAGGGCATGGTCGCCACCGTGGAGATGCCCTTCAGGTCGCGCGTGGTGTCGTACGGCAGCTTCGTATAGAGCGTGGGATTGACCGCATGGCCGGCGGAGGTCAGCAGCAGCGTGTAGCCGTCAGCGGGCGCCTTGGCCACCACCGCGGTGCCGATGGTGCCGCCGGCGCCGGGCCGGTTGTCGACGACGATCTGCATGTTCGACGACGCGCTCATCTCGGCGCTGACGATGCGCGCCAGCAGGTCGGTGGCGCTGCCGGCGGCAAACGGCACGACCATGCGGATCGGCTTGTCGGGATAGCTGTCGGCGCGCGCCGCGCCGTGCAGCAGCGGCAGGCACAAGGCGGCGGCCAGCGTGGCGCGCAGCATGTGGCGGAATTTCATGTGGGGTCTCCTGGATCGTTGGTGTCTTGTTAATGGCCCGCGGCAATGCGCCTTCAGAACACGTGGCGCATGCCCAGCGCAAAGGTCTGCGGATCAGCGCCGGCGGAGATGCCGAGCTCGTTGATGGCAAAGTCGTAGATGGCGTTCTTCTTGTTGAAGATGCGGCTGTAGAAGCCGAACACCGAGGTGCGCTTGGACAGCGGATGTTCGTAGCCGATGGTGGCCTGCACGGCACCGGTGTCCGGACCGCTGCGGAAGAAGCCGACGGTCTCGGTGGCGTTGCCGCGGCCGTTGCCGGCGTAGCCGACGCCGGCACGCACGCTGCCGGTCCACAGCTTCTGCACCACCGAGGCGTAGTACGCATCGCGCTTCAGGTCGCCGGTGGCGGTGCGGTAGTGCAGCCGCTCGTAGATGGCGGAAACCCTGGTGGTCGGGAACTGGTACGACAGGCCGATCTTCATGCCTTCGTCGTCGCGGCCGGCGGTCTGGTAGTTGTTGTGGCGCTCGTAGGCCAGCACCACGTTCAGCGGTCCGTTGTCATAGGCCCCGGCGAACGACCACAGGCTCGGGTTGCGCGGCACCGTGGCGCGCTCTTCATTGACGCCCCAGGTTACGCCGCCGCTGAAGCCGTTCCATTTCGGGCTGCGGTAGTGCACGCTGTTCTTCTGGCGACGGTCGAAGGAGGTGGTGTCCTGGATGTTGTCGGAAGTCGGGGTCGAGCCGTTGCCGATCAGCGCCATGTAGCCGGCCGTGGTCGGATAGAACGGATCGTAGGCGGAAGTGGCTTCCAGGTAGGGCGTGGTCCAGTTGCCCATAAAGAAGCTGCCGGCCGACCCGGCCAGCCCGAGGCGCGTATTGCGGCTGGCCAGTTGCCCGCTGCCCGTATCCAGGGAGATATTGCTTTCTATCTGCCAGATCGCCTTCAGACTGCCATACAGCGCCTCTTCGCCACGCATGCCGAACACCGAGCGGTTGTTGGTCAGCCGGCCGGTGCCGCCGAGCCTGGTGCCATCGGATGCCGTCGACGCGTCCGAATATTCCATCGATGTATTCAGCCGGCCATACAGCGTGACGTGGTTCTGCGCCGAAGCGACGGTGCAGCAGGCCGCGAGCGCCGCAAAGGTGGCGCCCGCAAAGGGGTTATTCATGTTGTCTCCAGTGTCGGTCTTGCGCCTGTCCGAATCGATACGGGGATGCCTGCCCCGCCCCGAGCACGAAATCGCGGGCAGCAGCAACCCCTGCCCGGACTACGGCATCAGCAAATGTCTGGATTCTTGATTGCGCTATCTCATGCGGCGGATGTACGCGGCGATGCAGCGTGAGGGGATTCTAGAAATCGGGTATCGCAGCGTCCATTCGCATTTTCTTTTGGTCACCATATCGATTTGTTATCGTGATGGCGGACCACAATGGCATGGACCTCCGCAGCATAGGGCGCGGGTGCGGGACCCGGTAGTGGGCGGTAGTGTGTCGCTGTGTTCCAGCCATGGGACGGCGTGAACACAGGAAGTGCGGAGTGTGCGGGACTACGGAATGGCGGGGCAACAAAAAAGGGCCTGGCGGCCCTTTTTGTTTCCTGCGGTCTGGACGATGCGTGGATCAGCCAGCGAAGTTCTTGCCGGCGAAGTCCCAGTTCACGACATTCCAGAATGCCTCGACGTATTTCGGGCGGGCATTGCGGTAGTCGATGTAGTAGGCGTGCTCCCACACGTCGCAGGTCAGCAGCGGCTTGGCGTCGGTGGTCAGCGGCGTGGCGGCGTTGGAGGTGGACACCAGGTCCAGCGAGCCGTCGGCCTTCTTGACCAGCCAGGCCCAGCCCGAACCGAAGGTGCCGACGGCAACCTTGGTGAACTCTTCCTTGAACTTGTCGAACGAGCCCCACTTGGCGTTGATGGCATCGGCCAGTGCGCCGGTCGGCTGGCCGCCGCCGTTGGGCTTCAGCGAATCCCAGTAGAAGGTGTGGTTCCACACCTGGGCGGCGTTGTTGAAGATGCCGCCCGACGACTTCTTGACGATCTCTTCCAGGGTCGCGTTCTCGAACTCGGTGCCCTTGATGAGGTTGTTCAGGTTGGTGACGTAGGTCTGGTGGTGCTTGTCATGATGGAACTCCAGCGTCTCCTTGGAGATGTGGGGAGCCAGGGCATCATGCGCGTACGGAAGCGGGGGGAGCTTGTGTTCCATTGTTCTGTCTCTGTGGGTTGGGGTTGTTGGGTCCGGAATTGCCGATTGTAGGGGACTTGCAAGACCCACGCAAACCGCGGCGCAAAGGCCCCTGCTCCGATGTTAGTTTGTCCGCGCGCGGCTTTCCGGGAGATTTCGGCGCAGCCTTTCGGGCCTGTGCCGCACGCGAATGGGAGGCGTTCCCGGCGCCGCGCGGCGGCTCAGAATTCCGGCAGCTTGGCCTGCACGCCGGCGATCGCCAGGTCGGCCACGCCTTCGGCCAGATGCGCTTCGACCACGCTGCCGGCGCGGATCTCGGCGGGAGCGCGCAGCGCGCGTCCGCGCTGGTCGAGCAGCACCGCATAGCCGCGTTCGAGCGTGCGCTGCGGCGCCAGCAACTCGAGCGCGCCGGCGCTGCGCGCCAGGCGCTGGCCGGCGCGTTCGTGCTGGCGCAGCGCGGCGGCCTGCAGCCGCTGCCACAGGCGCGTCATGTCGGCGTGGGCCGCGGCGGCGTCGGGTCGGCATGCGCGCCAGCGCATCGCCAGCAACTGGTGGCGATGGCGCTGCGACACCACGGTGTCACGCAATGCCGACCGCAAATGTCGCGCCAGATTGTCGACCTGCGCGCGGCGCTCCTGCAGTTGCGCCTGCGGGCTGCGCACGCGCCGCGCCAGCCAGTCCAGGTGTTGCGCGCGCAGGTCCAGCCCGCGGCGCAGGCATTGCCTGAGCGCATCGCGCGCGCGCAGGGTCTGCGCGAGCAGGTGCGCGCGATCGGGGCTGACCAGCTCGGCCGCGCCAGTGGGCGTCGGCGCGCGCACGTCGGCGACGAAATCGGCAATGGTGAAATCGGTCTCGTGGCCGACGCCCGACACCACCGGCAGCGTGCAGCGCGCGATCGCCTGTGCCACCACCTCTTCATTGAACGACCACAGGTCCTCGATGCTGCCGCCGCCGCGGCACAGGATCAGCACGTCGCATTCGGCGCGCGCGGCCGCGGCGTCGAGCATGTCCGCGATCTTCTGCGCCGCGCCCGCGCCCTGCACCGGTACCGGATAGACCACCACCGGCACATGCGGCGCGCGCCGCCGCAGCGTGCTCAGCACATCGCGCAGCGCCGCGGCCTGCAGCGACGTGACCACGCCGATGGTGCGCGGCTGCGCCGGCACCGGGCGCTTGCGCTCGGGCGCGAACAGCCCGGCCTGCGACAGCTTTTCCTTGAGCCGCAGGAAGGCTTCATAGAGGTTGCCGAGGCCGGCGCGGCGCATGGCCTCGACCCCCAGCTGCAGCTCGCCGCGCGCCTCGTACATCGAGACCACGGCGCGCACCTCGACCGCCTCGCCCTCGCGCGGCTGGAAGTCGACATGCTGGTTGCGCCCGCGGAACATCACGCAGCGGATCTGCGCGCGCGCGTCCTTCAGCGAGAAATACCAGTGACCGCTGGCGGCGCGGGTGAAGTTTGAGATTTCACCCCGTACCCAGGCGAGCGGAAAACTGCGTTCGAGCACGCGCGCGATCGCGTGGTTGAGTTCACCGACGGGAATCACCTCGCGACCGCTGCGCGGCGCGGTGGAGGAAGGTTCACGCGAAAAATTCGGCAAGTCAGGCATGGGCAAGCCGCGGTCAAGCGACGTAGATCAGACATGTCCACAGCATAACTGCAATGTCAAGGGGGCTGCGCGGCTCGGCGAGCGCTACCCTGAAAGGCGCATGGGTTCGTGCAAGCCTTTGATTCTTATGTCTTTTATCAGCGCAACAAAAATTAGGCAATATAACCATTTCTCTTTTGCATCAACCACTTACATGCCGGACCAGGGGCTTGTTCACAAAGTTATCCACAGCTTCTCTGGATAAAATGTGGCGCAACAAATACTTTTTCTAGCTGCGTGGCGGGTAGCCCGCTTATCCGATGCGCCAAGCGCCTCGATCTGCGCCCGGACAACGACTGCCTGGCGGCTGCGCCGGCACGGGACACTTCTGCTGCATTTGCACATTTTCTCGGCAATACCAATAAATCCATTTATTTTCAAAGGCTTGGTTGGCTTCTCCCGGATTTGTCCACAAGCCATCCACAGTCCTCTCCCTCGCCGCTGTGGACAAACCGTGTTTTTGGCCCCGCCAGGCCGCTGCGGCGCGGGGCCGCAAGGAATAAGCCGGCCTGCCCGTTTTTTAGGCAATGGATTGGACTACCTTTGGAATCAATGACTTATGAAACCTCTCAGGCACCTTTCCACAAGCCCTCCACAGTACTGTCCCGCTGCATTGTGGAAAGTCGTGGCGAAAGGTGCGCTTGCGCACAGAAGCGAGGCCTGAAAGCGTGGCAGCCGTCGCCGCGACACGTGCCGGATGCGCCGCAGCCGGCGCGGGGCGCTTTTGCACAAAATTTAAGCAGCACTTGCTTTACCCTTTACGATCAATAAGTTAGCCATCTTGTCCGGCGGCTTTCCACAATCGATCCACAACACTGTCCCTGCCCGCTGTGGAAAGCGGCCGCCAGCGCGGCAAGGACACGACGCGCGCCGGAGACAGGCGCGCATCGTCCCTTGCCGCGCGCCAGGCCGCGGGTTAGAGTGGCGCCTGTTTTTTCAGAGCAATGCCGGAGCGCGCAGCAAGGCATCATGCCCACGCGCCTCAAGGCATGCCGGTTGGTGGTTTGGGGTTTCGTTATTCGGTTGTCGATCCCGGGGGTCCAATTGTTTTCCATCATTCAAGCGGCCGGCTGGCCGATCTGGCCGCTGTTGCTCGCCTCGGTCATCGCGCTGGCGCTGATCGTCGAACGCTTCCTGTCGCTCAAGCGCAGCAAGGTGCTGCCGGCGAAGCTCTATGAAGAGGCGCTGGCAGCCGCGCAGCAGCGTCGCGCCACGCCGGAAGTGGTCAACACGCTGGAACAGAATTCACCGCTGGGCCGCGTGCTGGCCGCGGGGCTGCGCCACGTGGTGCTGCAGCCGCATACCTCGCGCGACGCCGCCAAGGACGTGGTCGAGGAAGCCGGCCGCGTGGTCGCGCATGAGCTCGAGCGCTACCTGAACGCGCTCGGCACGATCGCCTCGGTGGCGCCGCTGATGGGGCTGCTGGGCACGGTGATCGGCATGATCGAGATCTTCGGCAGCCAGGGCGGCACCGGCACCAGCCCCGAGCAGCTCGCCCACGGCATCTCGGTGGCGCTGTACAACACCGCCTTCGGCCTGATCGTGGCGATCCCCGCGCTGATCTTCTGGCGCTACTTCCGCCGCCGCGTCGACGACTACGTGGCCGAGCTGGAATTCCGCGCCACCTCGTTCCTCGACGCCATCCTGCCGCAGCGCCGCGCCTGAGCGTCGCACACACCCCGAACGCCATGCACTTCCGTTCCCGCCAGCGGCGCGAAGAGCCCGAGATCAACCTGATCCCGCTGATCGACGTGCTGCTCGTGATCCTGATCTTCCTGATGATCACGACCACGTACTCGCGCTTTACCGAGCTGCAGATCCAGCTGCCCACCGCCGACGCCGAGCGCGCCCGGCAGCAGCCGCAGGAGATCGTGGTGTCGGTGTCCGCGCGCGGGGTCTACTCGGTCAACAAGCAGGTGATGGAACAGAAGGACGTCACCAGCCTGGCCGACCAGCTGCGTACCGTCGCGGGTGCCGGCGGCCAGCCGCCGGTGCTGATCGTCAATGCCGACGCCCAGGCCACGCACCAGGCCGTGGTCAACGTGATGGAGGCCGCGCGGCTGGCCGGGCTGTCGCGCCTGACCTTCGCCACGCAGAGCGCGCAGCCGCGCTGAGCCCAGGCCGGCCTGCGCGCCGGCGTGCGCCGGCGGCCGGCGGTCTTGCCCCATGCGCACGGCAATGCCCATAATGGTTAGGCCGCCCCGAGGGGCGTAGCCGCGAGCGCACTACAATCGCATCCCGACCATCGACTCTCGCCCGCCGCGTCCATGCCCGTTCCCCGCCATGCCCTTGCCGACTTCGTGACCGCCCAGTGGCAACGCCGCGGCTGGTTCGCGTGGCTCATGCTGCCGTTCTCGCTGCTGTTCGGCCTGGTCGCGCGGGTGCGCCGCCATGGCTACCAGCGCGGCTGGTTCAGGTCGACGCGGCTGCCGATGCCGGTGGTGGTGGTGGGCAACGTCACCGTCGGCGGCACCGGCAAGACCCCCGCGGTGATCGCGCTGGCGCATGCACTGACCGAGGCCGGGCTGCGGCCCGGCGTGGTCTCGCGCGGTTACGGCGTGCAGCTGAAGCACCCGCGCCGGGTCAAGCCGACCTCGCAAGCCGGCGACGTCGGCGACGAGCCGCTGCTGATCGCGCGCGCCACCGATGTGCCGGTCTGGGTCTACCCCGACCGCGCGCTGTGCGCGCAGGCCATGCTGGTGTCGCACCCCGGCATCAACGTGCTGCTGCTCGACGACGGCCTGCAGCACTACAAGCTGCAGCGCGACTTCGAGATCGTGATGTTCGACGCGCGCATGGGCGGCAACGGCCTGATGCTGCCCGCCGGCCCGCTGCGCGAGCCGCTCTCGCGCCCGCGCGACGCCACCCTGATCAACGACCCCAACTTCCGCGCCACGCCCGACCGTCCCGGTGTGTACGGCATGCGGCTGGAACTGGATGACGCCTGGCAGCTCGCCGATCCCACCATGGCGCGGCCGCTCAGCGCCTTTGCCGGACGGCGCGTGCTGGCGGCGGCCGGCATCGGCAACCCCGAGCGCTTCTTCGCCAGCCTGCGCGGCGCCGGCCTGGCGCCGAAGACACTGCCGCTGCCGGACCACTATGACTTCGTGGTCGACCCGTTCGTCGACCATCCCGATGCGCTCGATGCCGACGTGATCCTGATCACCGAGAAGGATGCCGTAAAATGCGAGCGCTTCGACGACCCGCGCATCTGGGTCGTGCCCACCAGGCCCGTGATCGACGCGGGCCTGATCGATAAAATCCGCCGCGCCGTGCAGGCGCAAATCCAACCCGCGCCGACCGCGCCGGCCGCCGCAAGCGGCGCCGCCGGGCGCAACGAGGAACACCGAGATGGACAACCGGCTGCTTGAAATCCTGGTCTGCCCGCTATGCAAGGGCAAGCTGGAATACGACCGCGCCGCGCAGGAGCTGATCTGCCACGCCGACAAGCTGGCCTACCCGATCCGCGACGGCATTCCCGTGATGCTGGCCGACGAGGCCCGCCAGTCGGTGCCGGGCCGCGTCATCGAGCCGGACGCGCCGGCGGGCAACTGAGCAGCGCGGCCATGACCCTGCCCGCGTTTACCGTCGTCATTCCCGCACGGCTGGCTTCGACCCGCCTGCCCGACAAGCCCCTGGCCGATATCGGCGGGCGCCCGATGGTGGTGCGCGTGGCCGAGCGCGCGCATGCGTCGTCGGCGCAGCGCACCGTGGTCGCTACCGACGCGCCCGCGGTGGCGCAGGCCTGCGCCGCACACGGCATCGAAGCCGTGCTGACCCGCGCCGACCACGCCTCCGGCACCGACCGGCTGTCCGAGGTCGCCGCGCAACTGGGCCTGGCCGATGACGCCATCGTCGTCAACGTGCAGGGCGACGAGCCGCTGATCGAGCCCGCGCTGATCGACGAAGTGGCGCTGCACCTGGCGCACCACGCCGATTGCGCCATCGCCACCGCGGCCCATCCGCTGCACGACAGCGCCGAGGTGTTCAATCCCAACGTGGTCAAGGTGGTGTGCGACGCCGCCGGCCGCGCGCTGTATTTCTCGCGCGCGCCGATTCCGTGGGCGCGCGATGCATGGTCCGGCGTGCCGGCCATGCCCGCCGCGTCGGCCCGGGTGCCGCTGCCCGACATGCCGGTGCTGCGCCATATCGGCCTGTATGCCTATCGCGCCGGCTTCCTGCGCCGCTTCCCGACGCTGGCGGCAGCGCCGCTCGAGCAGGCCGAGGCGCTGGAGCAACTGCGCGCGATGTGGCACGGCGAGCGCATCGCCGTGATGCAGACCGCCGGCGCGCCCGCGCCCGGCGTCGACACCCAGGCCGACCTCGAGCGGGTGCGCGCGCTGTGGGCGCAGTCGATGGCCCAGGAAGGGCCCTGACAGGCGACCCCCAGGCATCGCTGCCAGCGCGGGCGGCGCCTGCCCGCTCAAGTCGATTCTGCTGGAACCGAACCGGGGGGCCGATTTCGGGCCGAATCCCCGCTGCCTCATGGCATAATGCTTGCCGATACAGAGCCGCCGCGCTGGCGCGAGCAATCGCGCCGCCGGCCAAGGCTCGGTGGGGAGATAAAGATAGAGCCCGTCCGGTGCGCCGCGCCGCCATCCCCCTGGCAGCCGCCGCCGGCCGTACGCGTGGGTACGCCTGAGCCGTGCCCGCGCTGAACGCAGTCAGCGCGCACCCGGGACCGCAGTCAGTCTCGTGTCAAGTTACGGCGTTACCCTCCTTCTGATCTCCCGCCATACCGGATTAAAAACTCTGAGGACCCGTAAATGCGTTTGATCCTGTTGGGCGCGCCTGGCGCCGGCAAAGGCACGCAAGCCAAGTTCATCTGCGAGAAGTTCGGCATTCCGCAAATCTCCACCGGCGACATGCTGCGCGCCGCGGTGAAGGCCGGCACGCCGCTGGGCGTGGAAGCCAAGAAGGTCATGGACGCGGGCGGACTGGTGTCGGACGACATCATCATCGGCCTGGTGAAGGACCGCCTGAAACAGGACGACTGCAACAGCGGCTACCTCTTCGACGGCTTCCCGCGCACCATTCCGCAAGCCGAGGCGATGAAGGACGCGGGCGTGGCGATCGACTACGTGCTCGAGATCGACGTGCCGTTCGACGCCATCATCGAACGCATGAGCGGGCGCCGCGTGCACGTGGCGTCGGGCCGCACCTACCACCTCAAGTACAACCCGCCCAAGGCCGAGGGCGTGGACGACGAGACCGGCGAGCCGCTGATCCAGCGCGACGACGACAAGGAAGAAACCGTCAAGAAGCGCCTCGACGTCTACTCACAGCAGACCCGTCCGCTGGTCGACTACTACTCGGCATGGGCCGCCAACGGCGACGCCGCGGCCAAGGTGGCACCGCCGAAGTACCGCAAGATCCTGGGCGTAGGCGACGTCGACGAGATCACCGCGCGGGTGTTCGAGGCGCTGAAGTAAGTGTCTCGCGGGACACTGCAGAAAGATTAAAGCGGCCTTCGGGCCGCTTTTTTTATTGAATTTCGGAGTGATCGGCACCCGATCTGCAGGCGATTCCCGCTAAGCATCATCCTGACCGGAAATTCATCGCCCCCTTGCACATCAGTTCCGCGTCCGTACAATGCTTAACGTTTACGTAAACGGAAACCTACCGAGGAGACACATCGTGGAAATCAAGGACAACGTCTTCATCATCACCGGCGGCGCCTCTGGCCTGGGCGCCGGCACCGCCCGGCTGCTCGCCGAAGCCGGCGCCAGGGTTGTCATTGCCGACCTGAACGAGGCCGCCGGGCAGGCGCTGGCGGCGGAGACTGGTGGCAGGTTCGTGCGCTGCGACGTCACCTCGGAAGCCGATGGCCAGGCCGTGGTCGCGGCGGCGCAGTCGCTTGGCCGCCTTGCCGGCCTGGTCAACTGCGCCGGCATTGCCACCGCCAACAAGACGGTCGGCAAGAATGGTCCGCATCCGCTCGATGCCTTCGACAAGACCATCCGCATCAACCTGATCGGCACCTTCAACATGATCCGCCTGGCCGCCGCGGCGATGGTGCAGAACGCCCCCGACAGCGAAGGCGAGCGCGGCGTGATCATCAATACCGCCTCGGTGGCGGCCTTCGACGGCCAGATCGGGCAGGCCGCCTATGCCGCGTCCAAGGGCGGCGTGGTCGGCATGACGCTGGCGATCGCGCGCGACCTGGCGCGCGACGGCGTGCGCTGCATGACCATCGCCCCGGGGCTGTTCGAGACCCCGATGCTGCTGGGCATGCCGCAGGAGGTGCAGGACGCACTGGGCAAGATGGTGCCGTTCCCGTCGCGGCTGGGCCGGCCCGCCGAATATGCGAAGCTGGCGCGCTCGATCATCGAGAACCCCATGCTCAACGGCGAGGTGATCCGCCTGGACGGCGCGATCCGGATGCAGCCCAAGTAAGCCCTGGCTGCTGCCCGCTCAGCCGGGCAGCAGCATCACCAGCATCAGCCCCGGCGCCGCCGCCGGCACCAGCGTCAGCTGCTCGAACTGCAGCGCGCCCTGGCGCGGATGGCGAAAGCCGCGGCGCCCGCCCTCGCGCTCTTCCACGTCCTGCGACAGCCAGGCGGCACGGAAGTCGGCGCTTTCCGCCATCAATCCCTCGATCAATGCCCGCGTCGGTGCCGCATCGGCGTGGCGGATGCTGTGCGCGCGGAATTCGGCCACCAGGCGTGCGGCGCGGTGCGGCCAGTCCTGCACCAGTGCCTGCAGCGCCGGCGACAGAAACATGGCGCGCAGCAGGTTGCGCTCGGTGGCGGCGGCGTCGAGCCAGCCGATGAACAGGTCCGCGGCGGCGGCGTTCCAGGCCAGCGCGGTCCATTGGCGGTCGAGCAGGTACGCCGGCCCCTCGATCGCATGCACGCTGGCCAGCACCGCGGGCGGCACCGGCTCGCCGGCGGCGTGTTGCGGATCGCGCCGGCTGGCCAGCTCGAACAGGTAGGCGCGTTCGGCGCGCGACAGCCGCAGCGCCGCGGCCAGGCTGGCCAGCGCGCGCGCCGACAGCGCCACCGGCCGGCCCTGCTCCAGCCACGTGACCCAGGTCGTGCTCAGTCCCGCCAGCTGCGCGACTTCCTCGCGGCGCAGGCCGGGGGTGCGGCGCCGCTGGCCGGGCGCCAGTCCCACGTCGGCCGGCGTCAGGCGTTCGCGGTGCGCGCGCAGGAAGGCGCCGAGTACGGCTTCGCGCGAGGCTGTCGAGGATGGCGGATCTGCTGGTAGGGCGAATGGCGGCATGGCGGGCTGGTGGCGCTTATACCAGGATAAAGCAGTGACTTGTACCGGGAAATTGGCCCGCCTACAGTATGCCGAACCCGCCTCGCGGGCAAGTCCCGTCCCCCGACAACCCACCGCCAGCCGGCCTGGCCCGGCCGTGGCCCAAGGAGCCCAGCACCATGCAGCAACAGGAACTCGTCGCCGCCCAGTTCGGCGCCACCGCCAGCGCCTATCTCACCAGCGCTGTCCACGCCAGCGGCGCGGACCTGCAGCAACTGAAGGACGAACTGGCCGCGCTGATTCCCGCGGCCAATCGCGCGCGCAGCCGCGTGCTCGACCTGGGCTGCGGCGCCGGCCACGCCAGCTTTGCCGCCGCCGCGGTGGCGGGCGAGGTGACCGCTTACGATCTGTCGGCCGACATGCTGACGGTGGTCGAGGCCGCGGCGCGCGAGCGCGGGCTGGCCAATGTACGCACCCGCCAGGGCGCGGCCGAGCAACTGCCGTTCGACGACGCCGGCTTCTGCGCGGTGGTGTCGCGCATGAGCGCGCACCACTGGCGCGACGTGCCGGCCGCGCTGGCGGAAATTCGCCGCGTGCTCAAGCCCGGCGGCAAGGTGGTGATGATCGACATCGCCGGCGCGCCGGACCCGTTGCGCGATACCTGGCTGCAATCGGTCGAGTTGCTGCGCGACCCCTCGCACGTGCGCGACTACACGCCGGCGGGCTGGCGCGCGATGTTCGAAGCCGCGGGCTTTGCCGCGGATGCGATTGCCGTATCAGAAACCTGGCGCATCGGCATCGAGTTCGACAGCTGGGTGCAGCGCATGCGCACGCCGGCGGTGGCAGTGGACGCGATCCGGCACCTGTGGCAGGTGGCGCCCGCGGAAGTGCGCGAGCACTATCGCGTGCAGGCAGACGGCAGCTTCGAGCTGGAAGCGGTGATGGTCACCGCGCGCTGACAGGAGCAAGCCTGCTCAGGCCGCAGCGCTGATCGTTGGCGCCTCGGCCCGCACGGTCAGGCGCCGCACCAGTTCCCACACCGCCGCCGCGGCCGGCGACAAGGAGCGGTCCTCGCGCCGCACCATGACGATGCTGCGTTCCTCGCACGGCACCAGCGGGCGCCACACCAGCGGCGACGCCGCCGGCAGCGGCAGCGAGAACGACGGCAGCACCGACGCGCCGATGCCGGCCTCGACCATGCCGAACACGCTGGCCGAATGGCCCAGCTCCTGCACCACCTGCGGCGCCACGCCATGGCGGCCGAACACGCGGTCGATCAGCGGCCGGCTGCCCGAGGCAAAGTCCAGCAGCACCAGCCGCATCCCATGCAGCGCCGACCACGGCACCGATTCCGCCTGCGCCAGCGGATGGTCGCGCCGACACACGAAGCAGAACGGGTCGGTCGCGACCGGCTCCACCAGCAGCCCGTCGCGCACCAGCGGATCGATCAGCACGCCGAAGTCCACCGCGCCCGCGCGCACCTGCTCCAGCCCGTCGGCCTGGACGTTGTCGCGCACGGTCAGGCGGATTTCCGGATATTGCGCGGCGCAGGCAGCCACGTAGAGCGGCATCAGCCGGGCGGAGATGGTCGGCGCGCCGGCTATCACTACGCGACCCCGATAGCGCTCACCGAGCTGGCGCGTTTCCTCGAGGGTGTCGTCCAGTTGCCCGAGCAGGCGCTCCAGCGCCGGTGCCAGCGCATGGCCGGCCTCGGTCAGCACCACTTCGCGCGTGGTGCGGTCCAGCAGGCGCACGCCGAGCGCGTCTTCCAGCTCGGCAACGCCGCGGCTGACCGCCGGCTGGGTCAGTCCGACCGCATCAGCGGCCCGGCTGAATCCGCCGCTGCTGGCCACCGCCAGGAACACACGCAGCTGGCGCAATGTGTAATTCATGCAACAAGTAGATAAATAGATTCTATAAATGAATTTGCATTCTAGACCCGCCTGGCGTCCAATACTAGGCAAAACCCTAACACCGCAGGATTTCACCCGCAGTCATGTCCCGTATTGTCCGCAATCTCAAGAAGCTCTATGACCTGATCGACGGCTTTGTGCTCGTCATGCTGACCGCCATCGCCATCGCGCTGGCCGCGCCCGAACTCGGCACCGGCGACGGCCCGTTGCACCTCGGCGTGGTGACCAGCCTGGGCGTGGCGCTGGTGTTCTTCCTGCACGGCGCGGCGCTGTCGCGCGACAAGCTGGTGGCGGGCGCCAAGCACTGGCGCCTGCACGTGTTCGTGCAGGTCTTCACCTACGTGGTGTTCCCGGTGGTGGGCGCGCTGCTGATGCTGTCGCTGCGCAATACGCTGCCGGCCGACCTGCTGCTGGGCGTGTTCTTCCTGTGCGCGCTGCCGTCCACGGTGTCGTCGTCGGTAGCCATGACCTCGATGGCGCGTGGCAACGTCTCGGGCGCGATCTTCAACGCCACCATCTCGGGCCTGATCGGCATGCTGGTGACGCCGTTGCTGATGGGGCTGGTGATCAGCGCCAGCGGCGCCTCGATGCCGCTGGGCAAGGCGCTGACCGGCGTGGCGCTGCAGCTGCTGCTGCCGTTTGCGCTGGGACAGCTGCTGCGCCCGCTGATCGGCAACTGGCTGGCCAAAAAGAAGCACATCACCACCAAGATCGACCGCGGCGTGATCGTGCTGATCGTCTATTCGTCCTTCTGCGACGCCACCGCCGAAGGCCTGTGGCACCAGTACCAGTGGCAGACCATCGGCGCGGTGATGGGCATCGCCGCGGTGCTGCTGTTCGTGGTGCTGGGCTTCACCACGCTGACCGCGCGCCGCCTGGGCTTTTCTGTCGAGGACGAGATCACCGCGGTGTTCTGTGGCTCGAAGAAGAGCCTGGCCAACGGCATCCCGATGGCCAAGATCCTGTTTGCCGGCCATCCGGCGCTGGGCTTGCTGGTGCTGCCGCTGATGGTCTACCACCAGCTGCAGCTGATCGTCTGCTCGGTGATCGCGTCGCGCTATGCCAACCGCGATGCGTTGCTGGAGGACCAGGCCACCGCGCGCGCCTGAAGCACGCGACCGCAAAAAAACCGGGGCATGCCCCGGTTTTTTTTGTGCCCGCCGCCAGCGCGGCGGATCAGACCGACGGATTCTTCGACAGTGGCGGATTGCGCGCGAAGTACGAGCGGATGCCCTTCAGGATGGCATTGGCCAGCTGCTCCTGGTGGGCGTTGTCGTTGAGCTTGCGCTCTTCTTCCGGGTTGCTGATGAAGGCGGTCTCGATCAGGATCGAGGGGATGTCCGGCGCCTTCAGCACCGCAAACCCGGCCTGTTCGACACGGGCCTTGTGCAGCTTGTTGATGCCGCCGATCTCGCCCAGCACCGCCTTGCCCACCAGCAGGCTGTCGTTGATCTGCGCGGTGGTCGACAGGTCCAGCAGCACGCGCGCCACCTGTGCATCCTTGTTGCCCATGTTGGCGCCGCCGATCAGGTCGGAGGCGTTTTCCTTGTTGGCCAGCCAGCGTGCCGCGGTGCTGGAGGCGCCGCGCTCGGACAGCGCGAACACCGACGCGCCGCGCGCCTCGGGCGACAGGAAGGCGTCGGCGTGGATCGACACGAACAGGTCGGCCTGCACCCGGCGCGCCTTCTGCACACGCACGTTCAGCGGCACGAAGAAATCGGCGTCGCGCGTCATCATCGCGCGCATATTGGGCTGGGCGTCGATCTTGGCGCGCAGCCGGTGCGCGATCTCCAGCACCACGTCTTTTTCGCGCGAGCCGGCCGCGCCGATCGCGCCCGGGTCTTCGCCGCCATGGCCGGGGTCGATCGCCACGGTCAGCAGGCGGCGCATCTTGAACGGACGCTCGGCAGTGGGATTGTCGCGCGCGACCGGCGGCACCACGGGTGCGTTCGGGGCCGGCACCGGCGGCACCGGCGCCGTGGACGGCGTCGAGGGCCGCGGCCTTGCGGCGGCCACCGGCGGCGGCGCGGTGGTGGGCGGCACCTCGCCCTTCTCGTCGAAGCGGCGCACCAGCGCGCCGATGGCGTCTTCCTCGGCGCCGGCCGGGGCGCCGGCGATGCCTTCGGCGCCCGGCGCCGGGTCGGAGGTGGCAAAGCGGCGCTGCTTTTCCTCGGTGTCGCGCACCAGCTTCCACAGCGGGTCGGGCGGGTTGACCGGATACAGGTCGAACACCAGCCGGTTGCGGTAGCTGCCGATGGGCGCCAGCGTGAACACCTGCGGCGCCACGTTCTCCTTCAGGTCGAACACCATGCGGACCACGCGTGGGCGATTCTGGCCGACGCGCACGGTCTGGATATACGGGTCGTTCGGGGTGATCTTGGCCACCAGCTCGCGCAGCGTGGGCGACAGGTCGAGGCCGTCGATGTCCACCACCAGCCGGTCGGGATCGCGGATCATCTGGTGCACCGCGGCCAGCGGCGTATCGGATTCGATGGTGACGCGGGTGTAGTCCTCCGCCGGCCACACGCGCACCGCGACGATGCCGGCGCCGAACGCGATCTGCGGACCGGCCAGCGTCAGCACGGCGGTGCCGGCCCCCAGCTTCAGTGCCTGCGCCATCCATTTGCGGCGCGCCTGCAGCAGGCCGTCGGGTCCATCGGGGCGGTCGGTGGCAAGTCGCTTGATCAGCATGCGTTCAGCAAGATAAGTCCAGTGGGAGTATAGGCGCGCAGTGTCGCGATCCGCCGCTCGCCGGTGTCGTCGGCGCCGGCCATGTCCGATTGGAGCAACACGTGCAGGTCGGGTTCCCCCAGCAGGCGCCCGGCCTTTTCCGGCCACTCGACCAGGTTGAAGGCCGGTTCGGCGAAGCAGTCGCGAAAACCCGCGTCGAGCCACTCTTCGGGATCGGCAAAGCGGTACAGGTCGAAATGGTAGACCGTCAGCGGCGAGCCGTCGGCGCGCGCGACGTCATAGGGCTCGCACAGCGTATAGGTGGGGCTGCGGACCTTGCCCGCATGGCCCAGTGCGCGCAGCACGGCACGCGACAGCGTGGTCTTGCCGGCGCCCAGGTCGCCGGACAGCTGCACATGCACCGTGCGCGGCGACATCGCCTGCACGGCGGCGGCCAGCGTGGCGCCCAGGCGCGCGGTGGCGGCTTCGTCGGGCAGCGTCAGGGTGCGTTCTTCGAGCAAGGGCATTGCGTACAATTCAGGAATGATCGACCGAGTCGCCCCCGGGCAGGCGGATGCGCCGCCCACACCAGTACCAGACACCAGCGGCCGCGCGGCCGCGGGCCCGGGGGAGCTTGCGGCGCTGGCCGCGTCGATCCGCGCATGGGGCGCGGCGCTGGGCTTTGCCTCGGTGCGCATCGCCGATGTCGACCTCGCGCACGCCGAGCCCGGACTGCTGGCCTGGCTGGCGCAGGGCTACCACGGCGACATGGATTATATGGCCAACCACGGCCTGCGGCGCGCCCGTCCGGCCGAACTGGTGCCCGGCACGGTGCGCGCGATCGTGGCGCGCATGCCCTATGTCCCGGTCGCCGGCGCGCACGCGGAGGCCGCCGACTGGCGCCGTCACGAACTGGCGCGGCTGGACGACCCGGCCACCGCGGTGGTGTCGATGTACGCACGCGGGCGCGACTATCACAAGGTACTGCGCAGCCGGCTGCAGCAGCTGGCCAGCCGGATCGAGGCCGAGATCGGCAAGTTCGGCTACCGCGTCTTTACCGATTCGGCCCCGGTGATGGAAGTGGCGCTGGCCAGCCAGGGCGGACTGGGCTGGCGCGGCAAGCATACGCTGCTGCTGGACCGCGACGGCGGCTCGATGTTCTTCCTCGGCGAGATCCTGGTCGACATCCCGCTGCCCGCCGATCCGCCCGAGTCCGGCCATTGCGGCAGCTGCCACCGCTGCCTGGACATCTGCCCCACGCGCGCCATCGTCGCGCCCTACCGGCTCGATGCGCGCCGCTGCATTTCCTACCTCACCATCGAGCACAAGGGCGCGATCCCGGTCGAATTCCGCGCGCCCATGGGCAACCGCGTCTACGGCTGCGACGACTGCCAGCTGGCCTGCCCATGGAACAAGTTCGCGCACGTGGCCACGGTGCCGGACTTCGACGTGCGCAACGGCCTCGATGCGCCCGACATGGTGGCGCTGTTCCAATGGACCGAAGCGGAATTCAACCAGCGCCTCGAAGGCAGCCCGATCCGCCGCATCGGCCACGAGCGCTGGCTGCGCAACCTGGCGGTGGGACTGGGCAACAGCCTGCGCACGGCACTGTCGGGCACGCGCGCCGCAGACGAGGCGCTGGCCGCGCGCATTCGCGCCGCACTGCTGGCGCGGCGCGAGATCGCCACGCCCATGGTGCGGGAACATATCGACTGGGCCCTGGCACAGGGCGGCCCGCCCGCGCAACGGGCCGGCTGACCCCGAACCCTCTCGGTCAGAATCAGCTCACCAGCGCCAGCCACAGCGGCGTGGTGACGATCGCCGCGACCGTCATCAGCGAGATCGTCGCCGCCACCATCGGCCCGTTGCCGCCCATACGCACGGCCAGGATGTAGGCGCTGGAGGCGGTCGGCAGCGAGGCGTACAGCACTACGATCTGGTATTGCAGCGCGGTCAGCGGCAGGTGCCGCCCCACCAGCCAGGCCACGCACGGCATCGCCAGCAGCTTGACCCCGGTCCACCACGCCACCGGCCCGGCGGTGCCGGTGGCGCCGCTGATCTGCAGCCCCGCGCCTACCGTCATCAGGCCAAGCGCGGTCGACGCCGAACCCAGCCGGTTCAGCGTCATGCCCAGCACCTCGGGCGCGTGCAGCCCCATCAGGTTGGTCGCCAGCCCGCCCGCGGTGGCCAGGATCAGCGGGTTGCGCGCCAGTTCCTTCCACAGCGCGGACTGGCCATGCCGGGCCAGCGCCCACACCGCGGCCACGTTGCACAGCGGCACGGTGCAGCCGACGATCACCGCCATCAGCGCCAGCCCTTCGGACCCGCCCAGCCGCGCGGCCAGCGCCAGCCCGATATAGGAATTGAAGCGGAACGCGGTCTGCAGCCCCGAGGCAAAGCTGACCGGATCCGGCCGCAGCACCCATTTGACGGCATAGCCGCCGGCCAGGCCGATGGCCAGCACCAGCAGCGCCAGCCCCAGCATGGCCGAGGTCGAGGAGAAGTCCAGCACCGCGGTATTGGTCGACTGCAGCAGCAGCGCCGGGAACAGCACGAAGTAGACCAGCCGTTCCACCCCGCCCCAGAAGGCGCGGTCGAAGGGGGAATAGCGCACCAGCAGCCAGCCGATCAGGATCAGGCTGAAGTCCGGGACCAGCAGGAGGGCGGAAGACATCTAGGGTTGTTGTTGTGGTGGCAGTGGCATGGCGCGGCACTGCCCGGGCAGCCGTCGCACCGAAACAGCGGCGGGGCGAGATAACGGCAAAAAAGCCGGAATGTGCAGACTAGGGCAGATACGGATAGGTATTTTTCCAGATTTCGGGCAGCATGACATGCCAAGTTGTACGCCTGCCGCCATGTTGTCCCGCATCCGTTCCACGCGCCTGCACGTGGACACCCTCCTCCGCTCCCGACTCAGCCCTGCTTTCCGGCCGGGCCGCCGCCTGCGCCTGGCCGTCGTGCTGGCAGCGCTCGGCGCCGCGGCCGGGGTGCATGCCGTGCCGGGGCCGGCGCGCGCGGTCGAGATCGCCGGCGTGCGTTTCGACGACGCGGCGCGCGTGGGCGGCAAGGAACTGCAGCTCAATGGCGCGGCGCTGCGCACTGGCTTCCTGACCAAGGGCTACGTGGCCGCGCTGTACCTGGAGGAAAAGGCCCGCAACGCGGCCGTGGTACTGGGCACGCCGGGCGCCAAGCGGCTACAGTTACGCATCCTGCGCGAGACCGAACCGCCGGCGGTGGTGCGTGCGATCCGCCAGGGCATGCGCGACAACCACAGCGAGGCGCAAATGCAGGGGCTGGCGGCGCGGCTGGTACAGTTCGAGCGCACCCTGGGCGAGATCGGCACCGCGCACAAGGGCGATGTCATCAACGTGGATTTTTCCCCGCAAACGGGGACGGTCGTCGCCATCAACGGCACCCCGCGCGGCCGGTCGATTCCCGGCGAAGACTTTTACCAGGCGCTGCTGCGGGTGTTCCTGGGCGAACGCCCGGTCGACGCCGGCGTCAAGCGCGGCCTGCTGGGCGGATGACCCAGATTACGCTGCCGACGCACCGCCCGACCTGTGGCACTGCGACGGTTTTTTTGCTTCCGGGCGGCACCCTGCCCGGATTTCTGACGGGAGACATGATCTCATGCAAGCTGGCAAACTCGCACTGACCCTGGCCCTGGCGGCCGCCGCCACCGCGGCGCAAGCCCAGAGCTACCCCACCAAGCCGATCCGCCTGATCATTCCGTTCGCCCCCGGCGGCACCACCGACATCGTCGGCCGTGGCGCGGCGGACCAGATGAGCCGCATCCTGGGCCAGCCGGTGGTGGTGGAAAACCGCGCCGGCGGGGGCGGTTCGATCGGCGCCGACGCCATTGCCAAGGCCGCGCCGGACGGCTACACCATCGGCATCTCGACGGTCTCGACCATGGCCGTGAACCCGGCCTGCAACCCCAAGCTGTCGTACGACCCGATCAAGGACTTCAAGCCCATCACCAACCTGGCCAACGTGGCCAACGTGATCGCGGTGAACCCGAACTTCCCGGCCAAGGACTACAAGGAGTTCCTGGCCGTGCTGAAGGCCAACCCGGGCAAGTATTCGTACGCGTCGTCGGGCACCTGCGGCTTCGGCCACATGCTGGGCGAGCAGTTCAAGGTCTCGACCAAGACCTTCATGGTCCATATCCCGTACCGCGGCGCGGGCCCGGCACTGAACGACGTGCTGGCCGGCCAGGTGCCGATCATGGTCGACAACCTGCCGTCGTCGATGCCCTACATCAAGGCCAACAAGCTGCGTCCGATCGTGGTGGCCTGGAACAAGCGCCTGGAGTCGCTGCCCAATGTGCCGACCTTCGGCGAAATGGGCCTGAAGGAGCCGAACGATCCGGCCTGGTACGGCCTGGTGGCGCCGGCCGGCACGCCTGACGAGGTCATCAAGAAGCTCAACGAAGCCGCGGTCAAGGCCCTGCAGGACAAGGACTTCCAGCAGCGCCTGCGCACCGCCGGCGCCGAGCCGTCGGGCAACACGCCGGCGCAGCACGCGGCCGAGATCAAGAAGGAATTCGACAAGATGAAGAATCTTGTGAAGGTGCAGAACATCAAGCTGGAGCAATGATCCGGCCGGTGTGATGCCACCCGCAAAGGGCCGCCGCGAGGCGGCCCTTTTTTCTTGCCCGCGCCAAAAAGCACTAAAATCCAGCATTCGCCCCAGCCTGACCGCCATGCCCGCACCCTACCACGCCATCCTTACCGCCCCGTTCGGCAAGATCGGCGTGCGCACGGACGGCGCGCGCATCCAGGCGATCGTGTACCTGCCTGAGCACGTCGAAGCCCGCGCGCCGGCCGACGCGCTGACGCAGCGGCTGGCCGCGCAGCTGGAGGCCTACTACGCCAACCCGGACGCCGTCTTCGACGTGCCGCTGGCCGCCGCCGGCAGCGCCTTCCAGCAGCGCGTGTGGCAGGCCATCTGCGCGGTGCCGCGCGGCGCCACCACCACCTACGGCACCATCGCCGAAGCCATCGGCGCGATGCCGCGCGCGGTCGGCCAGGCCTGCGGGCAGAACCCGTTTCCGATCCTGGTGCCCTGCCATCGCGTGGTCTCGGCGCGCGGCATCGGCGGGTTCTCGCACCATGCCGAGGACGGCTTTTACCTCGACGTCAAACGCTGGCTGCTGCGCCATGAGGGCGCCATGCTGATATGAGCGGCGCCCCGGCGGCAGCCGAGCCCACCGCCGTCGCCAGCGCGGCCGACGCGGCCCTGGTCAGCCGCTTCTGCGACGCGCTCTGGCTGGAAGACGGGCTCTCGCGCAACACCATCGATGCTTACCGGCGCGACCTGACGCTGCTGGCGCGCTGGCTGCAGCAGGAGCAGCGCGGCGAGCTGCTCGGCGCCGACGACGGCGCGCTGTCGGCGTACTTCAGCGCGCGCCATACCCAGACCCGCGCGTCGTCCGCCAACCGGCGCCTGGCGGTGTTCCGCCGCTTCTACCAGTGGGCGCTGCGCGAGCACCTGTTGCAGACCGACCCCTGCCTGCTGCTGCGCCCCGCCAAGCAGCCGCCGCGCTACCCCAAGACCCTGACCGAGGCCCAGGTCGACGCGCTGCTGGAGGCGCCCGACACCGACACCCCGCTGGGCCTGCGCGACCGCACCATGCTCGAGCTGATGTACGCCAGCGGCTTGCGCGTGTCGGAGCTGACCCAGATGAAGACTGTCGAGATCGGCCTGAACGAGGGCGTCGCGCGCGTGGTCGGCGGCAAGGGCGACAAGGAGCGCCTGGTGCCGTTCGGCCAGCAGGCCGGCGACTGGCTGCGGCGCTACCTGGCCAGCGCGCGACCGGCGCTGCTGGCCGGGCGCGCCTGCGACGCGCTGTTCGTCACGCAGCGCGGCGAAGGCATGACGCGGCAGGCGTTCTGGCACCTGATCAAACGCCATGCGCGCGATGCCGGCGTGCATGCCCCGCTGTCGCCGCACACGCTGCGGCATGCCTTTGCCACGCACCTGCTCAACCATGGCGCCGACCTGCGCGTGGTGCAGCTGCTGCTGGGGCACGCCGACATCTCCACCACCCAGATCTATACCCACGTCGCCCGCGAACGCCTGCGCGAGCTGCACCAGCAGCACCATCCGCGCGGCTGAACGCCAAGGCGGCGGTCACTGTCATGAGCAAATCCAGGCACGTTTCGGAAACCCCCGCCACGCAAGCGCTGCGCAAGCACGGCGTGGCCTTCGGCGAGCACCCCTATGACTATGTCGAGCACGGCGGCACCGGCGAATCCGCGCGCCAGCTGGGCGTGCCCGAGCATGACGTGATCAAGACCCTGATCATGGAAGACGAGCGCGCGCAGCCGCTGGTGGTGCTGATGCACGGCGACTGCTCGGTCTCGACCAAGAACCTGGCGCGCCAGACCGGGCGCAAGAGCGTGCAGCCGTGCAAGCCCGAAGTGGCGCAGCGGCACAGCGGCTACCTGGTGGGCGGCACCTCGCCGTTCGGCACGAAGAAGCGCATGCCGGTGTACGTGGAAGCGACCGTGCTGGAACTGGCGCGCATCTATATCAACGGCGGCCGCCGCGGCTACCTGGTCAGCCTGGATCCGAAGCTGCTGCCCGCGCTGCTCGACGCCCAGCCGGTGCAGTGCGCGCTCCCGGACTGACCTTGCCGGCCGCGTGACGCTGCTTCAGGGGTCGAAGCAAGCCTCCACGCCAATCCGGGAAGTCACGGTCGTGGCCAGGCCCCTGCCGCGCTACAATCGCGCCAGCCTGAAAACATCCCACTCCACATGGCCAATCTGCTTTTTGCCCTTGCCGCCTACCTGATCGGCTCCGTTTCCTTCGCTGTGGTCGTCAGCAAGCTGATGGGACTGCCGGACCCGCATTCCTATGGCTCGGGCAACCCCGGTGCCACCAACGTGCTGCGCACCGGCAACAGGAAGGCGGCGATCCTGACGCTGATCGGCGATGCCCTGAAGGGCTGGCTGGCGGTCTGGCTGGCGGCGCGCTTCGGCCCGGCGCACGGCCTCACCGACACCGGCCTGGCCATGGTGGCGCTGGCGGTGTTCCTGGGCCACCTGTTTCCCGTATTCCACCGCTTTGCGGGTGGCAAGGGCGTGGCCACCGCGGCCGGCATCCTGCTGGCGATCAACCCGATCCTGGGCCTGGGCACGCTGGCCACCTGGCTGATCATCGCCTTCTTCTTCCGCTACTCGTCGCTGGCAGCGCTGGTGGCGGCGATCTTCGCGCCGTTCTTCCATGTGCTGATGAACGGCGTGGACGTGATGGCCGGCGCGATCTTCGTCATCAGCGTGCTGCTGATTGCGCGGCACCGGCAGAACATTGCCAAGCTGCTGGCGGGGAAGGAAAGCCGGATCGGGGAGAAGAAGAAGGTTTGAAGCAGGCAGGCCGCTGGATAACGCAACGGCTGACCACGTCAGCACGCCGGCGGCGTACTCCCTCTCCCGCTTGCGGGAGAGGGGAGCAAACCAGCGGGGTCGTCAGACCGTGGCCGCCCCAAACAGCATCTCCACCCGCAGCCCGCCCCCGTCGGCATTCACCAGGTTGAGCTTGCCCCCCGCCTGCCGCACCAGCCGGTCGACGATCGCCAGCCCCAGCCCGGAATGCGCATTGCCGCCGCGCGCCGGGTCCAGCCGCACGAACGGCAGCGTGGCGCGTTCCTTGTCGTCGTCGGGAATGCCGACGCCCCGGTCTTCCACCACCAGCATGTAGCCGTCCGGCGTGCGCGAGGTCGCGATGCTGACCGGCGGCTTGCCATAGGCGTAGGCGTTGTCGACCAGGTTGCCGACGATGCGGTCCAGCTGCGTGGCGATCATGCGGAAGCCCTCGCCCGCGCCCAGCGACAGCTCCACCTGGCGCTCCTGCTCGGCCAGCGAGGCGGCCAGCTCGTTGACGCGCCGGTCCACCGGCACCGGCCGCGCGGTCGACTCGCTGGTCTGCGCGAAGCTCAGGAACTGCTCGACGATGGCCGCCATCGAATCGACATCGCGCGTAACCCCCGCGGCGGCCTTGGGATCGGCCAGCATCTCGGCGCGCAGGCGCAGCCGCGCCAGCGGCGTCTTCAGGTCGTGGGCGATGCCGGCCAGCATGGTGTTGCGTTCCTGGTCGATGCGCGCGAGGTCGGCCACCATGCGGTTAAAGCGCTCGATCAGCTGGCGCAGCTCATGCGGTCCGCGCTCGCGCAGCGGCGGCACGGCGTGCTGGCGCGACAGCAGCGCGGCCGCGTTGGCCATGTCGCGCACCGGGCGCTGGATCTGCCACGCGATCAGCACGGCGAACACGATCGCCACGCCCACCACCAGCATCACCCCCGGCACCAGCCGGTTGTCCGGCGGCGGGTTGTGGACCCACAGGATCGGCATCGCGATCCAGTCGGCGCGGCTCGGCAGCTTGATCCAGATGCGCGGCGTGGTCTCGTCCTCCAGCCGGATCTCGGTGCCTTGCGGCAGGCGGCTGATGAACTGCTCCACCAGCCGGCGCGAGCGCCCGCCCTTGGGCGCGGTGGCGTGCTCGTCGGCATCGGCGGTGTTGGCGGTTTCCACCAGGCTGGGCAGCCTGGCGGGGGGCCGCGCATCGAGCGCGCGCTCGATGCTGTCGAGCTGGAACAGCATCTGCTCCACCGAATAGTCGACCTGCTGCTGGCGCCGGTCCATGCGCAGGATGGCCAGCCACGAGAAATGGCTGATCACCAGCACCGCGGCGATCAGCAGCGCAATGCGGCCGAACAGGGTATCGATACGTCGCAACTTCATCGGCAAGCAGATCCTGGTGGCGCCGGCGCCGGGTTATTCGGGGAGGCCCGCGGGAATCTCTTCCGCTTCGTCGGGCACGAAGGTGTAGCCGCGGCCGCGCACGGTCTGGATATAGCGCGGGCGCTGCGCGTCCTCATCCAGCAGCCGGCGCAGGCGCCAGATCTGCACGTCGATGCCGCGGTCGCTGATGCCGCTGGCGCTGCCGTACATCAGCTCGACGATGCGCTCGCGCGACAGCACTTCGAGCGGATGCATCAGCAGCAGCTTGAGCAGCGCGAATTCGGTATCGCTGATCGACAATGCCTGGCCGGCACGCGCCAGCGTGCGCTGGCGGAAGTTGACGCGGAACGGGCCGAACGCGACCGACTCGCGGTCCTCGGGCGCCGCCGCCGGGCGCGCCAGCTTGCGGCGCAGCACGGCGTTGATGCGCGCCAGCAGCTCGCGCGGCGAGAACGGCTTGCCGAGATAGTCGTCGGCGCCGATCTCGAGGCCGACGATGCGGTCGATCTCGTCGCTGCGGGCGGTCAGCAGGATCACCGGGATATCGTCGTTGCGGGCGCGCAGGTTGCGCAGGGCGGTCAGGCCGTCGACCTTGGGCATCATCAGGTCCAGCACGATCAGCGCCGGCCGCTCGCGCTCCAGGCGCGCCTGCAGGCCGTCGCCGTCATGCATCACCGAGACGGCGAAGCCTTGCTGGGTCAGGTACTCGCGCAGCAGGTCGCGCAGTTCGGGATCGTCGTCGACGACGAGGATCTGGGTAGGCTGGTTCGTTCGCATAGGCACATGATAGTCAGCCCCGGCGCCACATATGCCGGCGGGGCCGGACGGTTTTGTTTCCGCAGGTTACACCCGGGGTCCTGGTAATCCTCTGTAATAAAACGGCCGGACGCCGAAATACGGGCGTCCGTGCCCGCACATTATCCTTGCCGCATGACTTGCCGCCGGCGCCGCCCCATGCGCGCCGCGCGGCACTCGCCGGCACGCCGGCCGCCTGCGGGCTTGCTGCCCCCCAAGGCCGGCCCGCACCCATGGCGATGCGGCATACTGCGGCATCGTCACTTGCCAGCAGAACACATGACGGTGCGCCGCGCGCACCGTTTCCAGGATTGCGGACATGTCCAACCCCGAACCAGGCCAAACCCACCCCTCCCCTTCCCCGTCTTCGCCCCCGCCGCGCCGGAACCGGCGCCGGCTCTATGCCGGGCTGCTGGTGCTGCTGCTGGCCGGGGGCGGCTGGTACTGGTATGCGCACCGCGGCGACGCCCCCCAGGGCAGCGCGGCGGGCCCCGGCGGTGCCAGCGCACCCGCGGCGGGAGGCCGGGGAGGTCCAGGAGGTCCGGCCGGCATGCCGCGCTCGCCGGTGGTAGTCGCCACCGTGGCCCAGCGCGACATGGACGTGGTCCTGAACGGGCTCGGCAACGTGACCCCGGTCTCCAACGTGACCGTCCGCGCGCAGGTGTCCGGGCCGCTGCTCAAGGTGCTGTTCAAGGAAGGCCAGATGGTCAGGGCCGGCGACGTGCTGGCCGAGATCGACCCGCGCCCGTTCCAGGCCGCGCTCGACCAGGCCGTGGGCCAGCTGGCGCGCGACCAGGCGCTGCTGCAGAACGCAAAGCTGGACCAGCAGCGCTACCGCACGCTGCTGGGCCAGGACTCGATCTCCAAGCAGCAGGTCGATACCCAGGACGCGCTGGTGCGCCAGTACGAAGGCGTGGTCAAGACCGACCAGGGCAACGTTGCCAACGCGCGCCTGCAACTGGGCTACACCAAGATCGTGGCGCCGGTGTCTGGCCGCATCGGCCTGCGTCAGGTCGATCCCGGCAATATCGTCAACACCGGCGACACCAACGGCATCGCGCTGATCACGCAGATCCAGCCGATCGCGGTGATGTACACCATCCCCGAGGACAACCTGCCGTCGGTGCTGAAGAAGCTCAACGCGGGCGAGAAGCTGCCGGTGCAGGCCTGGGACCGCCAGGTGCGCAACCAGCTCGGCGAAGGCGAGCTGCTGACCACCGACAACCAGATCGACACCACCACCGGCACGGTCAAGCTCAAGGCGGTGTTTCCCAATGCCGACGGCATGCTGTTTCCCAACCAGTTCGTCAACGTGCGCACGCGCGTCGATACGCTCCGGGACGCCACCGTGATCCCGGTGGCGGCGATCCAGCGCGGCCAGCAGGGCACCTTCGTCTATACCGTCGACGAAGCCAGCCAGGTCAAGGTGCAGGTGATCGAGCTGGGCCCCGGCGACGGCACCCGTAGCGCGGTGCTCAAGGGGCTCGAGCCCGGCCAGCGCGTGGTGGTCGACGGTGCCGACCGGCTCAAGGAAGGCATGACAGTCGAAACCGTCGACCCCGCCGCGCGCGCCGCCGCGGTGGTGCCGGCCAGCCAGCCGCGCGCGCGCGGACGGCGCCATCGCGATGGTGCGGGCGGTGCTGGCGGTGCCAGCGGCGCGCAGGCCGATGCCGGCGCGGCAGGCGCTTCGGCACCGCAAGGCGAACGCCGCCGCCACCGCGAAGCCGGCGCCAGCACACCAACCGCGCGCGCGCCGCAGCCGTAAGGACGCCGCATGAACCCGTCCCGCCTCTTCATCGAGCGCCCGGTCGCCACGGCGCTGCTGATGCTGGCCATCCTGCTGTCCGGGCTGGTGGCCTACCGGCTGCTGCCGCTATCGGCACTGCCCGAGGTCGACTATCCCACCATCCAGGTCACCACGCTCTACCCCGGCGCCAGCCCCGACGTGATGACCTCGTCGGTGACCGCGCCGCTGGAGCGCCAGTTCGGCCAGATGCCGGGCCTTAAGCAGATGTCGTCGTCCTCGTCAGGGGGGGCGTCGGTGATCACGCTGCAGTTCGAGCTGACGCTGCCACTGGACGTGGCCGAGCAGGAGGTGCAGGCCGCCATCAACGCCGGCAGCAACCTGCTGCCGTCGGACCTGCCGATGCCGCCGGTCTACAGCAAGGTCAACCCGGCGGATGCGCCGATCATGACCATCGCCATGACCTCCGACACCATGCCGCTGCCCAGGCTGCAGGACATGGTCGATACGCGCGTGGCGCAGAAGATCTCGCAGATCCAGGGCGTGGGCCTGGTCACCATCAGCGGTGGCCAGCGTCCCGCGGTGCGCATCCAGGCCAACCCGGCCGCGCTGGCGTCGCTGGGCATGTCGATCGACGACCTGCGCACCGCCATCGGCGCGTCCAACGTCAACGGCGCCAAGGGCAGCTTCGACGGCCCGCAGCGCGCCTCCACCATCGACGCCAACGACCAGCTGCGCTCGGCCGACGAATACCGCCAGATCATCCTGGGCTACAGGAACGGCGCGCCGATCCGCATCACCGACGTGGCCGAGATCGTCGACGGCCCCGAGAACAGCCGCCTGGCCGCGTGGGCCAACGACAAGCCCGCGATCGTGCTGAATATCCAGCGCCAGCCCGGCGCCAACGTGATCGAGGTGGTCGACCGCATCAAGGCGCTGCTGCCGCAGCTGCAGAACGCGCTGCCGGCGTCGGTGCACGTGCAACTGCTGACCGACCGCACCACCACCATCCGCGCCTCGGTCGAAGACGTGCAGTTCGAACTGCTGCTGGCGATCGCGCTGGTGGTGCTGGTGATCTTCCTGTTCCTGCGCAATATCCCCGCCACCATCATCCCCGGCGTGGCGGTGCCGCTGTCGCTGGTGGGTACCTTCGGCGTGATGTACCTGGCCGGGTTCTCGATCAACAACCTGACGCTGATGGCGCTGACCATTGCCACCGGCTTTGTGGTCGACGATGCGATCGTGATGATCGAGAACATCATGCGCTACATCGAGAAGGGCGATTCGCCGATGCAGGCGGCGTTCAAGGGCTCGAAGCAGATCGGCTTCACCATCATCTCGCTGACCTTCTCGCTGGTGGCGGTGCTGATCCCGCTGCTGTTCATGGGCGACGTGGTGGGGCGCCTGTTCCGCGAGTTCGCGATCACGCTGGCGGTGTCGATCCTGATCTCGGCGGTGGTGTCGCTGACGCTCACGCCGATGATGTGCGCGCGGCTGCTGCACCATGTGCCGGAAGAGAAGCTGTCGCGCTTCCACCGCGCCACCGGCCGCTTCTTCGACAACGTGATCGAGCGCTACGGGCGCGGCCTGGAGTGGGTGCTCGATCGCCAGAAAGCCACGCTGGTGGTGGCGGTGGCCACGCTGGCGCTGACCGTGCTGCTGTACCTGCTGGTGCCCAAGGGCTTCTTCCCGGTGCAGGACACCGGCGTGATACAGGGCATCACCGAGGCCGCGCAGACCACCTCGTTCGGCGCCATGGCGCGCAAGCAGGAAGCGGTGGCCAAGGTGGTGATGCAGGATCCGGCGGTGGCGAGCCTGTCGTCGTTCATCGGCGTGGATGGCAGCAACACCACGCTCAACGCCGGGCGCATGCTGATCAACCTCAAGCCCAAGGGCGAGCGCGATCCCATCGACGTGGTCACGCAGCGCCTGCAGCATTCAGTGCAGAGCCTCGGCGGCGTGTCGCTGTTCACGCAGCCGGTGCAGGACCTGACCATCGAGGACAAAGTCGCGCGCACGCAGTACCAGTTCACGGTGGAAGACCCCGATCCCGCGACGCTGGCGACGTGGGTGCCGAAGCTGGTCGAGCGCCTGCGCCAGGAGCCGGAGCTGCGCGATGTCACCAGCGACCAGCAGAACAACGGCCTGCGCGCCTATGTCGATATCGACCGCGACGCCGCGGCGCGCTTCGGCATCACCACCGCGGTGATCGACAGCGCGCTGTACAGCGCCTTCGGCCAGCGGCTGGTGTCGACCATCTTCACGCAGTCGAGCCAGTACCGCGTGGTGCTGGAGACCATGCCGGAATTCCGTACCAGCCCGCAATCGCTGGCCGAGCTGCGCCTGCCCTCCTCGTCCGGCGGACAGGTGCCGCTGGGCGCGTTCGCGCGCATCACCGAGCGCACCGGGCCGCTGGTGATCAACCACCAGGGGCAGTTCCCCGCGGCGACGATCTCGTTCAACCTGGCGCCCGGCGAATCGCTGGGCGCGGCGGTCGACAAGATCACCCGGGTCGAGCAGGAGCTGGGCCTGCCGATCTCGATGCAGACCAGCTTCCAGGGCGCGGCGCTGGCGTTCCGCGCGTCGCTGTCGAACACGCTGTGGCTGATCCTGGCCGCGGTGGTGACGATGTATATCGTGCTGGGCGTGCTGTATGAAAGCACCATCCATCCCGTCACGATCCTGTCGACGCTGCCGTCGGCCGGCGTGGGCGCGCTGCTGGCGCTGCTGGTGGCGGGGATGGACCTGGGCATCATCGCCATCATCGGCATCATCCTGCTGATCGGCATCGTCAAGAAGAACGCGATCATGATGATCGACTTCGCGCTCGAGGCCGAGCGCGAGCAGGGCATGTCGCCGCGCGACGCGATCTTCCAGGCCTGCCTGCTGCGCTTCCGGCCGATCCTGATGACCACCATGGCGGCACTGCTGGCGGCGCTGCCGCTGATGCTGGGCTCCGGCATCGGCAGCGAGCTGCGCCGGCCGCTGGGCGTGACCATGGTCGGCGGCCTGCTGGTGAGCCAGGTGCTGACGCTGTTCACCACGCCGGTGATCTACCTGGCGTTCGACCGCGTGGCGACGCGCGTGAAGGGCTGGCGCAAGCGCCGCTTCGGCGATCCGGAGGAAGGCGGCACGGGCGAGGAGCCGGTCTGAGCATGAATCTCTCGGCTGCCTTTATCCATCGCCCGGTCGCGACCGCGCTGCTCACGCTGGGCATCCTGCTGGCCGGACTGGCGGCGCTGCGGCTGCTGCCGGTGTCGCCGCTGCCGCAGGTGGACTTCCCCACCATCTCGGTATCGGCGTCGCTGCCGGGCGCCAGCCCGGAAACCATGGCTGCCACCGTGGCGACGCCGCTGGAGCGCGCGCTCGGCACCATCGCCGGCGTGACCGAGATCACCTCCAGCAGCTCGCTCGGCTCGACCCGGGTGACGCTGCAGTTCGACCTGTCGCGCAATATCGACGGCGCCGCGCGTGACGTGCAGGCCGCCATCAACGCCTCGCGCGCGACGCTGCCGACCAGCCTGCCCAACAACCCGACCTACCGCAAGGTCAACCCTGCCGACGCGCCGATCATGATCATCGCGCTGACCTCGCCGACCATGACGCGCGGGCAGCTCTACGATGCGGCCTCGACCATCCTGGCGCAGAAGCTGTCGCAGGTGGAAGGCGTGGGCCAGGTCACCATCGGCGGCGCCTCGCTGCCGGCGGTGCGGGTAGAGCTGAACCCGACCGCGCTGAACAACTACGGCATCTCGCTCGAGGACGTGCGCAACACCATCAGCGCGACCAATGCCAACCGCCCGCTGGGCACGCTGGAGAACGCCAGCAATAACTGGCAGGTCTACGCCAACGACCAGGCGATGAAGGCGGAAGACTACATGCCGCTGATCATCCGCTACGCCACCCCGGGCACGTACTCGTCGGCGTCGGCGGGCGCGCTGATCGCCAGCACCGCCAATGCCACCGCCAGCGGCGGCGTCAGCACCAAGGTGGTCAACGGCGTCACCGTGACCACGCTGACCACCAGCAGCGGCACCACCACCATCACCAGCGGCGCCACCGGCGGCACCAGCGCCACCAGCGGCCCCAATTCGTTCGCGGTGCCGGTGCGGCTGCGCGACGTCGCCACCGTGGTCGATTCGGTGCAGGACATCCGCAACGCCGGCTCGGCCAACGGCAAGCCGTCGGTGCTGCTGGTGCTGAACCGCTCGCCCGGCGCCAACATCATCGAGACCGTCGACCGCGTCAACGAGATGCTGCCGCAGCTGCAGAAGATGATCCCGGCGGCGATCTCGATGGACGTGATGATGGACCGCACCCCCACCATCCGCGCCTCGCTGCGCGAGGTCGAGCACACGCTGATGATCTCGGTGGCGCTGGTGATCATGGTGGTGTTCGTGTTCCTGCGCAACGTGCGCGCCACCCTGATTCCCAGCGTGGCGGTGCCGGTGTCGCTGATCGGCACGTTCTCGGTGATGTACCTGGCCGGGTTCTCGCTGAACAACCTGTCGCTGATGGCGCTGACCATCGCCACCGGCTTCGTCGTCGACGATGCCATCGTGGTGCTGGAGAACATCTCGCGCCATATCGAGGAAGGCATGAAGCCGCTGGCGGCGGCGCTGCGCGGCGCGCGCGAAGTCGGCTTCACGGTGCTGTCGATGAGCCTGTCGCTGATCGCGGTGTTCATTCCGCTGCTGATGATGGGCGGCATCGTCGGCCGGCTGTTCCAGGAATTCGCGATCACGCTGTCGGTGGCGATCCTGGTATCCCTGGTGGTCTCGCTGACCACCACGCCGATGATGTGCGCGCGCATGCTGCGCCCGGTGGAACCGGAGCAGCAGGGTCGCTTCTTCCGCGCCACCGAGCGCATGTTCCAGTGGCTGCATGACGGCTATGCGCGTTCGCTGGCGACCGCGCTGCGCTTCAGCCCGCTGGTGTGGCTGGTGCTGATCGCCACCATCGCGCTCAACGTCTACCTGTACGTGATCGTGCCCAAGGGCTTTTTCCCGCAGCAGGACACCGGCCGGCTGATCGGCTTTATCCGCGCCGACCAGGCGACCTCGTTCCAGGCCATGCGCGGCAAGCTCGACAGCTTTATCAAGATCGTGCAGTCGGACCCGGCGGTGGAGAACGTGACCGGCTTTACCGGCGGCTCGCAGCGCAATACCGGGCAGATGTTTGTCACGCTCAAGCCACTGGCGCAGCGCGAATCGGCCGACACCATCATTGCGCGGCTGCGCGACAAGCTGGCCAAGGAGCCGGGCGCGAGGCTCTTCCTGCAATCGGTGCAGGACATCCGCGTCGGCGGGCGCCAGAGCAGCTCGCAGTACCAGTTCACGCTGCAGTCCGACGACCTGGAGGTGCTGCGCGCGTGGGAGCCCAAGGTGCGCGCGGCGCTGTCCAACCTGAAGGGGCTGGAGGATATCGACACCGACACCAACGACAAGGGCCTGCAGACCTCGGTGATTATCGACCGCGACGCGGCCTCGCGCCTGGGCGTGACCGCGCAGCAGGTCGATGCGGTGCTCAACGATGCCTTCGGCCAGCGGCTGGTGTCGACCATCTACCATCCGCTGAACCAGTACCGCGTGGTGATGGAGCTGAGCCAGGAATACCTGCAGGGCCCCGATGCGCTCAAGGACATCTACGTGGTCACCGGCAACGGCAACCGCGTGCCGCTGGCCGCGTTCGCGCGCGTGACGCCGAGCAGCACGCCGCTGGGCGTGAACCACCAGGGCCAGTTCGCTGCCTCGACGATCTCGTTCAACCTGGCCGAAGGGACTTCGCTGTCGCAGGCGACCGACGCCATCAACCGCGAGATGGCACGCATCGGCGCTCCGGAGACCCTGCGCGCCAACTTCCAGGGCGGCGCCAGGGCGTTCCAGGACTCGCTCAAGAGCCAGCCCATTTTGATCCTGGCGGCGTTGATCACCATCTACATCGTGCTGGGCGTGCTGTATGAAAGCTATGTCCACCCGCTGACGATCCTGTCGACGCTGCCGTCGGCCGGCGTGGGCGCGCTGCTGGCGCTGCTGGCCTCGAAGACCGACTTCAGCATCATCGCGCTGATCGGCGTGATCCTGCTGATCGGCATCGTCAAGAAGAACGCGATCATGATGATCGACTTCGCCATCGACGCCGAGCGGCGCGAGGGGCTGTCGCCGCGCGACGCCATCTACCGCGCCTGCCTGCTGCGCTTCCGCCCGATCCTGATGACCACCATGGCCGCGCTGCTGGGCGCGGTGCCGCTGGCGCTGGGCCGCGGCGACGGCGCCGAGCTGCGCGCGCCGCTGGGCATTTCCATTGTCGGCGGGCTGGTGGTGAGCCAGCTGCTGACGCTGTACACCACGCCGGTGGTCTACCTGACGCTGGACCGCTGGCGCCTCAAGGTGAAGGCCTGGCGCCAGCGCCGCCGCGGTACCGGCACGCCGGACCAGCCGGCCGCCGTCTAGATTTGCGAAGACTCGACATGAATGCTTTTACCCGTTTCCTGTCCCAGGCCCTGCCGGTACCACTGGCATGCGCGCTGCTGCTGGCCGGCTGCGCCGTCGGCCCCGACTACCAGCGTCCCGACGCGCCAATGTCGGCCGAGTTCAAGGAAGCCCCGGCCGATACTGCCATCCCGGCCTGGACCGGCGACTGGAAGCCCGCCGAACCGCAGGATGCGCTGGCGCGCCCCGACTGGTGGACCGTGTTCGGCGATGCGCAGCTCGATGCGCTGATGGCCGAGGTGCAGATCTCGAACCAGAACATCAAGGCCGCCGAGGCCCAGTACCGCCAGGCGGTGGCATCGCTGCAGGCGGCCCGCGCCGGCTTCTTCCCGGTGGTCGACGCGCAGGCCGGCGCCTCGCGCGCGCGCAATGCCAGCGGCAACACGCTTAACGGTCAGAGCGCCACGCTCGGCGCGACCTGGGAGCTCGACGTCTGGGGCCGGGTGCGGCGCCAGGTCGAAAGCAGCGAGGCCAGTGCGCGGGCGAGCGAGGCCGACCTGGCCTCGACGCTGCTGTCGACGCAGGCCACGCTGGCGCAGAGCTACTTCCTGCTGCGCGTGGCCGATGCGCAGAAGGCGCTGCTGGACCGCACGGTGGCCGACTACCAGAAGTCGCTGCAGCTGGTGCAGAACCAGTACGCGGCGGGCACCGCGCAGCGCTCCGACGTGCTGCAGTCCGAGACCCAGCTCAAGAGCGCGCAGGCGCAGCAGATCGACATCCAGATCACGCGCGCGCAGCTGGAGCATGCCATTGCCGTGCTGGTGGGCAAGCCGCCCGCGGCGCTGTCATTGGCCGCCGGCGAGTTCCGCGCCGCGCCGCCGCGCGTGCCGGCGGCGGTGCCGTCGCAGCTGCTGGAGCGCCGCCCCGACATCGGCGCGGCCGAGCGGCGCATGGCCTCGGCCAATGCGCAGATCGGCGTGGCGCAGGCGGCCTACTACCCGACCCTGTCGCTGGCGGCCAGCGGCGGGCTGACCGCCAGCACGCTGGCGCGCTGGATGTCGCTGCCGGACCGGATCTGGTCGATCGGCGGCGGCCTCGCCGGCACGCTGTTCGACGGCGGCGCGCGCCGCGCGGCCAAGGCGCAGGCGGTGGCGGCCTACGACCAGACCGTGGCCAACTACCGCCAGACCGTGCTGGGCGCGTTCCAGGAAGTCGAGGACAACCTCGCCGCGCAGCGGTTGCTGGAACAGGAGGCGGTGGTGCAGAACGACGCGCTGCGCTCGGCGCGCGAGGCGCTGGCGCTGGTGAACAACCGCTACCGCGCCGGCACCGCCGGCCTGCTCGACGTGCTGACGGCGCAGACCAGCGCCTACACCGCCGAGCGCACCGCGCTGTCGATCACCGGCCGGCAGTACACCGCGGCGGTGGTGCTGATCAAGGCGCTGGGCGGCGGCTGGCACGCGCAGCCCGCAGATAGTAGCGGCAGCGCGAATACCAGCGTGCCAGCCGCCGCCCCCGCCACCGTCGGCCAGCGCTAGGCGCCGCGCTGCGGCGCATTCGGCAGCGGCTGCGCGCAGATGCGTTCGCGCAGCCAGGTGGCGGCCTTGCCCAGCGGCCGCTGCTTGTGCCACACCAGTTCCATCGCCACCGGCCAGTCCTGCTGCTGGAACGCCAGCGGCGGCGACACCAGCTGTGCCGCCGCCGGCGAATTGGCGACCACGTGCCAGGGCACGAAGGCCCAGCCCAGGCCGCGTTTGACCAGCTCGACGATCACCCACTGGCTTTCCACCCACCACACGTCGGCGGCCACGCGCAGGCGCATCTTTTCCTCGCTGTCGGTGCGGGTCGCGACCATCAGCTGGCGGTAACGCTTGAGCTCTTCCCAATCCACCCGCTGCGACGCCAGCGGATGGTCGGGCGCGCACAGGATCTGCATCGGCATCCAGCCGAGCGCATGGAAGCCCAGCTCCGGCGGCAGCACCTCCTGGCGCCACATGATGCCGAGGTCGGCGCCGCCCTCCAGCACCAGCCGGCTGACGTCCTCCATCAGCGGGAACAGCAGTTCCAGCTCCACCGCCGGGAAGCGCCCGGAAAACTCCACCAGCAGCGCGCCCAGCGTTTCTTCCGGATAGAGCTCGTCGACCGCCAGCACCAGCCGCGTCTCGACGCCCTCGCCCAGGCTCTTGGCGACGCCGCGGAAATGCTCGCAGCGCTCCAGGATCACGCGCGCCTCGGCCAGCAGGCGCTCGCCGGCCGGGGTCAGCACCGGGTAGCGGCCGCTGCGGTTGAACAGCGCGTTGCCGGCATCGATCTCGAGGTTGGACACGGCCGCGCTGACCACCGACTGGGCTTTGCCAAGCCGGCGCGCGGCGGCCGAGAACGAGCCGGTGTCAGCCGCCGCGACAAAGGCCTGCAACTGCTCCAAAGAGAGACTCATACGTAACCCCACCCCTACATCCATCTATTAGGGCGATAGTATCCAACTTGGCAATCCCTGCCCAGCAGATAGACTAGGCCCCATCGTCTTTGCCCGCAAGGAGAAACCATGCGCAAAACCTGGGACCGGATCCGCCATGCCGTTGGCTTCGAGGTGGTCGGCCTGCTGATCTTCGCCCCGCTGGCGAGCTGGGCCTTCGGCTATGAACTGCACCAGATGGGGCTGATCGGCGCGGTCGCCTCGCTGATCGCCACCGGCTGGAACTACCTGTACAACGTGCTGTTCGACAAGGGCATGCTGCGTATCACCGGCCAGCTGCGCAAGTCGGTGCCGGTGCGCGTGCTGCACGCGCTGCTGTTCGAACTGGGCCTGCTGGTGGTGTTCCTGCCGTCGCTGGCGTGGTACCTCGATATCAGCCTGGTCGACGCGCTCATCATGGACATCGCCGTGGCCGGCTTCTACATGGTCTACGCGCTGGTCTACAACTGGCTGTACGACATCGTGTTCCCGGTGCCGGCGCTCAAGGCGCAGTCCGCGGCCCCGGCCAATCCGGAAAACGCCGCGCTGGGCTGAGCACGGGTTTTTTCACTACCCTGACACGTCGTTCCCGCCTTCGCGGGAATGACGGTAGTGATTGGCACGCTACCTGTACTTCCTATCAAACCCGCTCCCCGCGGGTTTTTCCTTATCTGCAGGGTATTCGGTCGAATTGTTATACTCAATAACAAATTCAATTCGACCGGATGCAAAGCGCCCGCGCTTGCGTACCGGCGCGACCTGCACGCGGGGAGACACCATGAAGATCGCAATCGCCGGGGGTGGCATCGGCGGCCTGACGCTGGCGCTGCTGTGCCACCGCCACGGCATCGAGGCCGAGGTCTGGGAGGCCAGCGAAACGCTGCGCCCGCTGGGCGTGGGCATCAACCTGCTGCCGCACGCCGTGCGCGTGCTGTCCGAGCTGGGCCTGCGCGATGCGCTGGCCGCGATCGCCGTCGAGACCTCGTCGCTGTCGTACTACAACAAGCTGGGCCAGCGCATCTGGCATGAGCCGCGCGGGCTGGCCGCCGGCTATGACTGGCCGCAGTTCTCGATCCATCGCGGCGAATTCCAGATGCTGCTGCACCGCACCGTGGTCGAGCGCCTTGGCGCCGGCGCGGTCCATACCGGCCACAGCTTCGAGTCCGTGCTGGATACCGGCGCGCGCGGCCAGGCGCGCTTCGTGCTGCGCCGCCGCGCCGACAACGCCGCGGTCGAGTCGGGCGCCGACGTGCTGGTCGGTGCCGACGGCATCCATTCGGCGGTGCGCCGCCATTTCTATCCCGTTGGCGACCTGCCGCGCTTCTCGCGCCGGCTGCTGTGGCGCGCGGTCACCGAGGCGCCGCCCTGCCTGGACGGACGCTCGATGTTCATGGCAGGGCACCAGGACCAGAAGTTCGTCGCCTACCCCATCTCCGAACCGCTGCGCCGCCAGGGCCGCTCGCTGGTCAACTGGATTGCGGAACTGCGCGTGCCCGACAGCGTGTCCGACACCCCGCCGCGCAGCGACTGGAACAAGCAGGTCGACAAGTCCGTGTTCCGCGCCGCGTTTGCCGACTGGCGCTGGGACTGGATCGACATCCCCGCGCTGATCGACGGCGCCGACGCCATCTACGAATTCCCGATGGTCGACAAGGACCCGCTGCCGCGCTGGACCTTCCACCGCGTCACGCTGCTGGGCGACGCCGCGCACCCGATGTACCCGATCGGCTCGAACGGCAGTGCCCAGGCCATCCTCGACGCACGCTACCTGGTCGACAGCCTGCTCGGCAGCCGCGACACTGCTTACGCGCTGCGCGAATACGAGGCCGAGCGCCTGCCGCGCACCGCCGGCATCGTGCTGCGCAACCGCATGAACGGGCCGGAGCAGGTGATGCAGCTGGCCGAGGAACGCGCGCCACAGGGGTTCAGCGATATCGACCAGGTGATCCCGCGCGCGGAGCTGGAAGCGATTTCGCTGCGCTACAAGCAACTGGCGGGTTTCGACCGGCAGTCGATGCAGGGCAAGGCGTAAGCTTGAAAACACATAAGATCATTCAGCTTCGAGGAGAACAACCATGGCGTCCCACACCCCTGCCAGGCGCACCCCCCTCGCACTCGGCATCGCCCTAGCCTTCACCGCCACCACCGCCCTCGCCGACATCACCGTCGGCGTCAGCCTGTCGACCACCGGCCCGTCCGCTTCGCTGGGCATCCCGCAGAAGAACTCGCTGGCCTACCTGCCGCAGCGGATCGGCGGCGAGCCGGTGCGGTACATCGTGCTGGACGATGCTTCCGATCCCACGCAGGGCGCCAAGGCGGCGCGCCGCTTCGTTGCCGAGGACAAGGTCGACATCATCCTGGGCTCGTCCGCGGTGGCACCGTCGATCGCCATTGCCGAGGTGGCCGACGAAGCCCAGACCGTGCAGCTGGCGTTCTCGCCGATCGAGCTGAAACCCGGGCGCGGCGCATGGACCTTCCGGCTGGCGCAGCCGGTGCGGCTGATGGCCAATGCCGTGGCCGCCACCGCCAAGACCAACGGCGTCAAGACCATGGGCTTTATCGGCTTTGCCGATGCCTACGGCGAAACCTGGCTGAAGGACTTCACCACCGCCGCCACCGCCAACGGCATCCGCCTGATCGCCACCGAGCGCTACGGCCGCGCCGACACCAGCGTGACCGCGCAGGCGCTCAAGCTGATCGCCGCCAGGCCCGATGCCATCCTGATCGCCGGCGCCGGCACCGGCGCGGCGCTGCCGCACACCACGCTGCGCGAGCGCGGCTACGGCGGCACCCTCTACCAGACCCACGGTGCGGCCACCAAGGACCTGATCCGCATCGGCGGGCGCCTGGTCAACGGCGCGATCCTGCCCGCCGGCCCGGTGATCGTGCCGGAGCAGCTGCCCGCCGGCGATCCGGTGCGCAAGCCCGGGCTGGACTATGTCAGCCGCTATGAAAAGCAGTACGGGGCCGAGACCCGCACGCAGTTCGGCGCCCATGCCTACGATGCCGGGCTGGTGCTCGAGCGCATCGTGCCGGTGGCGCTGAAGCAGGCCCGCCCCGGCACGCCGGCCTTCCGCCAGGCGCTGCGCCAGGCGCTGGAGACCGAACGCGACATCGTGGTCTCGCACGGCGTGCTGAACTTCAGTGCGCAAGACCACTATGGCTTTGACCAGCGTGGTCGGGTTATGGTGACAATAGAGAACGGCAACTGGAAACTGCTCAAATGATTCCCGACGCATCCGGCACCCCGCCCGCCACCCCCGCGCGGCGGGCCCGCACCGCCGCGGCGCCCGCGCGGCGCAGGACGCGCGATGCGCTGGCGCCCGACCCGGCCGCCGGCGACAGTACCGATGGCGGCTTCGACCCCCATGTGCCGAACATCGACTACGGCGTGCTCGACAACCTGGTCGGCTATGCCATCCGGCGCGCGCAAATCCGCATCTACGAAGACTTCGTGCACTCGCTGGCGCAGTGGCAGATCACCCCGCCGCGCTTCTCGGCGCTGGTGATCATCTCGCGCAACCCGCACCTGAAGCTGACCGAACTTGCGCAGATCCTGGGCATCGCGCGCTCCGGCGCGGTGCTGCTGGTGGATGCGCTCGAGGCCATGAAGCTGGTGGCGCGGCGCCCCGCCGCGGGCGACCGGCGCGCCTACAGCCTGGTGCTGACCCCGGCCGGGCGTCGCACACTGGAAGCCGCCACGCAGGCGGTGGTGGCGCACGACGCCCACGTCAGCTCGGCGCTCAGCGAAACCGAGCAGGCCACCCTGAAAGCGCTGCTGGCACGGCTGGCGCCGCCGCGCGCCGGCTGAACCGCCGCACCGGCGGAGCTGTCATCCGCTTGCGGGCGGCCATGCGTTAACATGGCCGCCATGCCAAGAACCCTCGCCGCGCCCACCGCAGCGCGACCCGGCGCGCTGCTGCGCCGCCTGTCGCCGCTGCTCTCGCCCCTCCTTGCCGCCGTGCTGCTGGCCAGCGGTCCGGCACTGCCACCGGCCTACGCCAAGCCGCCCGCCAAGACAGTCAAGGCGGCCAAAGCTGCCAAGCCCGCCAAAGCACCGAAAGCCGCCACCAGGGCCGCCGCCGATCCGGCGCTGCTCAGCGCCGGCGTGCCCGCCCCGGTGGCCGCGGCCCTGCGCCGCGCGGGGGTGCCGGCCGCCGCGGCCAGCTTTTACGTAGTGCGGCTGGGCGACAGCACCGCGCGCGCCAGCTGGAACGCGCAGCAGCCGATGAACCCGGCGTCGACCATGAAGCTGGTCACCACCTTCGCCGGGCTGCAGCTGCTCGGCCCCGACTACCGCTGGCAGACCTCGCTCTACGCCGACGCGCAGCCGGGCTTCGACGGCACCGTCAACGGCAACGTCTACCTGCGCGGCCACGGCGATCCCAAGCTGGTGCCCGAGGAAATGGCCAAGCTGGTGGCGCGGGCGCGCGCCGCCGGCGCCAACACAATCAACGGCGACCTGGTGCTGGACCGCAGCTACTTCGCCGATGGCCTGGACGGCAACGGCACCATCGACGGCGAGGTGCAGCGCGCCTACAACGTCGGCCCCGATGCGCTGCTGTACGCCTTCAAGACCCTGTCGTTCACGCTCACACCGGACCCGGCCACGCAGACCGTGGCGGTCAGCGTCACGCCGGAGCTGGCGCAACTGAAGCTGGACAACCGCCTCACGCTGACCAACGGCCGCTGCGGCGACTGGCAGAGCAGCGCCAGCCCGACCGTGCTGCCGCAAGCCGATGGCACCGTGCTGGCCTCTTTTTACGGCGACTATGCCAGCGACTGCGGCGAGCACGTGCTCAATATCGCCACGCTGTCGCATGCGGAATTCACCTGGGGCGGCTTTGTCGCCGAGTGGCAGCGCGCCGGCGGGCGCTTTGCCCGCCTGCCGGCGCTGCGCAGCGGCAAGGTCCCGCGCGGCGCGGTGCTGCTGGCGCGCCACTACGGCCTGCCGCTGGCGGACATCGTGCGCGACATCAACAAGTTCTCGAACAACGTGATGGCTCGGCAGCTGTTCCTGACCCTCGGCGCCGAGATGGACCGCGGCGGGCCCGCCAGCACCGGGCGCTCGATCCGCGTGGTGCAGCGCTGGCTGGCGCGCCAGGGGCTGGACATGCCGGAGCTGGTGCTCGACAACGGCTCCGGCCTGTCGCGCGCGGAACGCATCAGCGCCTTTGACATGGCGCGGCTGCTGCAGCAGGCCGCGGCCAGCCCGGTCGGCCCGGTGCTGATCGACTCGCTGCCGGTGCTGGGCGTCGACGGCACGCTGCGCAACCGCCTGACCCGCGCCAGCGCGGCCGGCAGCGGCTACCTGAAGACCGGCACGCTGGCCGATGTGCGCGCGCTGGCCGGCTACGTCGATGCCGCCGAGGGCGGCCGCTACGTGGTGGTGAGCATGATCAACCATGCCAACGCCGCGCAGGCGCAGGAGGCGCACGACGCGCTGCTGCAGTGGGTGTACCGCGGGGCACCCTGATGCCGCTCGGGCCGGGCCCGGCCACGGCGTCGTGGCCTGGCGCCAACGCTGCGGCGGCATTTTGTTAAGCGCTCGCTTACCAGCCCGCCATCCCACCCTATAATGCCTGGGTGCCGGCGCGTCCTGCGGCGGCAGCCTTCCGGGCCGGCCTTCGGCCCCGGGCCGCATCGCCCCCGCTTCCTCTGACATGACTTCCCCACAACCCCCGGTGTGGTTGCGCCTCTGGCATCGCTTCGCGCCCGCCGAACGCGCCGGCTTTATCGACGGCGCGCGCCGCTTTGCCCCGTCCCTGCCCGCGGTATTTTCCTGGGGCCTGGTCACCGGCGTGGCCATGAGCAAATCCGTGCTGACCGTGCCCGAGGCCATCGGCATGTCGCTGCTGGTCTACGCGGGCTCGGCGCAGCTGGCGGTGCTGCCGCTGTTCGCCGCGGGGCTGCCGCTGTGGACCATCTGGCTGACCGCGGCCATGGTCAACCTGCGCTTCGTCATCTTCAGCGCCGGCATGCAGCCTCATTTCAGCTACCTGACGCTGGCGCGGCGCACGGTGCTGGGCTTCTTCAACGGCGACCTGCACTTCGTCTACTTCCTGCAGAAGTACAGCACGCCGGGCTATGAGCCCGGCAAGGAAGGCTACTTCTGGGGCATGGCCCTGACCAACTTCTGCATGTGGCAGGTGTCGTCGATCATCGGCATCGTGCTGGCGAGCCTGTTCCCCGACAGCTGGGGCCTGGGGCTGGCGGGCACCATGGCGCTGATCCCGGTGATGATTGCCACCATCAACTCGCGCTCGACGCTGATGGCGGTGGTGATCTCCGCGGTGCTGGCGCTGCTGTGCTTCGACCTGCCGTACCGGCTCGGGCTGGTGGTGGCCGTGGTGGGCGCGATCGCCGCCGGCATGGCCAGCGACGAACTGGCCGCGCGCGCCGCGTTGCGCGGCATCCAGCGGCGCAGGCAGGCACCGCTGGCCAAAGCCGGTTCCAAGCCAGCGCCGGAGCCGGCGGACGTACCGGGAGACCGCGCATGAGCCATACCGAAGTCTGGATCGCGCTGGTCGGCATGGCGGCAGTCACCGTGATCACGCGCGCGCTGTTCCTGATGGCGGGCGAGCACATCACCGTGCCCGACCGCATCCAGCGCGCGCTGCGCTATGCGCCGGCGGCGGCGCTGGCCGCCATCATCCTGCCGGACCTGATGACCTGGCAGGGGCATTTCACCGTGGCGTTGTCGAACTACAAGCTGATGGCCGGGGTGGCGGCGACGGTGTTCTACCTGCTGACCAGGAAGATGGTGGGGATGATCGTGGTGGGGATGGCGGTGTATACGGCGTTGCGGGTGCTGGGGGGGTAAGGGCCGGCGTATCGACCAGGTCAGGCCAGCGGCAAACCCCTGTCCGCCCTAGCCCCCAAACGCCGCCGCCGCCCGCTCCAGCCGGTCGCGCACTCCGGCCCAGTCCTGCCCTTCGGGCAACACCTCGAACACCAGCTGCGTGTACCCCTGCCGGTCGAGCTTGCGCAGCAGCCGGTACAGCTCCTGCGCATAGGCGACGGCATCGGCAGGCGCCTGCACCCAGGTGCAGCGCTGGTCCGCCAGCGGCGCGCGCCCGACCCATGCCACGCGGGCATCCGCCGGCAGCCGCTCCAGGCGCGCGGCGGCGGCCTGCGCATCGGCCAGCAGCAGCGGCGTGTGCGGCGCGTAGTGGGCCTTCAGGGTTCCCGACGCGCGCGGCGCGGCGGCGTCCGGCGGCAGCGGAGCCTCGCCCAGCACCTGCGCGAGCATCCCCACCGTGACCGCGCCCGGGCGCAGCAGCACCGGGCCGATGCCCTGGTCCAGCCGCGACAGGTCGACGATGGTCGATTCGATGCCGACCTCGACGCCGTCGCCTTCCAGCACATAGACCGCGTCGCCGAATTCCTCGCGCACATGCTGCGCGGTGGTCGGGCTGACCTGGCCGAACTTGTTGGCGGATGGCGCGGCAATGCCGCCGCGGCCGCGCTTGAAGCGCGACAGCAGCGCCTGCGCCACCGGATGCGACGGGCAGCGCAGGCCAATGCTGTCCTGACCGCCGGCGACGGCGGCATCGATATGCGCGGCGCGCTTCAGGATCAGCGTCAGCGGGCCGGGCCAGAAGGCGTCGATCAGCTGCTGCGCGGCCGCGGGGACGTCGTCGGTCCAGTAGCCGATGTCGGCGCCGTCGACCACGTGCACGATCACCGGATGGTTCGACGGCCTGCCCTTGAGCGCGAAGATGCGGCCGACGGCCGCGGGGTTCTCGGCATCGGCGCCAAGGCCGTAGACGGTCTCGGTCGGAAAGGCGACCAGTTGCCCGGCCTCGAGCAGGCGGACGGCTTCATCCAGTTCGGCGGCCGTGGGCGTGCGCGGCGACATCGTGTTCCTTCAAAGGGTGGCGTGGCGGTCGGCGGAAACTCAGAGCGGGATATGCAGCGCCTGCGCGGCCGCGGCGAAGGCCGAGTCGGCGGCCTCGGCATGCTCGCCGATGCAGTTGACGTGCCCCATCTTGCGCGACGGGCGCGCATCGCTCTTGCCGTACAGGTGCAGCTTGGCGCCGGGTTGCGCCACCACTTCGTCCCAGGCGGGGGTGCGTTCCAGCCCGAACTCGAACCACACGTCGCCCAGCAGGTTCAGCATCTTGCCGGCCGAATGCTGGCGCGTGCTGCCCAGCGGCAGCCGCGCCATGGCGCGCACCTGCTGCTCGAACTGGCTGGTCTCGCACGCGTCCATGGTGATATGGCCGGAATTGTGCGGGCGCGGCGCCATTTCATTGGCGACCAGCGAACCATCGGTCAGCACGAAGAACTCGATGCACAGCACGCCGACATAGCCCATTTCCGTGGCAATCGCGGCGGCGGCGGCGCGCGCGCGCTCGGCGATCTCGGGCGAGACGCTGGTCGACGGCATCTCGGTCGAAAACAGGATGCCGTCGCGGTGCACGTTCTCGGCCAGCGGCCAGGTGGCGGTGGCGCCGTCCGCGCCGCGCGCGGCCAGCACCGACACCTCGTACGCCAGCGGCAGCATCTGCTCCAGCACGCACGGCAAATGCTGCATCGCCTTCCACGCGGCACGCACGTCGTCGCGCGTCTTCACGCGCGCCTGGCCCTTGCCGTCATAGCCCATGCGCGCGGTCTTGAGGATGCCGGGCAGCACGTGGTCGGGCAGCTGGTCGACGTCGGCGTCGTGCTGGATCACCCAGTGCGGCGCGGTCGGCACGCCGGTGCGCTCGGCGCAGGCGGCAAAGAATTTCTTCTCGCCGATGCGGTTCTGCGCGATCGACACGCAGTAGCCGCGCGGCGCGACAAACGCGCCCAGCTGCTCGAGCCGGTCCAGCGACAGCGACGGCACGTTCTCGAACTCGGTGCTGACCGCCTGGCACAGCTTGCCCATCTCGGCCAGCGCGGCCTCGTCGGTGTACTGCGCGCAGATATGCTTGTCGGCGACCACGCCGGCCGGGCTGTCCTGGTCGGGATCGAGCACGCATACGCGATAGCCCATCGCCTGCGCCGCATGCGTGAACATGCGGCCGAGCTGGCCGCCGCCGAGCATGCCCAGCCACGCGCCGGGCAGGATGGGCGCGTCGGGACGGTCGACGCCGAACTCGGCGCGCGATTCCGGCGTGTGGGCTTCGGAGAGGTAGGGATGGATATCGGTAGGCATTGCTCGGTTCCGTGTCGGTCCGGAGAGTTACAGCGGCAGCATTACAGCGGCAAGGTCATGGCGCGCGCGGCTTCGGTCTGCTTGGCGCGGAAGGCTTCCAGCGCAGCAGCCAGCGCGTCGTCGGTAGTGGCCAGCGTGGCGATGGCGTGCAGCGCGGCGTTGGCCGCGCCCGCCTCGCCGATGGCGAAGGTGGCGACCGGCACGCCCTTGGGCATCTGCACGATCGACAGCAGCGAGTCCTCGCCGCGCAGGTACTTCGACGGCACCGGCACGCCGAACACCGGCACGATGGTCTTGGCGGCGATCATGCCCGGCAGGTGCGCGGCCCCGCCGGCACCGGCGATGATGGCGCGCAGGCCGCGGCTGCGCGCGCTCTCGGCATAGCGGAACATGTCGTCGGCCATGCGGTGCGCGGACACCACCTGGGCTTCGAACGGCACGCCGAAATCCTTCAGCATCGCCACGGCGTGCTGCATCACGTCCCAGTCGGAGCTGCTGCCCATGACGACGCCGACCAATGGCTTATCTTGCTTGCTCACGTTTGATCCTTGCTTGTTTGCTCCCCTCTCCCGCTGGCGGGAGAGGGGCGGGGGTGAGGGCCGGGCGGCTCTCGACGCGTGGTGCCTTGCCAAACCACCCCTCACCCTACCCTCTCCCCATGAGGGGAGAGGGAAACACCGTCGGCTTGCGGGAAGCCGGGGGAAACTTACTTCAACTCTTCGCCCGTCAGGCGCGTCAGCGCCTCGCGGTACTTCGCCGCGGTCTTCTCGATCACGTCGTCCGGCAGCTGCGGCGCCGGCGCGGTCTTGGGCCAGGGCTTGCCGTCGATGCGCACCGCCTCCAGCCAGTCGCGCACGAACTGCTTGTCGAACGACGGCGGGTTGGTGCCCACCTGATACGAATCGGCCGGCCAGAAGCGCGACGAGTCGGCGGTCAGCACTTCGTCCATCAGCGTCAGCACGCCGTTGTCGTCCAGGCCGAACTCGAACTTGGTATCGGCGATGATGATGCCGCGCGTGGCGGCGAACTCGGCCGCTTCCTTGTACAGGCGGATCGAGATCTCGCGCATCTGGCGCGCCAGCGCGATGCCGATGCGGGCCTCGACCTCGGCAAACGAGATGTTCTCGTCGTGCTCGCCCATCTCGGCCTTGGCGGCCGGGGTGAAGATCGGCTCGGGCAGCTTCTGCGCGTTCTGCAGGCCCGGCGGCAGCTCGATGCCGCACACCTTGCCGGTGGCCTGGTAGTCCTTCCAGCCGCTGCCGGCAAGATAGCCGCGCACCACGGCCTCGACCAGGATCGGCTTCAGGCGCTTGACCACCACCGCGCGGCCCCTGACCTGCTCCACTTCATCCGCGGCCACCACGGTCTCGGGCGCGATGCCGGTCTCGTGGTTCGGCACGATGTGGGCGAGCTTGCGGAACCAGAAGTCCGCCATCTGGTTCAGCACGCGGCCCTTGTCGGGGATCGGCTCGCCCATGATGACGTCGAACGCCGACAGGCGGTCGGTGGTGACGATCAGCAGCTTGTCGTTGCCGACGGCGTAGTTGTCGCGCACCTTGCCGTGGCCCAGCAGCGGCAGCGAGTTGATGGAGGACTGGTAGAGAGCGTTGGTCATGATGGTTCCGATCGAACGGAGGTAAAGCACAGCGTCTGCAAAAAACACTGACGCTCAAAAATGCGTCGTCCCCGCGGAGGCGGGGACCCAGTGACTTTTGCCTTTGGTCAGCGCCGCGTTAAAGACGCTGGGTTCCCGCCTGCGCGGGAACGACGATTAAAACTTACTGCACGACCTGCGCCAGCTTGCCCGACTTGTACTGCTGCGCGATCTCGCTCAGCGCCACCGGCTTGATCTTGCCGGCCTGGCCTTCGCAGCCGAACGCCAGGTAGCGCGCCTTGCACACCTGCTTGGCGGCTTCGCGGGCCGGCTTCAGGTATTCGCGCGGGTCGAACTTGCTCGGGTTCTCGACGAAGAAGCGGCGGATCGCGCCGGTCATGGCCAGGCGGATGTCGGTGTCGATGTTGATCTTGCGCACGCCGTACTTGATCGCTTCCTGGATTTCCTCGACCGGCACGCCGTAGGTTTCCTTCATGTCGCCGCCGAACTTGCGGATCTCTTCCAGCAGTTCCTGCGGCACCGACGACGAGCCGTGCATCACCAGGTGGGTGTTGGGGATGCGGGCGTGGATTTCCTTGATGCGGTTGATCGCCAGGATATCGCCGGTGGGCTTGCGGGTGAACTTGTAGGCGCCGTGCGAGGTGCCGATGGCGATCGCCAGCGCGTCGAGCTGGGTGGCCTTGACGAAGTCGGCGGCCTGCTCGGGATCGGTCAGCAGCATCGAGTGGTCCAGCTTGCCCTCGGCGCCGATGCCGTCTTCCTCGCCGGCTTCACCGGTTTCGAGCGAGCCCAGGCAGCCCAGCTCGCCCTCGACGGTCACGCCGATGGCGTGCGACAGCTGCACCACCTTGCGGGTCACGTCGACGTTGTATTCGTAGTCGGCCGGGGTCTTGCCGTCTTCGCGCAGCGAGCCGTCCATCATCACCGACGAGAAGCCCAGGTCGATCGCGGCCTGGCAGATCGCCGGCGACTGGCCGTGGTCCTGGTGCATCACCACCGGGATGTGGGGATAGGCTTCGACCGCGGCCTCGATCAGGTGGCGCAGGAAGTGCTCGCCGGCGTATTTGCGGGCGCCGGCCGAGGCTTGCATGATCACCGGAGCGTTGACCTCGTCGGCCGCCTGCATGATGGCCTGCACTTGCTCGAGGTTGTTCACGTTGAAGGCCGGCAGGCCGTAGCTGTTCTCGGCTGCGTGGTCCAGCAGCTGGCGCATCGAAACGAGTGGCATGTCTAACTCCTAAATGAAAATGGGATGTCTCGGTATTCTTCTGTCGGCGCTCAATGCCCCACCCTGACGATCTTCAGGGTGTTGGTACCGCCCGGCTGCCCCATCGGCTCGCCGATGGTCAGCACGATGAAATCGCCCCGCTGCACCACGCCCTGCGCCAGCAGCAGTTCCTCGGCCTGCTCCAGCGCGGTATCGCGGTCGGTGCTGGATTGCAGCGGCAGCGGCACCACGTTGCGGTAGAGCTGCATCTTGCGCTGCGACGCCAGGTTGGGCGTCATCGCGTAAATCGGTACATGGATGCGGTGCCGGCTCATCCACAGCGCGGTAGCGCCGGAATCGGTCAGCGCCGCGATCGCCTTCACCTGCAAATGATAGGCGGTGAACAGCGCCCCCATCGCCACCGACTGGTCGATGCGCGAGAAGGTCTGGTTCAGGAAATCGGTGTCGAGCTGCACCACCTCGGACTTCTCGGCCTCGATGCAGACCGCGGCCATGGCCTCGACGGTCTCGACGGGGTAGCGGCCGGCGGCGGTCTCGGCCGACAGCATCACGGCGTCGGTGCCATCCAGCACGGCGTTGGCCACGTCCGAGACCTCGGCGCGGGTCGGCACCGGGTTGACGATCATGCTTTCCATCATCTGCGTCGCGGTGATGGTGAGCTTGTTGGCCTCGCGCGCCAGCCTGATCATGCGCTTCTGCAGCGCCGGCACGGCGGCATTGCCGACTTCCACGGCGAGGTCGCCGCGCGCCACCATGATGCCGTCGGAGGCCTGCAGGATTTCTTCCAGCACGCCCGGATGGATGGCCTCGGCCCGCTCGATCTTGGCGATCATGCGGGCCCGGTGGCCGTGCGGCTGGCCGGCCACGGCGGCCAGCTGGCGCGCCATTTCCATGTCGGTGGCGTTCTTGGGAAAGCTCACCGCGAGGTAGTCCGCGCCCAGCGCCATGGCGGTCTTGATGTCCTCCATGTCCTTGGCGGTCAGCGCCGGCGCCGACAGCCCGCCGCCCTGGCGGTTGATGCCCTTGTTGTTGGACAGCTCGCCGCCCACGCGCACGGTGGTGAAGATCTCGTTGCCCAGCACGCGGTCGACCACCAGCACGATCAGGCCGTCGTTGAGCAGCAGCAGGTCGCCCGGGCCCACGTCGCGTGGCAGGTCCTGGTAGTCCAGGCCGGCGCGCTCTTCGTTGCCGAGCTTGCAGTTGGAATCGAGGATAAAGGGCTCGCCCGCCTTGAGCAGGACCTTGCCGTGCTCGAACTTGCCCACGCGGATCTTGGGACCCTGCAGGTCAGCCATGATGGCGACCTCCCGCCCGCATGCCTGCGCCGCCTCGCGCACCAGCCGGGCACGGTCGAGATGGTCCTGGGCGGTGCCGTGCGAAAAGTTCAGCCGCACCACGTCGACCCCCGCCGCGATCATGCGCGTCAGAATTTCCAGCGAGCTGGAGGCGGGGCCGATGGTGGCGACGATCTTGGTGGAACGGGTCATGCGGGGTTTCCTGGTTTCAGCGCTCGATGGCCCGACGGCCGGTTGGCGCGACCGGCGGGCCCACGGCTCCGCCAGGCGCGGGGCGGATGCGTCAGCCTGCGGCGCGCTGCTCCAGCACTTCGAAGGCGGGCAGCGTCTTGCCTTCCAGGAATTCCAGGAACGCGCCGCCGCCGGTGGAGATATAGCCCACGCGGTCGGCAATGCCGTACTTGGCGATGGCGGCGAGCGTGTCGCCGCCGCCGGCGATCGAGAACGCCTTCGACTCGGCGATGGCCTGCGCCAGCACCTTGGTGCCGTTGCCGAACTGGTCGAACTCGAACACGCCCACCGGGCCGTTCCAGACGATGGTGCCGGCGGCCTTGAGCTGCTCGGCCAGCATCGCGGCGGTCTTGGGGCCAATGTCGAGGATCATGTCGTCATCAGCCACGTCCTTGACGTCCTTGACGGTGGCCGCGGCGGTCGCGCTGAACTCCTTGGCACAGACCACGTCGACGGGGATGGGCACCGAAGCGCCGCGCCCGGCCATGATGTCGATGATGGCCTTGGCGTCGCCGACCAGGTCCGCTTCGGCCAGCGACTTGCCGATCTTCAGGCCGGCGGCCAGCATGAAGGTGTTGGCGATGCCGCCGCCGACGACCAGGTTGTCGACCTTGTCGGCCAGCGACTTCAGGATGGTCAGCTTGGTCGAGACCTTGGAGCCGGCCACGATCGCCACCAGCGGACGTGCCGGCTGGCCCAGGGCCTTGCCCAGCGCGTCGATCTCGGCGGCCAGCAGCGGGCCGGCGCAGGCGATCGGCGCGTACTTGGCGATGCCGTGGGTGGTGGCTTCGGCGCGGTGCGCGGTGCCGAAGGCGTCGTTGACGTAGACGTCGCAGAGCTTGGCCATCTTCTGTGCCAGTTCGTCGCTGTTCTTCTTCTCGCCCTTGTTGACGCGGCAGTTTTCCAGCAGCACCACCTGGCCGGGCGCCACCTCGACGCCGTCGACCCAGTTCTGCACCAGCTTGACCGGCTTGCCAAGCAGTTCGGACAGGCGCGCGGCGATCGGCGCCAGCGAGTCTTCGGGCTTGAACTCGTCCTCGGTGGGGCGGCCCAGGTGGGACGTGACCATCACCGCAGCGCCGGCGCCCAGGCAGGCCTCGATGGCGGGCACGGAGGCGCGGATGCGGGTGTCTTCGGTGATGTTGCCGGCGTCATCCTGCGGCACGTTCAGGTCGGCACGGATGAACACACGCTTGCCGGAGAGTTTGCCTTGGGAAATCAGATCGGAAAGACGCAGGACAGAGGTCATGACGGTGGATGGCGCGAGATTTCGCTACGGACTCGGGGAAACCGGCATTTTACCTGAACGCGATCGGGGCTTTGCCGAATCCGGACCGTCGGCGGCCATGATGCGCCCCGCAAGGCACAAAGCGGCCCGCCAGCCAGTGCCGATGCGCGCCCCGCCGCCCTGACTCCCCACCAAAGAAGGGGCGCGCGCGTTTTCCGCGAGACCCCCAAGTGCGGTAATGTACGCAACGTTTGCTACAACAGACGCAATCACGCCAGAGCCGGTTTACAAACGGCCAGGACAAGCGGCAGACGACAACAGGCTGACAATACGGCCCGCCGCAAGCCGCCAAAAAAACAAAGCATGCCGGGGTGCGAGCGGACGCACCACCGGCGCCGCGCATTATTTTGTCGCGAATGCAAGGGGTAAGTCAGATGAATGAAGCCGACATGCACGGAGCGATCCGCGGCTTGTACGAGGGCATTCTGGATCCGGGAGCCTGGCAGGACAGCCTGCGCACCCTGACCGGGCTGGCGGGGGCAGCACATGCCTCGATGATGGTCTGGGATACGGTGCGCGACCAGATCAGCGTCAACGAGATCATCAACCCGGTGGTCGAGCTGTTCACCGAATACGAATCGGATTACCAGGCGATCGACCCGGCCAAGCAGTTCGCGCCGGCCCTGCGGCCGGGCGACTGGTATATCGACGCGCGCGAACTGGGCGAAGGCACCATGGCGCGCCATCCGTTCTACCGCGACTTCTTCCACCGCTATGGCCTGCGCTCCTACGTGGCCTGCCTGGTGGAGCGGCAGCCCCATTACGAAGTCTATTTCTCGATGCAGCGCGGGCGCCGGCAGCCGCTGTTCTCGAGTGTCGACACCGGCGGCCTGGACTGGGTCATCCCGCATATGCGCAGCGCCATGGCGATGCGCGATCGCACGCTCGGGCTGACGGTGCTGGCGCGGCTGTCGACGCAGCTGGTGGAGCGGCTCAATTTCGCCCTGCTGGTGTTTTCGCCGCAGCGCCACGTACTGTTGTGCAACCGCGCCGGCGAACGCTGGGCGCGGCGGCTGGACCCGGCCGGCAAGGTTTCGGACTGGACCCTGTCGCGCTCGTTCCCCGACATGGTCCAGGCCGCCTGCGACCCGCGCCACGCCGTGGCCGCGCAGGCGGCGCGCGCCACCAGCGGCGACGCCAGCGCGCAGGTCATCGTGCTGCCGCTGCCGCCGTCGCACGCCTTTGCCGCGCAGTGGCAGGAACCGGCGGCGCTGGTGATCGTGCACGAGCAGGATCGCGCGCCGCTGTTGCTCGGCCCGGTGCTGCGCGATCTCTACGGGCTGACGCCGGCCGAGACCCGGCTCAGCGTGCAGCTGGCCCACGGCCAGGGCCTGCCCGAAGCCAGCCAGCAGCTGGGTATCCGCCACGAAACCGCGCGCACGCAGCTCAAGGCGGTATTCCACAAGACCGGCTGCAACAGCCAGGCCCAGCTTACGCATCTGCTCTCGCGCCTGGGCGCGGCGCTGGAACAGGACTGAACACGCAAGCCTTGCAACGGGCCGGCGCCGCGCCGGCGGCACGTGCACTGCCACGCGGGTAAAGTACTAAAAATACAAGAAGTAAAAAGAAGGGAAGCCATGAGCGACACACAGATGCACGAGACCATTCGCGCGCTGTACGAGGGGATTTTCGACGCCGATGCCTGGCAGCGCAGCCTGAGCGCACTGTGCCAGGCCAGCGGCAGCAGCCACGCGCATCTGCTCGTGCTCGACACCGTGCATGAGCGCGTGCTGGTGCACCAGGAGGTCAATCCCATGCCCGAGGCCGTGGCCGCCTACCGCGAACAGTTCGCCGCGATCGACCCGGCGCTGCCGTTCGCGCGGCGCATGGCAGTGGGCAGCTGGTATATCGATTCGCGCGAGCTGGGGCCGCAGGTCATGCGGCAGTCGCCCTTCTACGGCGAGTTCCTGCGCCCGATCGAACAGTCGTCGGTGATGGCCTGCCTGATCGAGCGCCAGCCGCACTACGACGTGTTCCTGTCGCTGCAGCGCCCGCATGGCCACGACCATTACTCGCCCGAGGACGCGCGCGCGCTCGACTGGGCCATCCCGCACGTGCGCCAGGCCATGGCGCTGCGCGAGCGCACCCACCAGGTGTCGGCGCTGGCCCATGCCTCGTCGCAGCTGATGGAGCGGCTGCCGTTCGGCGTGATCGTGTTCCGCGACGACGGCAAGCCGCTCATGGCCAACAGCATCGGCGAGACCTGGGTGCGCCGGCTGCTGCCGGCGGTGTCGATCGAAACCAGCGCCGCGGCGCCGCTTGCCGCCGTGCGCGACGATGGCGGCTGGACCCTGTCGCGCCCGTTCGCGGAGGCGCTGCGCGCGGTGAGCGACCCGGCCAGCGCGCAGCCGGCGCAGGCGCTGCGCGCCGTCGACAGCGCCGGGCGGCAGGCGCAGGTAATCCTGATGCCGCTGCCCCCGGCCCATCACCTGGCGCTGGACTGGCAGCGCCCCAGCGTGCTGGTGGCGATCCACGAACCGGGCGCCGCGCCGATGACGCTGCCGACCGTGTTGCGCGATCTCTACGGCCTGACGCCGGCGGAGATCCGGCTGGCGCTGCAATTGTCTTCGGGCATCGGCCTGCCCGAGGCCTGCGAGCTGATCGGCATCCGGCGCGAGACCGGGCGCACCCAGCTCAAGGCGATCTTCACCAAGACCGGCACCGGCACGCAGGCGCAGCTGGCGCACGTGCTGACGCGGCTGGGCGTGCGCCCCTAGCGCCGCAGGCGCTGCCGCTGGCGGCGCATCAGTCGATCGACGCACCCACGGTCTTGACCACGCCCGCCCACTTCTGGCGGTCGGCCTTCACGGTGGCCTTGAACTGGTCCACGGTCTCGACCCGCGGCGTGTTGCCGGCGTCGATCAGCTTCTGGCGGATCGCCGGCGTTTCCAGCGCCACCTTGACCGCGTCATTGACCTTGCGCGCGATCTTCGGGTCCAGCCCCCTGGGCCCGAACAGGCCGAACCAGATGGTGCTGTTGAAGCCGGGCAGGCCGCTTTCGGCAATGGTCGGCACGTCGGAGATCACCTGCACGCGCTGTTTGGTGGTCACGCCCAGCAGGCGCACCTTGCCGGCGCGAAACTGCGGCAGCACGCTCTGCACCTGGTTGAAGATGCAGCAGACCTCGCCCTTCACCACCGCCTGCAGCGCGTCGGGGCCGCCCTTGTAGGGCACGTGCACCATGTCCAGCCCGGCGCGCGCATTGAATTCGGCAAACGCCAGGTGCGTGCCGGTGCCATTGCCGGTGGAGGCAAAGTTGTACTTGCCCGGATTGGCCTTGACCTTCTCGATGAACTCCTTGACCGACTTGACGTCGAGCACCGCCGGGTTGACGGTCAGCACGTTGGAGACCTCGACCAGCGGCGCGATCGGGGTGAAATCGGCGTCGGCATCGAACGGCAGGGTCTTGTACAGCGCCGGGTTGATGCCGTGCGTGGCGGCGGTGCCCAGCAGCAGCGTGTAGCCGTCCGGCCTGGCATGGGCCACCACCTCGGAGGCAACGTTGCCGCCGGCGCCCGGCCGGTAGTCATAGACGATGGTGGTCTTCAGCGACTTCTGCAGCGATTCCTGCAGCGTGCGGCCGACGATGTCGACGCCGGAACCGGCGGTAAAGCCCATCAGGATCGTCACCGGCTGCGTCGGCCATTCGCCCTGCGCATAAGCGGGCAAGCTGGCCGTGCCGGCCACGGCGGCGCACAGCGCGGCCACGCGGAAGGCGGAACGGAAGGACAAGCGCGGAAGCAGGCGGGACGAATTGGGCATGGGGGCACCGTCGGTGAATGTCACAAGGAAGCGGCCCGGCGCGGCGGACCTGAGCGTTGGCCGGGATCTGAGCCCCGGGCCAGCGCAACAAGATAGCAAGGTTCCTGCCAAAACCAAACGACTGAGTTTGCCTGAAGGTATGCCGTGCGGGCATATGGCAACCACCTCGGCGCGCGCTGCGCTTCAGCGCCGCAGCAGCCCCACCAGTTCGTCGACATCGGGCAGCGGCGCGCCGGTGCCCGCGGCGTTGTCGTCGTCGGCTTCCAGAAGGCCGTCGGCGAGCGCGCGCTTGTCGCGGTGCAGCTCGACGATGCGCTCCTCGATGGTGCCCGCATTGATCAGCCGGTACACCGTGACCGGGCGCTGCTGGCCGATGCGGTGCGCGCGGCCCATGGCCTGGTCCTCGGCGGCGGGGTTCCACCACGGGTCGGCGATGATCACGTAGTCGGCCGCGGTCAGGTTCAGGCCGAAGCCGCCGGCCTTCAGGCTGATCAGGAAGACATCGCCCTCGCCCGCCTGGAACGCGGCCACGCGGCGCGTGCGCTCGGCCGCGGGGGTGGCGCCGTCCAGGTATTGCAGCGCCAGCCCGGCACGCTCCAGCCCGTGGCGCAGCAGCTGCAGGAAATCGACGAACTGGCTGAACACCAGGGTCTTGTGGCCGCTGGCGGCCAGCCCGCTGGCCAGCTCGGCGAAGGCGCGCACCTTGGCGCCCTCGCCGCCCTGGTCGCCCAGCTGGCCGCTCACTTCCGGCGTGACCAGGCGCGGATCGCAGGCGGCGCGGCGCAGCCGCATCAGCTGCGCCAGCACATGCAGGCGCGCCTGCGCCCGGGCGCCGGCGAGCGCATCGCGGGTGGACTTGCGCCCGGCTTCGACGCGTGCCAGCGCGGCCTCGGCCTCGGTCTGGGCCTGGCGGCGCAGCGCCTCGTAGTGCGCGGCTTCGACCGGCCCGGGCTCGACCCGGATCACCAGCTCGGTACGCGGCGGCAGCTCGTCCAGCACCTGTGCCTTGGTCCGGCGCAGCACGAACGGCGCGACCATGCGGCGCAGCCGCAGGCGTGCCTCGCGGCTGCCGGCGCGCTCGATCGGGTTGGCAAAATGCTCGTTGAAGCGGGCCAGCGAGCCCAGCAGTCCCGGATTGCAGAACCGCATCACCGACCACAGCTCGGCCAGCCGGTTTTCCACCGGCGTGCCGGTCAGCGCCATGCGAAAGTCCGACGGCAGCGCAAACATCGCCTGCGCCCGCCGCGTAACCGCGTTCTTGAAGGCCTGGGCCTCGTCGGCCACCACGGTATGCCAGGCGCGCGCGCAGAAGTCCCGGCTGGCCTGCTGCAGCAGCGTGTACGAGACGATCACCAGGTCATGCGGCCCCGCCTGCGCCAGCAGCGCGTCGCGATCGCCCTCGGCATAGACGTGGACGTTGAGCGTTGGCGCAAAGCGCCGCGCCTCGGCGGCCCAGTTGCCGCACACCGAGGTCGGCGCGATCACCAGCGCCGCGCCGCCGGCGGCGCGCGCGACCAGCACGGCCAGCGCCTGCAGGGTCTTGCCCAGGCCCATGTCGTCGGCGAGGCAGGCGCCCAGGCCGGCGGCGGCCAGCGTCATGGCCCAGCGGTAGCCGGCTTCCTGGTAGGGGCGCAGCTCGGCCGCCAGCATGGCCGGCAGCGCGATCTCGCTCTCGCGCGCGGCGCGCAGCCGGGCGATGCGCGCGCGGAAATGCGCGTCGGGATCGACGCCCGCGCCGGCAAGCACGTCGTCCAGCCACGGCGTCGCCATCTGCGGCACGCGGATGCCATCGCGGGTGCCATCGGTAAAGCGCTCGCCCACGCCGGCAAGATCGCGCAGCCGGCCGCGCAGCACCTTCGTCAGCGCCACATAGACCCCCTGCCCCATCGGCACGAAGCGCCCGGCATGGCTGCCGGTCCAGTCGATCAGCTTGCCCAGTTCCAGCACCAGCCCCTCCGCCACGCGCAGCTCGCCCGCCAGCCGGTACCACGCGCCGCGGCTCTCGATCTGCACCCCCAGCTGCGGCAGGTCGGCGGGCAGCACGCGCAGTTCCTTGCCGCGCGGCCATTCGACCGCCTGCACCGCGGGCAGCGCCGGCAGCGCCTCGACCACCGCGAGCGCATCCTCGGGATCGTCCAGCGTCCAGGTATACTCGCCGCCCGGCGGCGACAGCGCCACCAGCTGCGGCAGCGCGGCGAAGACTTCGGCCACGCTGGCCAGCTCGGCGTCGAGGTCGCGCTGCGTCGACAGGGTCTCGCCGCGCACCGTCGCCATCAGCCGTGCGCGCCCGGCGCCGGGCGCCAGCCGCGGCCCGAGCGGGCCCAGCGGCGTCACCACCAGCCGCAGCGAGATGCCGCGTCCCACCGGCGCCACTTCGGCGCGCAGCCGTGCCTCGGTCTCGACCGCGCGCGAGCCCGCCGCGGCATCGGCCTGGATCTGGAACTGGCCGGCCAGCGCGCGCAGGGTCTGGTCGAGCCGGGCGTGGCCTTCCTCGGGAATCGCCAGGCCGTTGCCGATCAGCCGCGCGGCCTCGAACTGCGCCGGGGTATAGCGGACCAGCCGCAGCCGGTGCGGGCCGTCGCGCAGCAGCGTGAACTGGCGCAGCGCCTCGGCCTCCTGCCGCGCGGCGGCGGGCAGCAGCGCCTCCAGCGCCGGCGCCTCGCGCACCGGCGGGAACAGGCGCAGCACGTAGCGGCCGGCGCTACGCACGGCCTCCAGCGCGGGGGCGTCCTCGACCACGTCCAGCGTCTGCGTGGGCGCGTGGGCCAGCACCACGCCCGGGTGCCCGGCCAGCGCCATCAGCGCCATGGCGCGGTCGAGCACGTAGCGGCGGTGGTGCGAGGCATCGCGGCGAATGGCGCGCGCCACGCGCGCATCCCATGGCTCGAGCCGCTCGTCCTCGGCGATGCGCGCCAGCGACACCGGCCGGGGCTTGCCCCAGCCCTTGGGGCCGCGCACCTGCTCGAGCGGCTCGATCGTGCCGGGCGCGCCGTCGGCGTCCAGCGTCAGCGCCCACAGCAGGCGCCGGGCCGGTGCCGCCGCACCTTGAGCGGCGGCCGGATCGGTGCCGGCAAGAGCGCGCAGCGCGTCCAGCGCCTGCTGCCAGTCAGGTAGCGGCGGTTCAATGGACGCTGCTGACTCTGGCGACGATTTGGAGGCGGCGTGTGTAGTCAGGGGCACAGCATGATTCGATGGAACGAGGGTTCAACCGCCACCGTCATTCCCGCCTGCGCGGGAACGACGAGCGGTTAACTGAACGGAATCGCCATAAAAAGAGGCATTCTAGACCGCCGCGGCGCCCGCGCCGCGTTGTGACCCATGCCCCCCGGGCTTACAATATCGTTTTTGCTATTTCCACGGCGCAGGGAGAACAGACATGTCGATGGCGGATCGCGACGGCAAGATTTGGATGGACGGCAAGCTGATCGAGTGGCGCGACGCCAAGATCCATGTGCTGACGCATACCCTGCACTACGGCATGGGCGTGTTCGAGGGCGTGCGCGCCTACAAGACCCCCGCAGGCACCGCCATCTTCCGCCTGAAGGAGCACACCCGCCGCCTGTTCAATTCCGCCAAGATCTTCCAGATGGCGATGCCGTTCGACGAGGCCACGCTCGAAGCCGCCACGCGCGAAGTGGTGCGCGCCAACAACCTGGAATCCTGCTACATCCGCCCGATCGTGTGGATCGGCTCGGAAAAGCTGGGCGTCTCGGCCAAGGGCAACACCATCCACGTCGCCATCGCCGCGTGGCCGTGGGGCGCCTACCTGGGCGAGGAAGGCATGGAGCGCGGCATCCGCGTGAAGACCTCGTCGTTCACCCGCCACCACGTCAACGTGTCGCTGGTGCGCGCCAAGGCCAGCGGCTACTACATCAACTCGATCCTGGCCAACCAGGAAGCGACCGGCCTGGGCTACGACGAAGCGCTGCTGCTCGACACCGACGGCTACGTCAGCGAAGGCTCGGGCGAGAACGTCTTCATCGTGCGCAACGGCGTGATCTACACCCCGGACCTGGCCTCGTGCCTGGACGGCATCACCCGCGACGCCACCCTGACCATCGCGCGCGACCTTGGCATCGAAGTGCGCGAGAAGCGCATCACCCGCGACGAGATGTACTGCGCCGACGAAGCCTTCTTCACCGGCACCGCCGCCGAAGTCACGCCGATCCGCGAGCTGGACGACCGCATCATCGGCGAAGGCCGCCGCGGCCCGGTGACCAAGCAGATCCAGGACGCATTCTTTGCCGCCGTCGGCGGCACCGACGAAAAGTACAAGAAGTGGCTGACGCTGGTCTGAGCACCGGCCGCCGGCCCGCGCGCCAGTCGCCCGCCCGTGCGGGCGCGGCACGGCCCTTGTTTTGACGAACAATAAGTTTTATTCCCTGCAACACCATGACGCAAACCGCGACCATCATCGAAATCGGCGCCGAAGACATTCCGCTGCACTGCCCGACCGCCAACACCCCGGCCTGGAATTACCATCCGCGCGTGTTTCTCGACGTGGCCGACACCGGCGAAGCCAAGTGCCCGTACTGCGGCACCGTGTACAAGCTCAAGCCGGGCACCGTGCTGAAGGGCCACCACTGACCCGAGCCGCCTGCCATTGCACCTCCCTGACGCTCCGGGCCGCCCACTGGCGCCCCGGAGCGTTGGCGTTGCCGGCGCCAGCGCCGCTGCGCCCGTGCCGGCTCCTTGCGCCCCTTCCATGAAGAAAGCCCTCGTCATCGCCCCCAACTGGATCGGCGACGCCCTGATGGCGCAGCCGCTGTTCGCGCTGCTCAAGGCGCGCCATCCGCGCCTGGTCATCGATGCCCTCGCGCCCAAGTGGGTCGCGCCGGTGCTCGCGCGCATGCCGGAAATCGGCCGCGTGTTCCCTTCGGACCTTGCGCACGGCAAGCTGCAGCTGTCGGCGCGGCTGATGTTCGCGCAGCAGCTGAAGAACGAAGGCTATGACCTCGCCTACGTGCTGCCGAACTCGCTCAAGTCGGCGCTGATCCCGTGGCTCGCCGGCATTCCGCTGCGCATCGGCTACCGCGGCGAAGCGCGCTTCGGCATGCTCAACGTGCGCCACGCCAATCCACCGCGCGACCACCGCCCGCCGATGGTGGAGCACTACGCCCGCCTGGCGCTCAAGCCTGGCGCGCGCCTGCCCGAGAACCTGAGCGAGCCGCGCCTGCGCGCGGACCCGGCGCGCGTGGCCGCCACCGCCGAGCGCTTCGGCCTGGCCCCGCACACGCGCGTGATCGCGTTCTGCCCGGGGGCCGAGTTCGGCCCCGCCAAGCGCTGGCCCGCGGCGCATTTCGCCAAGCTGGCGCAGATGCTGCGGCGCTCGTATCCGTACGCGCAGATGATCGCGCTGGGCTCGGCCAAGGATGCCGAGATCGCCGCCCAGATCGTCAGCGAGGCGCCGTTCGTGCGCAACCTGTGCGGCCAGACCTCGCTCGACGACGCGGTCGACCTGCTGGCGCTGGCCGAAGCCGCGGTCTGCAACGATTCGGGCCTGATGCACGTGACCGCGGCGCTGGGCCGGCCCCAGGTGGCGGTGTACGGCTCGAGCGACCCGCGCCACACGCCGCCGCTGTCACAGGCAGCGAGTATCATGTGGCTGCAGCTGGAGTGCAGTCCGTGCTTCAAGCGCGAGTGCCCGCTGGGCCACCTGCGCTGCCTGAAAGAGATCGAACCGGAAATGGTGTTCGTCGAGCTGCGCAAGCTGCTGCACCGGCCCTGACCTCCCCGCCCTAGCCACGTCCATTGCCAACATGCCTCGCTTTGCCCGCCTGTTCGATTCCGCCGAAGACATCGTCGACGCTTTCCGCGAAGCGCTGAAGCTGCGCGACGCCGAAGGCGCGCTGCGCCTGTGGCTGGACGAAGACTCGATCACCTGCGTGCTGCCCGACGGCCAGCGCCTGATCGGCCACGAACAGCTGCGCCAGGCATTCTCGCAGCTGCTGGAAGAACAGCCGGTGCTGGTCGACGCCATCGAGACCAGCAGCCATGCGTCGATGGCCGTGTCGATCTTCGACGTGACCGAGGCGCTGCGCTTCGGCAGCGATCGCGTCGAGGCCGACCTGTACGTGCACACCACCTACGTGCTGATGCAGAACCACGAAGGCTGGCGCCTGGCCCACATCCACTGCAGCCCGGCCAACGCGGTGCAGGTTGCCGCGGTGGCCGCCACGCCGGGCCAGGCGCTGCACTGAACCCGCGGCCGCGCAGCGGCCTGCTGCAACACAAGCCGGCATGACGCAGCTTCCGCACCACCGACTGCCCTACGCAGTCCAGGCAGATCCCGCCAGCGCGCATGGCTACGGCGAGGGCACGCCGATGCCCTGGTGGCTGCGCGGCGGCCACGCGCAGACCATCATCCCTGCGCGTTTCACGCGCCGCCCGCCGCGCGTGGGCTTTCGCCGCGAACGCTGGGCCACGCCCGACCAGGACTTCATCGACCTCGACTGGACCACACATGCGGTGCAGGCGCAGACGCCGCTGGTGGTGATGTTCCACGGCCTCGAGGGCGATTCCGGCAGCCACTACGCGCAGGCGCTGATGCATGCGCTGTCGCTGCGCGGCTGGCAGGGCGTGATCCCGCATTTCCGCGGCTGTTCCGGCGAACTCAACCTGGCGCCGCGCTTCTACCATTCGGGCGATTCGGCCGAGATCCGCTGGGTGCTCGAGCGCATGCGCCAGCACCACTGCGCCGGCGGCCGCAAGCTGCTGGTGGTGGGCATCTCGCTGGGCGGCAACGCCTTGCTGCGCATGCTGGGCGAAGACGGCAGCACTGCCGGCCACGTGCATGCGGCCGCGGCGATTTCCGCGCCGCTGGACCTGGCCGCCGGCGGCGCGGCGCTGTCGGCCGGTTTCAACCTGGTCTACACGCGCATGTTCCTGCAGACGCTCAAGCGCAAGTCGCTGGCCAAGCTGGAGCAGTTCCCGGGCCTGTTCGACCGCGACACCATGCTGGCCAGCCGCGACCTGTACGCCTTCGACAATGTCGTCACCGCGCCGCTGCACGGCTTTGCCGATACCGACGACTACTGGCGCCGCGCCGCCAGCAAACCCGTGCTGCGCGAGATCGCCGTGCCCACGCTGGTGCTCAACGCGCGCAACGATCCCTTCCTGCCCGCGCGGCACCTGCCCGGCCCGGCCGACGCCAGCCCGCAGGTCTGGCTGGAACAGCCCGAGCACGGCGGCCATGTCGGCTTCCTGACGCCGCCGGCGGACTGGCGCCGCCACCTGCCGCTGCAGGCCGACGGACGCTTCGGCGGCCATATCGAATGGCTGCCGGCACGGATCCTGCGATTTTTCGACAGCATGATGTAAGGCGGGCGCCGGTCCCGACAGCCCGCCGGGGAGACCGAGATGGACGACATCGTCAGGCAGGCCATGGCACGCTGGCCCAACGTGCCCAATGCCTATGGCTGGCTCACGCTGGACCGCCGCGGGCAGTGGCGCCTGCGCAATGAGTACGCGCAGCAGCACGGGCTTTCGGGCGACCCGATCCGCCATGAAGCGCTGATCGGCTTTATCGAGCGCAACTACCAGTGCGACGAACGCGGCTGCTGGTACTTCCAGAACGGGCCGCAGCGGGTGTTCGTGACGCTGGGCTATGCGCCGTGGATCGTGCGGCTGCACCAGGGCGCGCTGCAGACCACCACGGGGCAGGCCTTCACGCTGCAGGCCTGCTTTGCCGACGAGCACGGCAACGTGGTCCTGGCAGGCACCGTCGCCGGCATGGCGCCTGGCACCGCGCCGGCCTTGCAGGCGGCGCTGCTGCACGACCACGACCTGGAGCAGTTCAGCGGCGCCAGCACCTGGCATGGCGAAGCCTGCGGCGCCGACCTGGGCGTGTTCCGCCACGATGGCCGCGACCTGGCAATCGAGCCGATCGCGGAGAGCGAGGTGCCGAAGCGCTTCGGGTTCGTGCGCCAGCCGGCGGCGCCGGCGGGCTGAGCGCGCGAACCTCAGTTCGGCATGCCCTTGTTGTCCTGCTTGTCCTCGCGGTACTGGCGCTCGAGCTGGTGCAGGCGCGCATCGACCTCCGACAGCGCATAGAAATCGCCGTCGCCGGCCTTGCGCGCGATCTGCAGCTGTTCGATGGCGGCCTGGTAGGCGCCATCCATCGCGTATTTCTCGGCCAGTGCCTGATGTTGCTGCAGCCGCTTGCCCTGGCCGGCGTACGCGCGCGCCAGCATCTCCCACCATTCGCTGCGGCCGGTCTCCTGGCGCGTGCGCTCGCGCAGGAAACGCACCGCCTCGTCATGGCGGCCGGAGCCGACCAGGGTCTCGGCGTAGGCCACCGCCACCGCGTGCGACAGCGGGAAGGCCTTCATCGAAGCGCTGGCCTGCGACAGCGCCTCGGGCACGCGGCCCTGCGCCCGCGCCAGTTCCACCGCCATCACGTCGAGCATCGGGCTGCCGGAGCTGGCGCCGGGGATATTGCCGTACAGGCGGCGGGCTTCGGCCAGTTCCTGTTCGGCCGCCGGATAGCGGCGCAGGCGCTGCTCGACGAACGCCAGCGCGTAGTGCACCGCCGGCGCGCGCAGTGCGGACGCACCCGCCAGTTGCGTGCGCAGCGCCGCGCGCAGGTTCTGCAGGTCGCTCGGCGACGCTTCCTGGATCACGCGGGCGCGCATGCGCGCGAACTCGTACTCGGGCGTGTTGGGCACCTTGCGCTGGCTGGCATGGCTGACGCGGTCCTGCATGTCGGCGATGCGCTCGGAGGTGAGCGGGTGGGTGCGTACATAGGACGGCACCGAATTTTCGGCGGTGCCCGCGGCGCGTTGCAGCCGCATGAAGAAATCGGGCATGCCTTGCGGATCGAAGCCCGCCGCGGTCAGGATCTGGAAGCCGACCCGGTCGGCCTCGCGCTCCGCGCCGCGCGAGAACGACAGCTGGTTGGCAATGGCGGCGCCCTGCCCGCCCATGGCCAGCGCCGCCGCCGCATCCGGGCTGCGCGTCGCGGCCAGCCCGGCCAGCACCATCGACGCCAACGCGATCCACATCGACTGGTCCTGCTGGGTGATGCCGCGCGCGATATGCCGCTGCATCACGTGGCCGATTTCGTGGCCCAGCACCGAGGCAAGTTCGGATTCGGTATCGGACTGCACCAGCAGCCCGGTGTGCACGCCGATATATCCACCCGGCAGCGCAAAGGCGTTGATGCTGCGATCGCGCACCGCGAACAGGTCGAAGCCGGTGGCGAAGGTGCCGGCGCCGGTCGAGCCGGAGATGTTCTGGCGCCGCGCCGCCTGCACCAGCCGGTAGCCGAGCGCGTTCAGGTAGTCGGACAGCAGCGGATCGGGCACGTACAGCGGATCGCGCCGGATATCGCGCATGATGCGGTCGCCCAGGCGTTTCTCCATGTCGGGTGACAGCGACGCGGTGGACGGGTCGCCGAGGTCCGGCAGTTGCACGCCGCCCGCCTCCACCACCGCATTGTTGGTGCGCAGGCCGAACTCGGATTTCTGGCCCGCCTTGACGCTGCGATTCAGGTTGTCGTAGACCTGGTCGGCCGCCTCGGCCGAGGTGGCCGGCGCCGGCGCTCGGGGCGCAGCCACCGGCGCCGCTGGCGCCGCTGCCGGGCGCGGCGTACCCTGTGGCCAGGCCGGTGCCGCGAATGTCAGTGCCAGCAGCGCCGCCAGCGGCCGCCGCCATGGCGCCCAGGCGCCGCCGGCGCGGCGGTGGCTGCCGGCTTCGCGATGTGACGCGGAACCGGCAGGAACGGCATCCGCCACGGCGCCACGGCCATATGCGGCAGACCTGCGAAGCGATGGGTGTTTTGGCATGTTGCTATGATAGCGGCCTCCCGTGGCCGTTCCCATCGGACGCGTCGGTCGGACCTTTCGGGGCGACACTGGCAGCACCGGCGGCCCCATGCATGCAGTTCGCCCGAAGCTCCCGCTCATGACCCAGCTCACCCATTTCGACACCGCCGGACAAGCCCACATGGTCGACGTCGGCGACAAGGCCAGCACCCATCGCGTCGCGGTGGCCACCGGCACCATCACCATGCAGCCCGCCACCTTCGCCCTGGTGCGCGACGGCAGCGCCAAGAAAGGGGATGTGATCGGCATCGCCCGCGTGGCGGCGATCATGGCCACCAAGCGCACCGCCGACCTGATCCCGCTGTGCCACCCGATCGGCCTGACCAAGGTGGCGGTCGAGTTCGTGCTGGACGAGGCCACGGCTACCGTCGCCTGCACCGTGCGCACCGAGACCCGCGGGCAGACCGGCGTGGAGATGGAGGCACTGACCGGCGTGCAGGTCGCGCTGCTGACGATCTACGACATGTGCAAGGCGGTGGACCGGGGCATGGTGATCGGCAACGTGAAGCTGCTGGAAAAGCATGGCGGCAAGTCGGGGGATTGGGCTGCGGCGGGTTAATCGCTTTCCTCGCGACACAGCGTACGTGACGTGCGCAGTACGCCGGGCCAGGGCGGACGTTGCCTCGTCTTACGCCATATTCCTTCCCTGGTAATAAAGGTAACGCCGCATTTCCACACACGCCGTCCCCACCATCCGCGCGCGACAATTTGGTATTCAATATGATTGCGGGCCGCCAAGGATTGCGGCCGGCTGACCCTGTCCGCGACGCGCGCGGGGATGAGGTGGACACCATGAACGGGCGCATGCTCTGCCAGATCGCCCTGGCATTCGCGGCCACGGCCGCCAGCGGCGCCGCCCTAGCCGGGCGGGCCGATCTCCACGATGCCGCCTGGCGTGGCGGCGATCTGCGCGACGGCATGGTGAAGACGCGCACCAGCGTAGGCGTAGGCATCTATCTCGGGCCCGGCGCGTTCTACGGCGGCTATCCCTACGGCTACCCCGCGCCGTACTACTATCCGCCGGCCGCGGTCGCGGTGCCCGCGGCGCCGCCGGAATACATCGAGCAAGGCCCGAACGGCCCGGTGCCCGCCCCCGGCCCGGACGGCGTCATGCCGCAGCAGGGCTGGTGGTACCACTGCAGCCAGCCCGAAGGCTACTACCCTTACGTCGCATCCTGCCCGGGCGGCTGGCAACGCGTGCCGGCACAGCCGCCCGCCAATTCCTGACACGGGGTGACACCATGCATGCCCTGACCCGCGCCACGCTGGCCGTGGCCACCCTCGCCCTCGGCGCCTGCGCCGTGCTGCCCTCCGGTCCCAGCGTGATGGCGCTGCCCGGCACCGGCAAGAACTTCGACCAGTTCCGCGCCGACGACTACAACTGCCGGCAGTTCGCCTTCGGGCGCGTCGGCGGCGTGTCTTCGGCCCAGGCGGCCAACAATGCCGCGCTTGGCAGCGCGGTGGTCGGCACCGCGCTGGGCGCTGCCGCGGGGGCGGCCTTCAACGGGGGATCGGGTGCGGCGGTGGGCGCGGGCGTCGGCCTGCTCACGGGTGCGGCGGTCGGTGCCGGCAATGCGCAATACGCCGGCTATGGCACGCAGCAGCAATACGACGCCGCCTACGTGCAGTGCATGTACGCCAGCGGCAATCGCGTGCCCGTGCCGGGGCAAGTGGCCGCCGTCCCGGCGCCGGCGCCGCGGTACTACTATCCGCCGCCTCCGCCGCCGGTCTACTACAGCCCGTACCCGTACTACTAGGTCAGTCCCGGCCCAGTTCGGCAAGTCGCCGCGAGCGGTCGAGCACCCAGCCGCAGAACGCCTGCGGGCGCGCTTCCGCCTTGACGCCGCGGCACGCCTGCGCGATCGTCGCGTACTGCGCGGCCTCGTCGCCAAGGTAGTACCAGCGCAGGCGCTCCATCCACTGGCGACCTTGCGCGGCATCGCCCGTCAGCGCCAGCAGCCATGCCGTGCGCGCGATCATGGTGGGAGTCGGCAGCAGGTGCACCGCCGCGACATGCGCAGGCAACAGTGACGCGGCATTCTCCGGCGTGATCGCGGCCTGCCCCGCCGCATCGGCCTGCGCATGCTGGCGGAACCAGAAGCGCGGCATCGGCAGCGCCTGGCGGCCTTCGCTGCTGGCATACTCGCGCGCTTCCGCGCGGCGATAGTCCTGCCACATGGTGCCCAGCACCACCGCGGCCACCGCGACAAACGCCAGCGCCAGCCCCCGCGCCACCGGCAACGGCACCCGCCAGCGCCCAAAGCCCGATGGCTCCAGCCACCCCAGCATGAAGCAGAACGGCAGGAAGAAATACAGGTAATGCAGCGGGTATTCCAGCATCGAATGCGCGCACAGCATCGCCAGCCAGGTCAGCACCAGCACCGTCTGCCTGCGCTCCTCGGCATCGCCATGCCACAAGCGCGCCCGCACCACCCGCCACAGCCACGCCAGCAGGATCACGCCGACGCCCGCGGTGCCAACGATCCCAGTCTTCGCCAGCAGATCGAGAACCGCGTTGTGCGCGTGCAGGGACATCTCGACCTTCACGCCCACCTGTTCCAGCTGCTGGAACTGCGCCCAGCCGAACTCGCCCCAGCCGACGCCAAACCACGGATGGGCGCGGAACATCGCCATGGCGTGCGCCCACAGCGCGCCGCGCGCGGAAATCTGGTCTTCGGCTTCGAGTTGGGCGACGGTGTCGAACAAGCGCCAGTCAAAGGCCTGCCCGGCCGCCTTGATCGTGGGTTGCAGTATCAACAGCATCGCCACCATCGCAACGGCAGCGACCACGAGCCCAACCGGGCGCTGCATCGGATCCGCTCCGCGTCGCTCGCCCCGCGCCAGCCATGCCGCAATCAACGCGTAGCACGCGGCAAGGCCCACATGCAGCACGCCGGTACGCGAACCGGACAGCACGATGCCGCTTTCCAGCAGGGCCACCGCGGCCAGCCACATCGGGAAACGCAAGCGGCCACGCGAGGCCAGCCACACTGACGCGACCAGTGCCAGGCCGTGTACGGTGGCCTGGTGGTTGGGCTGGTTCAGGTTGCCCCAGAGGCGGCGGTTGGTGTCGTAGAAATAGGTGGAGACGAGGCCGAAGGAGCGGGGTTCTAGGTGGAAGAGCTGGACCCATTGCGACACGGTACCCAGCAGGCCCGCGATCAGGAGCGCAACGGCAAGGGCGTCACCAGTATCCGATTCGCTGCCAGCCTGCGTGCTGCGGTACCACCATGCGGCAGATGCCACGGCGGTGCCGACCAGCAACGTGAGAACAGTCATCAAGCGGCTGCCGGAAACGTCGGCGTGGCCCTGGATCGCGAAGATCAGGCTGACGACGACAAGCCAGATAAATAGCAGCGAGATTAGCGGTAGCGATGCGGAGGGGGCGTCAGTCGACGTCACCGGTCTTCGGACCGCTTGAAAAGCAACTGCGGCGACCGCGGCAATGCTGCACAGCGCGGCGGCCCATTCGCCGTAGAACGTCGCTAGCGGCAGCGTGTGCCGGGAGACCAGCAGCGGGATGATGATTGCTGCGACGAGAACTGCCGACGGGAGGTTTGGCCGGGAAGGCGGCATGCGGCGCCTGGGTTGGGAAAAGGCGCATGATAGCTCGGGCGCTAGGCAAAGAAAAAGCGCCCGAAGGCGCTTTCTCATACGTTCGCAGAACGATTAGGTACGGCAGCTAACCGGTGAGACGTTCCCCGGGAGAGTCGCAGCTGCTGCCGGTGCCGGGCCAGGAGCGGGCAGAGTAGAGGCCGCCTTTGCCGCCGAAAAGCACTCCCAATCCACAGAGCCGCCAGCCGGCGGAGTACCTGCTACAAGCGCTGCGCCGCCGGAAGACGGCACCAGTACGAGCGTACCGTTGCCCGCACGGGCGGCATAAGTAATGGTGACTTGACCGTTCGCCGCAATTGCAATGCCCGTAACGTTTTGCGTGGCCGCAGGAGCAGCCCAACCGTTTGCAAGTGCGACACCGTTCGCGGCATTCTCGGTAACAGAAGTCTTTGCTGAATCAGCCAGCGTCAGACCTTCGGTAACGCGAGCGCGAATCACGTAGTCTTGGTAAGCGGGAATCGCAATCGCCGCCAAAATACCAATGATCGCTACCACGATCATCAGTTCGATCAGCGTAAAGCCCTTCTGGACGCGGCGGCCCAGCTTCTTCAGTTGTTGTACCCGTTGCATGATTTGACCCCTCGAAGAGATTTTGGTTAAGCGTTGCACGTCTTCGGTTTCGTGACGCGGGGACGATTGAGCAGCAAGTGTGCCAGCGGCATCCCCCATCCGTAGGGGGTGAAAAGCGACAAATTTCGTCACCCGTGGGGGTGGTGCTTGCCGGTTGCGCCAAAAATTGTCACCCGGGACCGCTAACACAGGCAAGCGCGACAAAAAGTGCGATCACTCACATGAGTTAGTGGGCATGGGCACCGACACACCTGGCGCAGCCCCCAATGAAAAAGGGCGGCCAGCTGGCCGCCCTTTCGCGCATGCGCTGATTGCCGTCAGGCCGTCTGTGCCGACCGGCGGCTCAGCAGCTTGCCGATGATCACCACCAGGATCGCGCCGGCGGCGCCGAAGACCAGGTGGGCGTGCGGCACGTGGACTTCGAACCAGGCGGCGTCGACCGGGTCGCTGACCAGCATCTCGCCGGCGAGATAGCCGAGCAGCGCGGCGCCCAGCACGATGATGACGGGGAAGCGCTCCATCACCTTGAGCAGGATGGTGCTGCCGAACACGATCAGCGGGATCGACAGACCCAGGCCGACGATCAGCAGCAGCAGCTGGCTGCCTTCCGGGCCCTTCTGCGCGGCGGCGGCCACGGCGACCACGTTGTCCAGCGACATCACCAGGTCGGCGATCAGGATGGTGCGGATCGCGGCCCAGATATTGTCCTTGGCGTCATGGCCGTCTTCGTCGTCCTCGCCGGTCAGCAGTTGCACGCCGATGTAGACCAGCAGCACGGCGCCGATGATCTTCAGGTAGGGCAGGCTCAGCAGCTTGACCGCGGCCACGGTCAGCACCACGCGCATGATGATGGCGGCGGCGCTGCCCCAGAAAATGGCCCTCTTCTGCTGGGCCGGCGGCAGGTTGCGCGAGGCGAGCGCGATCACCACCGCGTTGTCGCCGGACAGGACGATATTGGTCAGGATGATCGATCCCAACGCAATCCAGAAAGTGGTGGAAGACAGCAGTTCCACGGGGAGGCTCCTCGAGTTTTATGTGATGGCGCGCCCCGTCATGTGACGGGATTTCGGATGTCTGAAGGCGCAGACATGACTGTTTAACCGATGAACCTTTCGATTAGATTTCAATCTCGTAATGTTCGGGGTCATCATGGCGCCTGGATCACTCCCCGCAAAAGACAATGCCCCCGCCGAAGCGGGGGCATTGAGGGAACGGTCGATCCCGCTGTCGCGGGAAAGTCGGCCAGGGCTTACAGCATTGCCTTCAGCAGGCGGCCCATTTCCGACGGGTTCTTGGTCACCTTGATACCGCAGGCTTCCATGATTTCCAGCTTGGCCTGGGCGGTGTCGGCACCGCCCGAGATCAGCGCGCCGGCGTGGCCCATGCGCTTGCCCGGAGGCGCGGTCACGCCAGCGATGAAGCCGACCACCGGCTTCTTCATGTTGTCCTTGATCCAGTTGGCCGCATTGGCTTCGTCCGGACCGCCGATCTCACCGATCATGACCACGGCGTCCGTTTCCGGATCGTCGTTGAACATCTTCATCACGTCGATGTGCTTCAGGCCGTTGATGGGGTCGCCACCGATGCCGACAGCCGACGACTGGCCCAGGCCCAGCGCGGTCAGCTGGCCCACGGCTTCGTACGTCAGGGTGCCCGAGCGCGACACCACGCCGATGCGGCCCTTCTTGTGGATGTGACCCGGCATGATGCCGATCTTGATCTCGTCCGGCGTGATCAGGCCCGGGCAGTTCGGTCCCAGCAGCAGGGTCTTCTTGTTCTCGCGGCGCATGCGGTCCTTGACTTCCATCATGTCGCGCACGGGGATGCCTTCGGTAATGCAGACCACCAGGTCCAGGTCGGCGTCAACGGCTTCCCAGATCGCGGCTGCGGCGCCTGCGGGCGGCACGTAGATGACCGACACGGTGGCGCCGGTCTGGGCCTTGGCGTCCTTGACGCTGGCGTAGATGGGAATGCCTTCGAAGTCTTCGCCGGCCTTCTTCGGGTTCACGCCGGCGACGAACGCGTTCTTGCCGTTGGCGTAGTCACGGCAGCCACGGGTGTGGAACTGGCCGGTCTTGCCGGTGATGCCCTGGGTGATGACCTTGGTGTCTTTGTTGATCAGAATCGACATGCTTTCGTCCTTTGCTTGACTCGGGCAGCGCGGGCAAAGGCCACGCGCGCTGCCGAAGTTCGCTTGTATTGGGTAACGGCGCCTCGGCTTACTTGCCGGCGGCGGCAGCCACGACCTTCTGGGCGGCTTCTTCCATCGTGTCGGCCGAGATGATCGGCAGGCCCGAGTCAGCCAGCATCTTGCGGCCCAGCTCTTCGTTGGTGCCCTTCATGCGCACGACCAGCGGCACGTTCAGCGACACGGCCTTCGAGGCCGAGATCACGCCTTCGGCGATCACGTCGCAACGCATGATGCCGCCGAAGATGTTGACCAGGATGGCCTGGACGTTCTTGTTGCTCAGCATCAGCTTGAAGGCTTCGGTCACCTTCTCGGTGGTGGCACCGCCGCCCACGTCGAGGAAGTTGGCCGGCTCGCCGCCGAACAGCTTGATGGTGTCCATGGTCGCCATGGCCAGGCCGGCGCCGTTCACCAGGCAGCCGATGTTGCCGTCCAGCGAGATATAGGCCAGGTCGAACTTCGAGGCTTCGATTTCGTTGGCGTCTTCTTCATCCAGGTCGCGGTAGGCGACGATTTCCGGATGACGGAACAGCGCGTTCGAGTCGAAGTTGAACTTGGCGTCCAGCGCGATCACCTTGCCGTCGCCCGTCAGGATCAGCGGATTGATTTCGGCCAGCGAAGCGTCGGTGTCATAGAACGCCTTGTACAGGCCTTGCAGGGCCTGGCGGGCTTGCGCCACGCTCGCGTCGGGCACGCCGATCTTGCGGGCGATGTCATCGGCGTCGGCGTCGGTCAGGCCGGTCGACGGCTCGACGATCAGGGTGTGGATCTTTTCCGGGGTGTGGGCAGCGACTTCCTCGATGTCCATGCCGCCTTCGCTCGATGCCATCAGGGCGATCTTCTGCGACACGCGATCCACCACCAGCGAAACGTACAGTTCCTTCTTGATGTCGGCGCCTTCTTCGATCAGCAGGCGGTTGACCTTCTTGCCTTCCGGACCGGTCTGGTGCGTGACCAGCTGCATGCCCAGGATGTTGGACGCGTAGGTCTTGACCTCGTCCATGCTCTTGGCAACCTTGACGCCGCCGCCCTTGCCGCGGCCACCCGCGTGGATCTGCGCCTTGACAACCCACACCGGGCCGCCGAGTTGTTCTGCGGCCTTCAGGGCCTCGTCAACCGAGAACGCGGGGATGCCGCGCGGAACCGGCACATTGTATTTGCGCAGGATTTCCTTGCCTTGATACTCATGGATATTCATGCGTGTTTCCTTTCGGGTAGGCGTAAAAGGTAGAAGGGAAGAATCTGAAAGAAGACGAACTCTCTCGTCGGGCTGGCCGATCCTGAGAATCAGCCGGAGGTGCCGGTCGGCCGGTCGGCCGGGACAGCGTCGTTGCCGTCGATTGCGTGACCACCGCGGTCGCCATTGGCCGCGGGCTGCTGCGCCTGAGGCGCGGATGCGACGGCAGGCGCGGCCTCGGCCCTTGCCTTGGGCGTCGGCTGGTGACCATACCAGCGCGGGTAAAACTGACGAACCACCTCGCCGTCAAAACGCAGGGCGTGGCAGCCGTTCAACTGATAGGGCGGTTCCGGATTCGGATCGTCCTCGCCGTTGTCGCGGATACTGATGACCTCGCCGGCAAAGGCCTGGATCGCGGTGCTGGGCAGCACCCCGGCGGCTTCGGTCAGGTGCGAGCAGCCGTGCATGCCGCCCAGGCGCTCGCGCACCGCCTTGCGAAAGCCCTTGCGAAGGTTCAGCCCGATCAGTTTGCGGTAAGCCTGGCCGATCGTGTCGCAATGGGACGGGTACGGCACCCAGTCCGAGCAGGCCTCGGCATCCAGCACCGTCATTTCCTCGTCGATGGTGATGCGCAGCCACAGGTCGTGCAGCGGCTGGCCTTGCGGGCGGATGCGGTCGCCGGCCAGTTCGATGTCGCGGGGCTTGGTGTCGGTCAGGCGCACCTCGATGTCCCACAGGCCGTCCTCCCTCTGGTACGCCTCGGCCGCAATGGCACGGCGGTGACGCAGGGAGCGGTTGACGGGCTGGGACAGAGGCATGGCCAGGCTGGGGATACGGAAGATACGGAAGCTACGGAGAATCCGGGGGGCTGGGGCACCGTGGTGCCGCGAATAACCCGGGGAGTTTAACATGCCATGCCGCGTTGGCCGGGAACATCCTCGTGCGGCGACTGTCGGGCCCGGATTGTCGGCCGACCATGGCGCCGCGGCAGGCCGGGCGGCCTTGCCGCAATGCACCAGCAGGCACCGGCTCCCCGCCTCGACAAGAAACGGCGGCCGGCATGGCGCGATGACGCAACGCAGCGAAATACACATGACGGCAGCGCAGGTACTTCCCGAGGCTGCCTCGCCAGGCGGCTCAGTCCGCGTCGCCGTAGTCCTCGTCCGCGCCCTGGATGATCTTGCCGACCACCGCGCGCGAAAAGCCGCGTGCCACCATGAAGCGGATCTGCTTGGCCCGCGCCTCGGGCGTGTCGGGCGGCGTGCCGAAGCGCTTGCGCCAGACCTCGCGCGCGCGCTCGGCTTCGGTGGCGCGCAGGCGCTCCTGCAATTCGCCCAGCTGCTCGCTGTCGAGCTTGTGGGTCTTGGCCTCCTGCATCACGCGCGCGGTACCGTAGCGGGCACCGCGGCGATGCACCAGGCTGTCGGCAAAGCGCTGGTTCGACAACCAGTTCTCGCGCTCCAGCGCGTCCAGCAGCTGTTCCAACTGCTCGGGCGACTCGGCATGGGGCGCCAGCTTGCGCGCCAGCTCGGCGCGGCTGTGCTCGCGGCGCGACAGGTAGCCGACGGCGCGGGCCTTCAGCGACAGCGGGGAACGGGTTGCCATGGGTGACCGGGATCAGCGGTTGGAAGGATGGCGCCGCGGCCAAGCAAAAAGGCCGGGGCATCGGCGATGCCCCGGCCTTCAAGATGGCGCAGCGGCCGCCGGCGCGGTCAGTCTTCGACCGTTGCCGCGGTGGCCGCAGCGGTGGGGTTCATGGCCACCACGCCCAGTGCCGCGCGCACCTTGTTTTCGATTTCGGCGGCAATGTCAGGGTTCTCGCGCAGGTATTCGCGGGCGTTGTCCTTGCCCTGGCCGATCTTTTCGCCGTTGTAGCTGTACCAGGCGCCGGACTTCTCGACGATCTTGGCATCCACGCCCAGGTCGATGATCTCGCCCTGGCGCGAGATGCCCTGGCCGTAGAGGATATCGAAGAAGGCCTCGCGGAACGGCGGCGATACCTTGTTCTTGACCACCTTGACCTTGGTCTCGTTGCCGATCACGTCGTCGCCCTTCTTGATCGAGCCGATGCGGCGGATGTCCAGGCGCACCGAGGCGTAGAACTTCAGCGCATTGCCGCCGGTGGTGGTTTCGGGCGAGCCGAACATCACGCCGATCTTCATGCGGATCTGGTTGATGAAGATCACCAGGCAGTTGGTGCGCTTGATGGTGCCGGTCAGCTTGCGCAGCGCCTGGCTCATCAGGCGGGCCTGCAGGCCGGGCAGCGAATCGCCCATTTCGCCTTCGATTTCGGCCTTGGGCACCAGCGCCGCGACCGAGTCGATGATGATCAGGTCGATCGAGCCCGAGCGCACCAGCGCGTCGGTGATTTCCAGGGCCTGCTCGCCGGTGTCGGGCTGCGAGATCAGCAGGTCGCCGACATTGACGCCGAGCTTGGAGGCGTAGTTGACGTCCAGCGCGTGCTCGGCGTCGATAAAGGCGCAGGTGCCGCCCAGCTTCTGCATTTCGGCCACCACCTGCAGCGTCAGCGTGGTCTTGCCCGACGATTCAGGCCCGTAGATCTCGACCACGCGGCCGCGCGGCAGGCCACCGACGCCAAGTGCGATGTCCAGGCCGAGCGAACCGGTGGAAACCACCTGGATGTCCTTTTCGACCTCGCCGTCGCCCAGGCGCATGATCGAGCCCTTGCCGAACTGCTTCTCGATCTGGGAGAGCGCGGCGGCAAGCGCCTTCTGCTTCTCGGCGCTCACGCCGGCACCTGCCTTCTTGTCGTCCATGGTCGTCCTTGAATCAAATGGTGTATAAATAGGCCGCATGTGGCGCGGCACCGGCATTTGCCGGCATCAGCGCCGGCCCGGCTGTCTGCGCGGCCGCACTCCAGGGGGTCTCCCCGGGCGGCCCCAGCGGAACGTGCGGGTACTGTATAAAAAAACAGTATGCTTGGCAAGCCCCTTCGCGCCCCCGTGCCCGTTGCGCACCGGTGCCGGCTCTGCCGGCCAGGGTGGAGACAACCATGCGCATTCTGATCGCCGAAGATGACGACGTGCTGGCCGACGGCCTGACCCGCTCGCTACGCCACTCGGGCTACGCCGTCGACCATGTCGCCAATGGCCTCGAAGCCGATTCGGCGCTGTCGACCCAGACCTTCGACCTGCTGATCCTCGACCTGGGCCTGCCGCGCATGAGCGGGCTGGAGGTGCTCAAGCGCCTGCGCGCGCGCGGCGCGATGCTGCCGGTGCTGATCCTGACCGCGGCCGACAGCGTCGACGAGCGCGTCAAGGGCCTGGACCTCGGCGCCGACGACTACATGGCCAAGCCCTTCGCCCTGTCCGAGCTGGAAGCGCGCGTGCGCGCGCTGGTGCGGCGCGGCGCCGGCGGCGGCGCCACGCTGATGCGGCACGGGCCGCTGGCATACGACCAGGTCGGGCGCATCGCGTATCTCAATGACCAGATGCTGGACCTGTCCGCGCGCGAGATCGGCCTGCTGGAGATCCTGCTGACGCGCAGCGGCCGCCTGGTGTCAAAGGAACAGCTGGTGGACCACCTGTGCGAATGGGGCGAGGAAGTCAGCAACAACGCCATCGAGGTCTATGTGCACCGCCTGCGCAAGAAGATCGAGGTGGGCGGCATCCGCATCGCCACCGTGCGCGGGCTGGGCTACTGCCTGGAAAAATTCCAGCCGGCGGTGGCCGCGCCGCACTGATCCCATCACCGCAGGCCGCGTGACCGACCTGAGCGCAATCTCGCCCACATGAGCCTGCTGCGACTGCCCTGGCGGCGCGGGCCGCGCGCCGCGCCCCCACCTCCTTCCACGGACGCCACCGACCAGGACCTGGCCGACGCGCTGCCGCACCTGGAGGAAAGCACCGCCCATCCCGCGCCGCGCTCGCTGTTCGGCGAGATCCTGGACTGGATGCTGGCGCCGCTGCTGCTGCTCTGGCCGATGAGCATCGCGGTGACCTACCTGGTGGCCAAGTCGATCGCCAACGGTCCCTTCGACCGCGCGCTCGAAGCCAGCGCCATCGTGCTGTCGCAGCAAGTGCGCGAGGTCAATGGCCGCGTCACACTGCAGCTGCCGCTGTCGGCGCGCGAGATCCTGCGCGCCGACGAGACCGACAACATCTACTACCAGGTGGTCGGCAAGCGCGGCGAATATATCGCCGGCGACCAGGACCTGCCCTTGCCTTCCGAGGACGACCAGGGCCACGCCGGGCTGGTGTCGCTGCGCGATGACCGCGTCGCCGGCAACGACGTGCGCGTGGCCTACACCTATATCGAGCTGAAGCAGGTCAGCGGCACCCAGCCGGTGCTGGTACAGGTGGCCGAAACCCTGGACAAGCGCGCGCGGCTTGCCAACGAGATCATCAAGGGCGTGATCCTGCCGCAGTTCGTGATCCTGCCGCTGGCGGTGGTGCTGGTGTGGTTCGGGCTGTCGCGCGGGCTGGCGCCGCTGACCGCGATCCAGCAGCGCATCCGCGCGCGCAACCCCGGCGATACCAGCCCCATCGACGAACGCGCCGCGCCGCAGGAGATCACGCCGCTGGTGGGCTCGTTCAACGACCTGCTGGCGCGGCTGGACCAGTCGGTGCAGACCCAGAAGCGCTTTATCGCCGATGCCGCGCACCAGATGAAGACGCCGCTGGCGGGCCTGCGCATGCAGGCCGAGCTGGCGCAGCGCGAGCAGTCGCCGGAAGAACTGCGGCGCTCGCTGGCGCAGATCGCGGGCAGCTCGGAACGCACCGCGCACCTGGTCACGCAGTTGCTGTCGCTGGCGCGCATGGAAAACCTGGCCGGCACCGGCGGCATGGCCGCGCTGAACCTGGCTGCGCTGGCGCGCGAGGTGGTCAAGGACTGGCTGCCGCAGGCATGGGCGCGCGACATCGACCTGGGCCTCGATGCCGACGACCATCCGGTGATGGTCCAGGGCAACCGCCTGATGCTGACCGAGATGCTGAACAACCTGCTCGACAACGCCATCCGCTACACGCCGCGCGGCGGCCACGCCACGGTGCGGGTCAGCGCCGACGCCTTCGAACCGTTCGCCTACCTCGACGTGGAAGACACCGGCCCGGGCATTGCACCGTCGGAGCGCGAGCGCGTGATGGAGCGCTTCTACCGGGTGCTCGGCACCAACACCGAAGGCAGCGGCCTTGGCCTGGCGATCGTGCGCGAGATCGTGCAGCAGCACGGCGGCGACGTCCAGATCTCGGACCACGTCTACCAGCAATCGCCACGGCTGGCCGGCGCGCATTTCCGCGTGACGCTGCGCCGTCCCGAAAACTTTCCGCCCGCATGAACGACACCCCTGCATCCGGCAGCGCCGAGGCACGCCATCGCCTCGCCTGGCATCGCAACCTGCGCTGGATCTGCGGCCTGCTCGCGGTCTGGTTCACGGTCACCTTCGTGGTGGCGTGGTTTGCACGCGACCTGCGCTTCAACTTCTTTGGCTGGCCGTTCTCGTTCTGGGTCGGCGCGCAAGGCGCGCTGGTGGTCTATGTGCTGATGGCCGCGCTCTATGCCTGGCGCATGAACCATGACGACGCCGAGGCCGAAGCCAGCAGCGCCAAGGCGCCGCCGGCGGCAATGCCATCGCAAGGCGCCTCGCGCGGTCCTGGCGCGGATGCTGCATAGCCGCACGCCCGCAAGTCGCACAGCAGCGCGGAGCGCATGCGCCGAGGGCCCGCAGCGCAACATCCATAGCCCTGTGCGCGCCTAGCGTATACCCCGACGTTTTTTGCCGCCGGCACGCCGGAATCTGTCAGAACGCAGTAAGTTTCGCCACCCACAATCCTCTGCAACTCTGGGCATAGCGGCCAGCCGCGCGGCGCTTTCCGCGCACCACGCCCGCCCCAGATCCATTCCAGACGGAGGAGACAAATGGCAAACGTGCAAAACGTTGCGGTGCCCGGAGGGGGCGCGCAGAACGCACCGATGACTGCCGAAGAGCGCAAGGTGATCTTTGCCTCGTCGCTGGGCACGGTGTTCGAGTGGTACGACTTTTATTTGTATGGCTCGCTGGCGGCGATCATCGCCAAGCAGTTCTTTGCCGGGCTGGACCCGACCTCGGCCTTCATCTTCGCGCTGCTCGCGTTTGCCGCCGGCTTTATCGTGCGGCCGTTCGGCGCGCTGGTGTTCGGCCGCCTGGGCGACATGATCGGGCGCAAGTACACCTTCCTGGTGACGATCCTGATCATGGGCGTATCGACCTTCATCGTCGGCCTGCTGCCAGGCTACGCCACCATCGGCTGGGCCGCCCCGATCATCCTGATCGCGCTGCGCATGCTGCAGGGCCTGGCGCTCGGCGGCGAGTACGGCGGCGCCGCCACCTACGTGGCCGAACACGCCCCGCACGGCAAGCGCGGTGCGTACACGTCGTGGATCCAGACCACCGCCACGCTCGGCCTGTTCCTGTCGCTGATCGTGATCCTGCTGTGCCGCGAGGCGACCGGTCCCAACTTCGAGACCTGGGGCTGGCGCATCCCGTTCCTGGTGTCGATCCTGCTGCTGGGCGTGTCCGTCTATATCCGGCTGTCGATGAACGAATCGCCGGCGTTCCAGCGCATGAAGGCCGAGGGCAAGACCTCCAAGGCACCGCTGACCGAATCGTTCGGCCAGTGGCGCAACCTGAAGATCGTGATCCTGGCGCTGCTGGGGCTGACCGCCGGCCAGGCCGTGGTCTGGTACACCGGCCAGTTCTACGCGCTGTTCTTCCTGACCCAGGTGCTCAAGGTCGATGCCAAGACGGCCAACCTGCTGATCGCCGGCGCCCTGGTGATCGGCACGCCGTTCTTCATCTTCTTCGGCGCGCTGTCGGACAAGATCGGCCGCAAGTGGATCATCATGGCGGGCTGCGCGCTGGCCGTGCTGACCTACTTCCCGCTGTTCAAGGCCCTGACCCACTACGCCAACCCGGCGCTGGAGCGCGCCCAGCACAGCGCCCAGATCGTGGTGACCGCGGATCCGAAGCAGTGCTCGTTCCAGGGCAGCCCGATCGCCCGCGAGATCGACTTCCGCAGCTCGTGCGACATCGCCAAGCGCACCCTGGCGCAAGCTTCGGCCAGCTATGAAGTGGTCGAGGCACCGGCCGGCACCGTGGCCACCGTCAAGATCGGCGACAAGGAGATCAAGGCCTTCGATGCCAAGCTGGTGAATGGCCACAGCTTCGACGACGCCAGCAAGCAGCAGATCGCGGCGTTCAAGAAAGAGGTGGGCAGCTCGATGGCCGCGGCCGGTTACCCGACCAAGGCCGATCCGGCGCAGATGAACACGATCATGGTGCTGGTGATCCTGGTCATCCTGGTGATTTACGTCACCATGGTGTACGGCCCGATCGCCGCCATGCTGGTGGAACTGTTCCCGACCCGCATCCGCTACACCTCGATGTCGCTGCCCTACCATATCGGCAACGGCTGGTTCGGCGGCCTGCTGCCCACCATCTCGTTCGCGCTGGTGGCCCAGAACGGCAACATCTACTACGGCCTCTGGTACCCGATCATCATCGCCGCACTCACCTTCGTGGTCGGCGCGCTGTTTATCCGCGAGACCAAGGACGTGAACATCTACGCCAACGACTGAGCGGTCGTGCGGCATTAAGCAGAACGGCAGGCCCGCGGGCCTGCCGTTTTTTTATGCACGGAAGCCTCGTGCAAAATCTTCGCCGGAAGGTGTTGACAGTCGCGAAAGCCCAGGTATAATCTCAGTCTTCGTTGGCGAATTAGCTCAGTCGGTTAGAGCGACGGAATCATAATCCGCAGGTCCGGGGTTCGAGTCCCTGATTCGCCACCATCTATTTGAAAAGCCGCGTTCTCGCAAGAGAACGCGGCTTTTTGCTTTGGTGCTTGCGGACAAACGTTCCGCGCAACGACACAAGGCCGTCCATGCCGGACGGCCCCGCAGGCAACGCTTACCAGTAGCGCACGCGCCCGGTGTCGATATGCACGAACTGGTCGGTCTCGTAGTAGCCGACGCCGCCGCCCTGCAATGACTTGGCGGCATCGCGCACATCGGCCAGCGACACGCCGGCCAGCCGGATGTCGATGGCCTTGCCGTCCATATGCAGGCTGTGCTTTGCCACCCCGCCCCCGCGCGAATTGCGCAGGCGCGAATTGGTGGCCGGGCTGCGGTAGCCGGAGATGACCTGGAACGGCTTGTCGGTGCCGAGTTCGCGACGCACCTGGAACAGCAGGTCGAACAGCTGCGGATCGATGGTGCCGACCTTGCCGGAATAATGATCGCGCAGGAAGCCGTTGAGCGTGGTCAGCGCGTCGGGCACGAAACGGTCGCCCACGGCATAGACCAGCGATACGCGCTCGCCGGTGTGGGTATGATCGAAAGCCAGCGTGCGGGCGTCCGGCAGGCCGGCCAGCGCCTGGCTGGCGGGCAGGCTGGCCAGCGCGCGGCTTGGCGCCAGCGGCATCAGGCCTGCGGCGAGCGCCAGGGTTCCGGTGGTATGAAGAAAGCGGCGGCGTGCGTTGCGCGTCGCGTCAGTCATGGTACTTCCTCTGAATGTGCGGGGTGCGGCGCCTAATGGATGACGCCGGAGGCGCTTGCAACAGCGCGCGACTGGGGGCGGCCGTTGCGTTGACGCAGCGCCTTGTCCAGCAGTTTGTCGTGACCGTAGATGTCAGGCAGGAAGGATACACGACCATCGGCGCGGGCGATGACCGTGCCGTAAGCCAGCACCACCGGCAACGGCTGCTGCAGGCGCACCGTATTGGACTTGCGACGTTCCATCGCCTCGCGGATCCGGGTCTCGTTCCAGTCCGGCATATCGTGCAACACGAACTGCGCCAGCGCTACTGGGGCTTCCACGCGGATGCAGCCGTGGCTGAAGTCGCGCCGGTCGCGCTTGAACAGCTGCGGCGACGGCGTGTGGTGCAGGTAGATGTTCTCGTTGTTGGGAAACACGAACTTGATGTCGCCCAGCGCATTGAGCGGGCCAGGCCGCTGGCGGATGCGCAGGCTGCCATTCAGCACCGCCTCCAGGTTCTCCTCGGACAAGGTGGTCACGGCCTTGCCGTCACCGCCGACGAACTCCAGCCCCTGCCGGTTGAAATACCCCGGATCGCGGCGCAGCCGCGGCACCGTCTCGCGGCGTGCGATCGACGGCGGGATATTCCAGTACGGGCTGAATTCGATATAGCGCATGTCCTCCTCGAACAGCGGCGTGCGCGTATCGAGCGCCTTGCCGACGATCACCTTCATCTCCAGCTTGATGTCGAGCTTGCCGTCGCGGATTTCATAGGCACGCAGCATGAACTCCGGCACGTTGACCACGATCATGCGCGGACCGTCCAGCGGGGTCCAGCGCAGACGCTCCATGGTCAGTTCGATCTGCCGCACGCGCTCGGCGATGGGCAGGTTCAGCTGCGCCAGCGTGGCCGCGCCGATCACGCCGTCGGGCTGCAGCCCGTGGCGGGACTGGAAGGCCTTGACGCCATCGACCAGCGCGCCCTCGTAGCGTGCCGGCGGTTGCGTGTTGGCCGGCAAGTCGCCCAGCGCCACCAGGCGCGCGGCCAGTGCGGCGACGCCGCCCCACGGCTGGCCCGGCGTCAGCTTGCTGGCCGGCAGCGGCGGCAGCGGCTGTTGCCACACCGGCTGCCGCGCGATGTCGCGGTAGCGGGCCAGGGCCTGGCGCAGCGTGCCGTACAGCGGGAACGTCGGCGCCGCCTGGCGGATGGCATCGGGCAGGCGGTGCTGGGCGACCGCATCGCGCAGCCAGGTGGCGGCATCGAAAGCCCGTTCGGCCGGCGGCGCGAAATTGGCATGGACCGCGCGCGGATTGATGCGGCCGCCGTGCAGGTCGGACAGCATCCGCTCCATGGCGGCGCTCAGCGCCGCGTCGAGCCGGGCCGCGGCATCGGGGGGCAGCGCCGGGCCGTGGGTGGCCTGGGTCACGGCCTGGCGCAGGGCTTCGGCATCGTAGTCGCGGGGATCGAGGCCATCGGCGGCCACGGCGGCCAGCGCGTCCACCGCCTGGCGCGCCTCCGGCACTGGGCGGCCCTGCACGAACCACATCGGCTCGTTGGCGAAAGCCGGAACGGCCAGCCACGTGGCGCAGGCAATGGCGACGGCGCCGAGGCGGCGCACGGCAGCATTCAGGGTCTGGGGCATCGGGCGGATAGCTCGGATTCGTCACAGATGCCCACAGTCTACCCGCGATGGCCGATGGGCGCGGCAGAGGGCGCACGCCACGGCAAACCCGCCAGGTGACGTTCACCACACCAGCTGATGCCGGCGCGCGTAGTCCACCATCTCGACCAGCGAGCCCACATGCAGCTTGGCCATGATATTGGCCTTGTGCGTGCTGACGGTCTTGCTGCTGATCAGCAGCTGCGCGGCGATCGACTTGTTGGAATGTCCCCGCGCCAGGTATTGCAGGATGGTGATCTCGCGGTTGCTCAGCCGCGGCAGGCCGGCCTGCTGCTGCTCGCCGAGCTGGCGCACCGTCTCCAGCGTCTGCAGTGGAAACACCAGATAGCCGCTCAGCACGCCGCGCACGGCCTGCATCACTTCTTCGACGCCGCGCTGCTTGACCACGAAGCCGTGCGCGCCGGCGCGCAGCGCCCGCACCGGCGCCTGGGCGGTGTCGGTGCCGGACAGGACCAGCAGCGGCACGCCGGGCAGCGTGGCTACCACCCTGCGGACGAAGTCAATGCCGGGATTGCCGAAGCGTTCGACGTCGACCAGCACCAGGCCGGGCCGGTGCTCGCGGGCGAGGCGGTATCCCTCCCTGACTCCATCCGTTTCCAGGACCTCGTCGGCGTCGAACTCGGCGGCGAGTTCGGCGCATAACAAGGTGCGGAACCTCGAGGGTTCGTCGACGATCAGCGTTGGAGGCAATTCAGGGCTCCTTAACAACTGGCGGGGAATTGGCCAGGGACTGGCTATGCCAAGGTTAAGGGCCCTGAGGGGCCTTGATGCGCCGAATTCTCACTGCGCGAACGCAGCAGATTCTGCACAAGAGTCAGGCTTTTCCTTCGATGACGCGGCTGGCGTCAAGTGGCTGCAGCGCCGGTCATTCCGTCCCAGTCATTCCGTCCCGGCCGGCAGAAAGCGCGGCGCCGGCGCGGAGCGCGGCACCTCGCGCTCGCCCTGCTGATGGAGACGATACGTGCCCCGCGCCTGGTTGTGCGGATGGCGCGCGGCCTCGTCCAGCGTCAGCACGCGCGCGAAGCACACGTCGGTGCCGCCCAGCACGGACTCCCAATGCGTGCTCGGCCTGGCGGCAATCGCCGCGGCGATGCGGGCCTTCACCGCCGGCCACTGGGCGCGGTCGTACTGCGCGGCCGGGTCGATATCGGTCAGTTCCAGGCGCTCGAGCAGTTCACGGTAGAACTGCGGCTCGAGCGCGCCGAGGGTGATGGCGCGCCCGTCCGCGCACGGAAACACATCATAGAACGGCGAGTCGTGGAACGGACTCGGTTGCGGGCCGCCCAGCGTGCCGGCCGCGCGCGACACCTGCACCAGCGAGCCGAGCATGGCAACGATGTCAGTAATGGCGGCATCGACCACGCAGCCCTCGCCGCTGGCGCGCGCGCTGAGGATGGCGCTGGTGATGCCGAACGCCAGCCCGAGCGCGCCGGTGGCATCGCCCATCACGGTCGGCGGCACCATCGGCAGGCTGCCTTCGCGCGCGGCCATCGACAGCAGGCCGGTGAGCGCGATGTAGTTGAGGTCATGGCCAGCGCTTTGCGACAGCGGGCCGGTCTGGCCCCAGCCAGTCATGCGGCCGTAGACCAGGCGCGGATTGCGGGCATGGCAGGCCTTGGGGCCCAGCCCCAGGCGTTCCATCGCGCCGGGACGCAGACCCTCGATCAGCGCGTCGGCGCCGGCCACCAGGTCGAGCGCGGCGGCCACGTCTTCGGGCGCCTTCAGGTTCAGCTGCACCACGCGCTTGCCGTGCTCCAGCTCCATCTCGGCAGGCACCGACTGGCCGCGCAGGATGCGCCGCGCATCGGGCGCCACCGGGCGGGTCACCAGCGTGACCTCGGCGCCCAGGCCGGCCAGCATGGCGCCGCACAGCGGGCCGGGGCCGATGCCTTCGAATTCCACGACCTTGATACCGCGCAGGGGCTGCAGGTTGCCGCGCTCACTCATGATGGTTGTCTCCGGTTCGCCGCCTGCGCGCCTTGTGGCGGGAGGCGGCTTGCATTGGTGGTTGGATCGTCTGCCCTTGGCCGCACGGGGGCCATGCCTGCCGCGGGGCTCGGGAGCATGCTACGCGCCGCCGTGTTGACGGGGCAATGGCCAAATGCTTCAGCCGGAATGACGGAATACATCAACGAACCGGCTAACCGGTTATCGCACCAGCAAATCGGACAATTCCGATCCGACTTGATCTGAATCGCATCCTGGCGGGACACTAGGGGGCATGATGGTTCCAGATGGCGTTGCGGCCACATGGCCGCGGCGCTTGCCGACAGCCCCCATCCAGGAGATTCCGCCATGACCAATATCGTCCTCGCCACCGACGGCTCGGCCTTCAGCGACGCCGCAGCGCGCTTTATCGCCGAAGGCAGGCTGCTGCAAAACGGCTTCACCGTGCATGTCGTCCATGTCGCGCCGGAAGTCAGCGGCCAGGTGCGCGCCTTCGTCAGCAAGGAAACCATCGACGACTGGCACAAGGAAGCCAGCGACAAGGCGATGGCGGCGGTCTGCGACATTCTCGGCGCGGCCAATGTGCCGTTCGAGCGGCACCCGTTGCACGGCTTCGCGCCCGAGCGCATCGTCGCCTACGCGAATTCGGTCGACGCCGCGGCCATCGTGATGGGCACGCATGGGCGGGGCTCGTTCTTCGATGCCGTGATCGGTTCGGTGGCGGGCCGGGTACTGGCCCAGGCCGAGTGCCCGGTGGTGCTGGTCAAGACCCCGGAAAAGAAGGGATGAGCTCCCTGACGGGCGGTGCCGCAGCGGCGCCGCCTTGCGGCAGGCTTCAGGCGCCCCACAGGGGCGCTTCGTCCATCAGCGCGACCTGTTCGCGCAATTCCAGGATCCGGTCCTGCCAGTAGCGCGCGGTGCCGAACCACGGGAAGGCGGCCGGAAAGGCCGGGTCGGCCCAGCGGCTGGCCAGCCAGGCGCTGTAGTGCAGCAGCCGCAGCGTGCGCAGCGCTTCCACCAGCCACAGTTCGCGCGCCTGGAATTCGGCAAAATCCTCGTAGCCGGCGACGATATCGGCAAGCTGGCCTTGCATCGCCGCGCGGTCGCCCTCGAGCAGCATCCAGATGTCCTGGATCGCGGGGGCCATGCGGCTGTCGTCGAAGTCAACGAAGTGCGGGCCCGGCTCGCCATGGGCGCCGCCGCGCGCGTCTTCTTCGTCGATCCACAGCACATTGCCGCGATGGCAGTCGCCGTGGACGCGCAGCAGCTGCACGTCGCCGGCGCGCTCATAGCAGCGCTGCACGCCGTCCAGCGCCAACTGCGCCACCGACTTCCAGGCCGGCAGCAGATCGGCCGGAATACAGCCGCTGGCGAGCAGCCAGTCGCGCGGGGCAATGCCGAAGGTGTCGGGATCCAGCGCGGGACGCGCCTGGTAGGGCTGGGCCGCGCCCAGCGCATGGATGCGGCCGATGAACCGGCCGAGCCAGGTCAGCGTATCGGCACGGTCCAGCGCCGGCTCGCGCCCGCCGCAGCGGGGGAAGACGGCGAAGCGGAAGCCCGCATGATGCAGCAGCGTGCCGGCCTCGCCCGGCGCCAGCGCCATGGCGGGCACGGCGGGAATCTCGGCGTCGGCCAGTTGCTGCACGAACGCGTGTTCTTCCAGGATGGCCGCATCGGTCCAGCGGCCCGGGCGATAGAACTTGGCGATGACCGGCGCGGCGTCCTCGATGCCCACCTGCCAGACGCGGTTCTCGTAGCTGTTGAGCGCCAGCAGGCGCCCGTCGGGTCGCAGGCCGGCGCCCTCGAGCGCGTCCAGCATCAGCTCCGGCGTCAGGCCGGCGTATGGGACACCGGAGGGCACACCAGAGTCGGCGGGGGCGTCGGACGCGTGCATGGTGCCGCCGGTTCCGCGTTAGCGCGCCGGCTTGCGGTTGCCGCCCAGCAGCGCCGCCTGCGGCGCCGGACGGCGGTTGCGCGCCGGTGCCTGGGCGGCGTCATTGGGCTGGCGCGCGGGCTGGGCCGCGGCGCGTTGCGGGCGTGCCTGGTCCTGGCCGTCGCGGCGCGGCGCGGGGGTGCGCGCGCCGGCGGGCTGGACCGCACGGTTGCCGTTGGCGGCGCCGTTGCCGCGCTGGCCCTGGCTTTGGCCCTGGCGCGGCGCGCCCTGCGCCTGGCGGGCGGGACGCTGGCGCTGCGCGCCTTCGCCGTCGCCGGCCGGACGCGCCTCGGCCCGTCCGCGGCCCTGGCCCTGGCCGCCACCGCCACGCTGCTGGCGGCCCTTCTGGATCGGCTCGGGCGCGATACTGGGGTCGACCTCGAAGCCGGTCAGCACGGTCTGTTCGAGCTTGCGCTTGATCAGGCGTTCGATATCGCGCAGCAGCCCCAGCTCGTCCACGCACACCAGCGAGATCGCCTCGCCCTCGGCGCCGGCGCGGCCGGTGCGGCCGATGCGGTGGACGTAGTCCTCGGGCACGTTGGGCAGGTCGAAGTTGACCACGTGCGGCAGCTGGTCGATGTCGATGCCGCGCGCGGCGATATCGGTCGCCACCAGCAGCCGCAGGGTGCCGGCCTTGAACTCGGACAGCGCGCGCGTGCGCGCCGACTGGCTCTTGTTGCCGTGGATTGCCAGCGCCGACAGGCCGTCCTTGGTCAGCTGCTCGGCCAGCCGGTTGGCGCCATGCTTGGTGCGCGTGAACACCAGCACCTGGTGCCAGTCATGCTGGCGCACCAGGTGGGCCAGCAGTTCGCGCTTGCGTTCGCGGTCGACCGGGTAGACGCGCTGGTCCACGGTTTCGGCGGTGGTATTGCGCCGCGCGACTTCGATCGAGGCGGGATTGTTCAGCAGGCGGTCGGCCAGCGCTCGGATATCGTCCGAGAACGTCGCCGAAAACAGCAGGTTCTGCCGCTTGACCGGCAGCACGTTGAGGATCTTGCGGATATCGTGGATGAAGCCCATGTCGAGCATGCGGTCGGCTTCATCGAGCACCAGCAGTTCCACCTGCGACAGGTCGATGGTGCGCTGGGACACATGGTCCAGCAGGCGGCCGGGCGTAGCCACCACGATCTCCACGCCGCGCTTGAGCTGCTCGATCTGCGGGTTGATGCCAACCCCGCCGAACATCACCATCGAGCGCAGGCGCAGGTACTTGCCGTAATTGCGCACGCTCTCCTCGACCTGCGCCGCCAGCTCGCGCGTGGGCGTCAGCACCAGCGCGCGCACCGCCACGCGGCCGCCGCGCGGGGCGCCGCCGGCATGGCGGGCCGCGGTTTCGGACAGCAGCTGCAGCATCGGCAGGGTAAAGCCGGCGGTCTTGCCGGTGCCGGTCTGGGCGCCGGCGAGCAAGTCGCCGCCCTTGAGGATGGCGGGAATTGCCTGGGCCTGGATGGGAGTCGGGGTGGTGTAGCCCTGTTCGGCTACGGCACGCACAATCTTTTCGGACAAGCCGAGTTCAGAAAAAGACATGAATTGCTGCTTGGGCCATCGCTGCGCGCGCGGTGCGCCAGACGCCGGATGGCTCCTTGTAATCGATCGGAATCGGAACGCGAACGCCGGGAAGCCGGCGTGGCAGGCCACCGGCCCGCCCGCGAAGGAAAGAGCGGTAGTGTACCAGTCCGGCGCGGGCGGGTTATGCACCCGATCGGCACCCCACCGGCAACGAATGCGCGCCGGCGCACATGGGATCGGCGCGGGTGGCGCTGCGCTATCATGACGGCTCTCGGGCCGCCCGCTCGCCACCGCCGGCACGTCGCCCCGCCTGCCCGGAAAGCCGCCATGCGCTTGCGTTTCCTCGAAGACCAGGAAGTCACACTGCTCGCGGCCATCCCGGTCGGGATCGTCGCCGCCATCGCCACCACGCTGTTCAAGGAGGCGCTGGACGGCGCTGGCTTCGTACTGTTTGCCAGCCATGCCGATGTGGTCACGGTATTCGCGACGCTGGCGCTGGCATGGCGTGTGGTGGTGCCCGCCATCGGCGGCGCGCTCGCGGGCGGCCTGCTGGTGCTGGCCAACCGCCTGGCCAGCTCCCATCCGGGCGCCACCGACTACATGGAAGCGGTCGCCAACGGCAGCGGCCGGCTGCCGGTGCGGATCACGCTGTTGCGCGCGCTGTCTTCGTTCTTCTCGATCGTCAGCGGCAGCTCGGTCGGCAAGGAAGGCGCGATGATCCAGCTGGCGGCGCTGTGCGGGTCGCTGTTCCCTTCCACCCGGATCGAGCGCGGCGGCGGCTCCAACATGCGCCGCATGCTGACCGCCTGCGGCGCCGCGGCGGGCCTGGCCACCGTCTACCACACCCCGTTTTCCGCCGCGGTCTTTGTCGCCGAAGTCGTGTTCGGCGCGCTCGCGGTGCAGCGCCTGATGCCGCTGTTCCTGGCCTCGGTCGCCGGCGCCATGGTCAGCCAGTGGCACGGCGGGCTGCAGCCGCTCTATCCCGGCCTCGATATCGCCCCGGACCTGCGCCCGCAGGTCCTGCTGGCCGCGGCCGCGCTGGGCGTGGCCGCCGGCATCGCGGGCGCGCTGTTCCTGCGCGCGGCCGGCTTCGCGCGCAGCCGCTTCGCGGCGCTGCCGGGCGGGCCGGTGGCGCGGCTGGCGCTGGGCGGCGCGCTGGTCGGCGTGCTGGCGATGGCGGTGCCGGAAGTGGTCGGCAACGGCTTTTCCACCATCCAGACCCTGCTGCAGGAGCAGCCGCTGAGCGTGCCGGTGGCGGCCGTGCTGCTGGCCAAGCTGGCGGCGACGGTGATCAGCATGGGCTCGGGCGCGGTCGGCGGCGTGTTCACGCCGTCGCTGTTTGTCGGTGCGGCGCTGGGCCAGCTGCTGGCGCTGGGCATGCAGGGCACGGCGGCGGGCGCGGCGCCGCTGCTGCCGCTGGTGGGCATGAGCGCGTTCCTGGCGGCCACCAGCCAGGCGCCGCTGATGTCGGTGCTGATGGTGTTCGAGATGACGCTGGCGCCCGCGCTGCTGCTGCCGTCGATGATCGGCGCGGTGGCGGCATACTACACCGCGTCGCGCTGCCAGACGCTGTCGCTGTACAGCGTGATCGCCGAGCGCGCGCAGGCGTCGGCGGCCGCCGAGCATGCCCGCACGCTGACGCTGGCCGGCCTGTGCGACCCGACCGATACCGTGCTCGACCCCGGTGCCACGCTGGCCGCCGCCGCCGACAAGTTCGCCGAGACCGGCACGCGCTACCTCTACCTGGTGCAGGGCGACGGCCGCCTGCTGGGTGCGCTGTCGATCCATGCCTTACAGCGCGCGCAGCGCGAAGGCGCGCCCGACGATGTGCTGGCGCTGGCGGAACGCGAGTTCCCGGCGCTGACGCCGGACTCGCGCCTGCGCGACGCCCTCGCGGTATTCGCCGAGCACGGCATCAACCGGATCCCGCTGGTGCGCGACCCGGCCGGGCGCGAACTGATGGGCACGGTTTCCAAGCAGCGCGTGCTGCAAGAGGCATCCTGCCTGTTCTGACGCCCTTCCCTGCCACATTGCCTGCCACACCAAGGCGATCGCTGGCGAGGTAAAATGCGCGGTTGGCCGTCTTTCGGCCACGGCCCGCGGGCCATCCACCCACCGCATCGCCCTATTTGCCGGAGTTCCCCATGCCAGCAGGTCGTGATACGCGCCGCGAGGCGCCGGAGTCCGTGACACCCAGCCGCCTGTGCAAGCATTGGGCCGGGCTGGCGTGCGGCGTGGCGCTACTGCTGGGCGCGTCGGTCGCCGCGGCCCAGCCGGTGCGCGCGCTTCCGGGCGATGCCGTGGCGGCCAGGCTGGTCATCGACGCGCCGTCGGCGGGCGCGCCGCAGACCGCCACGCTCGACGGCAAGCGCGTGGGCGTGGCGCCGGGCCTGCGCCTGTTCGGCACCGACAACCAGTTGCTGGCCAGCGCCGCGGTGGCGGGCCAGAAGCTGCCGGTGCGGTACAAGCTGGACCTGTACGGCCAGCTGCTGACCGCGTGGGTGCTGAGCGAGGCCGAACAGCAGGCGCTGAAAAAATAACCACCCCCGAAGTGCGACCGGCGCTACCCCCCGCGCCGGCCGTGTTGTTGCAACACCCTGATGCCCCCAGGTCAACCACTGAGATCGGCATATGAAGAAAGTTTTCGTCAAGACGTACGGCTGCCAGATGAACGAGTACGACTCGGACAAGATGGTCGACGTCCTCAACGCCAGCCAGGGGCTGGAAGCCACCGACAACGTCGAAGACGCCGACGTCATCCTGTTCAACACCTGCTCTGTGCGCGAGAAGGCGCAGGAGAAGGTGTTCTCGGAACTGGGCCGGATGAAGGCGCTCAAGGCCGCCAAGCCCGACCTGGTGATCGGCGTGGGCGGCTGCGTGGCCAGCCAGGAAGGCGCCAGCATCGTCTCGCGCGCGCCCTATGTCGACGTGGTGTTCGGCCCGCAAACGCTGCACCGCCTGCCTGACCTGATCGCGCGCCGCCAGCGCACCGGCCAGTCGCAGGTGGACATCTCCTTCCCCGAGATCGAGAAGTTCGACCACCTGCCGCCCGCGCGCGTCGAGGGGCCAAGCGCGTTCGTGTCGATCATGGAAGGCTGCTCCAAGTACTGCAGCTATTGCGTGGTGCCGTACACACGCGGCGAGGAAGTGTCGCGCCCGTTCGAGGACGTGCTGGCCGAAGTGGCGGGCCTGGCCGACCAGGGCGTGCGCGAGGTCACGCTGCTGGGCCAGAACGTCAATGCCTACCGCGGCAAGATGGGCGACACTGCCGAGATCGCCGACTTCGCGCTGCTGATCGAATACGTAGCCGAGATCCCGGGCATCGAGCGCATCCGCTACACCACCAGCCATCCCAAGGAATTCACCTCGCGCCTGGTCGAGCTGTACGGCCGCTGCGACAAGCTGGTCAACCACCTGCACCTGCCGGTGCAGCATGCGTCCGACCGCATCCTGATGGCGATGAAGCGCGGCTACAGCGTGCTGGAGTACAAGAGCATCATCCGCCGGCTGCGCGCGCTGCGCCCGGACATGTCGATGTCCTCCGACTTTATCGTCGGCTTCCCCGGCGAGACCGATGCCGACTTCGACAAGCTGATGGCGATGATCGAGGAAATCGGCTACGACACCTCGTTCTCGTTCATCTTCAGCCCGCGCCCCGGCACGCCCGCGGCCAACCTGCACGACGATACCCCGCGCGAGCTCAAGCTGCAGCGCCTGCAGCGGCTGCAGGCCACCATCGAGGAAAACGTGCAGCGCATCAGCCAGGGCATGGTCGGCACGGTGCAGCGCATCCTGGTCGAAGGCCCGGCGCGCAAGGACCCGACCGAGCTGCATGGCCGCACCGAGAACAATCGCGTGGTCAACTTCGCCCTGCCGGGGGTACCGCAGGCGGGCCGCGACCGGCTGATCGGCCAGCTGGTCGAGGTCAGCATCACGCAGGCATTCCCGCACTCGCTGCGCGGCGAGATCGTGGTACGCCAGTAACCTGCCTGCAAAGCCCATCCATCCAGCAGCTTCCAGCGAGGCCATCGCCCACCGATGAAAATCCCTTCCGCAGAATTTGTCGCCCCGCGGGACGACAACACCCGGCTGCAGAACCTGTGCGGCCCGCTCGACGAGAACCTGCGCCAGATCGAGCAGGCGCTGGACGTGACCATCCAGCGCCGCGGCCACCGCATGACCATCCGTGGCAACCACGCGCAGGACACCGCGCTGGCGCTGGAGCGTTTCTACAACCAGGCGCGCACGCCGCTGTCGATCGACGACGTGCAACTGGGCCTGGTCGAGACGCGTCAGCTCAGCGCGCATGGCAGCTACCTGCCCGGCAACGGCAATGACGACGAAGCCGAGCGCGAGGAAGGCGACGAATCGCCGGTGCTGCATACCCGCCGCGCCGGCCTGCAGGGCCGCACCGTGGCGCAGCGCGACTACCTGCGCAATATCCTGTCGCACGACCTGACCATGGGCATCGGCCCGGCCGGCACCGGCAAGACCTACCTGGCGGTGGCATGCGCGGTCGACGCGCTCGAGCGCGACGCGGTCAAGCGCATCGTGCTGACGCGCCCGGCGGTAGAAGCCGGCGAACGGCTCGGCTTCCTGCCCGGCGACCTGGCGCAGAAGGTCGACCCCTACCTGCGCCCGCTGTACGACGCGCTGTACGACCTGCTCGGCTTCGATCGCACGCAGAAGATGTTCGAGCGGCAGATGATCGAGATCGCGCCGCTTGCGTATATGCGCGGGCGCACGCTGAACCATGCCTTCATCATCCTGGACGAGGCGCAAAACACCACGCCCGAGCAGATGAAGATGTTCCTCACGCGCATCGGCTTCGGCTCCAAGGCGGTGATCACCGGCGACACCACCCAGATCGACCTGCCCAAGGGCCAGAAGAGCGGCCTGGTGGAAGCGCAGCATGTGCTGCGCGACGTGCGCGGCATCGCCTGCACCCGCTTTACCAGTATCGACGTGGTGCGCCATCCGCTGGTGGCGCGCATCGTCGATGCCTATGACGAATATCACGCCCAGCACAAGGACGCTTAATTGAAATCGCAGAAATCCCAGACTTCCGGCGTCAGCCTGACCCTGTTCGACGGCGAAGGCCGCGCGCGCAAGAGCGCCGCGCACGCGCTGCGCGTGCAGCTGCCCGACGGCCGCAGCCTGACGCTGGACCTGACGCAGGCGGCCGATGGCGTGGTCGCGCTGCTGGCCGAGCACACCGATACCCACCAGCAGGCCGGCCTGCTGGTGCGCCCGGACAACCATGACGCGCTGTCGGTGGCGGTGACCGCCGCGCCGCTGACCACCACCACCGGCACCCCGGCCACGCCGCCGGCGCTGGAGCTGGAAGTCCAGCACGGCGACGGCATCGGCAAGGGCAACGGCCTGCCGGCGCGGCGCAAGCTCGAGACCTGGGTCAAGTCGGCGCTGTACGCCGACGCCGCGCTGACCATCCGCTTCGTCGGCGAGGAAGAAGGGCGCACGCTGAACCGCACCTATCGCGGCAAGGACTACGCCACCAATGTGCTGACCTTCGCCTATGCCGAGCGCGAGGAAGATCCGGTCAGCGGCGACATCGTGCTGTGCTGTCCGGTGGTGGAAGCCGAGGCGCGCGAGCAGCGCAAGCCGCTCGAGGCGCACTACGCCCACCTGGTCGTGCATGGCGTGCTGCACGCGCAAGGCTACGAGCACGAAGACGACGCCGAGGCCGAGGAAATGGAAGCGATCGAGACCGAGACGCTGCAGGCGCTCGGCTATGCCGATCCCTACCGGGCAGAAAAAGCAGAGCGGGCCGCGTGATGCGGCTGCCGCAGGCGGCGCCGGCAAGCGTCGCCCGCGGCACATATCAACCCCGGCCAAGCCCCGCCGTCACGGGACCGACAGGCTTTTAGTGTATCCTTCAGACGATCTCCACCACGCGCTCGCCGCGAAATGAACGACCCCTATCCCAGTTCGAAGCCCGCTTACCTGAAGCAGGCCGATCGGCCCAGATCGCTGCTCGAACGCCTGTCAGACCTGATCTCCCCCGAGCCGGACACCCGCGCGGAATTGCTTGAAGTGCTCCAGGAAGCGCATGAGCGCAGCCTGATCGATGCCGATTCCCTGTCGATGATCGAGGGCGTGTTCCAGGTTTCCGAACTGACCGCCGCCGACATCATGGTGCCGCGCGCGCAGATGGATATGGTCAATATCGCCGACGCGCCGGAGACCTTCATCCCGTTCATGCAGCAGACCGCGCACTCGCGCTTCCCGGTCTACGAAGGCAGCCGCGACAACATCATCGGCATCCTGCTGGCCAAGGACCTGCTGCGCTACTACACCGATCCCGCCTTCGACCTGCGCGAGACCCTGCGCCCGGCGGTGTTCATTCCCGAATCCAAGCGCCTGAACATCCTTCTGCGCGAGTTCCGCATCAACCGCAACCATATCGCCATGGTCGTCGACGAATACGGCGGCGTGGCCGGACTGGTGACGATCGAGGACGTGCTGGAACAGATCGTTGGCGATATCGAGGACGAATTCGACCTGGACGAAGACCAGGACAATATCCTGCCGATGCCCGACGGCAGCTGGCGCGTGCACGGCCTGACCGAGATCGCGCAGTTCAACGAGGCCTTCGGCACGGGCTTCTCCGACCATGATGTCGACACCGTCGGCGGGCTGCTGTCCAACCACGTGGGCCACGTGCCCCATCGCGGCGAGATCATCACGCTGCCGCCGATCCGCTTCGAGGTACTGCGCGCCGACGCGCGCCAGGTGCACCTGCTGCAGGTGCACCGCGAAGCCAACGCTGACAGCGCCAGCGCGGCCAGCGCATGAAGCTGCCCGCCCCGCTCCCCGACGGCGCCGCTGCCGACGCCGGCACGGCGCGCGTGCCCGGCACGCGCGCGCAATCGCGCGCCGCGACGCTGGCGCGGCTGCTGCTGGCCGGCGTGCTCGGCATCGCCCACACCCAGGCCTTCGCCCCGCATGACTGGTGGTGGCTGCAGATCCTGTCGCTGGCCGGACTGGCCGCGCTGATCGCCGACGCGCCGCGCGCACGCGCGGCCGGCGCCATCGGCTATGCCTTCGGCCTGGGCTGGTTCCTGTCCGGGATCTGGTGGCTCTATATCAGCATGCACGTGTACGGCGAGATGCCGTCGTGGATGGCCGCGCTGGCGGTGGTGCTGTTCTCGGGTTTCCTGTCGCTCTACCCCGCGCTGGCCGGCGCGCTCTGGCACCGGCTCATGGCGCGCCTGCCAGCGGGCACGCTGATCGCTCCGCTGGCGTTCGGCGCCGCGTGGGGCCTGACGGAATGGCTGCGCGGCGTGGTGTTCACCGGCTTCCCGTGGCTGTCGGGCGGTTATGCGCACGCCGACGGCCCGCTGGCGGGTTTCGCGCCGGTGCTGGGCGTGTACGGCATCGGCGCGCTGGCCGCCGCGGTGGCGGCGCTGCTGGCGGGCGCGGTGCGCGGGCTCGGCCGGGGCGAACGGCGCCGCGCGCTGGGCGCGCTGGCGCTGGCCCTGCTGGTGCCCGCCGCCGGCGCGGCGCTGGCGCCGCTGGCGTGGACCACGCCCGCCGGCAAGCCGCTGACGGTGCGGCTGCTGCAAGGCAACGTGGCCCAGGACATCAAATTCGAGCCCGCCGGCATCCAGCGCTCGATCGAGTTGTACCGCGACATGATCACCGCGGCGCCGGCCGACCTGGTGGTGACGCCCGAAACCGCGTTCCCGGTGATCCTGCAGGAGCTGCCGGTCGACGTCGCCGTCACCGTGCGCGACTTCGCGCTGGAAAGCGGCACCACGGTGCTGTTCGGCGCCGCCGGTGCCGATTCCCCGGTCGACTTCACCAACAGCGTGTTCGGCCTGGGCCCGGAGACGGAGCGGCTGTACCGCTACAACAAGCATCACCTGGTCCCGTTCGGCGAATTCATCCCGCTCGGCTTCCGCTGGTTCGTCGACATGATGAAGATGCCGCTGGGCGACTTCCGCAGGGGTGGCCTGGACCAGGTCTCGCTGCCGGTGCGGGGCGTGCGCGTGGCGCCGAACATCTGCTATGAGGATTTGTTTGGCGAGGAGATCGCGCAAACGCTGCGCCAGCAGCCGGCGCCGGCCAACCTGCTGGCCAACCTGACCAATCTGGCCTGGTTCGGCGACACCATCGCGCTGGACCAGCACCTGCAGATCTCGCGCATGCGGGCACTGGAAACGCGCCGCCCGATGCTGCGCTCGACCAATACCGGCATGACCGCGGTGGTGGGCCCGGACGGCTCGGTGCAGCAACGCCTGCCGACCTTCACCGTCGGCACGCTGACGGCCGAGGTGCAGGGCATGCAGGGGCTGACGCCCTATATCCGCTGGGGTAACGCGCCGGTGCTGGCGCTGATTGCGCTGGTGCTGGGCATGGCGGCCTGGCGCGCGCGCCAGGCGCGCACGACCGGCTGAAGGCGCAAGGCTGGGCACCGGGCGCGGCGGATCACCACTGCGGGCCCGGTACCGGTGGCGCGTCAGGTTCGCGCCGGCAGGTTCAGTTCAGCAGCCCGGTCACCACGGACACGGTGGCCGCGGCGATCATGACCGCGATTGCGACCAGATAAGGTTTGCGAGAAAGAAGTGCCATGATCCGAATGTCCCCATCAATAATCAGTTCCTGACATACGGCTGCCGCGACAAGACCGGGCAGCCGCCGTGCCGGCATACCGGCACGGACCGTCAATCGCAACGCTCTGAAACGGGTTGCTTACTCTTACTGTATACAAAAACGTTATCGGCAAGCAGCGGCGCGACTTGAAATCCGCCTCAGTATTTTCCCGATGCGTTGTGCGCGGCCGACATTGGCGCACCGCCGCGCACCGGCCCGGCCATCGGTGCGTGCCCTATGCAGCCCTGCCAAACGGGGCGCCGCGCCAAAAAGCCGATAGAATTCAGGGTTTGGCAAAATCCGTATGCGGCGGCTCCGGCACGCGCTGCGCGGCCTCGGCTTGCCTCCGCTTGCCTCTACCTAGTCTTCCTATGCTGACCTTCCAACAAATGATTCTGACCCTGCAGGCCTACTGGGACCGGCAGGGCTGCGCGCTGTTGCAACCCATCGATCTGGAGGTCGGCGCCGGCACTTCCCACGTACATACCTTCCTGCGCGCGATCGGCCCCGAGCCCTGGCGTGCCGCCTACGTGCAGCCGTCGCGGCGCCCCAAGGACGGCCGCTACGGCGAGAACCCGAACCGGCTGCAGCACTACTACCAATACCAGGTGGTGCTCAAGCCCGCGCCGGAGAACATCCTGGAGCTGTACCTGGGCTCGCTCGAGGCGCTTGGCCTGGACCTGAAGCAGAACGACATCCGCTTCGTCGAGGACGACTGGGAAAACCCCACGCTGGGCGCCTGGGGCCTGGGCTGGGAAGTCTGGCTCAACGGCATGGAGGTGACCCAGTTCACCTACTTCCAGCAGGTGGGCGGGATCGACTGCAAGCCCATCACCGGCGAAATCACCTACGGCATCGAACGCCTGGCGATGTACCTGCAGAAGGTCGAGAACGTCTACGACCTGGTCTGGACCGAGTGGGTCGAGAACGGCGAGACGCGCCGCCTGACCTATGGCGACGTGTACCACCAGAACGAGGTGGAGCAATCCACCTACAACTTCGAGCACAGCAACACCGAAATCCTGTTCCGCCATTTCGCCGAGCACGAAGGCGAGGCCAGGCGGCTGATGGGCAATGGCGACGGCGCCGACGCCGCTCAGGAAACCGGCACGCGCCTGGCGCTGCCCGCCTACGAACAGGTGCTCAAGGCCGCGCACACCTTCAACCTGCTCGACGCGCGCGGCGCGATCTCGGTCACCGAGCGCGCGGCGTATATCGGCCGCATCCGCAACCTGTCGCGCCAGGTGGCGCAGGCCTACTACGACTCGCGCGAAGCGCTCGGCTTCCCGATGTGCGGCCAGCGCGACGGAGCGCGGGCATGAGGCTGCTGGCGCGCAGCGCGCTGGGCTGCGCCCTGGCTCTCGCCACGCTGGCCGCGGCGGGCAATGCCGTGGGCGCGCGCGCGCAGGCCGTTCCCAGCGCGCAGGTGCTGATGCTGCCGGCCGAACTGAGCAATGTGTGCGAGGCCGACGCGCAGGCGCTGCAGCTGGCGATGGCGCGCCAGTGGCGGCCGTCGCTGAACGCGCTGGACCAGTGGACGCAGCTGGTGCGCTCGTTCTCGTGCGACCTCTCCGGCCAGCGCGACCTGGGCTGGCATCGGGTGCCGCTGCGCGCCTATGAAAGCGCGATCCGCTACCCGCTGACCTGGGTCGAAACCGAGACTCACAACGGCCGCACCCGGCGCAAGGTCAAGACCTACTACTCGGCCTCGCAGCTGCCGCCGAAGATCGATTTCTGGGTGGGCGGGCGCATCGACGAGATCCGCTACGACAAGCGCCTGCGCCGCATCGACGCGCGCTTCCCGGCGGCGGGCAGCCGCGGCGGCAGCAATGGCGCCGCCAGCGCCGCGGCGGCCGCGGCGGCTGCGCAATGCGCCTACACCACGCTGCAATTCCGGCAACAGAACGGCCTGTGGCTGCTGTCCGGAGTGGAACCTAATCTTTCGCCGCGCTGCTGAGCCAAGCCGCGCGCGCTACAACCTGTTGGATACGATTCATGTCGCAACCCATGACCGACTCGCTGCTGATCGAACTGTTCACCGAAGAGCTGCCCCCCAAGGCGCTGTCGCGCCTGGGCGACGCCTTCGCGCAGGGCCTGTTCGCCGGCCTGGGCGAGCGCGACCTGCTTGAGCCGGGCGCCACCGTGACGCCGTTCGCCACCCCGCGCCGCCTGGCGGCGCTGGTCAGCGGCGTGCGCCGCAACGCGCCGGACCGCGAGCAGCGCGAGAAGGTCCTGCCGCTGTCGGTGGCGCTGGACGCCAACGGCGAGCCGACCGCCCCGCTGGCCAAGAAGCTGGCCGCGCTGGCCAAGTCGGTCGGCGTTGCCGAGATCGACTGGCAGTCGCTGGAGCGCGCCTCCGACGGCAAGGCCGAGGCCTTCTTCTACCGCTATACCGCGCGCGGCGCCGAGCTGGCCGCCGGGCTGCAGGCCACGCTGGAAGACACCGTGGCCAGGCTGCCGATCCCCAAGGTCATGAGCTACCAGCGCCCGGACGGCAGCACGGTGCATTTCGTGCGCCCGGCGCACAGCCTGATCGCGCTGTTCGGCGCCGAGATCCTGCCGGTGACGCTGCTGGGGCTGCAGGCCAGCAACCTGACCCAGGGCCACCGCTTCCTGTCGCATGGCGCGATCGAGATCCGCCATGCCAACGACTATGCGCAGCAACTCGAGTCCGCCGGCCGCGTGGTGGCCAGCTATGCCGAGCGCCGCGAGCGCATGCGCAGCGCGTTGCTGCAAGAAGCCGGCGCCGACCAGGTCATCATGCCCGAGGCGCTGCTCGATGAAGTCAACTCGCTGGTGGAATGGCCGGTGGTGTACGCCTGCCATTTCGAGGAAGCCTTCCTGGCGGTACCGCAGGAATGCCTGATCCTGACCATGCAGACCAACCAGAAGTACTTTGCGCTGACCGATGCAGATGGCCACCTGCGCAACCGCTTCCTGATCGTGTCGAACCTGGCTACCGAGACGCCGCAATCGATCATCAGCGGCAATGAGCGCGTGGTGCGCCCGCGCCTGGCCGATGCCAAGTTCTTCTTCGACCAGGACCGCAAGAAGACCCTGGCCTCGCGCGTGCCGCAACTGGCCAGCGTGGTCTACCACAACAAGATCGGCACGCAGCTGGATCGCGTGCAGCGCCTGCAGCAGATCGCCGGCCATATCGCCGATGCGCTCAACGCCGCCGGCGTGGCCACCGACAAGGCCGCGGCGATGCGCGGCGCCGAACTGGCTAAGGCCGACCTGCTGACCGACATGGTGGGCGAGTTCCCGGAGCTGCAAGGCACCATGGGCACCTACTACGCCCGCCACGACGACGAAGCCGAGGACGTGGCGCTGGCCTGCTCCGAGCACTACCGCCCGCGCTTCGCCGGCGATGCGCTGCCGGCAAACGCGGTCAGTACCGCGGTGGCGCTGGCCGACAAGCTGGAGACCCTGGTCGGGATCTGGGGCATCGGCCTGCAGCCCACCGGCGAGAAGGACCCGTTCGCGTTGCGCCGCCACGCGCTGGGCGTGCTGCGCATGCTGATCGAAAAGCCGCTGGCGCTGTCGCTGTCGTCGCTGCTGGCGCTGACGCAGCAGGCCTTCGCCGGCATCGCCGCGGTCAAGCCGGCGCCCGAGGCCATCCTCGACTTCCTGTATGACCGCGTGCGCGGCTACCTGAAGGACAAGGGCTACACCACCAATGAAGTCGAGGCCGTGGTCAGCCTGCGCCCGGACCAGCTGCATGACATCCTGGGCCGCATGGAAGCGGTGCGCACCTTCGCCGCGCTGCCCGAAGCCGAGGCCCTGGCTGCAGCCAACAAGCGCATCACCAACATCCTGCGCAAGAACACCGAGCCGGTCGGCGCGGTGAACCCGGCGCTGTTCCAGGAAGGCGCCGAAGGCGCGCTGCACGCAGCCATCGAGCGCGTGCGCCCGGCCGTCGAGGCCGCCTTTGCCAGCGGCGACTTCACCGCCGCGCTGCGCGACCTGGCCCAGCTGCGCGACGCCGTCGACCAGTTCTTCAACGACGTGATGGTGATGGCCGAGGATGCGCAGCTGCGCGCCAACCGGCTGGCGCTGCTGGCCTCGCTGCATGCGCTGGCCAACCGCGTCGCCGACATCTCCAAGCTGGCAGCCTGAGCGGCGCCCGCAGCCACGCCCCAAGCAACCGCCGGAGCCGCACATGCCGCAGACGCCGCCCAAGTTTGTCATCCTGGACCGCGACGGGGTGGTCAACCTCGACAGCGACCAGTTCATCAAGACCCCGGATGAATGGGTGCCGATCGACGGCAGCCTGGAAGCCATCGCCGCGCTCAACCAGGCGGGCTACCGCGTGGTCATCGCCAGCAACCAGTCCGGCATCGGCCGCGGGCTGTTCGAGATGAGCGCGCTCAACGCCATGCACGAGAAGATGCACACGGCGCTGGCACGGCTGGGCGGACGCGTCGAGGCGGTATTCTTCTGTCCGCATACCGCCGCCGACGGCTGCGAATGCCGCAAGCCCCGCTCGGGCATGCTGGAACAGATCAGCGAGCGCTTCGGCATCGAGCTGCGCGGCGTGCCGATCGTCGGCGATTCGCTGCGCGACCTCGAAGCCGGCGTGGCGGTCGGCTGCGCGCCGCACCTGGTGCGCAGTGGCAAGGGCCTGAAGACGCTCGACAAGGGCGGGCTGCCGCCCGGCACGCAGGTGCACGACGACCTGCGCGCCTTTGCCCGCTGGCTGACCGGCAACGACGGCGGACAGCGCCAGCCGGCCCAGAGCGGCCAGAGCGGGCATGCCGCAGCCGGCTGACCGAGCCTGCGGCGACCGTCCGCACCCATTTTCTCTTTGCGCCCCCGCATGACGTTCCTTCGTTCCCTGTTGTTCGCGCTGTACCTGCTGGTACTGACGCCGCCCTACGCCTGTGCCTGCTTCCTGGTGTTCCCGTTCATGAATGCCGACCAGCGCTTCCGCTTCGTGCGCGGCTGGCCGCGGCTGGTGATCGGAGCCGCGCGCGTCATCTGCGGCATCCAATACCGTATCCAGGGCCATGAGCACATGGACGGCATGCTGGACAAGCCGGTGGTGCTGCTGTCCAAGCACCAGTCGGCCTGGGAAACCGTGGCCTACGTCGCGCTGATGCCCAAGCCGCTGTGCTTTGTGTTCAAGCGCGAGCTGCTGCTGGTGCCGTTCTTCGGCTGGGCGCTGGGGATGCTGAAGATGGTCCATATCAACCGCAAGGAAGGCACGCGCGCGTTTGCCTCGGCGGCGCGCCAGGGCCGCGAGCGGCTGGCCGAAGGCGCGTGGATCATCATGTTCCCGGAAGGCACGCGCACCCCTTCGGGCCTGGTAAAGACGCGCTACAAGAGCGGCGGCGCGCGCCTGGCGGTGGAAACCGGTGCCTGGGTGCTGCCGATGGCGGTCAACTCGGGCCGGGTCTGGCCGCGCAATTCCTTCATGAAGTATCCCGGCATGGTGACGATCTCGGTCGGCCCGCCGATCGCATCGGCCAACAAGACCGCCGACCAGCTCAACCAGGAAGTGGCCGACTGGATCGAACGCGACATGCGCCGCATCGACCCGGAAAGCTACCAGGCTGCGCAGCGCAGCGAGTCGGCTGCATGAAGCTGCTGCGACCCGCCTCCGACGCCGACGGCGCGCAGCTGGAGTTGCCGCTGGCGGAGGCCGTCCACGCGCCGCAGCCGGCGGCGCCGCTGGTCCCGGAGCCGCAGCAGCCGCAGCAAGCGCCGGCCTGGCCGGTGCCGCAGCCCAATGCGCGCCTGCTGCGGATCGGCGAGCGGCCGCTGCACTACACCCTCAAGCGTTCCGCGCGCCGCACCATCGGCTTCACCATCGACGACCGCGGCCTGTCGATCACCGCGCCGCGCTGGGTCACGCTGGCCGATATCGAGGCGGCCATCCTGGAAAAACAGCGCTGGATCTTCAACAAGCTGGGCGAGTGGCGCCACCGCGAAGCGCGCCGCATCCTGCCGACGGTCCAATGGCGCGACGGCGCCGCCCTGCCCTTCCTCGGCCAGCCGCTGACGCTGGCGCTGGAGTCGCCGATCGGCGCGCTGCTGTTCGATGCCGACCGCCGCGTGCTGCACCTGGCACTGCCGGCCCACGCCGACGAGCAGCAGATCAAGGACCGCGTGCAGGGCTGGCTGCAGCAGCAGGCGCGCCGCCTGCTGGCCGAGCGGCTGGACCTCTATGCTGCCAGGCTGGGCGTGCGCCACACCGGCTTCGCCCTGACCTCGGCCGCGACGCGCTGGGGCAGCTGCACCGCCGACGGCAAGATCCGGCTGAACTGGCGCCTGATGCATTTCCCGCTGTCGATGATCGACTATGTCGCCGCGCATGAACTGGCGCACCTGAAGGAAATGAACCACGGCCCGCGCTTCTGGGAGACCGTGGAGTCGATCTTTCCCGAGTTCCGCGACGCCCGCGCGCAATTGCGCGCGCACCCGCCCGAGCTGCTGCCGACGTTCTGAGGGGCGCTACCGGTACCGGGACTGGTGCCGGTGGGTTTCGGCCAAAGGCACTAAAATGGCGCCTTCCTATACCGATAACAGTTGAAGGCCCTCCCATGCGACTCCTCCACACCATGCTGCGCGTCGGCGACATGCAGCGCTCCATCGATTTCTACACCCGCGTGCTCGGCATGCAGCTGCTGCGCGAGAGCGACAATCCCGAGTACAAGTACCGTCTCGCCTTTGTCGGCTACGGCCCCGAGAGCGAGACCGCGGTGCTGGAGCTGACCTACAACTACGGCGTCGACAGCTACGACCTCGGCACCGCCTACGGCCACATCGCGCTGGAGACCGACGATGCCGCGGCGGCCTGCGAGCGCATCCGCGCCGCGGGCGGCAAGGTCACGCGCGAAGCCGGCCCGGTCAAGGGCGGCACCACCGTGATCGCCTTCGTCGAAGACCCGGACGGCTACAAGATCGAGCTGATCGAGCGCCATTCCACCCGCGACGCCAGCCGTCCCTGAAGGCCTGCGCCGTGAGCACGCAAGGCGTCGCGCGCCAGCCGCTCGACGGCACCGCCATCGGCCTGATGGTGGTGCTGTGCGCCGCCTGGGGACTGCAGCAGGTGGTGATCAAGGTGACCGCGCCGCTGATGGGCGCGGTGCTGCAGGCGGGCGTGCGCTCGGCGGTGGCGGCGCTGCTGGTATTCGGCTTCGCGGCGTGGCGCGGTACCCCGCTGTGGCGGCGCGACGGCACGCTCAACGCCGGCCTGCTGGCCGGGCTGCTGTTCGGCGCGGAGTTCTTCTGCATCTTCGTCGGCCTCGGGCACACCACTGCCTCGCGCATGGCGGTGTTCCTGTACACCGCGCCGATCTTCACCGCGCTGGGACTGCATGCGGTGGTGCCGGGCGAACGGCTGCGTCCCGGCCAATGGCTGGGCGTGGCCCTGGCGTTCGCGGGCATGGCGCTGGCCTTTGCCGATGGCATCGCCGCGCCGTCGGCGCAGGGCAGCACGCTGCTGGGCGATGCGCTCGGCATCCTCGCCGGCGCGCTGTGGGCGGCCACCACCGTGGTGGTGCGCGCCAGCCCGCTGGCCGGCGCACCGGCCAGCAAGACTCTGCTGTACCAGCTGGCGGTGTCCGCGGTGATGCTGCTGGGCATGGCGCTCGCCGGCGGCCAGACCGCCACCGTGCAGATCGACGGCGTGGTGCTGGCAAGCCTGTTCTATCAGTCGGTGCTGATTGCCTTTGCCAGCTACCTGGCCTGGTTCTGACTGCTGCAGCGCTACCTGGCGTCGCGGCTGTCGGTGTTTTCCTTCCTGACGCCGCTGTTCGGGGTCGGCTTCGGCGTGGTGCTGATGCACGATGCCGTGGGCCCGCGCTTTGCGGTGGCGGCCGTGCTGGTGCTGGCGGGGATCGTGCTGGTGAATCGGCGGGCGTGAGCGGTAAAACCGTTGGCCTTGCTTGGTGTGGCGCCTTGCTAGCCCACCCCTCACCCCGGTCCCTCTCCCCATGAGGGGAGAGGGGGAACACCTTGCTCAGGCGAGTTCGGGCGGCTTGGGAGCACCCAAAACAAGTACCCCCTGGTCCCAGGCTTAACGGCGTACCTCGAACGAGAACATGCCGAGCGCGTCGCGCACTTCTTCCAGCGTCTGCTGGGTCAGTTCGCGCGCCTTCGCGGTGCCCTGGCGCAGGATGTCGAAGACATAGTCCGGATCCTTGGCCAGCGCTTCGCGGCGTTCGCGGATCGGGGCCAGCATGTCCTGCAGCACGCCCTCGATGCGGCGCTTGAGCACCATGTCGCCGAGGCCGCCGCGCTGGTAGTGTTCCTTCAGCGCCTGGACCTCCTCGGTGTTCGGGTCGAACGCGTCAAGGTAGGTGAACACCACGTTGCCCTCGACCTGGCCAGGATCCGACACCTTCAGGTGGTTCGGGTCGGTGTACATGCTGTGCACCGCGGCCTTGATCTGCTCGGGCGCGGCCCCCAGCGCGATCGCGTTGCCCATCGACTTGCTCATCTTGGCCTTGCCGTCGACGCCGGGCAGGCGGCCGAACTGCGGAATCATCGCCTTGCACTCGGGCAGCACGTCGCGGCCGACCTGGTGGTTGATGCGGCGCACGATCTCGTTGGTCTGCTCGATCAGCGGCGCCTGGTCCTCGCCCACCGGCACCACCTCGGCCTTGAAGCCGGTGATGTCGGCGGCCTGCGAGGCCGGATAGCACAGGAAGCCCGCCGGGATGTCGCGGCCAAAGCCGCGTGCCTGGATCTCTTCCTTGATGGTCGGGTTGCGCTCCAGCCGCGCCACCGTGACGAAATTCAGGTACATCAGCGTCAGCTCGGCCAGCGCGGGCAGGTGCGACTGCACCGTGATGGTGGTCTTGGCCGGGTCGATGCCGACCGCCAGGTAGTCCAGCGCCACCTCCAGCACGTTGCGGCGCACCTTGTCGGGATCGTGCGCGTTGTCGGTCATGGCCTGGGTGTCGGCCAGCAGCAGGTATTGCTCGTGTGAATCCTGCAGCGCGACGCGGCTCTTGAGCGAGCCGACGAAGTGGCCGAGGTGCAGCGGGCCGGTGGGACGGTCGCCGGTCAGGATCACGGGACGCCGGTTGGTTGGGCTGGTTTGGGCTGTCATGGGACGGTCTTGCACGGAAATAGTCGCGGGAGAATCGGGATGCGTTGGGAATGCGGGAATTCGGCTGCCGCGCTCAGGCGGCCTGGCCCGAGGGCTTGTCGCCCAGGCGCCGGGCCAGCTCGACATACTCGCCGACCGGCACTTCCTCGGCGCGCCGGCCCAGGTCGAAGCCCATGGCATCGAAATCGACCTGGTCGCGCAGGAACGACAGCGTGTTGCGCAGCACCTTGCGCCGCTGCGAGAACGCCGCCGTGACCACGTCGCCGAGCACGGTGATGTCGCAATCGGCATGCGGTGAACGCAGCCGGCCGTCGCCGTGGCGCGGCCACGGGATCATGCGAACTACCGCGGAATCGACCTTGGGCGGCGGATTGAAGGCGCCCGGCGGCACGTCCAGCACGTGCTCCATGTAGTAGCGCACCTGCAGCATGATCGACAGCCGGCCGAAGGCCTTGCTGCCGGGCTCGGCGACCATGCGCTCGACCACCTCCTTCTGCAGCATGAAGTGCTGGTCGTGCACGTGGTCGGCAAACTCCATCAGGTGGAACAGCAGCGGGCTCGAAATGTTGTACGGCAGGTTGCCGACGATGCGCAGCGGTCGGCCGGGCACGGCCAGCTTGTCGAAGTCGAAGTCGAGCGCGTCGCCGGCGTGGACCTGCAGGCGCTCGCCATAGCGGCGGCGCAGCCGCTCGACCAGGTCGCGGTCCAGCTCGACCACCTGCATCTGCGCGATCCGCTCGAGCAGCGGGTCGGTCAGCGCGCCCAGGCCCGGCCCGATCTCGACCAGCACGTCGCCGGCCTGCGGGCTGATGGCATTGACGATGCCGTGGATGATGGTGTCGTCGACCAGGAAGTTCTGCCCGAATCGTTTGCGGGCCACATGGCCCTGGTGCACGTTAGAACGCATGATGTATTAGTCCGGCGTCAGCATGGCGGCTGCGTGCCGGAAGGGATATGGCCCGGGGCACCGCCGCCGGGCCGTCGGCCGTTGGCGTGGCCAGACATGATAACCGCCGTGCGAATGGCCTCGATCATGCTGCCGTGCTCGGCCTGGCCGGTGCCGGCCAGATCGAGCGCGGTGCCGTGGTCCACCGACGTGCGGATGAAGGGCAGCCCCAGCGTGATATTCACGCCGTGGCCGAAGGTGCCGTACTTGAGCGGCGCCAGCCCCTGGTCATGGTACATCGCCAGCACGCAGTCGGCATCGCGCAGGTGGCGCGGCTGGAACAGCGTGTCGGCCGGGAACGGCCCGCGCGCGTCGATGCCGGCATCCTTGGCCTGCGCCAGCGCGGGCGCGATGATGTCGATCTCTTCGCGGCCCATGTGGCCGCTTTCGCCGGCGTGCGGATTCAGGCCCGTGACCAGGATGCGCGGCCGGGCGATGCCGAAGCAGCGGCGCAGGTCGGCATCGATGATCGCCAGGGTCTCCACCAGCAGCGGCACCGACAGCGCATCGGGCACCGCGCGCAGCGGCAGGTGGGTGGTGGCCAGCGCCACGCGCAGCATGGCATCGTCGTGCGCCGGCTGCGGCCCGGCCAGCATCATCACCACGCGCGGCACGCCGGCGCTGTCGGCAAGGTATTCGGTATGGCCGGTGAAGGGCACGCCGGCGTCGTTGATGGTGCTTTTCTGCACCGGCGCGGTGACCATCGCGGCATAGCGGGGCGCGGCGCCGCCGTGGGCGCGGCAGCCGTCGATGGCGGCATCGAGCAGCTTCAGCACATAGCGGCCGTTGCGCGCGTCGAGCCGTCCGGCCTCGCACGCCACCGCCAGCGCGATGTCCTCGACCACCACGCCGCCGTCGGCAAGGCGCCGCTCCCAGGCATGGGTGACGCCCAGCGCCTCGGCCCGCTCGGCCAGCAGGCGGGCATCGCCCAGCACATGGAAGCGGTAGGCTGCGCCGTCAAAGCCATGGTTGGCGCCCGCCAGCTGCAGCAGCGCCCCGATGGTGATATCGGGGCCGATGCCGGCGGGTTCGCCGGTGGAAATGGCCAGGGCTAGCGGGTCGGGCATGTCGGCTTGGCGCTAAGGGGCTGACGGGCGGGCGGACGGGACCGGCGCGTCAGCGCTGCCGGTTGACCCGGTACTCCACGTACGCCTGCGAGCGCAGCTGGCGCACCCAGTCATCATAGGCGGCGCGCAGCTTCTGTTCGCGCACTTCGGCACGGGCGAAGTCGCGCTGCTTCTCCGGCGACAGCTCGGTTTCGCGGCGGTTCAGCACCTGGATCAGGTGCACGCCGAACTGCGTGACCACCGGCTCGGAAATCTCGTTCGGGCGCAGCCGGCTCATGGCCTGCTCGAACTCGGGCACCAGCTCGCCCGGCGACACCCAGCCGAGGTCGCCGCCGTTCTGCGCCGAACCGTCCTGCGAGAAGCGCTTGGCCGCATCGGCAAAGTCGCCGCCATGGGTGATGCGGTCGCGCAGCGTGCCGAGCTGGCGGCGCGCCTCGGCCTCGGGCATGTTGGGGCCGGTGCGGATCAGGATGTGGCGCACCTGGGTCTGCGTGATCTTGCCGGCCGCGGCCGGGCCCGAGGCCGGCGCCGCGCGCTTGGCCACCAGCTTGATCACGTGGAAGCCGGCGGCGCTCTCGACCACCTCCGGCGCCACCGCGCCCGGCTGCAGGTCGACCACGGCATTGGCGAACAGCGCCGGCAGGCGGCCGATCTCGCGGAAGCCCATGGCGCCGCCCTGGGCCGCTTCCGGGCCTTCGGAACTGGTTTGCGCCAGTTGCGCGAAGTCGGCACCGCCCTGGGCCTGCTTGAGCAGCCCCTCGGCCTTGGCGCGCAGCGCCTGCTTCTGCGCGTCCGAGGCATTCTCGGGCACGCGCACCAGGATCTGCGCCATGTTGTATTCGGTCGGGCCGGCGGCCGCACCCTGGCCGCCACGCGCCGCCAGGTAGTTGTCGATCTCGCCGTCGTAGACCTGCACCTTGGAGTCGACCTCGCGCTCGCGCAGGCGGATCACCTGCACCTGCTTGCGCAGCTCGTCGCGGTACTTGGTCCAGGTCATGCCGCTGCCCTCGACCCGGCGGCGCAGCTCGGCGGCGTTCATCTGGTTCTGCTGCGCCACCGATTCGATGGCGCGGTCGACTTCCTGGTCGGTCACGCGGATGCCGGCGTCCTGCGCGGCCTGGGTCTGCACGCGCTCCATCACCAGGCGCTCGAGCACCTCGCCCAGCAGGTCGGCGCGCGCAGGCACCGGACGGCCGCCGGCACGCAGCTGGCTCTCGATCTCGTCGGCGCGGTCAAGCAGTTCGCGCCGCGTGATCACGCTGTTGTTGACCACCGCCACCACTTCGTCGATCAGCTGCGAGCGCTTCTGGCCGCCAGCCTGCGGCACGCCAAGCTTGGGCTGGCTGGACGGCGCGGTGACGTCCGACGCCTGCGGCACGAAGATGCCGCTGGCGCGCGGCGTGCCGGGCGCCTTCAGTTGCGCGGCGGCGGGCACCGCCATCGCGGCCAGCACGGCCGGCAGCAGCAGCCGGTGCCAGGACGTCAGCAAAAAGGAAAACACGGCGAATTCTTGACGTTTCATCGTAATCCGTCATTCATAGTGATCGAACTGGGTCGTCGGCACCGGCTTGGCCGAGACCGGCTCGTAGCCAGGCACGTTCAGGCGCAGGATGTTCAACGGGTTGGACCCGATCTTGGAAAGGCCACGGAACTCCACCTGCAGGAAGACCCGCCCGGTGTAGCCCTGGGTGGTGTTGCGGAAACGCTGGTAGACCACGCGGCCGACCCAGCAGTCCGCGGCGTACTCGACGCCGGCGAGCGCATCGACCATCTGGCTGGCGGTCAGGTCGAAGGCAAAGCGCGCGATGCCGTAGGCCCGGCGCGTGATCGGCCACTGGCTCGACAGCTCGAACTGGTCGATCGCGGTATTGTCGGTCACCGAGGTCGGCCGGCGGTAGCGGTAGCCGGCGTTGAACACCTTGCGCGACTCGGGGCGGTAGGTAAACGCCACGTTGCCGTAGCTGATCCGGTCCGAATCGGGGTTGTACTGCACCCCCGCATCCAGATAGTAGCCGCGGAACAGCTGGATGGTGGTGGCGGCGAGCAGGTCCGACGAGCCCGACTTGGGATCGGCCAGCGTGCCGTTGAGCTGCACGCGCTGCCCGGTGAAGTCATAGCGCTGGGCAATGGTGCCGCGGAAGCGTTCGATGCCGGTATCGGACTCGATCAGGCGCGTGGTCACGCCGCCGGTCAGCTTGTTGTTGTCGGCGATGCGGTCGTAGCCGGTGAACGGGTTCTCGCTGAAGATCTGCCCGTAGCCAAAGTCGGACTGCACCGTGTCGAACAGCGGGAACTGGCTCTGGTCGCGGAACGGCGTGTAAACGTAGAACAGGCGCGGCTCCAGCGTCTGCACGTAGTTGACCCCGAACAGGCGGCTGATGGTCGGCGCGTCGCGCTCGAAGGTCATGCCCGAATCCAGGCTGACGGTCGGGATCGCGCGCGACAGGTTGTTCTGCGCGGTCGGCGTATTGGTGGCCGCTTCCATCTGGTACTGCGCGGCGTTGAACGACACCTTGGGCGTCACGTACCAGCCCGCGCGCACGATAGGGTAGCTGATGCTTGGCTGGAAATACATGCGCTCGCCCTGCGGCTGCTGGAAGCCGGTGGACGTCAGCGGAATACGGAAGCGGGTGTAGTCGGCTTCCATCTGCACGTCGAAGCCGCCCAGGTCATAGCGGAGGTACTTGCCGTTCAGCTGCGGCACACGCTCGTACGAGGGCTCGCTGGGACGCAGTGTCTGGAACTTCTGCACCCGCGCCAGCAGGGTGAAGTCCTGCCAGCTGTAGGTGACGCCACCTTCCTGCGTGTACTGCCGCAGCGTCGATTGCGACACGGTGCGGTTGAAGTCGTCCGGGTAGCGGTCATCGGAGACCCGGTTCAGGTTCAGGTAAGCGGCCAGCCCCGGCGCCAGCCGCTGGGTGTGCTGCAGCGAATAGGCCCAGCGGTTAGAGTTGGTCTTCTTGTCGTCCGGCAGGAACTCCGCGCGCACGCGCCCGGAGTAGGTCTCGCTCAGATAGCGGTATTCGCCGCCGAGCTGCAGCCCGCGCTCGGTCATCAGCCGCGGGTAGATGGTCAGGTCGCGGTTGGGCGCGATATTGACGTAGTACGGCGCGGTGACGTCGAAACCCGACTTCGAGCTATAGCCCATCAGCGGCGGCAGGAAGCCGCTGCGGCGATCGTCGTTCAGCGGGAAGCTGAACGCGGGCGCGGCCGCGATCGGCACGCCGAAGAAGTTCAGCACGCCGCCGTAGGCCACGCCCACCTGGCGGTCGCTGTCCAGGTCGATCCGGTTGGCGCTGAAATACCAGTCGGCATTGTCGGGCGAGCAGGTGGTGTACGACGCCTGCCGGGCCGTGCTGCGGTTCTGGTCGAGGAAATCGATGCGCTCGGCCTTGCCGGTGCCGCCGGTCTGCTGGAAATAGTAGTCCGGCGACAGCATGTAGCCTTCGTTGGCCTCGACCTTGAGCCGCGCTTCCGGCCCCACCGCCAGCGCGCCGCCGCGCGACATGCGCACATTGCCCTGCGCGAAGGCCTCGTCGGTGTCCTGGTCGTAGGTGAGCTTGTCGCCCTTGATTACGCCGCCGTCGCGGCGCAGTTCAGCATGGCCTTCGAGCTCGACGCCGCGCTCGCTGTAGCCGGTCATGCGGTCGGCTTCGATAAAGGTGGGGGCGTCGGGATCGGACTCGGCCCTGGCGGCGGGCTCGGCCAGGCGCGGCACCAGTTCGCCGGATTCCACCGGCAGCGGCGGCGCCGGCGGCGCGGCTTCGAACACCGGCTCGACCTGGTCGAGGTCGGGGATCGCCGAGCCGGTCATCTGCCCATGGGCCCCGGCCGACAGGCCGGCCATGGCCAGCACCAGCGGGCGCAGCGCGCCCGCGTGCAGGCCGCCGCCGCGCCGGGCTCGGGCCGGGGCGCGGGGGAAAGCAGGCGAAGGCAAGGCCCTGTTGTTCGGTGATCGTTGTGGTTCGGTCATTCGCACGGGTGGTCAGTCTCGGCACGGGCAGCGGCTCGCCTGCAGGCCGCCAGGCCCCCGCCGGGGCAGGCTGCGGGGCAACGCGGCCCCTCCCGGAGGCCAGCGGCGCCCCGGTCTGGTCGGGTATTATACGGGGCAACCCGGGGTGCTCTTGCCGCTTACTTCCGGTTTCATTTCCGGTGTCATCGAGGGCTTTCACTTTCGTTCCGCCCCCGCGCCCCATCCCCACACGTACCTCCGATAAGTACCTGTATGGCAGCTCTTCCCCACGACCCGCGCCTGGACCAGCTCAAGGCCTGGCTGGCCGGACTCGGGCCGGCATGGTCCGCCGATCCCGATTCCTGCGTCCCGGCCTCGGCCGATGCCAGCTTCCGGCGTTATTTCCGCGTCCGCACCGGCCATCGCGCGCATCCCACCGCGATCGTGATGGACGCCCCGCCGGCGCACGAGGACTGCCGCCCGTTCATCCATGTCTGCGGGCTGTTCGGCGCCGCCGGCGTGACCGTGCCGACGGTGCTGGCGCAGGACCTGGAGCAGGGCTTCCTGCTGCTGGCCGACCTTGGCAGCCAGACTTACCTGTCGAAGCTCGACGATTCCTCCGCGCACGGCCTCTACACCGACGCCGCCGCCGCGCTGGTGCGGATCCAGGCGGCCACGCGCCCCGGCGAGCTGCCCGCCTACGACCGCGCGCTGCTGCAGCGCGAACTCGACCTGTTCCCGCAGTGGTACGTGGCCAGGCACCTCGGCGCCACGCTGTCCGAGGCCCAGCAGGCCGACTGGCACGAAGTGACGGAGGCGCTGCTTGCCAACAACCTCGCCCAGCCCCAGGTCTACGTGCACCGCGATTTCCACTCGCGCAACCTGATGGTGCTCGAGGGCACCGCCAACCCGGGCGTGCTGGACTTCCAGGACGCGGTGACCGGCCCGATCACCTACGATGCGGTCTCGCTGTGGCGCGATGCCTATATCGAATGGGATGAAGAGCAGCAGCTGGACTGGCTGATCCGCTACTGGGAACGCGCGCGCAAGGCCGCGCTGCCGGTCAACCCAGACTTCGGCGAGTTCTACCGCGACTTCGAGTGGATGGGGCTGCAGCGCCATCTCAAGGTGCTTGGCATCTTCGCCCGCCTGTACCACCGCGACGGCAAGGACGGCTACCTCGCCAACCTGCCGCTGGTGATGAAGTACACGCGCCAGGTAGCCGGGCGCTATACCGAACTGCGCAAGCTGATCCGCCTGCTGGACGCGCTCGAAGGCGAGTCCAGCCCGGCCGGCTATACGTTCTGACGCCATGCGCGCCGACGCAACCGGTCCGGACGACAATGCCGCGCCCGCCATCACCGCCGCCGGCGAATGGCTGGCCGGTGCGCGCGCGCTCGCGCCGATGCTGCTGGGCGTGGTGCCGTTCGGGCTGATCTACGGCGTGCTGGCGGTCGGCGCCGGCATGCCCGCCTGGCTGGCCTGCGCCATGAGCGCGATCGTGTTCGGCGGCGCCTCGCAGATGATCCTGACCCAGCTGTGGAGCGCCGGCACCCCGGCGGTGGTGATCACGCTGACGGTGGCCATGGTCAACCTGCGCCACGCGCTGTACTCGGCCACCATCGCGCCGACCCTGGCCCACCTGCCGCGGCGCTGGAAGGCGCTGATCGCCTACCTGCTGACCGACGAGGCCTTTGCCGCGATGACCCACCGGCTGGGCGACACCGGCCCGCGCGCCCGCTACCGCCACTGGTATTACTTTGGCGGCGGCTTCGCGCTGTGGGCCAGCTGGCAACTGTCGACGCTGGCCGGCGTGCTGGTCGGCGCCCAGGTGCCGCGCCACTGGCCACTGGACTTCTTCCTGCCGCTGACCTTTATCGGCATCATCGTGCCGGGCCTCAGGCACCGCTCGCATGTCGCCGCGGCGCTGGCCGCCAGTGCGCTGGCGGTGGCCTGCTACAGCCTGCCGCACAAGCTCGGCCTGATGGTGGCGGCGCTGGGCGGCATCGCCGTCGGCATGCTGGTGCTGGGACGCGGCAACCGCCCCGGGCCCCGTGCCGCCAGCCACGCCGCCGACGGCGGCACTGCCGGCACCCCCGGCAAGGAGGCCGCATGAGCGCGCTGACGCTGCTGTGGGTGTTCCTGGCCGCGGGCCTGGCCACGTTCCTGATCCGCCTGTCGTTCATTGCCGTCGAAGGCCGGGTGCGGCTGCCGTCGTGGTTTCGCACCGCGCTGCAGTTCGTGCCGGCCGCGATGCTGTCGGCGCTGATCGCACCCGACCTGCTGATGCAGCACGGCGAGCTCGCCCTGACCCCGACCAACGCCAGGCTGGTGGCCGGCGTGGTCGCCATCCTGATTGCCGCACGTACCCGCAGCGTGGGCTGGACCATTGCCGGCGGCATGGCCACGCTGCTTGCCCTGGAGGCCCTGTTCCGATGAAGGTGATGATCTTTGCCGCCGGCCGCGGCGACCGCATGCGTCCGCTGACCGATGCCTGCCCCAAACCGCTGCTGGCGGTGGGCGGCAAGCCGCTGATCGTCTGGAAGATCGAAGCGCTGGCGCGCGCCGGGCTGCGCGACATCGTCATCAACCACGCCTGGCTGGGCGGGCAGATCGAAGCGGCGCTGGGCGACGGCAGCCGCTTCGGCGTGCGCATCGCCTATTCGGCCGAGGGCGAGGCGCTGGAAACCGCCGGCGGCATCGCCAAGGCCCTGCCGTTGCTGTCGCACGACCCGGTCCGCGGCGAGATCTTCCTGGCGGTGTCCGGCGACATCTTCTGCGACTACGATTTCCGCGCACTGCTGCCGCGCGCGCAGGCGCTGGCGGGCGCGGCCGCGCCGCACATGCACCTGGTGATGGTGCCGAACCCGCCGTTCCATCCGCGCGGGGATTTCGCGCTGGACGACCACGGCCGGCTCTCGCTGGAGGCCGAGCCGACCACCGGCGCGCGCCTCACCTTCGGCAATATCGGGCTGTATGACACCCGGCTGTTTACCGATATCGTGCCGGGCACGCGGCTGGCGATGACGCCGATCTACCATGCCGGCATCGCCGCCGGCACCGCCACCGGCGAGCGCTTCGACGGTCGCTGGGAGAACGTCGGCACGCCGGCGCAACTGGCCGACCTCGACGCGATGCTGTCGGCCGCACCAGGGCGCTAGCGCGCGCGACTTTGGCGCCACTGGCGCAGCGGCGCCGCCAGCGGCGGTAGAATCAGCCTGATCCTCCTTATCAGGCCAGACCAATGTCCGCACCCGATCACGCCCACCTCGCCGCCCTCCTCGCCGCCTGCCGCGAACGCCGCGCCCGAGTGCTGCAGCACCTGCGCGCCGGCGGCGGCGGCGTGGCGATCCTGCCCACGGCGCCGGAAGCCATGCGCAACCGCGACAGCGACTATCCGTACCGGCACGACAGCTATTTCTATTACCTGAGCGGCTTCACCGAGCCCGACGCGGTGCTGGTGCTGGTGGCCGGCGCGCCCGGCGAGCCGGCCGAGGCCGACCGCAGCATCCTGTTCTGCCGCCCCAAGCATGAAGAGCGCGAGATCTGGGACGGTTTCCGCTTCGGCCCGGAAGGCGCGCGCGCCGCGTTCGGCTTCGACGAAGCGCATTCGGTCGAAGAGATCGACGCCACGCTGCCGCCGCTGCTGGCCAACCGCGCGCAGCTGGCCTACCCGCTGGCCGATTCGATCCGCACCGACATGCAGATGCGGCGCTGGCTCGACGCGGTGCGCATGCAGGGCCGCGCCGGCGTGGCCGCGCCATCGGTGGCGCTCGACATCCGCACCCTGCTCGACGAAATGCGGCTATTCAAGGATGCCGGCGAGCTGGCCATCATGCGCCGCGCCGCGGCGATTTCCGCCGGCGCCCATGTGCGCGCGATGCAGGCCACTCGCGCCGGCCTGCGCGAATACCACCTCGAGGCCGAGCTGCTCTATGAATTCCGCCGCCATGGCGCGCAGAGCGTGGCCTACAACTCGATCGTCGCCACCGGCCCCAATGCCTGCGTGCTGCACTACCGCGCCGGCCCGGCCGAACTCAAGGACGGCGACCTGTGCCTGATCGACGCCGGCTGCGAGCTCGACGGCTACGCCTCGGACATCACCCGCACCTTCCCGGTCTCGGGCCGCTTCTCGCCGGCGCAGCGCGAGCTGTATGACCTGGTGGTGGCCGCGCAGCAGGCCGCCATCGCCGAGACCCGCGCCGGCGTGCCCTACAACGTGCCGCATGACGCCGCCGTGCGCGTGCTGGCCCAGGGCATGCTCGACACCGGCCTGCTCGACCGCAACAAGGAGGGCACGCTCGACGACGTGCTGGCCAGCGGCAGCTACCGCCGCTTCTACATGCACCGCACCGGCCACTGGCTCGGCATGGATGTCCATGACGTGGGCGAGTATCGCGTGGCCAGCCACAGCGGCGAGGGCGAGCGGCCGTGGCGCCCGCTGCAGCCCGGCATGGTGCTGACCATCGAGCCCGGCATCTACGTGCGCCCGGCCGAGGACGTGCCCGAGCGCTACTGGCATATCGGCATCCGCATCGAGGACGACGCCGTGGTCACCGAGGGCGACTGCGAGCTGATCACGCGTGGCGTGCCGGTGCTGGCCGACGAGATCGAAGCGCTGATGCGCGACCGCGCCAGCGCCGGGGGCCAGCGATGATCAGCTGGCTGCGCAGGATCCTGCCGGGCCAGGGCGGCGCCCGCGACCTCGCCGGCAGTGTCCGGCGGCACGACCCTTCCGAACCGTTCATCGTCAATCTGTACGACGACCGCGTGGTGGTGCACCGCCCCGACGGCCAGCGCGAGGAGCTCGCCTGGAACGCGCTCGAGCGCGTGGTGGTGCGGGTGTCCGAGCGCGCGCCCTGGGCCGGCCGGGCCTGGCTGATCCTGATCGGCGCGCCGGACTCGGGCCAGGGCTGCGTGGTGCCGTTCGATGCCGCCAACCATGCCGCGCTGCTGGAGCAGCTGCGCGCGCTGCCGGGCTTCAACCAGCAAAAGCTCGACAAAGCGCTGAGCGACGCCGCGGCCGGCAAGTCGCGCTCTGACGCGATCTGCTGGAAGCGCGGCGCGCAAGCCCAAACCGGAACCGATGCCGACCACGCAGGAGGCAGTGACGATGCCGGCCACGCAGCCTGATTTCGAAGGCCCCGCCGATATTGCCATCGTCGGCGGCGGCCCGGTCGGGCTGGCGCTGGCCTGCCAGCTGCTACGCACCACCGGCTGGCGCATCGTGCTGGTCGACGCCGCCACGCCGGCGCGCGCGGCGCGCGACCCGCGCGCGATCGCGCTGTCGCACGGCAGCCGCCAGCTGCTGGAGCAGATCGGCGCATGGCCGGTGCCGGGCAGCCCGATCGAGCATATCCATGTGTCGCAGCGCGGCCGCTTCGGCCATGTCCGCCTGCACCATGACGACTACGGCGTGCCCGCGCTCGGCTACGTGGTGCGCTACGGCGAGCTGTGCAACGTGCTGGAGCGGGCGCTGGCGCAGGCCGTGCAGGCGGCCGGCGCAGGCCAGCTGCGGCGGGTCTTCGAAACCCGCATCGAGCGGATCGAGCAGGACCCGGTGCCGCGCGCCGCCGATGTGGCGGACGCGGGCATCGTGCATCTGGAAGGAACGGGCCACGACGGCCAGGCGGCACGGTTTGCCGCGCGCGTGGCGGTGCAGGCCGAGGGCGGGCTGTTCCATGAACAGGCCGCGCACCGGGGCCGCGGCGCACGCACGCGCGATTACCGCCAGACCGCGGTGATCGCCCATGTGACCTGCTCGCGCCCGCAGGCCGGCTGGGCCTGGGAGCGCTTTACCGAGGAGGGCCCGCTGGCGCTGCTGCCGCACGAGGAACACGGCACGCCCGGCTACGCGCTGGTGTGGTGCTGCCCGCCGGAACAGGCCGCGCGCCGCATCGCGCTGCCCGAGGCGCAGTTCGCGGCGGAGCTGGGCCGCGCCTTCGGCGACCGCATGGGCCAGTTCGCGCTGGCCGGCAAGCGCCATGCCTTCCCGCTGGGACTGAACGCCGCGCCGGTCACGGTCAACGGGCGTGTGGTGGCGGTCGGCAATGCCGCGCAGACGCTCCATCCGGTGGCCGGACAGGGGCTGAACCTGGGCCTGCGCGATGCGTTTGCGCTGGCCGACTCGCTGCGCGGCGCCTGCACCCCACAAGCGCTGCAGGCGTTTGCGGCCCGCCACCGCCTTGACCGCGCCGTCACCATCGGCGTGACCGACCTGCTGCCGCGCGTGTTCGGCGTGGCCTACCCGCTCGCGGCTCATGCCCGCGGCGCGTCCCTGGCGGCACTGGCATGCCTGCCGCCGCTGCGGCACGCGCTTGCGCGCCACATGATGTTCGGCATGCGCCGTTGAACGATTGACCGGACGCTGCTAGTGGCGCTTACGCCACTGGCGGTGCGGCATGGCGCCACAGTCAACGCCGCGCTGCGCCGCGGATGCTCAAATCTTGGGCAATGGCGACCGATTGGCGGTAGAATCCTGCCCTCGCACATGTCCCGATCCACCGCCGGCAGCAGTTTCGGCAGGGGCATGTTTTTCCGTTTCGTCTCTGTTTCCTTCCCGCCCCGCACAGACTGTCCCGATCCATCGCGGCGCATGTCGTGCGGCGACGCCGGGGCCACCGGGACGGGCCACCAGAATCGCCGCTTCACCGCCACAACCGCCACCACCGCCGTGCAGATCGGACCTCACCAACTCCGCAACAACCTGTTTGTCGCCCCGATGGCAGGCGTGACGGACCGGCCCTTCCGCCAGCTGTGCAAGCAGCTGGGCGCGGGCTACGCGGTGTCGGAAATGGTCGCGTCCAACGCCCAGCTGTGGAAGAGCGAGAAGACCATGCGCCGCGCCAACCACGCCGGCGAGGTCGAACCCATCGCCGTGCAGATCGCGGGCGCCGAGCCGTCGATGATGGCCGAGGCGGCGCGCTACAACGTCGACCGCGGCGCGCAGATCATCGACATCAACATGGGCTGCCCGGCCAAGAAGGTGTGCAATGTCGCCGCCGGCTCGGCCCTGCTGCAGAACGAGCCGCTGGTGGTGCGCATCGTCGAGGCGGTGGTCGCCGCGGTCGGCGAGCGCGTGCCGGTGACGCTGAAGATCCGCACCGGCTGGAACCGCGAAAACCGCAATGCGCTGCGCATCGCGCGCATGGTCGAGGACGCCGGCATCAGCATGCTGACCATCCACGGCCGCACCCGCGCCGACCTGTACCACGGCGACGCCGAGTACGAGACCATTGCCGCGGTCAAGGCGGAGCTCTCGATCCCGGTGGTCGCCAACGGCGACATCACCACGCCGCAGAAAGCCAGGCAGGTGCTGGCGCTGACCGGCGCCGACGCGCTCATGATCGGCCGCGCGGCGCAGGGCCGGCCCTGGCTGTTCCGCGAGATCGAGCACTTCCTGAAAACCGGCGAGATGCTGCCGTCGCCGGAAGTGGCCGAGATCCGCGCCATCATGAACGCGCACCTGGAAGACCATTACGACTTCTACGGCGAGTTCACCGGTGTGCGCACCGCGCGCAAGCACATTGCCTGGTACACGCGCGGGCTGCGCGGCGCCAACCTGTTCCGCCACCGCATGAACACGCTGGAAAGTACCGCCGAGCAACTGGCGGCGGTCAATGCGTTCTTCGACGAGCAGGCGCAGATTTCCGACCGGCTGGTGTACGTCGACGACGCGGCGCAAGACAAAGACGAAGCGAACAACAACAATAACGGGGAGTTGCTTGCCGCATGAGCCGCAACGCTATCGACCAGTGCATCCGGGATAGCCTGGACACGTATTTTCGCGACCTGGACGGTGAAGAGCCGTCCAATATGTACAACATGGTGCTCGAGGCGGTCGAACGGCCGCTGCTGGAAGCCGTGATGGTGCGCGCCGAGCGCAACCAGTCGCTGGCGGCCGCCTACCTGGGCATCAATCGCAACACGCTGCGCAAGAAGCTGCAGCAGCACGGTTTACTTTGAATTTGAAGCGTTTCCCACAGCCATGATCAAGCAAGCCCTACTCTCCGTTTCCGACAAGACCGGCATCGTCGAATTCGCGCGCGAACTGAACGCGCTCGGCGTCACGCTGCTTTCCACCGGCGGCACCGCCAAGCTGCTGGCCGACAGCGGCCTGCCCGTGACGGAGGTGGCCGACTACACCGGCTTCCCGGAAATGCTCGACGGCCGCGTCAAGACGCTGCACCCCAAGGTCCACGGCGGCATCCTGGCGCGCCGCGACCTGCCCGAGCACATGGCCGCGCTGGCCGAGCACAACATCCCCACCATCGACCTGCTGGTGGTGAACCTGTACCCGTTCCAGCAGACCGTGGCCAAGGATGACTGCACGCTGCCGGACGCGATCGAGAACATCGACATCGGCGGCCCCACCATGCTGCGCTCGGCGGCCAAGAACCACCGCGACGTGACCGTGATCGTCGACCCGGCCGACTACGCCGTGGTGCTCGATGAAATGCGCGCCAACGGCAACAGCGTCGGCTACGACACCAACTTCCGCCTGGCCACCAAGGTGTTCGCGCACACCGCGCAGTACGACGGCGCCATCACCAACTACCTGACCAGCCTCGGCGCCGACAAGTCGCACCAGGCCCGCAGCGCCTACCCGCAGACGCTGAACCTGGCCTTCGACAAGGTCCAGGAAATGCGCTACGGCGAGAACCCGCACCAGTCGGCGGCGTTCTACCGTGACCTGAAGGCGGTCGACGGCGCGCTCGCCAACTATGTGCAGCTGCAGGGCAAGGAGCTGTCGTACAACAACATCGCCGACGCCGATGCCGCGTGGGAGTGCGTAAAGTCGTTCGACGCCGCCGCGGGCGCCGCCTGCGTCATCATCAAGCACGCCAACCCGTGCGGCGTGGCGCTGGGCGCGAGCGCGCTGGAAGCGTATGACAAGGCCTTCAAGACCGACTCGACCTCGGCCTTCGGCGGCATCATCGCCTTCAACGTGGAACTGGACGAAGCCGCCGCGCAGGCGGTGGCCAAGCAGTTCGTCGAGGTGCTGATCGCGCCGTCGTTCAGCGCCGCCGCGCGCGCGGTGTTCGCGGCCAAGCAGAACGTGCGCCTGCTGGAGATTCCGCTGGGCAAGGGCATCAACCAGTTCGACTTCAAGCGCGTCGGTGGCGGCCTGCTGGTGCAGAGCCCGGACGCCAAGAACGTGCAGCCGTCCGAACTGCGCGTGGTGACGCGCCGCCACCCCACCCCGAAGGAAATGGACGACCTGATGTTCGCCTGGCGCGTGGCCAAGTTCGTCAAGTCCAACGCCATCGTGTTCTGCGGCGGCGGCATGACGCTGGGGGTAGGCGCCGGCCAGATGAGCCGCGTCGATTCGGCCCGCATCGCCAGCATCAAGGCGCAGAACGCCGGCCTGACCCTGGCCGGCTCGGCAGTGGCATCGGACGCGTTTTTCCCCTTCCGCGACGGCCTCGACGTGGTGGTCGACGCGGGCGCAACCTGCGTGATCCAGCCGGGCGGCTCGGTGCGCGATGACGAAGTGATCGCCGCCGCCGACGAGCGCGGCATTGCCATGGTGCTGACGGGCACGCGGCATTTCCGGCATTAAGCTTTCCCGCTTGTTTGCTCCCCTCTCCCGCTTGCGGGAGAGGGGCCGGGGGTGAGGGCAGGCGCTGGCATACCACTGACTGTCCTTCGTGGACACTCCCGCCCTCACCCCAACCCTCTCCCGCAAGCGGGAGAGGGTGTACACCGGCAGCAGGCCGCACCTTAGCGGCGCTCGCAAACGGCTCATGGACGCCAGCGCCGCAACCGGCTGCGCAAAAAGCAATACACTAGTCGGCGTCCTCCCTACCCCATCCCCATGCGAATCCTAGGCATCGACCCCGGCCTGCGCACCACCGGCTTCGGCGTGATCGAGAAGCACGGCAACAAGCTTGCCTACGTGGCCTCGGGCACGATCAAGAGCGACGGCAATGCCAACCTGCCGGAGCGGCTGAAGACGCTGTACGACGGCATCAGCGAGGTGTCGCGCACCTACGCGCCCGATTGCGCGGCGATCGAGAAGGTCTTCGTCAACGTCAACCCGCAATCCACGCTGCTGCTCGGCCAGGCCCGCGGCGCGGCGATCTGCGGGCTGGTCGGCTACGGCCTGCCGGTGTTCGAATACACCGCGCTGCAGCTCAAGGTGGCGGTGGTCGGCTATGGCCGCGCCAACAAGGCGCAGGTGCAGGAAATGGTGACTCGGCTGCTGATGCTGCCCGGCCAGCCGGGCAGCGACGCCGCCGATGCGCTGGGCGTGGCGATCTGCCATGCCAACGGCGGCGATACCCTGGGCACGCTGGCCGGACTGGCCCCTGAGCTGGTACGCAAGGGCATGCGCGTGCGGCGCGGCCGCCTGGTCGGCTGAGCAGCGTTCGCGCTGCCGCCGCCGCATGCGCGCTTGCGCGTCTTTTACAATCGGGGCTTGGTCCCACCTCAGGAACGCTGCATGCCTAGCCAGTCCCGACTGCGCGCGCCGCGCCCGCGCGCCAGCCTTGCCCGTGTTGTTGCCGCCTGCCGCCGCTGGCTGTTGCCGACTGTTGCCGCCGCAGCGTGCGCGGTGCTGGCGGCAGGCTGCGCCACCGCGCCCCGCACCAAGCGTGCTGCAGCGCCGGCCCCGCCCGCGCCGGCGCCCGCCGCCAGCGCTCCGGCCACGGTGACAGCGCCGCCGCCCAGGCCGCTGGTAATCGCGCACCGCGGTGCCAGCGCGCTGCGTCCGGAACATACGCTGGCCGCCTACGCCAAGGCGATCGAGGATGGTGCCGACGCGATCGAGCCCGACCTCGTCATGACCCGCGACGGCGTGCTGGTGGCGCGCCACGAGAACGACATCACCGGCACCACCAACGTCGCCGAACTGCCGCAGTTCGCCGAGCGCAAGCGCACCAAGGTGATCGACGGCGAGCGCGTGACCGGCTGGTTCACCGAGGACTTCACGCTGGCCGAACTGAAGACGTTGCGCGCGCGCGAGCGCATCCCGCGCCTGCGCCCGGCCAATGCGCGCCTGAACGACCAGTTCGAGGTGCCGTCCTTCGACGAGATCGTGCGCCTGGCCGAGCAGGCCGCGCTGCGCACCGGCAAACCCGTCGGCATCTATGCAGAACTGAAGCACCCCAGCTATTTCCGCGGCATCGGCCTGCCGCTCGAGGACAAGCTCGCCGCGGCGGTGCGCGCGCAGCCCTACCTGCGCAATGCGCCGGTGTTTATCCAGTGTTTCGAAAGCGGCAGCCTGCGCGCGCTGCGGCGCACGCTGGGCCATGGCTTGCCCAACGTCAAGCTGGTCCAGCTGATCGGCAACCCGCGCAAGGGCCCGGCCGACTGGAAGCTGGCCGGCGACGGCCGCACCTATGGCGATATGCTAAGCGCGACCGGCCTGCGCGAAGTGGCGGCCTACGCCGACGGCATCGGCCCCGAGAAGAGCAGCGTCGTACCGCGCGATGCGCAGGGCGCCCTGGGGGCGCCGACGGCAGTGGTGCAGCAGGCCCATGCCGCCGGCTTGTTCGTGCATCCGTACACCTTCCGCCCGGAGAACAGCTTCCTGCCCAAGGCGCTGCAGAGCGGCGGCGACGAGGCCACGCGCAGCCCGGCGGGCATGGAGCACGAGGTGCAGGCCTTCGTCGCGGCCGGCATCGACGGCTTCTTCACCGACGACCCGGCGCTGGGCCGGCGCGCCGTCGACACGCCGGCGCGCTGAGCCGGCCGCGCGGCCGCCGCGCTACACTGGCGGCCGCCTCTTTCCTGACCTCCTGTTTCTTTCCCGCACCATGATCGGACGCATCGCCGGCACCCTTATCGAGAAGAATCCCCCGCACCTGCTGGTCGACTGCCACGGCGTCGGCTACGAGGTCGACGTGCCGATGAGCACCTTCTACAACCTGCCCGCGGTGGGCCAGCCGGTGACCCTGCTGACGCAGCTGATCGTGCGCGAGGATGCGCACCTGCTGTATGGCTTCGGCAGCGCGGCCGAGCGCAACACCTTTCGCGAGCTGATCAAGATCACCGGCATCGGCGCGCGCATGGCGCTGGCGGTGCTGTCGGGCATGTCCGTGCCCGAGCTGGCGCAGGCGATCACGCTGCAGGAAGCCGGGCGCCTGACGCGCATCCCCGGCATCGGCAAGAAGACCGCCGAGCGCCTGCTGCTGGAGCTCAAGGGCAAGCTGGGCGCGGAACTGGGCCACGCGCCCGGCGCACCGGCGGTGCCCGACAGTGCCGTCGACGTGCTCAATGCGCTGCTGGCGCTGGGCTACTCGGAAAAAGAAGCCGCTGCCGCGATCAAGCAGGTGCCGGCAGGCACCGGGGTGTCGGAGGGCATCAAGCTGGCGCTAAAGGCGCTGTCTAAGGGTTGAGCTTCGGATTGGCGCGTAGAATGGCGCATTGTTGCCGCTGTCCGGGCCCCTGACCACCATGATCGAAACAGACAAGCTTGCCGCCCCCGCCCGCGTGATCGCCGCCACCCCCGCCTCGTCGCACGAGGAGGCGTTCGAGCGCGCACTGCGGCCCAAGCTGCTGGACGAGTATGTCGGCCAGGAAAAGGTGCGCGGGCAGCTGGACATCTTCATGCATGCGGCGCGCAAGCGGCGCGAGGCGCTCGACCACGTGCTGCTGTTCGGCCCGCCCGGGCTGGGCAAGACCACGCTGGCCCACATCATCGCGCGCGAGATGGGGGTCAACCTGCGCCAGACCTCCGGCCCGGTGCTGGAGCGCCCCGGCGACCTCGCCGCGCTGCTCACCAACCTCGAAGCCAACGACGTCCTCTTCATCGACGAAATCCACCGGCTCTCGCCGGTAGTCGAGGAAATCATGTACCCGGCGCTCGAGGACTACCAGATCGACATCATGATCGGCGAGGGCCCGGCGGCGCGCTCGGTCAAGCTGGACCTGCAGCCGTTCACGCTGGTGGGTGCCACCACGCGCGCCGGCATGCTGACCAACCCGCTGCGCGACCGCTTCGGCATCGTCGCGCGGCTGGAGTTCTACACCGCCGATGAGCTGGCCCGCATCGTCAGCCGCTCGGCCCAGCTGCTGCAGGCCCGCATCGATCCGCAAGGCGCGCTCGAAATCGCCCGGCGCGCGCGCGGCACGCCCCGCATCGCCAACCGGCTGCTGCGCCGGGTGCGTGACTATGCCGAGGTCAAGGGCGACGGCACCATCACGCGCGAGATGGCGGATGCCGCACTGGCCATGCTCGACGTCGACCGCGTCGGCTTCGACCTGATGGACCGCAAGCTGCTCGAGGCGGTGCTGCACAAGTTCGGCGGCGGCCCGGTCGGCGTGGACAACCTCGCCGCCGCGATCGGCGAAGAGCGCGACACCATCGAGGACGTGCTCGAACCCTACCTGATCCAGCAGGGCTACCTGCAGCGTACTCCGCGCGGGCGCGTCGCCACTGCGGCGGCCTACCGGCATTTCGGTCTGGCCAGCCCGCAAGGCATGGCCGGGGGTGCTGACGAACTGTTCGGCGACGCCTGAACCCTGCGCCCGCGACGTGGGCTATGGCGCACACGTCGCGATCAATTAAATGTTTTAACTTCCCATCCCAAATTTTTTCGAAGTGGATTGCTGGCTGGTGGCCGATTGTCCACAATGGCTTCATCGGCACCTGCCCGGTGCCATGACGGCTGTGTCCGCCGGGGCACGGTTCCTTTGCAAACCTGTCAAGGAAAGCCATGATCCGCCAGTGTTCCAGCCTGCTCGCCGCATTTCTCGCCCTGGCCGCGTTCAGCGCCGGCAGCGCACACGCCCAGCGCCAGCCGGCGCCGGTCGGCGTGGCCGAAGAAGCGGTCATCAGCGGCAAGATCGTCGATATCGATCCTGAAACCAAGGCGGTGCTGGTGCAGGGCCCGCGCGGCAACGTGGTCGAACTGGTGGGCGGCGACGAGGTCCGCAACTTCGGCCAGATCCGCAAGGGCGACATCCTGACCGTGGCGCGCGGCGCCGCGCTGGTCGCGGCGCTCGAGCCGGTCGACAGCAAGGCGACGGCACTGGCCGAATCGGTCGACCGCACCACGCGTGCGGCCGAGGGCGGCAAGCCCGGCATCATGCGCGAGATCACCACCACGGTGACCGCACAGATCACCAAGGTCGACCCGGCCAAGCGCCTGCTGACCTTCCGCGGCCCGCGCGAGACGCTGCGCACGGTCAAGGTCCAGGACCCCGCCATCGATCTGAATGGCATCAAGCAAGGCCAGATGGCCAAGATCGTCTACCGTGAAGTCGTGGCCATTACGGTCAGGGCGCCAGCGGCAGCCGCAGCAAACTGAGCCACTGAATCAGGCGCGGTACTTTTCCCATCAGGAGGTTACCTATGAATCGTCGCCACTTTGTTACCCGGGTTGCCGGATCGGGCCTGCTCGTTGCGACCGCGATGGCCGCGGGCTGTACCACCACCGGCACCGGGGCGTCCAAAGACCCGGTCGCCAAGAAGCAAGAGATCGACGCGGGCGTCGATGGCGCGCTGAACCGGCTGTACTCCTCGGCCAACGGCTCCCGCGAGCTGGCGCAGCGCGCGCAGGGCATCCTGGTGTTCCCGCGCGTACTGGCAGGCGGCTTTATCGTAGGCGCCGAATACGGCGAAGGCGCGTTGCGCTCGAAGGGCGCGACGGTCGGCTACTACAGCACGACACAGGCCTCGGTCGGGCTGACGGCCGGCGGACAATCCAAGGCCGTCATCATCATGTTCATGACACCCGAGGCTTACAACAAGTTCGTATCCAGCAAGGGCTGGACCGCGGGTGCGGATGCCAACGTGGCGGTGGCGAAGATCGGCGCGGACGGCAGGCTCGACACGCTGACCAGCCAGCAGCCGGTGATCGCCTTCGTGCAGACCAACGCCGGCCTGATGTTCGACGTCTCGGTGAACGGGTCCAAGATCAGCAAGCTGGATATCTGACATCGCGGCGCTGCCACCCTGGGAGGGTCCGCCCCTCCTGGACACGATTCCCGGCTCAGGCCGGGAATTTCTTTTGTGGAGCCCCCTATCGCTGCGCCACACTGCGCCGCCCGGCGTGCGCGAACGCGCCGCGTGCTGGCATAATCGCGCCCAACCCATTGCGCCAGCGCGCACGCGACCGGGAGCCCCCATGTCAGCCATACCCGCCAGCCCGGCCCACGGCGGCCGCGTCTATCGCTACTACGACTTCGTCATGGTGGCCTTCGTCACCGTGCTGCTGTGCTCGAACCTGATCGGCGCGGCCAAGGCGGCGCAGGTGACGCTGCCGCTGATCGGCACGGTCACCTTCGGCGCGGGCGTGCTGTTCTTCCCGATCTCATACATCTTCGGCGACGTGCTGACCGAGGTCTACGGCTACGGGCGCGACCGGCGCGTGGTCTGGGCCGGCTTTGCCGCGCTGGCCTTCGCCACCTTCATGAGCCTGGTGGTGCTGAACATGCCGGTCGCGCCGTTCATGGCGGATTACCAGAAGAGCCTGCAGGACGTGTTCGGCAACACCTGGCGCATTGCGCTCGGCTCGCTGGTGGCGTTCTGCTGCGGCAGCTTTACCAATAGCTACGTGCTGGCCAAGATGAAGCTGTGGACTGCCGGCCGCTGGCTGTGGACGCGCACCATCGGCTCGACGCTGGCCGGCGAGCTGGTGGACTCGTCGCTGTTCTACGTGATCGCCTTCTACGGCATCTGGCCGCTCGAGCAGGTGGTCCAGGTGGCGGTGGCGCAATACGTGCTGAAGACCGGTTGGGAGGTGGTAATGACGCCGGTGACGTACAAGGTGGTGGGCTTCCTGAAACAGGCCGAGAACGAAGACTATTTCGACCGGCATACCAACTTCACGCCGTTCCGCGTCAGGGTCTAGCGCCGCGGCTACGGTACGCGCCGGTCCACCTCGTCCAGCGCCAGGTTTTCCAGGTGGCTGATGTCGCCCCACTGGGCCAGCGTCAGGTGGGTGCTGTCGCTGCGCAGGCGGTTGACGCTGGCATTGAGCAGCTCGTGCTGGCGTGGCGCTTCCAGCGTCATGCCGGTAGCCTCGCGGTAGAGGCAGTCGAGCACGCCGCCGTGCGCGACCAGCGCGATGCGCTCGCCCGGATGCCGGCGCGACAGCGCCAGCACGGCGTCGACCGCGCGTTCGTGGAAGCCCAGCAGCGACTCGCCCTCGGGCGGCGCGTAATCGGGCACACGCGCCTGCCAGCGGGCAAAGTCTTCCGGCAGGTGCTCGGCCACCTCGGCGTAGGTCTTGCCCTGCAGCGAGCCGTAGCTGCGCTCGCGCAGGCGCGCGTCGGCGCGCACCTGCAGCCCCAGCGCCTCGGCCAGCGGCGCGGCGGTTGCCATCGCGCGCGACAGGTCGCTGGAATACACCGCATCGATCGGCTCGCCCGCCAGCGCACTTGCCAGCGCGCGTGCCTGGGCATGGCCGGTCTCGTTCAGCGGAATATCGAGCTGGCCCTGCAGCCGGCGCTCCCGGTTCCAGGCCGTTTCGCCATGGCGGATCACGATCAGGTGGGTAAAGGCCAGCGAATGCGGCCCGGGGCTTTGCGACATGCCGTTTCCTTCGGGGTTGCTGCGGGTGCTTGCTTGGGGCCATGCCGGCCCGGCACCGCGCAGGACGCGGCACCGGCCCGGCTTCAGGCTGCCGACGACTTTGCCAGCTTCGGGTTGAGCGTATAGGTGCCGGTCAGGCTAGCCTGCGCCAGCACGTGGCCCTGGATCGCGTCGCGCACCTGGGTGCCGGTAAAGGTGCCTTCCAGCGGCAGCCGGTCGAGGTCCAGCGCATATAGCGTGAACACGTAGTGGTGCAGCAGCGCGTCGTTCCACGGCGGGCACGGGCCGTCATAGCCGTAGTAGTCGCCCTTCATGTCGGCATCGCCGGCAAACCAGCCGGTGTAGTCGTTGATGCCGTGGCGCAGACCGCCGGCGGTGGCGGTGCCGCCGGTGGCTTCCGGCCCCGGCTTGCCGCGCGCGATCACGCCGTCGCTGTGCGAGCCGGCGGCGATCGAGGTCAGGCCGGGCGGGATGTCTACCAGCACCCAGTGGAAGAAGTCCACGCGCGGCAGCGAGGCCGGCACTTCGCGGCCTTCCTGGTTGACGTCGTCGCCCTTGCTGGGCACGTCGCGGTCATGGCAGATCAGCACGAACGAGCGCGTCTCGGCCGGCGCGTCTTCCCAGTGCAGGTCGGGATTGCGGTTGTTCGACAGGGCCACGTGGGCGGCGGCGTCGGGCACGCAGAAGGCGAACTCGCCGGGGATCGGCGCGTTGTCTTGGAAGGACTTGCTCCAGAGTTTCATTGGTCTCTCCTGTCTTGATGCCGCGCCGGGGACGCGGCAGCTTGGAATCGGTTCAGGGCGGCGCCACGCGCAGCCAGAAGGTGACCGGACCGTCGTTGATCAGGCTGACCTGCATCATCGCGCCGAACTCGCCGGTCTGCACCTGCGGATGCGCCGCGCGCGCCTGCGCGACGAAATGCTCGTACAGGCGGCGGCCGTCCTCGGGCGAGGCCGCGGGGGTAAAGCTCGGCCGCGTGCCGCTGTTGGTATCGGCCGCCAGCGTGAACTGCGACACCACCAGCAGCCCGCCCGGATTGCCGTTGCCGTCCATGTTCTGCACCGGCAGGTTCATCTTGCCGTCCGCATCGGAAAACACCCGGTACGACAACATCTTGGCCAGCAGCCGCTCGGCCTGCGCCTCGGTGTCGCCACGCTCGGCGCAGACCAGTGCCAGCAGGCCGGCGCCGATCTCGCCGGTGGTGCGGCCTGCAACCGTGACGCGGGCCTGGGCCACCCGCTGGATCAGCGCGATCATCGCCGCCTCAGGCCAGCGTCACGCGCGCGAAGCGGCGCTTGCCGACCTGCACGACGTAGGTGCCCGCGGCCACCTTGGTAGCCTTGTCGCTTACGGTGGCGCCGTCGATCTTGACGCCGCCCTGCTCGATATTGCGGTTGGCTTCCGAGGTCGACGGCACCAGGTTGGCCTGCTTGAGCAGTTGCGCGATGCCCAGCGGCGCGCCTGCCAGGCTCACCGCCGGGATGTCGTCCGGCACGCCGCCGCGGGCGCGGTGGTTGAAGTCTTCCAGCGCCTTCTCGGCATCGGCCTGGCTGTGGAAGCGCGCCACGATCTCCTGCGCCAGCAGCACCTTGCAGTCGCGCGGATTGCGGCCGGCGGCGATCTCCTGCTTCATCAGGTCGATCTCGCTCATCGGGCGGAACGACAGCAGCGTGAAGTACTGCCACATCAGGTCGTCCGAGATGCTCATCAGCTTGCCGAACATCTCGTTCGGGGCCTCGGTCACGCCCACGTAGTTGCCCTTGGACTTGGACATCTTCTCGACCCCGTCCAGGCCCACCAGCAGCGGCATGGTCAGGATGCACTGCGGCTCCTGGCCGTATTCCTTCTGCAGCTCGCGCCCCACCAGCAGGTTGAACTTCTGGTCGGTGCCGCCCAGTTCCAGGTCGGACTTCAGCGCCACCGAGTCGTAGCCCTGCATCAGCGGGTAGAGGAACTCGTGCACGGAAATCGGAATGCCGGAGCGGAAGCGCTTGGTGAAGTCGTCGCGCTCCATCATGCGCGCCACGGTGTACTTGGCCGCCAGCTGGATCATGCCGCGCGCGCCGAGCGGATCGCACCACTCGCTGTTGTAGCGGATCTCGGTGCGGGCCGGGTCGAGCACCAGGCTGGCCTGGCGGTAGTAGGTCTGGGCGTTGGCCTCGATCTGCTCGCGCGTGAGCGGCGGGCGCGTGCTGTTGCGGCCCGACGGATCGCCGATGGTCGAGGTGAAGTCGCCGATCAGGAAGATCACCTGGTGGCCGAGGTCCTGCAGCTGGCGCAGCTTGTTCAGCACCACGGTGTGGCCGATATGGATGTCGGGCGCGGTCGGGTCCAGGCCCAGCTTGATGCGCAGCGGCACGCCGGTGGCCTCGCTGCGCGCCAGCTTCTGCGCCCACTCCGCTTCGATCAGCAGCTCGTCGCAGCCGCGCCTGGAGATTTCCAGGGCCTGCATCACCGAGGGCGTCAGGGGGTATTTGGCCGGTGCGGCCGAGGCAACTTCAGTCATCACGTAAGTCTTTGAAATACTTGAAATTTTAGGAAATCTGCCGACAGCCGCCAGGGCCGGATTTTGGTATAATCCGCGTTTCCAGGCGCCAGCGGAAGCCTTTCCGGTGCGCCACCCGTCACTTTGCAAGCACTTTGCACAGCAAGGCAGGCGGCCAAAATTACTGAATACTGACAGCACGCGCCGCACCTCGGGGGAGGAAGGCAGACGAGACACATCGTCCCCGGCAGCGGGCTCAGACCAAGGTTGAATTTTACGTGATGTGGTCCAGACTCCGCGAAGTTTTCGCGCGTGAGCTGGTGGTGCTGGTCGATCCGACCAACCCCCAGCATGCGCGGCGGCGCAAACAACTGACGGCCTCGGTCGGTGCGATCTTCACGCTCGGCATGGCCGCGGCCATGGGTGTCGCACCCCGCAGCGCCTACGACGATCCGCGTGCGCCCCGCACCCAGCAGGCCCTGCGCATGCCCGACGTGCGCGAACAACTCGAACAGCTTACCGACAGCCAGGCCGTGTACGTGCGCGAAGAGCGCATGCAGCGCGGCGACACCATTGCCAGCCTGCTCAAGCGCCTGGGCGTGGACGATGCCGACGCGCAGGCGTTCATCGTCAAGAACCCCACCGCGCGCGGCCTGTTCAACCTGAACCCGGGCCAGGCGGTGCAGGCGGAAATCGACGAGAGCAACACGCTGGTGTCGCTGCAGGCCAACCTCGGCGGCGACGCCGCGGCCTCGCGCGAGCTGGTGATCGAGCGCGTGCGCGCCGCCAGCGGCGACACCGCCGCCGCCTACAAGGCCAAGGTGCAGCGCGTCGACAACGACGTGCACTACGAGATGGCCTCGGGCGCGATTTCCGCGGGCGGCTTCTTCAAGGCCATGGACGCGGCCAACGTGCCCGACGAAGTGGTGCAGCAGATGCTGTCGATCTTCTCCGGCGTGATCGACTTCCACCACGACATCGCCGGCGGCGACCGCTTCCGCATCATCTATGAAGCGGGCTTCCGCGACGGCACCTTCGTGCGCAACGGCCGCGTGGTCGCGCTCGAGCTGATCAACCGCAACCAGCTGCACCAGGCGCTGTGGTTCGCGCCCGAGGGCAGCAAGGACGGCGGCGCCTACTACACCTTCGACGGGCGCAGCATGAAGCGGCCGTTCCTGCGTTCGCCGGTGGAGTTCTCTCGCGTGTCGTCGGGCTTCGGCGGCCGCGAGCATCCGCTGCATCATGACTGGGCCCAGCACAAGGGCGTGGACTTCGCCGCCCCCACCGGCACCAAGGTGCTGGCCACCGGCGACGGCATGGTCGAGTTCGTCGGCCAGCAGAACGGCTACGGCAACATCGTCATCCTGTCGCACCCCAACGGCTACTCCACCTATTACGCGCACCTGTCCGGCTTTGCCGGCATGCGCCAGGGGCAGACGGTGCGCCAGGGCCAGCTGATCGGCTATGTCGGCGCGACCGGCTGGGCCACCGGCCCGCACCTGCACTACGAGTTCCGCTTCAACGACGTGCCGCAGAACCCGCTGACCGTCACGCTGATGGAATCGCCTCCGCTGACCGGCAAGTCGCGCCAGGAATTCCTGACCTACACCAGCGGGCTGCTCAGCCGCATCAACGCGCTGCGCACCTATAACGTGCTGACCGCCGCCAACTGACACGTCCATCGTGATCCCCGCGCCCGGCAGCGAACGCTACATCGGCATCATGTCCGGCACCAGCATGGACGGTGCCGACGCGGTGCTGGTCGATTTCAGCGGCGCGCGCCCCGCGGTGCTTGCGGCCGCCAGCCAGCCCTTCCCCGACACGCTGCGCGCCGCGTTCGGCGCCCTGCAGCAGCCGGGCGAGGACGAGATCCACCGCGAGGCCCTGGCGGCCAACGCGCTGGCGCAGGTCTACGCCGACTGCGTCGCCGCGCTGTTGCGCGAGGCGCGCATCGATGCCGCCTCGGTGACCGCCATCGGCGCCCACGGACAGACCATCCGCCACCGGCCCGGCCTCTACGACGGCATCGGCTATACCCGCCAGAGCCAGCATCCGGCGCGGCTGGCAGAGCTGGCCGGCATCGACGTGGTGGCGGACTTCCGCAGCCGCGACCTCGCCGCCGGTGGACAGGGCGCGCCGCTGGTGCCGGCGCTGCACCACGCGCTGTTCGGCAGCGAGGCCGAGACCCGCGTGGCGTGCAATATCGGCGGCATCTCCAACATCAGCATCCTGCCGGCAGCGGGGCCCGTCAGCGGTTTCGACTGCGGGCCGGGCAATGCGCTGCTCGACTACTGGATCGGCCGCCACCGCGGCCTGGCCTTCGACAGCAACGGCGACTGGGCCGCCAGCGGGCGGGTCGACGCCGCGCTGCTGGCGCAGTGCCTGGCCGAGCCCTACTTCAGCGCCGCGCCGCCCAAGAGCACCGGGCGCGACCTGTTCCATTCCGGCTGGCTGGAAGCGCGGCTGGCGGCGTTCCCGCAACTGCCGCCGGCCGACGTGCAGGCCACCCTGGCGGCGCTGACCGCCGAGGCCATCGCGCGCGACGTGCGCAGCAGCGCGCCCGATGCGCTGCGGCTGATCGTCTGCGGCGGCGGCGCCCGCAATGCCTTCATGATGGCGCGGCTGGCGCAGGCCCTGCCCGGCGTGGCCATCGAGACCTCCGCCGACTATGGCGTGCCGGTGTCGCAGGTCGAAGCCATCGCCTTTGCCTGGCTCGCGCGCCAGTGCCTGATGCGTCTGCCCGGCAACGTCCCCACCGTGACCGGCGCCGCCGGGCCGCGCGTGCTGGGTGCGATCTACCCGCGCTGAACCGCGGCGCCGCCCTCCCCTGCATCGACCCAATCCATGAACGCCTGCGCCAGCGGCGATGCCCGCATGGCCGGCGAATGCGCCAGCACCACGCGCTGCGGCGTCACCGGCTCGCGCAGCGGCCGGCAGGCGATCGGCACGCCATCATAGCTGTGGTCGCCCGCGGGCCGCGTGCACGAGAGCGCCACCCCATAGCCGTGCGCCACCAGTCCGCGCTGCATCTCGAAGGTCTGCGTGTACTGGTGCAGCGCCGGGTGCAGCCCTTGGGCCCAGAACAATGACAGGAAGTATTCGCGGGTCTGTGGGATGTCCTCGAGGATCAACCGCTCGGCGGCCAGGTCGGCCAGGCTGACCTCGGCGCTGCTGGCCAGCGGATGGGTGGCCGGCAGCAGTGCATAGGGCGCCAGTTCCGCCAGCGTGCGGCGTTCGGTGCGGTCGTCGAGTCCCAGTTCATAGGTCACCGCCAGCTCCGCCTTGCCGGCCTGCAAGGTGCGATGGACGGTGGCGAGATCGGCCTCGAACAGCGTCACCGAGATGCCGGGATGGCGCTGTCGCAGTCCCGCCAGAAGGCGCGGCACGAAATACGGACCCAGGTCCTGGAAGCAGGTCAGCGACAGCTGGCCGCTCAGGCCTATACCTGCACCATCATCGACGGCAAGCCCCGCCGCCAGCGCCAGCACGTCGCGGGCCTTGCCCAGCAGGCGCTGCCCGGCCGGGGTCAGCGACAGCCCGCGGCTGACCTGCCGCCTGAACAACGGCTCGCCCAGCGAGTCCTCGAGTTGGGCGATCGCGGTCGATACCGACGGCTGCGACACATGGCGCGCCCGGGCCGCGGCGCTGATGCTGCCGTGCTCGGCGGCGGCGACGAAGTACTCGAGCTGGCGGAAGGAGAAAGGGATCATGATTTCCTATATCGCAACATAGGAAATATATGCTTTTCCTATCCCTCGCGCTTGGTGATACTGGGTCCATCGCCCCCACACCTATCGACATGGACATCACCCCGGAACAGATCGACACCTACCAGCGCGACGGCGTGCTGGTCTTGCGCGGCGCCTTTACCGACTGGATCGAGCGCTTGCGCGAAGGCTTCGCGCAGAACCTGGCCGAGCCGGGTCCCTTTGCCATCGAAAATGTCCGCGCCGGCGAGGCTGGGCGCTTCTTCGAAGACTATTGCAACTGGCAGCGCATCGCCCCGTTCGCGGCCTTTATCCGCGAGTCGGCCGCGGCCGGGATCGCCGGACGCCTCATGCAGTCGCAGGCGGTACAGGTGTTCCACGAGCACATCCTGGTCAAGGAACCCGGCACCGCCAAGCCGACGCCATGGCACCAGGACCTGCCCTACTACTGCGTCGACGGCACCCAGACCGCGAGCTACTGGATTCCGCTGGACCCGGTCACGCAGGCCAACACGCTGCGCGTGGTGGCCGGCTCGCATCGCTGGCCGCGGCTGGTGCGGCCCAAGCGCTGGGCCAGCAACGAGAACTTCTATGGCGGCGACGATGCCTTCATGGAGATGCCCGACGTGGAGGACGGCAGCCACACGCTGCTGGCGCCGGAACTGGAACCGGGCGATGCGGTGGTGTTCGACTTCCGCACCGTGCACGGTGCCGCCGGCAATACCGGCAGCGGACGGCGGCGAGCGTTCTCGGCCCGCTTCCTCGGCGACGACGTGCGCTTCATGCAGCGGCCCGGGCGCACGTCGCCGCCGTTCCCCGGCATCGGCCACCAGACCGGCGAGCGCCTGCGCGAAGACTGGTTTCCGGTGGTCTGGCGCGCCGCGCAGTAGCGCGGCGCGGCAAAGAAAAAACGCACCCGCAGGTGCGTTTTTTTGTGCAAGCGGGATCGCTCAGACCGAGAACGACGAGCCGCAACCGCAGGTGGTCGAAGCGTTCGGGTTCTTGATCACGAACTGAGCGCCGTTGATGTCTTCCTTGTAGTCGATCTCGGCGCCCACCAGGTACTGGTAGCTCATCGAGTCGATCAGCAGGGTGACGCCGTTCTTGACCATGGTGGTGTCGTCTTCGTTGACTTCCTCGTCGAAGGTGAAGCCGTACTGGAAGCCTGAGCAGCCGCCGCCCTGCACGAACACGCGCAGTTTCAGCTCGGCATTGCCCTCTTCCTCGATCAACTGCTTGACCTTGTCGGCGGCGCTGTCGGTAAAGACGAACGGTGCCGGCACGTCCTCGGTAACGGGTGCCTCTGCGACTGCGTTCATGGGGTGTTCTCCTGTTTAGATACGCCTGTATTCTAAGCGCTACTGGGAAATCGTGCCGAAACCTTGTGTTTTCAAGGGGTTCCCGGCATCGAAGTCGCCGCTACGCGGCCTTTTCAGTGGGACTGGCTTCGGCGGCGGGAGTTTCGCCGGCGATGGCAGCCTCGCTATCGGCCGCTTCGGTCACTTCCGCCAGCGGCGCCGCCTCGACCAGGTTCGGCAGCGCCTTGACTTCGGCCTGCACCAGCGGCATCAGACGGCCCTCGACCAGCGCGCCCTGGTGCATTTCGAGCGCGGCATAGCGCACGTCCCCCAGCACCCGCGCCTGCGGCTGCAACTCCAGCAGGTCGCCGGCGTGCACCGGGCCCTTGACGGTGCCGTTCAGCACCAGATGGCCGACGCTGATCTCGCCCTCGACCATGCCCTTCTCGCTGACCACCAGCATGCTGGGCTTGCCCGGCTCCGCGGTCACATTGCCGCGCACGCGCCCATCCAGGCGCAGGCCTCCGGCAAACACCACGTCGCCATCGATGGCGGTGTCTGCGCCAATCAGCGTGTCGATCGAAAGGCCCTTCTTCTTGGAAAACAGCATGACTCACACTCCTCTCTCGTTCGTGCCAGGCTGGCCTGCCCATGGCGCAACCGCATCGGCAAGCCGGACTCGCCGTCGGCGACAGGGCGTGATTGTAGCCGCGTGCGGCCGGATACCCCACAAAAGTATGGCGGCCTGCTCACTATGACGGCAGCACCCTGCCGCTTCCTTAGCCTATGGACGAAAAAAAAACCGCACGGCCAGCGTGCGGTTTTTCTGGTTTCGCAAGATCCGGCAGGGGCCGGACCCGCGAAAACGCATCAGCGCTTCGAGAACTGCTTGCGACGACGCGCCTTGTGGAAGCCGACCTTCTTACGCTCGACCTCACGTGCATCGCGCGTGACGTAGCCAGCCTTCGACAGGGCCGACTTCAGGGTCGCATCGTAGTCGATCAGGGCACGGGTGATGCCGTGGCGCACTGCGCCGGCCTGGCCGGTTTCGCCGCCGCCGGTGACGTTGACCTTGATGTCGAACGTTTCAGCGTGAGCGGTCAGTTCCAGCGGCTGGCGCACGATCATCAGCGAGGTTTCGCGAGCGAAATACTCTTTGATGGGCTTGCCGTTGACGACGATGTCGCCCTTGCCCGACTTGATGAAGACACGTGCCACAGCGCTCTTGCGGCGGCCAGTACCGTAATTCCAGTTACCGATCATGGATTGGCCTCCTTAGATTTCCAGCGCCTTGGGCTGCTGCGCTTCGTGCGGATGCTCGGCTTCGGCATAAACCTTCAGCTTCTTGATCATCGCGTAGCCCAGCGGACCCTTCGGCAGCATGCCCTTGACAGCCTTTTCCAGGGCACGGCCCGGGAAACGCTGCTGCATCTTGCCGAACGTCGTTTCGTAGATACCGCCCGGGTAGCCCGAATGGCGATAGTACTTCTTGTCCGTTTCCTTGGTACCCGTGACACGCAGCTTGGCTGCGTTGACGATGATGATGTAATCACCGGTGTCGACGTGCGGAGTGAATTCCGGCTTGTGCTTGCCGCGCAGACGGCGTGCCACTTCGCTGGCAACACGGCCGAGGACTTTGTCCGTCGCGTCAATCACGTACCAGTCGCGCTTTACCTCATGAGGCTTGGCGGAAAAGGTCTTCATGATTTTTCCTGACTATTGGTTCGTGCCCGTAATCCGACTCGCGAAGGCTTGTGCTCGCCCCTGCAAGTCTTGTGGCCCCCCGTGAGGGTGGCCGATTGCTGTCTTCTTCTTCCGCGGGCATGACGGAAAAGCCCTCGATTATACTGGCGGGCGTGGGGAGCGCACAAGCAAAGACTTAAGTTTTCGTCAAGATCAACGCCGATCGCTGCGGTTCTGGGCCGCCCAAGGCACTCGCAGGACCGGCGCAGTTTGTTCAGGCGAAAAAAAACCCAAGCGTTTGAGCTTGGGTTTGAATCCACCAAAGGAGGAGGGTGGAGGAGACACCTGGAGATCGACGGAGGGACCTGGCGGGCGGTGCGGAGGGCTTGGCCTGGGGCTTCGCTTTCGCACTCTGGCGCGCTGTCTGCGCCGTCGTTCAATGATTGGAATTATACCTAGGGTTTGTCCGGATGCAAGGGAAATTTGCAGTGCGAAATCTGATTTCGTATTACGAAACGCTACCATCCCCCTGCCCGCCTTGAATCTTTCCTTAAAAATCAATACCTTATGGAATCAATGAAGGTGTCACCGCCGCGACATACTAGAGGAAACCCTCAGGTTTTCTAAGGTTATCGGCGGCGATGTCCCAAACTTTACCTTGCCATATACTGGGAAAAGCAAGATTCGAGATCACGCGTTTGTGATCGCAAACCGACAAACCGAAGCACAGGAACGAACAAAATGGAATGCAAAGTAACATGGATGGGCGCCGATGGCATGAGCTTCGTTGCCCAGACCGGCAGCGGCCACATCGTTGCCATGGACGGCGCCCCGGAAGGTGGCGGCCACAACCTGGCCCCGCGGCCCATGGAAATGGTGCTGCTGGGCACCGGCGGCTGCACCGCCTATGACGTGGTGCTGATCCTCAAGCGCGGCCGCCAGGACGTTACCGGCTGCAGCGTGCAGCTGCAGGCCGAACGCGCCGGCGAAGATCCCAAGGTGTTCACCCGCATCAACTTCCATTTTGTGGTCACCGGCAAGAATCTCAACCCCGCCACGGTCGAGCGCGCGATCAAGCTGTCGCACGAAAAGTACTGCTCGGCGTCGATCATGCTGGCCAAGACGGCCGAGCTCACGCACACGCTGGAAATCGTCGAAGGCTGATGGAAGTTTGGCCGGCCCGGTGCGCCGCGCGGGCGCCGGGTCGTGCCGATGACTGAAGCAAAGCAGGCCGATAAGCCGGATTCTGTGCGCCCCGCCCGCCTTGCGGCGCGCAGCGCGTGACAACCATTCCTCTAGGCCGGCTGTTACCAGCCGGCTCCAGCTCCCTACCCGCAGACTCAGCGGGCCGCTTCATCGCCTGCCTATTTGGGATTGCTCCAGGTGGAGGTTACCGCGTTTCACCCTTCCCGCCGGGCGAACCCGGCGGCAAGACTCGTCTCTGTGGCCCTATTCCGCACGTTGCCGTGGATGGCTGTTAGCCAACACCCTGCCCTGTGGAGTCCGGACTTTCCTCCCCCTGCACCTTGCGGTACAGGCAGCGGTTGCCTGGCCTGCTTTGCGGGCCGCAGTCTAACACCGATTCAATCGGGTTGCCGGCGTATATCCCGCATGCGCCCGGGCCGGAACACCGTGGGGTCGGCATAGAAGTCAGGGGATGCGTTGTCGTCACACCATCCCGGGATCCCCATGACCGGCAGCGGCGCAAAGCAACGCCCGCCGCGCAGCCTGCCGGCGGCCGCCGATTCTTGCAGCGACAACGCCACCGCCTTGTCCAGCTCGCCCTGCGCCACCAGCGGCAGCGTCCAGGCATGTGCGGTCACGGCCTTGTACGGCCGCACCAGCTTTTCCAGCAGAGCATGGCCAAACGGCACCACTCTGCAGGCGGTGCCCCACGCGTGCCGGCGCCCGACAAAGAGCCGCTGCCAGGCAAACCCGCGCAGCGCTTCGGCATGTTCGTCGTCTTCGCTCAGGAACAGTACCGCGTTCTCATCGAACAGCGTGGCCGCGTCGCGTACACCGCCGCGCGCAGTCCGGACGCCTTCGCGCGCGATCACCGCGGCCTGGATCTGGTTGAGCACGCGCTTGGCCTGAGGGAAATGCAGCCAGACCAGGGCGTTGAAGAAATCATGGAGATTGTCGCGCGTCGGGACCTCGCCCGTGGCGTCGATATGCGCTTCATAGGCGCTGCCTTCGGGCAAGGCCAGTTGCGGGACAAAGCGCAGCGGGAGGCCGCGCGCGTTGTGCAGGCCCAGCGCTACGGACTCGGCGTCGAGCAGCCCGCGCAGGTCGGCCCCGCCCTGCACTGCCGCGGCAAGGGCTGCGCCGCGCGCGGCAAAGGGTTGGAACCATGGCCGGGACCAGTCCACCCCGGCCAGCACGGCGGCGAAGGATTCGCTCGCCGCGGTCGTCCCGTCTTGCAACGTCGAGTTGATCAGCGTGCCTTCCAGCGCAGCGTCTCGCCACCGCGCAGCGGCACCAGCGTGGTGTCGCCGTAGGCCAGCTCGGCCGGCAGTTGCCAGTCCTCGCGCTCCAGCGTCAGCGTGCCGGTATTGCGCGGCAGGCCGTAGAAGGCCGGGCCGTTGAAGCTGGCGAAGGCTTCCAGCTTGTCGAGCGCGCCGGCGGCGTCGAAGGCTTCGGCATACAGCTCCATCGCGTGCAGCGCGGTGTAGCAGCCGGCGCAGCCGCAGGCGTGCTCCTTCAGGCCGCGCGCGTGCGGCGCGCTGTCCGTGCCCAGGAAGAAGCGCTCGCTGCCCGAGGTGGCGGCCGCCACCAGCGCCTCGCGATGGGTTTCGCGCTTGAGCACCGGCAGGCAGTAATAGTGCGGGCGGATGCCGCCGGTAAAGATGGCGTTGCGGTTGTAGAGCAGGTGGTGCGCGGTGATGGTGGCGCCGACCGGGCCACTCGCGTCGCGCACGTACTGTGCCGCATCCTTGGTAGTGATGTGCTCGAACACCACCTTCAGTTCAGGCATGTCGCGGCGCAGCGGCGTCATCACCTGCTCGATGAACACGGCCTCGCGGTCGAAGATATCGATGGCCGGGTCGGTCACTTCGCCGTGCACAAGCAGCGGCAGGCCGGCGCGCTGCATCGCTTCCAGCGCCGGATAGCAGCGGCGGATATCGGTCACGCCGGCGTCGCTGTTGGTGGTGGCGCCCGCCGGGTATAGCTTGACGCCGTGCACGAAGCCGCTGGCCTTGGCCGCCGCGATTTCCTCGGGACTGGTGTTGTCGGTCAGGTACAGCGTCATCAGCGGCTCGAACTGCATGCCGGCCGGCAGCGCCGCCAGGATGCGGGCGCGATACGCCTGTGCCTGCGCCACCGTGGTCACCGGCGGCTTCAGGTTGGGCATGATGATGGCGCGGGCGAACTGGCGGGCGGTGTCAGGCAGCACGGCAGCCAGCGCCGCGCCGTCGCGCAGGTGCAGGTGCCAGTCGTCCGGGCGGGTAATGGTGAGCTTCTGGGTCATGGCTAGCTTGGGGCCGGCCGCGGGCGGCGGCGGGCGTTCGTCGAAATCAGAGAATCAGGATGGCGCGGTAGTCGTTGACATTGGTGCGCGTGGGGCCGGTGACCACCAGGTCGCCGATCGCATCGAACAGGCCCCAGGCGTCATGTGCGTCCAGCTGGCGTTGGCCCGGCAGGCCGGCGGCCTCGGCGCGCGCCAGCGTGGTCGGGTCGGCCAGCGCGCCGGCGTTGTCTTCCGAGCCGTCGATGCCGTCGGTGTCGGCGGCGATCGCGTGCACATCGGGCATGCCTGCCAGTTCGACCGCCAGCGACAGCAGGAACTCCGAGCAGCGCCCGCCGCGCGCCTTGGTCGCGCCGCCACCGGCCGGCAAAGTGACCGTGCACTCACCTCCGGAAATCAGCGCCACGGGCGTGGCGAACGGCGCATTGTACGCGCGAATCTCGCGCACCAGCGCGGCATAGACGCGGGCCACTTCGCGCGCCTCGCCCGTGACCGTGTCGCCCAGCACAACCGGCGTGATGCCGCGTTCGCGGAACAGCGCGGCGGCGGCCTCGAGACTGCCGTGGGCGGTGGCGATCATGATGTTGTCGACACGATCGAACAAGGGATCGCCGGGCTTGGGCGTCTCCGCCACCTCGCCGCGCGCGCCGCGTTCCAGGTGAGACTGCACGCTGGCCGGCACCAGCGCGCCGTAGCGGCGCAGGATCTGCAGCGCGTCATCGAACGTGCTCGGGTCCGCCACGGTCGGGCCCGAGGCAATTGCGCTGGGATCGTCGCCGGCCACGTCCGACACGATCAGCGTGGTCACCGGCGCCTGGCTGGCCTGCGCCAGCCGGCCGCCCTGGATGCGCGAGATGTGCTTGCGCACGATGTTCATGTCGGTGATCGGCGCGCCACAGCGCAGCAACTCCCGGGTAGTCGCCTTCAGGTCGGCCATCGGAATGCCCTCGGCCGGTAGCGACAGCAGGCTCGAGCCGCCGCCCGAGACCAGCACCAGCAGCCGGTCCTCCGGCGTCAGCGATTGCACCGCGGCCAGGATCTCGGCCGCGGCCTGCTCGCCCGATTCGTCGGGCACCGGATGGCCGGCCTCGATCACGCGGATATGGTCGGTCGGCATGCCGTGCGCGTAGCGCGTGACCACCAGCCCTTCCAGCGTGGCCCGGCCGGCGTAGGCGCGCTCGACCGCCGCGGCCATCGATGCCGCGGCCTTGCCCGCGCCCACCACCAGCGTGCGGCCGCCGGCGTGCGGCGGCGGCAGGTGCTGCGCGACGATCTGCAGCGGGTCGGCCGCCGCCACCGCGGCGTGGAAAGTCTCGAGCAGCAGTGCGCGGGCGTCCCCCGCGAACGCGGCGCTCACAGCGCCTCCGCGATGGTGCGGCCCAGGTCGGCAGTACCCGCCGTGCCGCCGATATCGCGCGTCAGCGGCGCGTGCTCCGGCCCGGCTGCCAGCACCTTCTCGATCGCGCCCAGCACCGCGGCGCCGGCCTCGTCATGGCCCAGGTGTTCCAGCATCATGGCGCCGCACCAGATCTGCCCGATCGGGTTGGCGACGCCGCGCCCGGCGATGTCCGGGGCCGAGCCATGCACCGGCTCGAACAGGCTGGGGAAGGTACGGTCCGGATTGATATTGCCCGACGGCGCAATGCCGATGGTGCCGGTGCAGGCCGGACCGAGATCGGACAGGATGTCGCCGAACAGGTTGCTCGCCACCACCACGTCGAACCAGTCCGGATGCTGGACGAAATGCGCGGTCAGGATGTCGATGTGGTACTTGTCGACCTTGATGCCGGGGAAATGCGCCGCCATCGCCTCGACCCGCTCGTCCCAGTACGGCATCGTGATCGAGATACCGTTGGACTTGGTCGCCGAGGTCAGGTGCTTTTTCGGTCGCTTCTGGGCCAATTCGAAGGCAAACTTCAGGATGCGGTCGACGCCGGTGCGGCTCATCACGGTTTCCTGCACCACGATCTCGCGCTCGGTGCCGGGGAACATGCGGCCGCCAATGCTGGAGTATTCGCCCTCGGTGTTCTCGCGCACCACGTAGAAATCGATGTCGCCGGGCTGGCGGCCGGCCAGCGGGCTGCGGATGCCCGGCATCAGCCGCACCGGGCGCAGGTTGACGTACTGGTCGAAGGAGCGGCGGAACTGCAGCAGCGAGCCCCACAGCGAGACATGGTCGGGCACCGTATCGGGCCAGCCAACTGCGCCGAAGTAGATGGCGTCGTACTTGACCAGCGTGTCGAACCAGTCGTCCGGCAGCATCTTGCCGTGGCGGGCGTAGTAGTCGCAGCTGGAAAAATCGAAGTGATCCCACTGGAAGTCGATGCCGAAACGGCGCGCCGCGGCGTCCATCACGCGGATGCCCTCGGGCATGACTTCCGTGCCGATTCCGTCTCCGGGAATCACGGCAATCTTGTATTGGCTCATCGTTCTCGGGATTGCTAGCAGGTAGGGTGGCGCCGGGGTTGGTCCCTTTCGACCGGACTGGAGCGCCCGCGGCTTGCTTGGCAGCGGCGCGGGCGCGCGGGATAATGCCTGCATTCTATTGCAAAGCGGCAGCCCCCTGCCGTCCGGTGCCCCGACATGTGCCAGCTGCTAGGCATGAACTGCGCCACGCCGACCGACGTGACGTTCTCCTTCACCGGCTTTGCCGCGCGCGGAGGCCTGACCGACCACCACGCCGACGGCTTCGGTGTCGCCTTCTTCGAAGACAAGGCCTGCCGCCTGTTCATCGACAACCAGTCCGCCGGCACCTCGCCGGTGGCGGACCTGATCAAGCGCTATCCGATCAAGTCCAAGAACGTCATCTCGCATATCCGCAAGGCCACGCAGGGCACCGTGCTGCTGGAAAACTGCCATCCGTTCATGCGCGAGCTGTGGGGCCGGCACTGGATCTTCGCCCACAACGGCGACCTGCACGGCTTCACCCCGTTCCTGTCCGGCGTCTACCAGCCGGTGGGCGACACCGACAGCGAACTGGCCTTCTGCACGCTGATGCAGGGGCTGCGCAAGCGCTTCCCGGGCTCGCAGCCGCCGCTGAACGAACTCGGCCACGCGCTGGCCGACATCACCCGCGAGATCACGCTGCACGGCGTGTTCAACTACCTGCTGTGCAACGGGCAGGCGCTGTTCGCGCACTGCTCGACCCGCCTCTACTACATCGTGCGGCAATGGCCGTTCTCGACCGCGCACCTGATCGATGCCGACCTGTCGATCGACTTCGCGCAGGTCACCACGCCCGACGACCGCGTCGCCGTGATCGCCACCGCCCCGCTGACGGACAACGAGACCTGGACCCAGTTCGCCCCGGGCGAGCTGATCATGTTCGAGCACGGGCGCCCGACCATGACGCTGACCGTGCCAATCCCGCCCGAAGTCCAGGCCAAGAACGCCGCCAATACGGCGTGTACCTGAGCCGTCGGCACAAAGGAAAAAGGGACGCCGACGCGTCCCTTTTTCCATGAGTCGGCAGTCCGCTCAGTGATGCAGGATCTTCGACAGGAACTGGCGCGCGCGCTCCGAACGGGCGTCGATATTGCCGAAGAACTCTTCCTTGTCGGCGTCCTCGACGATCTTGCCCTGGTCCATGAAAATCACGCGGTTGGCCACCTTGCGCGCGAAGCCCATCTCGTGGGTCACGCACATCATGGTCATGCCTTCCTGCGCCAGCTGCACCATCACGTCCAGCACTTCGTTGACCATCTCCGGGTCCAGCGCCGAGGTGGGCTCGTCGAACAGCATGCAAATCGGATCCATCGACAGCGCGCGCGCGATCGCCACGCGCTGCTGCTGGCCGCCCGACAGCTGGCCGGGGTACTTCTCGGCCTGGCTCTTCAGGCCCACGCGCTCCAGGTACTTCAGGCCCTTGGCCATGGCCTCGTCCTTGGAGCGGCCCAGGACCTTCATCTGTGCGATGGTCAGGTTCTCGGTGATCGACAGGTGCGGGAACAGCTCGAAGTTCTGGAACACCATGCCGACGCGCGAGCGCAGCTTGGGCAGGTTGGTCTTGGGATTGCCCACCGAGGTGCCGTCGACCAGGATGTCGCCCTTCTGGAACGGCTCCAGCGCGTTGACGGTCTTGATCAGCGTGGACTTGCCCGAGCCCGACGGGCCGCACACCACCACCACTTCACCCTTGGCAACCTTGGTGGTGCAGTCCGTCAGCACCTGGAACGAGCCGTACCACTTGGAAACGTTATTAATTTCGATCATACAGCCACCTTTTTCTGATAACGCTTGACCAGCAGCGAAGCGGAGAAACAAATGATGAAGTACACCAGGCCGGCGAACAGCAGCATCTCGACGATGCGGCCATCACGCTCGCCGATGCCGTAGGCCTGGCCGAAGAAGTCCGCCAGCGCGCTCACGTACACCAGCGACGTATCCTGGAACAGGATGATGCCCTGCGTCAGCAGCAGCGGCACCATGTTGCGGAACGCCTGCGGCAGGATCACCAGCCGCATCGACTGCCCGTAGGTCATGCCCAGCGCCTGCGCGGCAAACATCTGCCCGCGCGACACGCTCTGGATGCCCGCCCGGATGATCTCGGAATAGTACGCCGCCTCGAACAGCGCGAACGCCACCAGTGCCGAGGTCATGCGCAGGTCGGTCGCCGGCGACAGGTTGAAGATCCCCTGCAAGACCTGCGGGATGATCAGGAAGAACCACAACAGCACCATCACCAGCGGGATCGATCGGAAGATGGTCACGTACCCCTGCGCGAACCAGTTCAGCAGCCGGAACGACGACAGCCGCATCATCGCCAGGATGGTGCCCCAGATAATGCCGACCACCACCGCGGTGACGGTGATCTTGAGCGAGACCATCATGCCCTCGCCCAGCACGTGCAGCGTGGCCGGGTTGATCGAGGTGAAATCGAAGGAATAAGCCATGGCGCCCCCTTACTTGCCGCCGATGAAGCCGGGCACGCGCGTGCGGGCCTCGACCCAGCGCATCAGCAGCATCACCGTGATGTTGATCAGCGCGTACATCAGCGTGACCGCGATGAACGACTCATACGGGCGCGCGGTGTAGTCCACCAGCTGGCGCCCCTGCGCGGCCAGTTCCAGCAGGCCGATGGTCGACGCCACCGCCGAGTTCTTGAAGATGTTCAGGAACTCGGAGGTCAGCGGCGGCACGATCACGCGGAACGCCATCGGCAGCAGCACGTGGCGGTACGTCTGCGGCAGCGTGAAGCCCATCGCCAGGCCGGCATTCTTCTGCCCGCGCGCCAGCGAGTTGATGCCCGAGCGCACCTGCTCGCACACCCGCGCGGCGGTAAATGTCCCCAGGCACAGCATGGCGGCCAGGAACTGCTGCGCGAACGGGTTCATCTGCTTGATTGCCTCGCCGCCGGGCAGCAGTTCGGGCGCGACGAAATACCAGATGAACAGCTGCACCAGCAGCGGGATGTTGCGGAAAATCTCGACATAGGTGGCGGCAATGCCGGCCAGCCATTTGTTCGGCACCGTGCGCAGCACGCCGAGCACCGAGCCGATGGCCAGGGCAATGACCCAGGACGAAAGCCCCAGCGCGAGCGTGACCTTGAGGCCTGAGATCATCCAGTCCAGGTAGGTCTCGTTCTGGGCGGCCTGTTCGAGGAAAACTCCCCAATGCCAGTTGTAGTTCATGTTGCGTCCTCAAAAAGAAACGGAAGGACGAGCCTTCCGTTTCGCAGTGCTGTCAACGGCAGGTCAGTCCAGCGCCTTGTCGTTAGGCGCCTTGATCAGCGTCTTCATGTCTTCGGACAGCGGGAAGTCCAGGTTCAGGCCCTTGGGCGGAACCGGTTGCATGAACCACTTGGTGTACAGGGTGTTGATCGAGCCGTCCTTCATCATGCCGGAGATGACGTTGTCGGACAGCTTCTTGAACTGCGGGTCGTCCTTGCGGATCATGCAGCCGTAGGACTCGCGCGATTGCGGCTTGCCCACCACGATCCAGTCGGCCGGGTTCTTGGCCTTGGCGCGTTCGCCGTACAGCAGCGCGTCGTCCATCATGAAGGCGACCGCGCGGCCCGACTCCAGCGTCAGGAACGACTGGCCGTGGTCCTTGGTGCTGATGATGTTGACGCCCAGCTTCTGGTCATCGTTCATCTTGCGCAGCAGGCGCTCCGACGTGGTGCCGGCGGTGGTGACGACGTTCTTGCCCTTCAGGTCAGCCCAGTCCTTGATGCCGGCATCCTTCTTCACCATGATGCGCGTGCCGATGATGAAGATGGAGTTGGTGAAGGCAACCTGCTTCTGGCGTTCCAGGTTATTGGTGGTCGAGCCGCACTCGATATCGATGGTGCCGTTCTGCAGCAGCGTGATGCGGTTCTGCGAGGTGATCGGGATTTCCTTGACCTGCAGATTCGGCAGCTTCAGCTGGTCCTTGATGGCTTCCACGATCTTCATGTTGATATCGTAGGAATAGCCGACCTGGCGCACGCCGCCAAGGTTGTAGTTGAACGGAATCGACGATTCACGCACGCCGAGCGTGATGACGCCGGTGTCCTTGATCTTCTTCAGCGTGCCCGTCAGTTGTTCGGCTGCCTGTGCCGTCCCGCACATTACGCCCCCGGCAATCATCAGGGCAGCCAACTTGGCGAAATTCATAACATCTCCTTGACCATGAAGAGAAAGCGGGATTCAAAGAATAAAACCCCCACTGGTGAAACAGTATTGCGCAGCATCCGGCGCAATACAACTGGGTTTTCTCCTAGAACCTCACTTCGGGGCAATCCGTGCGCACCGCGTCCGGATACGACAACGCGGCCTCCGGCGCTTGCCGGAGACCGCGTCGGACGGTCATGAAGCCGGGGTCCGGGGCGATTATCGCGCTGCACCATACGAGTGCCTCGCCCCGGGCCTGCCTGCCCCGATCAGGGGTACAGGCCGCGCATCTCGCGCGCCTGCAGGATCCGCGTACAGGCCACGATGAACGCCGCCGTGCGCAGCGTCACCTTGTTTTCCTGTGCCACTTGCCAGATTGCCCGGAAGGCTTCTTGCATGATCCGTACCAGGCGCTGGTTGATCTCTTCCTCGGTCCAGAAGAAGCTGGAGAAATCCTGCACCCACTCGAAGTAGGACACGGTCACGCCGCCGGCATTGGCGATAACGTCCGGGCAGACCAGGATATTGCGCTCGCGCAGGATGTCATCGGCCTGCGGCGTGGTCGGGCCGTTGGCGCCCTCGATCACCAGCTTTGCCGTGATCTTCGGCGCGTTTTCGGCGGTAATCTGGCCTTCCAGCGCGGCCGGGATCAGGATGTCGCAGTCGACTTCCCAGAACTGCTCGCTACGCAGGACTTCGCCGCGGAAGCCGTCGATGGTGCCGCTGTGCGAGGCGTATTCCATCATCGCCGGCACGTCCAGGCCAGCCGGGTCGAACAGCGTGGTGCGGTGGTCCTGCACCGCCACCACCTTGGCACCGGCCTCATGGAACAGCTTGGCGGCGACGGCGCCGACATTGCCGAAGCCCTGCACCGCCACGCGCGCGCCCTTGACCTCGAGGCCGATATTGCGCGCGGCCTCGGAGCCGACCACGAACACGCCGCGGCCGGTGGCCTCGTGGCGGCCCAGCGAGCCGCCCAGCGAGATCGGCTTGCCGGTCACGACGCCGGTCGCGGTGCTGCCCGAGTTCATCGAATAGGTGTCCATCATCCACGCCATCACCTGTGCGTTGGTGTTGACGTCCGGCGCCGGGATGTCCTTGCTCGGCCCGATGATGATGTTGATTTCGCTGGTGTAGCGGCGCGTCAGGCGTTCCAGCTCGGCCTGCGACAGCGTGCGCGGGTCGACGCGGATGCCGCCCTTGGCACCGCCGTACGGCACGTTGACCGCTGCGTTCTTCACCGACATCCAGGCCGACAGCGCCATCACTTCGGACAGCGTCACGTCCTGGTGGAAGCGCACGCCGCCCTTGCCCGGGCCACGCGACAGGTTGTGCTGCACCCGGTAGCCCTCGAAATGGGCGATGGTGCCGTTGTCGAGCTCGATCGGAACATCGACGATCATCGCGCGCTTGGGGCGCTTCAGGGTCTCGACCCAGCGCGCCAGCGAGCCCAGGTAGGGCGTGACGCGGTCGACTTGCTGCAGGTAGATGCCCCAGGGGCCGAGATTGTCGGCGTTGAGGTAGGACGGAAGTGCGTGCTTTTGGCCAGCAGTGTTGGTCGGTGCTGCGGAAGACATCGGGGTAGGTTCCGGGGTGGAAGATGGGCGCAAGCTTAGGCTTGGCGGCCGCTCGGAATCCAATGCCGTTTGTTCATCGGGTTATGCAAGACACGCATAACGTTGGGAAAAACCATCGCTACGCTGAGGTCAGCGTCCCCCACACCTGGTCCACCAGTTGCCGCTTGCGCCGCGCCCCGGCGCGCCGTTCTCCGCCGTTCTCGCCCGGCTTCTCCCGATACAAGCGGATTTCCATATCGATCGACAGCGGCAGGCCGCGCGCCGACTCGGCCCGCACCAATCGCCCGGCCGCGACGTCGTCGCGTACCGCGCTTTCGGGCAGGAAGGCCATGCCGTGGCCGGACAGCGCCATCACCTTGAGCGCTTCGGCCATATCGGTCTCGTAGCATTTGTCGAGCTTGAGCGCCTCGGCGGTTTCGGCCAGCAGCAGCTCGACCATGCGGCCGAGGAAGGCGTTGGGCGTATAGCTGAGGAACGGCACCGGTTTCTTGTCGGTGCCCGGCAATCGGAACAGGGGCTTGCCGGCGGCATCCGGCACGCTGTAGGGCGAGAGCCGTTCGGTACCAAGCACCAGCATGTCGTACCGGGCCGGATCCAGCTGGATGGCCTGGCGCGCGTGGTGGTAGACCATCACCAGGTCGCAGCCGCCTTCGACCAGCATCAGCACCGCGTCATGGACATTGAGCGCGCGCAGCCGGCACGGCAGCGTGCCGAGCTTGCGCTCCAGCGCCTTGAGCCATTCCGGGAAGAAGGTCAGCGACAGCGTGTGCGGCACCGCGAATTCCAGCACCTGCGCGTTGGCCGAGCGCTGGCCGCGCATCAGTGCGCGGGTCTCGCTGACTTGCGCCAGCATCGCCAGCGCCTGCTCGTAGAAGACCTTGCCGGCCGGGGTAAGGCTGGTGGGATAGCTCGAGCGGTCGATCAGCTCGGTGCCGACCCACGCCTCCAGCGACTGGATCCGGCGCGAGAACGCCGGCTGCGTGACGTGGCGCAGTTCGGCCGAGCGCGAGAAGCTGTGCGTCTCGGCGAGGCTGACGAAGTCTTCAAGCCATTTGATTTCCATGACGCGGATTATCCACCGGCGCGCGGCGCTTCGCCAGCCGCCGCCTAGCTCCGGTGGGCCCAGCCGGTCATGCGCTTCTCGACCACCGCGAACAGCTCGTACATCGCCATCGCCATCACCGCGATCACCACCAACCCGGCAAAGGCCAGCGGCATCTTCATGGCGGAGCCGGCCGACACCAGCGGGTAGCCGATGCCCTCGTTGGCGGCATTCATCTCCGACACCGTGGTGCCGACAAAGGCCAGCGTGATCGCGACTTTCAGCGAGGCGAAGAAATACGGCAGCGCGCGCGGCAGGCCGACCTTGAACAGCACGTCGCGCCGTTTGGCGCCCAGCACGCGCAGCACGTCTTCCAGTTCCGGCTCCAGCGTGGCCAGGCCGGTGGCGATATTGACCATGATCGGGAAGAACGAGATCAGAAACGCGGTCAGGATCGCCGGGCCCGCGCCGAGCCCGAACCACACCACCAGGATCGGCACGAAGGCGGCCTTGGGCAGCGCGTTGAAGGCGGTCATCAGCGGGTAGCTGGCGGCATAAAGCAGCCGCGACGAGCCCATCGCCAGCCCGAGCAACACGCCCACGCCTATGGCCACGGCAAAACCCGCCATGGTGGTCCAGAAGGTGCGCCACGCATGGCCAGCGATTACGTCCGCGTAGTCGACCAGCGCGGTCGCGATCGCGGACGGCGTCGGCAGGATGAAGTCGGAGACATCGAAGGCCATGCACGCGCCCTGCCATAGCAGCAGCACCGCGGCCAGCAGCAGCCACGGCGCCACGCGTTGCACGCGGCGCTCTTGCGCGGAAGTCAAAGTCATCATCATCGTCGGGTCTCAGTGTTGGCGCACATGGCCTATTTTCTCGCGCAGCGTGTGCACCAGTTCGGCGAAGGGCTCGGTATAGGTCAGCTCGAGATCGCGCGGGCGCGGCAGGTCGATCTCCTTGCGCATCACGATGCGGCCGGGGCGCTGGCTCATGACATAGACCGTGTCGGCGAGGAACACCGCCTCGCGCAGGTCGTGCGTGACCAGGATCACGTTGAAGCGCTGCGCCTGCCACAGGTCGCGCAGCACGCACCACAGTTCCTCGCGGGTGAAGGCGTCGAGCGCGCCGAAGGGCTCGTCGAGCAGCAGCATGCGCGGCTGGTGGATCAGCGCGCGGCAGATCGACGCGCGCTGCTGCATGCCGCCGGACAGCTGCCACGGGTATTTGTCCTCGTAGCCGCCCAGGCCAACGGTATGCAGCAGCCGGCGGGCACGGTCGACGTATTCGTCGCGGCGTGCGCGCAGGGTCGAGCGGTAGGGCTCGACGATCTCCAGCGGCAGCATCACGTTGTCGAGCGTGGTGCGCCATGGCAGCAGCGTCGGCGCCTGGAACGCCATGCCCACCTGCTTGAGCGGCCCGCTCACCTTCTGACCGGCAACCTTGACAATGCCGCGCGTGGCGGGTTTCAGCCCGGTCGCCAGCTTCATGAAGGTGGACTTGCCGCAGCCGGACGGGCCGACGATGGCGATGAACTCGCCCGGCGCGGCCTGCAGCGACAGGTCTTCCACCGCGAACTCGCCTTGGCTCGCAAGCGCATCGTCGTAGGCCAGCCACACCCGATTGAAATCGACGAAGGGCTCGACGGGCGCGGTCGCCGCAATCGCCGCAGTTGCAACGGCCGGCTTGGATTCAGCCAGGCGCGCCATCATCGCAGCACATCCAGTTCGGCCGCGCTCGGCAGGTATGCGTCGGTCCACAGCGCATCGGCGTTGATACGACCCTTGGTGCCGAAGGCATCGGCCACCTGCGAGGCCATCAGCGACAGGCGCGGCTTGCTGACACGGCCAAAGCCCTCGGCCCTGGCGTCGGGCGAGCGGACCACGCTGTCCAGCGCCAGCTTCAGCCGGCGCGTTTCCAGCTTCTCGTCGATGATGCCGTCGCGCGCCTTGAGCGCCCGGATGCCCTCTTCCGGGCGGGCGATCACGTCGCGCGCCGACTTGCTGAAGGCGCGCAGGAACGCCTTCACCGCCTCCGGGTTCTTCCTGATGAATTCCTCGGAAGCGATCACGGCGTTGCCGTACAGCTTCACGCCGAACTGCGGGTATGGCAGCACCACGATGTCCTCGTCCTTCAAGCCGCGCGCGTTCAGGTTCAGGATCGACGTGAACGAGAAGCCGGTGATGGCATCCAGATCGCCGCGCACCAGCATGGTCTCGCGCAGCGTCGGGTCCATCGCCTGCCAGTTGAACGACGAGGCCTGCAGGCCATTGGCCCGGGCGAAGATGGGGAAGGCGCGGCGGCCGGCGTCGAATACCGGCGCGCCCAGGCGCTTGCCGGACAGGTCCTTCGGCGCGCGGATGCCCGACTTCTTCAGCGCGAGGATGGCCGCGGGCGTGTTGTTGTAGACCATCATCACGGCCACCGGCTTGTTCTTCGCGTCGGGGTTATTGCCGTAGAACTCCATCACCGACGACATGTCGGCGAAGCCCATGTCATAGGTGCCCGAGGCCACGCGGTTGACCACGTTGCCCGAGCCGTTGCCGGCATCGATCGCGACTTCCAGCTTCTCGGCCTTGTAGTAGCCCTTCTGCTCGCCGAGCAGGAACAGCGCCGCCGGCCCTTCGAAGCGCCAGTCGAGCTGGAACCGGACCTTGGTGGACGCAGCCTGCGCGTGGGCCGCGCCGGCGAATGATGTCGACAGCACCAGGCTGGTGCCGAGCATTGCGCCCAGCTTCAGCAGGCGGCGGCGTGCCGAAGCGCGGGCCAGGCACGCACCGGCATCGCCAGCGCCTTCGGTGGCAGCCGTGAAAACGCCGGGCAACACTTGCGCAGCGCGGGATTTGGGCATGGCATCTCTCCGTGGATGGTGATTTCGGAGGGATCCGTCCGCAAGGGACATGCCAGCGTTGCAAGCTCCATTTCAGGGAGTGCCCGCACGCGATTGTCGAACCAGAAATGGGCGCGGCGATTGCCGCGGCGGCATCGCCGGCAGCGATTGCCGACAATCCGCGCCGCGCCCTGGTGCAAACCGGCGCGGCGGATAGCGGCTCAGGCGTCCTGGGTGGCGTCACCCACGTCGAGCGCGAGCGCCTCGCCGCCGACCGCGTCGCCGCCCCGGGCGGCGGCGCGCGCCTGGATGTCCCACATCTCGGCATAGCGCCCGCCCGCGCGCATCAGCTGCGCATGAGTGCCGCGCTCGACGATGCGGCCGTGGTCCATCACCAGGATCTGGTCGGCGTGGACCACGGTGGAGAGCCGGTGCGCGATCAGCAGCGTGGTGCGGTTCTGCGCCAGCCGCATCAGTTCGGCCTGGATCGCCTGCTCGGTGCGCGAATCCAGCGCCGAGGTGGCCTCGTCGAACACCAGCACCGGCGGGTTCTTCAGCAGCGTGCGCGCGATCGCCACGCGCTGCTTCTCGCCGCCGGACAGCTTCAGGCCGCGCTCGCCCACGGGCGTGTCGTAGCCCTGCGGCAGCTCGCGGATAAAGGCGTCGATCTGCGCCGCCTGCGCCGCGGCGATGACTTCCTCACGGGTCGCGTCGGGACGGCCGTAGGCGATGTTGTAGTAGATGCTGTCGTTGAACAGCACGGTGTCCTGCGGCACGATGCCGATGGCGCGGCGCAGGCTGTCCTGCGTGATGGCGCGGATGTCCTGGCCGTCGATCTCGATGGCGCCGCCGCCGACGTCGTAGAAGCGGAACAGCAGCCGCGCCAGCGTCGACTTGCCCGAACCGCTGTGCCCCACCACCGCGGTGGTGCTGCCCGCCGCAATGGTGAAATCCACGCCGTCCAGGATCAGGCGGTCGGATTCGTAGCTGAAGCGCACGTCGCGGAAACGCACCTGCGCGCCGCCGACCCGCAGCGCCGGCGCGTCCGGCGCGTCGGCCACCTCCTGGTGCGTGCCCAGCAGCACGAACATGCGGTCCATGTCGGTGGTTGCCTGCTTGATCTCGCGGTAGATCACGCCGAGGAAGTTCAGCGGGATATAGAGCTGGATCATCAGCGTGTTGACCAGCACCAGATCGCCCAGCGTCAGCTTGCCGTCGACCACGCCCACCGTGGCGCGCCACAGGATCAGGATCAGGCCGATGGCGATGATGGCCTGCTGGCCGAAGTTCAGGAACGACAGCGAATTCTGCGAGCGGATCGCCGCGGTGCGGTACTTGCGCAGGTTTTCGTCGTAGCGCTGCGCCTCGTAGGCTTCGTTGCCGAAGTACTTGACGGTCTCGAAGTTCAGCAGCGAATCGATCGCCTTCTGGTTGGCGCGCGAATCCAGCTCGTTCATGCGGCGGCGGAAGTGCGTGCGCCATTCCGTCACGACGATGGTGAAGACGATATAACCCACCAGCGCGCAACCGGTGATGGCGGCGAACCAGATGTCGTAGTGCAGGATGAAGAAACCGATCACCAGCGCCATTTCCACCAGCGTGGGCAGGATGCTGTACAGCGAATACGAAATCAGCGACTGGATGCCGCGCGTGCCGCGCTCGATGTCGCGGCTCATGCCGCCGGTCTGGCGGTCCAGATGGAAACGCAGCGACAGCGCATGCAGGTGCCGGAACACCTGCAGCGCAACCTCGCGCACGGCGCTCTGCGTGACCTTGGAAAAGAGGATTTCCCGCAACTCGGTGAACAGCGTCGCGGACAGGCGCAGCATGCCGTAGGCAACGATCAGCCCGACCGGCACCACCAGCAGCGCGCGCGGGTCGCCCGCGGTGATGTTCATGCTGTCGATCAGCCGCTTCATCAGCACCGGCACGCCCAGGTTGGCCACCTTGGCCGCGACCAGGCAGGCGAGCGCCAGCATCACGCGCCACTTGTAGTGCCAGACATACGGCAGCAGGTTGCGCACGGTCTGCCAGTCGCTGCGGGGGGCGCGCTGGCCGGGAAAGAGCTTGACCGAGGCAGTGTCGGGGGCCTGCTCGGCGGTCGTGGAATAGCGGCGCATACGTTAGAATCCGGGCCAATGCGCGATTGTCGCAGAGATCGCGTTGCGCGGCTGGCGAAGGGTTTTTCGTCGCGGCCCGCGCCCCCCCTCCAGAAGTTCACCCGCATACCGTCATGAACGCTCCCCATACTGTCCCCGCCCTGCCCGCCGGCAAGAATCCCGCGCTGCGCGTAGTGCCGATGCCTGCCGACGCCAACGTGCACGGCGATGTGTTCGGCGGCTGGATCATGGCGCAGGTGGATATTGCGGGATCGATCCCGGCGGTCGAGCGCGCGCAAGGCCGCGTCGCGACCGTGGCGGTCAATTCCTTCCTGTTCAAGCACCCGGTCTTCGTCGGCGACCTGGTGAGCTTCTATGCCGAGATCGTCAAGACCGGACGCACCTCGATCACGGTCGAGGTGGAGGTCTATGCGCAGCGCATGCGGCATAGCAATGAGATCGTCAAGGTGACGGAGGCTACGTTGACGTATGTGGCGACGGATGAATCGCGGCAGCCGCGGGTGTTGCCGACGGCGTGAACCGCCAAAGGCCGATCGATTCCCTACTGTTTGCTCCCTCTCCCGCTTGCGGGAGAGGGTTGGGGTGAGGGCGGGCGCTGGCCGAAGCTATCGCGCTGGAAAAAACGTTGGCCCCGCTTTATGTGGCGCCTTGCTAGTCCACCCCTCACCCCGGCCCTCGCCCCATGAGGGGAGAGGGAGAACACCTTGCTTCGGCGAGATCAAGCGGCTTGGGAGCACTCCCTCACGCAAACTTCCTAAAATCCGGCTTCCGCTTCTCAAAAAACGCGCTGAACGCCTCCTTTGCCTCCGGCGCCACCAGCATGCGTCGGAACACCGCGCCCTCGTCGGCCATCTGCTTTTCCACTTCCGCCATTGCCCCCGCCTTCATCAGGCGCTTGGTCTCGCGCAGCGACGATGCCGGCAAGGCCGCCAGCTTGCGTGCCTGTGCCAGCGCGAAGTCATGCAGCTCGGCCACCGGCAGCACCCGCGTCACCAGCCCGATCTCAAGCGCCTCCTGCGCGCTGAAGGCCTCGCCCAGCAGCAGCTTCTCGGCCGCGCGCTGGTAGCCGGCCAGCCGCGGCAGCAGCAGACTGCTTGCGGCCTCCGGGCACAGCCCCAGCTGCACGAACGGCAGCGACAGCTTGGCGGTGTCGGACGCATAGACCAGGTCGCAGTGCAGCAGCAGGGTTGTGCCCACACCCACCGCCGCGCCGCTGACCGCCGCCACCACCGGCTTGCTGGCATGGCTGATCTGGTGCAGGAACTGGAACACCGGGGCCGCTTCGGCGCCCTCGCCCGCGCCGGGCGGGCGCTGCATGAAATCTTCGAGGTCGTTGCCGGCGGTGAAGATTTCGGGCTTGCCGCGCAGCAGGATGGCGCGCACGGCGGTATCGGTGTCGGCCGCGCGCAGCGCGTCGGCCAGCGACTGGTACATCGCCGCGGTGATGGCGTTCTTCTTGTCGATGCGGTCGAATTCGAGCGTCAGGATGCCTTGCTCGATGCTGGTACGGATGCTCATGGTGTCCTCGTCGGTGGGGATTATTCGAAAGGCGGCGGCGATTCGGCAAGGTAGCTGAGCCCGAACGCGCGCGCGCCGACATTCACCCGATGCAGAAGGGCGGGATGGCCCCCGGGCCATCCCGCGGACGCGTTTATACGCGCTCGAAGATGCCTGCGGCGCCCATGCCCGTGCCGACGCACATGGTGACCATGCCGTACTTCAGGTTGTGGCGGCGCAGCGCGTGCACCACCGTGGCCGAGCGGATCGCACCGGTGGCACCGAGCGGGTGGCCAAGCGCGATCGCGCCGCCCATGCGGTTGACCCGGGCGGGATCCAGTTGCAGGTCGCGCATCACCGCCAGCGATTGCGCGGCGAAGGCTTCGTTCAGTTCGATCCAGTCGAGCTGGTCCTGGCTCAGGCCCGCCGCCTTCAGCGCCGCCGGGATCGCTTCCTTGGGGCCGATGCCCATGATCTCGGGCGGCACGCCGCGCACCGCGAACGAGACGAAGCGCGCCAGCGGCACCAGGTTGAACTGCTTCAGGATCTTCTCCGAGACCAGGATCAGCGCGCCGGCGCCGTCGGAGGTCTGCGAGCTGTTGCCGGCGGTGACGCTGCCCTTGTTGGCAAACACCGGGCGCAGCTTGCCCAGCCCCTCGAGCGAGGTATCCGGGCGCGGGCCTTCATCCAGCGCGATGGTGCGGGTCTTCACGCTGACCTGGCCGCTGGCGAGGTCGGGGAAGCGCTCGATGGTCTCGACCGGCGTGATCTCGTCGCGGAACTCGCCGGCCTGCTGCGCGGCGATGGCCTTCTGGTGCGACGCCAGCGAAAACGCGTCCTGGTCCTCGCGGCTGACCTGCCACTGCTGCGCCACCTTCTCGGCGGTCAGGCCCATGCCGTAGGCGATGCCGACGTTCTCGTCGCGGGTGAAGATCTCCGGCGACATCGACGGCGTGTTGCCCATCATCGGCACCATGCTCATCGACTCCACGCCGGCGGCGATCATCACGTCGGACTCGCCCACGCGGATACGGTCGGCGGCCATCGCCACCGCGCTCAGGCCCGAGGCACAGAAGCGGTTGACGGTGATGCCGCCGACGGTGTTCGGCAGCCCCGACAGCAGCGCGCCGATGCGGGCCACGTTCAGGCCCTGCTGCGCCTCCGGGATGGCGCAGCCGACAATGGCGTCTTCGATCAGCTTCGGGTCCAGGTTCGGCACCTGTGCCACCGCAGCCTTCAGGATGGTGGCCAGCAGGTCGTCCGGGCGCGTGTGCTTGAACGCGCCCTTGGGGGCCTTGCCGATCGGCGAGCGGGTGGCCGCAACGATGTATGCGTCTTGCAGTTGTTTCATGATGTCGGTTCCTCGCTTGCCCTGTTAGTTACGCACCGGCTTGCCGGTCTGCAGCATGCCCATGATGCGCTCCTGCGTCTTGCCGGTACCCAGCAGGTCGACGAAAGCCTTGCGCTCGAGCGCCAGCAGCCATTCCTCGCTGACCAGCGCACCGGCGTCGACGTCGCCGCCGCACACCACTTCGGCAATGCGGCTGGCGATCAGGAAATCGTGCGCCGAGATAAAGCCGCCGTCGCGCATGTTGACCAGCGACGCCTTGATGGTGGCCACGCCGGAACGGCCGGCAACCGGGGTCAGCGTCGGCAGCGGCGCGCGGTAGCCGGCGTCGGCCAGCGCGCGCACGGCGTTCTGAGCCACGTGCAGCAGCTCATGCACGTTGAAGACGATCTGATCGGATGGCTGCAGGTAGCCCATCTGGCGCGCTTCGAGCGCCGAGCCCGAGACCTTCGCCATGGCCGCGCTCTGGAAGCGGCTGGTCAGGAACTGCAGGATGTTGGTGCTGCCCGCGGCCTGCGCCGCGCGCGCGGCCGCCAGCGCGGCTTCCTTCAAACCGCCGCCAGCCGGCACCAGGCCCACGCCCACTTCGACCAGGCCGATATAGGTTTCCAGCGCGGCCACACGCGCGGCCGAGTGCAGCATCAGCTCGCAGCCGCCGCCCAGGGCGATGCCCGACGCCGCCGACACCACCGGCACCGCGGCGCACTTCACGCGCATCATGCCGTCCTGGAATTTCTTCACGAATGGCTCGATGCCCTTGGCGCCGCCCATCATGAAGGCGGGCATCGCCGCTTCCAGGTTGGCGCCGGCCGAGAACGGGCCGCCCGGCGCGCCCAGCTGCAGCGAGGTCGGCTGCCACACCACCAGGCCCTTGTAGCCGGCCTCGGCCAGGTCGATGGCGCGGGTCAGGCCGTCGATCACGTCGGGCCCGATGGTGTTCATCTTGCTCTTGAACGAGACCACCAGCACGTCGTCCTGGCCTTCGCTGACCCAGATGCGCACGGCGTCGTGTTCCTCGACGGTGCGGCCCGCCTTGCGCGGATCGACCGCTTCGCTGCCCTTCAGCGCGGCACGGAACACCTGGCGCTGGTACACCGGCAAGGTGCTGCGCGCGACGAACGACTGCGTCGCCGGCGACCACGAACCTTCGGCGGCATGCACGCCCTGGCGCTCGGCGACGGGGCCTTCAAAGACCCATGCCGGCAGCGGCGCGGCCGAGAGCGCCTTGCCGCTTTCCACATCTTCCTTGACCCACTCGGCCACCTGCTTCCAGCCGGCCGACTGCCAGTCCTCGAACGGACCGGAGTTCCAGCCGAAGCCCCAGCGGATCGCCAGGTCGATATCGGCGGCGGAACCGGCGATCTGCTCCAGGTACACGGCGATGTAGTGGAACACGTCGCGGAACACCGCCCACAGGAACTGCGCCTGCGGGTTGGTCGACTCGCGCAGCAGCCTGATGCGCTCGGCCGGCTCCTTCTTCAGCATGCGCACGACGATCTCGTCGGCCTTCTTGCCCGACTCGACATACTGGCCGGTGCTGGCGTCGAGCACCTTGATCGCCTTGCCTTCCTTCTTGTAGAAGCCGGCGCCGGTCTTCTGCCCGAGCGCGCCCGCGTCGACCAGGCCCTTGAGCACGGCCGGGGTCTGGTAGACCGATGCGAACGGGTCATCGTGCAGGTTGTCCTGCATGGTCTTGATCACATGCGCCATGGTGTCCAGGCCGACCACGTCCGCGGTGCGGAAGGTGGCGGACTTGGCGCGGCCCAGCTTGGAACCGGTCAGGTCGTCGACCACGTCGAACGGGATGCCGAACTTCTCGGCCTCGGCGAACACCGCCAGGATCGAGAAGATGCCGACGCGGTTGGCGATGAAGTTGGGCGTGTCCTTGGCGCGCACCACGCCCTTGCCGAGCGTGGTGGTCAGGAAGCCTTCCAGCTGGTCGAGGATCTGCGGCTGCGTGGTCGCGGTCGGGATCAGCTCGACCAGGTGCATGTAGCGCGGCGGATTGAAGAAGTGGACCCCGCAGAAGCGCGACTTCAGGTCATCACCAAACCCATCGGACAGCGCGTTGATCGACAGGCCCGAGGTATTGGTGGCGAAGATGGCATGCGCGGCCAGGTGCGGCGCGACCTTCTTGTACAGGTCGTGCTTCCAGTCCATGCGCTCGGCGATCGCCTCGATCACCAGGTCGCACTCTTTCAGCAGCGCGATATCGTCCTCGTAGTTGGCCGCCCGGATCAGGCCGGCCTCGTCCTTCAGGCCCAGCGGCGCGGGCGAGAGCTTCTTCAGGTTGTCGATGGCGCGCAGGGCGATGCCGTTCTTCGCGACCGGGGAAGCGGACGGGGCCCCTCCCCCGTCCTTGTCCTTGGCGGGAAGGTCGAACAGCACCACGGGCACGCGCGCGTTGATCAGGTGGGCGGCAATCTGCGCGCCCATGACGCCGGCACCCAGCACGGCGACTTTCTTGACGATGAAATTGGACATGCTCGCTCCTGGATTAGTGAGCGTTGAGGTGAGAGTTTTTGCGCGAGAGCGCTTCCATTGCCAGCGGCCTGCTCCCCTCTCCCATTTATGGGAGAGGGGTTGGGGGAGAGGGCAGGCGCTTCGACGAAGTGCCTTGGTATATCGACCTCCGGCCCTCTCCCCCGGCCCTCTCCCGCGAGCGGGAGAGGGGAGCAAACCGGCGGCAACGGAAGCCGCCTCCGGCAGATCAGAACAGATCCGCGTCCAGCGCCATCAGCGACGCCGAACCCGCGCGCGCCTTGCGGATCTCGCCGGCCGTTTCCGGCAGCAGCTTGGCAAAGTAGAAGCGCGCCGTGGCCAGCTTGGCGGTGTAGAACTTGTCGCCGCTGCCCTGCTTCTCCAGCGCGACCTTGGCCATGCGGGCCCAGAAGTACGCGAACACCAGGTGGCCCACCACGCGCAGGTACGGCACCGCGGCGGCGCCGACTTCGTCGGCGTTGCCCATCGCCTTCATGCCGATTTCCATGGTCAGCTTCTGCACCTTGTCGCCCAGGTCGGCCAGCGGGTTGACGAACTCCTGCATGGCTTCATTGGTGCCTTCGGCCTCGACGAATTCCTGCACGATCTTGCCGAAGACCTTCATCCTGGCGCCCATGTCGCCCAGGATCTTGCGGCCCAGCAGGTCCAGCGCCTGGATCGTGTTGGTGCCTTCGTAGATCATGTTGATGCGGGCGTCGCGCACGTATTGCTCCATGCCCCATTCGGAGATGTAGCCGTGGCCGCCGAACACCTGCATGCCCTCGTTGGTGGCGGTGAAGGCGTTGTCGGTCAGGAACGCCTTGATCACCGGCGTCAGCAGCGCGACCAGGTCGCCGGCCTGCTTGCGCACGGCCTCGTCCGGGTGCGACAGCTCGCGGTCGATCTGCAGCGCGGTCCAGTAGCTGAAGGCGCGGCCGCCTTCGGCGTAGGCACGCTGGGTCAGCAGCATGCGGCGCACGTCCGGGTGCACGATGATCGGATCGGCGGCCTTCTCGGGCGCCTTGGGGCCGGTCAGCGCGCGCATCTGCAGGCGGTCCTTGGCGTAGGCGACCGAGTTCTGGTACGCCACCTCGGTCAGGCCCAAGCCCTGCGCGCCCACACCCAGACGCGCGGCGTTCATCATCACGAACATGGCGTTCAGGCCCTTGTTGGGCTCGCCCACCATCCAGCCGCGCGCGCAGTCCAGGTTCATCACGCAGGTGGCGTTGCCGTGGATGCCCATCTTGTGTTCGATCGAGCCGCACTTGATGCCGTTGCGCTCGCCCGGGTTGCCGCTGGCATCCGGGATGAACTTGGGCACCACGAACAGCGAGATACCCTTGGTGCCGCCCGGCGCGTCCGGCAGGCGCGCCAGCACCAGGTGGATGATGTTCTCGGCCAGGTCGTGCTCGCCGGCGGAGATGAAGATCTTGGTGCCGGTGATCAGGTAGGAGCCGTCTGCCTGCGGCTCGGCCTTGCTGCGCAGGATGCCCAGGTCGGTGCCGCAATGCGGCTCGGTCAGGCACATGGTGCCGGTCCACACGCCGGACACCAGCTTGGGCAGGTAGGCCTGCTGCAGCTCGGGCGTGCCGTGTGCATGCAGAGCCTCATAGGCCCCGTGCGACAGGCCCGGGTACATGGTCCAGGCCTGGTTGGCCGAGTTGAGCATCTCGTAGACCACGTTGTTGACCACGATCGGCAGGCCCTGGCCGCCGAAGGCCGGATCGCACGCCAGCGCCGGCCAGCCGGCCTCGACATACTGCTGGTAGGCTTCCTTGAAGCCGGTGGGCGCCTTGACCACGCCGTCGCCGACATAGGTGCAGCCTTCGCGGTCGCCCACCTGGTTGAGCGGGAACACCACGTCCGAGCAGAACTTGCCGGCTTCCTCGATGACCTGGTTGATGGTGTCCGCGTCGATGTCCGCGTGCGGCGGCATCGCCTTGAGTTCGGCTTCGGCGCCGAGCAGTTCATGGAGCACGAACTGCATGTCGCGCAACGGTGCGGTGTACTGGCCCATCAGAGACTCCTTGGAGTTGTGCGATGCCGCCACGCCGCCCGCCTCGCTTGACGCGATCCGGTCCGACCCGACGGCCTCAGGTACGGTAAGACTGAATCAGTTTGTTGAGCGCGACCATGGCAAGCTCGGCGCTGTCGGGCAGGCGCAGGAAACGGGCGTCATGATGCAAGCCTAGTTCAAGGCTGTACATCTCGAACAGCATCAGGCGCGGATCGCAGTCCGCGCGCAGGTGCCCCTCTTCCTTGGCCTGGTCGATGGCGCGATTCAGCGCTGCCCGCCAGATGGTGACGCTCTTGACCAGTTCGTCACGCACCAGGCTGCCGGAGCGGTCGTCATACTCCACGGCGCCGCTGATGTAGATGCATCCCGTCGTCACTTCCTGGATGCGCTTCTCCATCCAGCGCCGCACCATCGACCACAGCCGGGGCAGGCCGCGCGGCTCCTGCAGTGAGGGATAGAACACCTCCTGCTCGAACCGGCGGTGATACTCCCGCACCACCTCTACCTGCAGGTCCTCGCGCGAACCGAAATGCGCGAACACGCCGCTCTTGCTCATCTGCATGCGTTCCGCGAGCAGGCCGATGGTCAGACCTTCGAGCCCGTCGCGGGACGACAATTCCAGTGCGGCATCCAGAATCGCCACGCGCGTCATCTCGCCCTTGCGCATGGGCGAGGGCGACGAGGCGGCGGATTCGAGACGGGCTGACTGGTGTCGCATGTTTTTTCTCCGTTCTGCGGCGCCTGCTGCGGCGCCGCGTATGACCCTGACGTTGCATTCATTGCTTGCGGGCGGCCGGCGGATTTGCCGGTGCATACCGCGAATGCACGCAGTCTAAGCCAAAAAAGAACGGTCGTTCAGATTATTCTGGCGCGGCACCTGCCCATCAAGCTTTTAATTAGACCGCTGTTTCTAAACGGACTGCAATGCAGCATGTCCGCCAGCCGCAGTGCTGCCATCGGTTTCAGCGTTGGCGTTGCCGCATGGCAGCAAACGCACGAGCCCGTGCGACGTTTTAGTAGCGGCCGGTAACGCCGGCGATGATCACGCCCAGCCGCAGCAGCATGTAGGCCGCCCAGTTGGCCAGGCGGTGCAGCGGCGAGCGCCGCGCATGCACGTCGGCCAGAACGCGGACGCTGCGGTGCGCAATGGCCCGCTCCAGCGCTTCGCGCAGTTCAGCGGCGAAGGCCGCATCATAAACGGCAACGTTGGCTTCGCGCGCGAGCAGCAGGCTGAACGGGTCCATGTTGCTGGAACCGACCGTGGCCCAGGCCTCGTCGACCACGCCGACCTTGGCGTGCAGGAAGCTCTCGGCGTACTCGTAGATCTCGACGCCGGCCTCGAGCAGCGAGGCATAGAGCGCATGGGTGGCGTAGTGCTGCACCCGGTATTCGACCATGCCTTGCAGCAGCAGCCGCACGCGCACGCCGCGCTCGCGGCAGGCCAGCAAGGCGCGCCGCATCTTGTGGCCGGGCAGGAAGTAGGCGTTGGCCAGGATCACGTCGTGGCGCGCGGCGCCCAGCGCGCGCAGGTATTCGCGCTCGATGGTGCGGCGGTTGCGCAGGTTGTCGCGCAGCAGCAGCGCGGCGCGGATGCCGCCGGTCACCTCCGGGCGCGGCGGCAGGTCGGTCACCAGCGGGTAGTCGGCGACCGCCGCGGCACGCTCGCTGCCGCGCGCCTCGCGCAGCGACAGCCGCCACCACAGCCGCTCCGACGACAGCGCGATGCGGTCCACCAGCGGCCCGCTGACCTGCACCGCGAAGTCATAGCGCGGCCCCAGGTTGGCGCCTTCGAAGGGACCGTGGTTGTGGTCGTCGATGATATTGATGCCGCCGACAAAGGCGACATGGCGGTCGATCACGGCGACTTTGCGGTGCAGCCGGCGCAGGTGGCGCCGCGCCAGGCGGAAGCCGCGCAAGGCGCGGTAGACGCGCAGGCGCACGCCGCCCGCGCGCAGCCGCTCGGCCAGCTCGGCGGGCATGTCGCCGGCGCCGAAGCCGTCCACCGTCACGCGTACCGCGACCCCGCGCGCGGCGGCACGGATCAGCGCGTCGGCGACGGCACGGCCAACCTCGTCGTCGGCATAGATGTAGGTTTCCAGAATGACCTGGAACGCGGCCTGGTCGATCGCGGCGATCAGCGCCGGAAAGAAGTCCTGGCCGCCGTGCAGCAACCGAACGGTATTGCCGGTGGTGGGCTTGCCTCGACGCCAGGCCCAGCGCAGCATGTGGTGGCGATAGGTCGGCTCGCCGGAGGTGGCGGTGTCGTGCACCGGGGCGCCCTCGGCCTGGGCGGAGTGGGAGATCCGTGACATGCCGTGATTATCGGACAGTTTGCCGCGGGCAAGGCGCCGCCTGCACATTTGCGCGCGGAACTCTGCTATCGTCGATGCCGATGCTCGCCCCGCCGGTACCGCCGGTGGGTGCAGGCAAACTCCCGACGCCCCTACGGAAACCATGGTGAAGGTATTCGGCATTACCGGTTCGTCCGGCAGCGGCAAGACCACGCTGCTGGACCAGCTCATCCCCTGCTTTGTCGGCGCCGGCCTGCGCGTGGCCGGCGTCAAGCATACCCACCACGGCTTCGACCCCGATACGCCCGGCAAGGATTCGTGGCGCATGCGCGCGGCCGGCTGCGCCAACGTCGTGCTGGTCGGCGCGCGCCACCTGACGCTGATGCGCCATTACCCCGAAGCGATGCCGTCGCCCGAGCTCGACGATGCGCTCGCGGTGCTGCCGCCCGACACCGACCTGGTGCTGGTGGAAGGGTACAAGCGCAGCGATTTCCCCAAGCTGGAGGTGTTCCGCCCCGCGCTGGGCCGTGCACCGCTATGGGACGAGGTGCCGGGCGTGGTGGCCGTGGCGAGCGATGACCCTGTTGCGGTCGCGGCCATGACCACGCTGCCAGTGCTGGATCTGAACGATGCGCAGGCGGTGTTCGCCTTTATCCGCGACTATCCCCTGCCCGGCCGCGACGGCGGCGCGGGCTGACCCCGAGGCTGCCTCAGGCGGCCTTGTCCGCGGGCGCGTCCCGCTCCACCATTTCGCCGAGCGGATGGCCCAGTTCCGCCACCAGCGGTACGTGGTCGGAGCGTTGCGCCCAGTCGCGCCCGGTCAGCGCGTGGGCGCGTTCGATCTCGTAGCCGCGCACATAGATACGGTCGAGCTGCCACCACGGCATATGGCTGGGGAAGGTATGCAGCCGCGCCCCACGCGCATGCGAGGCCTCGACCGCGCCCAGCGTATTGCAGATCTGCGCGTCGAGCCGGTGGTTCCAGTCGTTGAAGTCGCCGGCGATCACCAGCGGCACGCCCGCCGGCACCACGTTCTGCACGCGCTCCACCAGGGCCTCGGCCTGGCGCGCACGGCTGCGCGCAAACAGGCCGAAATGCACGCAGATCAGGTGGGTCTCGACGCCGTGCACGTCCGCCACCGCGTGCAGCAACCCGCGCTGCTCGAAGCGGTGGTCGGAAATATCGAGGTTCTCTGACATCAGGATCGGATGGCGCGACAGGATCGCGTTGCCGTGATGGCCGTAGTCGTAGACCGCATTGCGGCCGTAGACCGAATGCGGATAGGCGTCGGTGGCGAGGTAGTTGAGCTGGGTGTGTTCCGGGTCGAACAGCGCCGCGGCCACCAGCCGGTCATTGCGGTCCTGCACTTCCTGCAGGAAGACGATGTCCGCGTCCATCGCATGCAGGCCGGCACGCACGTTCTGGATGCGCGGGCGCCGCGCGATGCCGGTCACTCCCTTGTGGATGTTGTAGGTGACCACGCGCAGCTTCATGGCTGCCCTCCGACGGCGGCGTGGCGGCTGGCATCGCTGTCCGTCGCGTCCACTGCGCCCGGCGCGACGACACCGGCGGCGCGCCACGCCAGCTGGCGGATGGCGTCGGCATTGCTGCTGGAGAAGCATTGCTGCGCCGCCTGTTGCCACGGCAGCCACTTGTATTGCAGGTGTTCGCGTGGCGCCAGCGTCACCGGCAGCGCCTCGGCCACGCGCAGCCCGAACCAGTGCTCGGTATTGCGCGTCACCCCTTCGGCGTAGCGGTGGCGCCACTGCGGGTAGATGTCGTACTGGATGGCGTGGCCCCAGTCGGTGAGCTGGTGCTCGCCGGCGATGATGCCGGTTTCCTCCGCGACTTCACGCGCGGCGGTCAGGGGCAGGGCTTCGTCCAGGGTGTCGAGGCTGCCGGTGACGGACTGCCAGAAACCGGGGCGATCCGCGCGTTCCAGCAGCAAGACTTGAAGATCTGGCGTGTAAATCACCACCAGCACGGATTCCGGGATCTTGTATGACATGGGTCTGGACCAAAGGACAAACCCAAGGATAGCGCAGGCGCGCGCGCTTGCCACGGGAAAGCGCCGCGGCGCCTGTGCGCGGGCGCCGCAGCTTCCGGCCGGATCAGGCGGCGCTGCGCGCGCCGTGCATGCCGTGCGGAGCCAGGTAGGGCTCGGTGCTGCCGTGGCGCTGCCAGGTGTCGAACACCTGCGGCGATTCGCCATGGCCCCAGGCCGCGCGCAGTTGCTCCATCAGCGGCGCCAACGCGTGGCGGTAGCGCCTGGAGGCGGCATGCGCGTGGGTGGCCAGGGCCTCGGCGCGCTGCCGCGCTTCGCCCTGCAGCCGCGTGCGTTCCTGCGCAATTTCCTTCTCGCGCTGGCCCAGCGTGTTGTACTTCTGGATCAGGAAGCGCTGGTAATCGCCGCCATCCATGCCCTGCGCCGCCTGCGCGTTGACCTGCTCGAAGCGCAGCACGATGCTGCCGGTTTCCTGCTCGATATGGGCGGCCTCGGTGTCCAGCGCCTGCATCGCCTCCTGCACACGCTGGGCGTCGCGGCGCAGCGCCTGCACCTGCGCCGCCTCGTCCTCGAATACGCGCTGCGCATCGAGGTAGGCCTGCACCACCGGTTGCGGCGCTACCACCAGCAGTGGATCGGCGCCGTCGGCTCGCTGGCCGGCAAGCAGGGAATCGTCGGCCAGGCGCAGGTTGCCCAGCTCGTCCAGCCAGCGCCCGCGCGTCATCACCACGCCGACGGTATCCAGCGCCAGCCGGCGCAGGGCCTCGGCGCGCTGCATCTCGACCGGCTCGGCCGCCGCCTGGGGCGACGCCGCCTGCACCGCATGGGCGATATCCGGCACGCACGCGGCCACCGTGGTTGCCACCGATTCGGACATCGCCTGCGCCGCGCGGCGCTGGGCGCGGCGCAGCTCGAAACGGGCCAGCAGCATCATGATCAGTCCGGCCGCCAGCCAGGTCAGGATGGTTTCCTGGTGGGCCAGCAGGAACTGACGGATCAGTTCGGTATCCAGGTTCAGGTTCACGAATTTCCTCCCGAGTGCCGGGGACCTTCATGACAGGGCCCCTCGGCAAATTGCGTGTCAAAGGAAGGAGACCGGCCCGCCGCCGCCTTCGTTCCGACCGGTAACAAATCGAAACCAATGCGCCGGGCGCCGGCATTGCGCATAAAGAAAAAAAGCCGCGCAATCGCGCGGCTTTCTTGCAGATCGAACCCCGGAAACCGGTCAGGCGTTGGGCTTGGGCTCGGCGGTGCGCAGGCGGATATGCAGTTCGCGCAGCTGCTTCTCGTCGACCGAGCTCGGCGCCTGCGTCAGCAGGTCCTGGGCGCGCTGGGTCTTGGGGAAGGCAATCACGTCGCGGATCGAGTCGGCGCCGGCCATCATCGTGACGATGCGGTCCAGGCCGAAGGCCAGGCCGCCGTGCGGGGGCGCGCCATACTGCAGCGCGTCGAGCAGGTAGCCGAACTTGGCACGCGCTTCCTCGTCGTTGATCTTGAGCGCGCGGAACACCTTGCTCTGGATGTCCGAGCGATAGATACGGACCGAGCCGCCGCCCATTTCCCAGCCGTTCAGCACCATGTCGTAGGCCTTGGCCACGCACTTGCCCGGATCGGTCTCGAGGTATTCCAGGTGCTCGTCCTTGGGGCTGGTGAACGGATGGTGCATCGCCACCCAGCGCGCGTCTTCCTCGTCGTACTCGAACATCGGGAAGTCCACCACCCACAGCGGCTTCCAGGCGTCCTCGAACAGGCCATTGGCCTTGCCGAAGTCCGAGTGGCCGATCTTCAGGCGCAGCGCGCCGATCGAGTCGTTGACCACCTTGGCCTTGTCGGCGCCGAAGAAGATGATGTCGCCGTCCTGCGCGCCGGTGCGCTTCAGGATCTCGGCAATGGCGGCGTCGTGCAGGTTCTTGACGATCGGCGACTGCAGGCCGTCGCGCCCCTTGGCCACTTCGTTGACCTTGATCCAGGCCAGGCCCTTGGCGCCGTAGATGCCGACGAACTGGGTGTAGGCATCGATCTCGCCGCGCGAGATGGCGCCGCCGCCCGGCACGCGCAGGCCGACCACGCGGCCGTTGTCGCTGTTGGCCGGACCCGAGAACACCTTGAAGTCGACGTCCTTCATCACCTCGGTCAGCTCGGTGAATTCCAGCTTGACGCGCAGGTCAGGCTTGTCCGAGCCGAAGCGGGCCATGGCCTCGCGGAACTCCATCACCGGGAACCTGGCGTCGAGGTCGACGTCGATGGCGTTCTTGAACACCGTGCGCATCATGTCCTCGAACAGGTCGCGGATTTCCTGCTCGGTCAGGAACGAGGTCTCGCAGTCGATCTGCGTGAATTCGGGCTGGCGGTCGGCGCGCAGGTCTTCGTCGCGGAAGCACTTGGTGATCTGGTAGTAACGGTCGAAGCCCGACACCATCAGCATCTGCTTGAAGATCTGCGGCGATTGCGGCAGCGCGAAGAAGTGGCCCGGGTTCACCCGCGACGGCACCAGGTAGTCGCGCGCGCCTTCAGGCGTGCTCTTGCCCAGCATCGGGGTCTCGATGTCGATGAAGCCCTGTGCATCCAGGAACTTGCGCACTTCCATCGCCACCTTGTAGCGCAGGCGCAGGTTGTACTGCATCTGCGGGCGGCGCAGGTCGAGCACGCGGTGCGTCAGGCGCGTGGTTTCCGACAGGTTGTCGTCGTCGAGCTGGAACGGCGGCGTGACCGACGGGTTCAGCACGGTCAGCTCGTGGCACAGCACCTCGATCTTGCCCGAGGTCAGGTTGGCGTTCTCGGTGCCGGCCGGGCGCGGGCGCACCTTGCCGGTGATGCGGATGCAGAACTCGTTGCGGATCTCTTCCGCGGCCTTGAACATCTCGGGGCGATCCGGGTCGCACACCACCTGCACCAGGCCCTCGCGGTCGCGCAGGTCGATGAAGATCACGCCGCCATGGTCGCGGCGGCGCTGGACCCAGCCGGTCAGGGCCACTTCCTGGCCCGAGAATTGTTCGGTCACCAGACCGCAGTAGTGAGTACGCATGGAGGACATAAGGAGATTCCCGGTAAAACGCGGCTGCCCGATTGCATCGCGCAGCCCGTGATCAGTTTGGAGGCTCAAGGATCGGTCGTCTGGACCGGCTCCTCGCTGGTGGACCTGCCGGCCGCACTCGCCGCACCGGACGGAGCTGCCGGCCGGGGCGCAGTGCCGTTCTTGCGCGGCAATTCCGCCGGTGCCACCACGCCCATCGAGACGATGTACTTGAGCGCGGCGTCGACGGTCATGTCGAGTTCGATGGTGTCGGCCTTGGGCATCATCAGGAAGAAGCCCGAGGTCGGATTGGGTGTGGTCGGCACGTAGACGCTGACGTATTCGCCCTGCAGGTGGTTCTGCACGTCGCCGCCGGGGCGGCCGGTCAGGAAGGCGATGGTCCACGAGCCCTCGCGCGGGTATTGCACCAGCAGCGCCTTGCGGAAGGCATTGCCCGACGACGACAGCAGCGTGTCCGAGACCTGCTTGACGCTGGTGTAGATCGGCCCCACCACCGGGATATGGCCCAGCAGCGCTTCCCACCAGCGCACCAGCCGCTGGCCGATGAAGTTATGCGCGAGCAGCCCGACCAGCAGGATGAACAGCAGCGTCAGGATCGCGCCCAGGCCGGTCACGCGCTTGCCGAACATCAGCCGATCCGGCCGCCAGGCTTCCGGCAGCAGTGCCAGGCTCTGGTCCATCGTACCGATGATCAGGCTCAGCACCCACAGCGTGATGCCCAGCGGCACCAGTACCAGCAGCCCGGTCAGGAACCAGGTTTTCAGGGCGGAAGTCTTCTTGGCTACCACGGGGCGGGTCCGGCTCAGTGGCAGGCGCAGGCGCTGCCGCAACCGCCGGCGGCCGGCGCCGAGGTAGCCGCCGCGGTGCCGCTCGACGACGATTCAGCCGCCGCCGGCGCGCTGGCCGCAGCCGCAGTGCCGCCAGTTGCGCCGCTTGCAGCAGGCGCGCCGGCGCCGCCGCTGCCACCGCGGAAGTCGGTCACGTACCAGCCCGAGCCCTTGAGCTGGAAGCCGGCAGCGGTCAGCTGCTTCTTGAACGCGCCGGCGGCGCCGCAGGACGGGCAGTCCGTCAGCGGAGCATCGCTCATTTTCTGCAGCACATCGCGCCCGTGGCCGCAGGCGTCGCAACGGTAGGCATAGATCGGCATGGTGTTATTTCGCGAGAGAACTTGGGAATCGGTACCAGGGCGGACATCGCCGCGCGCCGGGGCGGCTGCGGGAATATCCCGCGCGGCGATGCAAAGCCTTGAATTATAAACCGTTCCGGGGCTGCCTGATCGTCGGAAATAAGGGGGTGGGCGCCCCCGCACGGTCAGGCAATATGGACTTCCTTGACCGGCGCGTGATCTGCAATCCACTGCGGCAGCAGCGAGCCGACCACCATACCGCTGATGGAGAACAGCAGGCCGACCATCTGCGGCGGCACCACCGCATCGGCAAAGGCGATCTCGCAAGTCAGCCAGGACGACAGCCCCAGCAGGATCGCCGCCAGCCCGCCCTGGCGGGTGGCGTGCTTCCAGAACATGCCGAAGGCCAGCGGCACGAACGACGACACCAGCGTGACCTTGTAGGCATTTTCGACCATATGGAAGATCGACAGGTGCGAGTTCAGCGCGAACAGCGTCACCAGCGTGGTGAACACCAGCACCACGGTCTGCATCACGCGCAGGAACTGCTTGTCGTCGAGATGGCGGAAGTACGGCCGCAGGATGTTCTCGGCAAAGGTCACCGACGGCGCCAGCAGCGTCGCCGAGGCGCAGCTCTTGATCGCCGACAGCAGCGCGCCGAAGAACATCACCTGGGCGAACATCGGCGCGTGCTGCAGGATCAGCTGCGGCAGGATCAGCTGCGAGTCGGTGTCGATGTACTTGGCCACCATGCCCGGGTCGATCAGCGTGGCGGAATACGCCAGGAACATCGGGATAAAGGCGAAGCAGAAATACAGCACGCCGCCCAGCACCGAGGCGCGGCCGGCGATCAGCTCGGTGCGCGACGAGGTCACCCGCTGGAACACGTCCTGCTGCGGGATCGACCCTAGCATCATGGTGAACAGCGCCGCGGCGAAGCCGATGATCTGCACGAAATCGAGCGACGGCAGGAATTCGAACTTGCCCGCCGCGGCCGCATGCGACACCACCGCCGTGACGCCACCGGCCTGGCCGCTGACCTCATAGCCGATATACATCATGCCGATCACGATAATGATCATCTGGATGAAGTCGGTGATCGCCACCGACCACATGCCGCCGAACAGCGTATAGACCAGCACGCTGGCGGCGCCGATCATCATGCCGGCCTCCTGCGACAGCGCGCCGTCCGACACGGTATAGAACACCAGCCCCAGCGCCTTGATCTGCGCCGCCACCCAGCCCAGGTACGAGACCACGATGCACAGCGTGGTCAGGACCTCGGCCAGCCGCCCGTAGCGGTTGTGGTAGTAGTCGCCGATGGTCAGCAGGTTCATCCGGTACAGCGGCCGGGCGAAGAACAGGCCAACCAGGATCAGGCACAGCGACGACCCGAACGGGTCGGACACCACGCCCGACAGGCCTTCCTTCAGGAACACGGCAGGGATGCCCAGTACCGTCTCCGAGCCGAACCAGGTGGCGAAGACGGTGGCGGTGACAATATGGAACGGCAGGCTGCGCCCGGCGACGGCGAAATCGGTGGTGTTGCGCACGCGCAGCGCCGCCCACAGGCCGATGCCGACCGAGATTACCCAGTAGATGATGACAAACCAGATCAGCATGCCGCTGCCCTATGCAGAAGGTGCCCTTGTGGCGAGAAACCGAATGCCGGGCGGCCGGGCGCAGGCGCGCGCGGTAGCCCGGAGTCCAATTCATCGGTCGGGGCCGCATGTCGGGGTGCCTGGCGCTGTCCCGACGAGGCGGGCAACGCGGCGGGGGCCCGCGGTCGTAGCCGAATCAAAACGCGGATTATAGCGACGCAGACCGGCACGGGCGAAAAAAATTCCCCGCTGGCGCGAATGCGCCACGCGGGGCACCGCCTGCGCCACAGGGCGGCCGGCCGGGGGCGGCTTCAGGCGCTGCGCCGGCGCCATACCTGCCAGCGCTCCTGCCCCTGGAACACCGGCAGCGGCGCGGCCGAGGGGCGGTCCTCGATGCGCTCGAAGGCCGGCCCGAGCAGCGCATCGAGCTCCGCTTCCGGCATCGCGAACGGCGGTCCGCCGCGGTTCTCGCCCAGGTAGAAGTAGCCCGCCAGCAGCCCGCCCGGCGGCAGCAGCTCGGCCACGCGAGCGCCATAGGCCGCGCGCAGCGCCGGCGGCAGCGCGCACAGGAAGGCGCGCTCGTAGATCAGCTCGCACGCCGGCTGCGGCGTGAAGGCGAAGAAATCGCCCTGCTGCACCACCGCCCCGGCCGGCCCTAGCGCGCGCCGCGCCGACGCCACCGCCTGCGCAGAGAAGTCGATCGCCGTCACCGGCCAGCCGCGCTCGAACAGCCACGCCGCCTCCCAGCCGTTGCCGCAGCCGGGCACCAGCGTGGGACACGGCTGGCGGCCTTCGACAAAGCGGCGGAATTCCTCGGGCACGCCGCCCAGGTCCCAGGGCGTGAAGCCTTCCTTGAAGCGCTCGTCCCAGAACGCCGGGTCGCCGGCGTTGCGCGTGGTAAAGCCGGGCACCGGCCTGGTGGTATCGCCCATGGGTCTGTCTCCGTCCTTTGTGGGTTGGCCTGCGCCTACCAGTAACCGGCCCAGCCCAGCACGTGCGTGAGCACGATGCCGGCGACGAAGCCGCCCACCAGCAGCACCGCGGTGCCGAGCAGCCGGTTGGTGCGGCGCTGCTCCAGCACCAGCATGGCCAGCAGCTTGTCCTGCTCGCCGTTGCTGGTGAGCGCGCGCCGCTCCAGGAACTGGTGCGCCAGGCGCGGGAAGTCGGGCAGCATCTTGGCCCACTGCGGCGCCTCCACCTTGATCCGCTCCCACGCGCCCTGCCAGCCCACCTGCTCGTGCATCCAGCGCTCCAGGAACGGCTTGGCGGTCTTCCACAGGTCCAGGTCCGGATCGAGCTGGCGGCCCAGCCCTTCGATATTGAGCAGCGTCTTCTGCAGCAGCACCAGCTGCGGCTGGATCTCGACGTTGAAGCGGCGCGAGGTCTGGAACAGCCGCATCAGCACCATGCCCAGCGAGATTTCCTTGAGCGGCTTGTCGAAGTACGGCTCGCAGCAGGCGCGCACCGCGCTTTCCAGTTCTTCCACGCGAGTCTCGGGCGGGACCCAGCCGGATTCCACGTGCAGCAGCGCCACGCGGTGGTAGTCGCGGCGGAAGAAGGCGATGAAGTTCTGCGCCAGGTAGTTCTTGTCGAATTCCGACAACGCGCCGACGATGCCGAAGTCCAGCGCGATATAGCGGCCGAAAGTCTCGGGCTGCACCGACACCAGGATATTGCCCGGGTGCATGTCGGCATGGAAAAAGCCGTCGCGGAATACCTGGGTGAAGAAGATCTCGACGCCCTCCTCCGCGAGCTGGTGCATGTCGACGCCGGCGGCCTTGAGCGACTCGGTGCGCGAGATCGGGATGCCGTGCATGCGCTCCATCACGAACACCGTGCTGCTGCACCAGTCCCAGAACACCTCGGGCACCAGCAGCAGGTTGGTGTCGGCAAAGTTGCGGCGCAGCTGGCTGGCATTGGCCGCCTCGATCATCAGGTCGAGTTCGTCGTGCAGGTATTTGTCGAACTCGGCCACCACTTCGCGCGGCTTCAGGCGCTTGCCGTCGGCCCAGAAGCGCTCCAGCCAGGTGGCCATGTCGCGCATCAGCGCCAGGTCGCTGTCGATCACCGGCAGCATGCCGGGGCGCAGCACCTTCACCGCGACCTCGCGCCCGTGGCTGGGGCCGCCCTTGAGCGTGGCGAAGTGGACCTGCGCAATCGAGGCGCTCGCCACCGGCTGGTGTTCGAAGGTCTCGAACAGCTGCTCCAGCGGCCGCCCGAGCGAGCGCTCGATGATCCTGACCGCCACCGCCGAATCGAACGGCGGCACCTGGTCCTGCAGCTTGGCCAGCTCGTCGGCAATGTCCGGCGGCATCAGGTCGCGCCGGGTCGACAGCACCTGGCCGAACTTGACGAAGATCGGCCCCAGCCGCGTCAGCGCCAGCCGCAGCCGCACGCCGCGCGGCACATCGAGCTTGCGCCCGATGGTGATGACCCGTACCAGGAAGCGGATCCTGCGGCTGCTGAAGCCAGAGAGCACCAGCTCGTCCAGGCCGTAGTAGAGGATGACGAAAAGGATCTTGCCAAGGCGCAGGAGGCGGGTCATTCGGGAGTCTTCACGGGGCCGGGCAGGCAGTCGGTGGATGGTCGGAAGGAAGCGCGGCTGGGCCGGCTCAGCGGTGCGGCGACGGCAGCTTGCCGGACGGGCCGGACGGGCCGGGCGCGGGCGGCGTGCCGCCGCGCTCGAGCCGGTCCAGTCGCTCCAGCCGCTTCTCCAGCCGCGCCAGGCGGTCGCGCAGCCGGCCCACGTCGGCGCCGAAATCGTCCAGCGCGGCGTGGCGCACCAGCGTCGGCTGTTCGTCGAGCAGGTAGTCGGTGACGTTGTCCAGCAGCGCCCGGCCCACGCGCGTGGCCTGCTCATGGACCTGGCGCGCGCCATCGACCACGCGCTGCGCCACGCTGTCGCTGACCGGCCCGCCCAGGATGCCGCGCAGCGCGCGCGACAAGTCCTCGGCGGCATCCCAGCGCAGATTGCGCGCCAGCGTCGAAACCGTGTTGGCCAGCTCGGCGTCGCCCTCGATGCGCACATGGCGCATGGCGGCGGCCTGGCCGCCTTCGGCCACGTCGGCGGCCACCAGCGGCCACTGCTGCACCGGCACGCGCAGCGTCACCGCGGGCGCCTCGGCCGCCGGCGCCAGTTCCGTGCAGCCGTGTTCGGTCACCTTCAGCGACAGCTCGAAGGCGGCGGCATCGAAACGAATCACGCGTCCGGCAAACGGCGCCAGCTGGTTGCGGGCCCACGGCTCCTGCTCGAGCAGGTGGTTCAGTGCCGAGATGGCGGGCGTGGCCAGGGCGGAAGGCAGAGTATTCATGACAGCGCGGTGGGCGGGCAGGCGGCGACGCGCGGGACCGGCGTCGCAAACAAAAAGGCCCACGCTTTCGCGTGGGCCTCCATTCTAAGCTACTCCCCCCGGCGCATCACCGCCGCGGGGTGCGGCATCAGGACTCTTGCTGGATCCCGGCCAGCAGCCAGCCGCCGCTGCCGGAAACCGGCTTGGCCAGGTTCCAGACCTCGCCGAACGGCTGCGCCGCCTCGCCCGCCTTCTCGCGGATCATGCCCGAGAAACGCACGCTGGCCAGGTGCTGGGCCGGCGACGACTCGATGCCGAGCAGCTGGGCTTCGAGCGTGACCACGTCGGTCTTGTTGACCTCGGCGCCGCGCTCGGAGAGGTCCATCTTGATCTCGGCGAACATTTCCGGCGTGGTGAACTCGCGGATATCGTCCAGGTTGCCGGCATCCCATGCGGCCTGCAGGCGCACGAAGTGGACCTTGGCGTTGCGCAGGAAGGATTCGGCGTCGAAGTCGGCCGGCACGCCCCACGGCTGCTGCGCCACGGCCCCGGCTGCGGCCGGCGCTGCCGATGCCGGCAGGACCGGGCTGCCCGAGACGTTGCCCGACGGCACCGGCGTCGGCTCGCCGCGGAACATCGGCTCGGCGTTGCGGCCCAGGTTGGGGGCATGGCCGGCACCGGCATAGGCCGGCTGCGCGGTGCGCTTGCTGCCGCCGCGGAACTTGCGGATCAGCCAGATCGCGGCGAAGGCCACCAGCGCGATCAGGATCAGGTTGGACAGGAAGGTCAGCGCCGCGCCGCCCAGGCCGAAGTGCGACAGCAGCCAGCCAATGCCCAGGCCGGCGGCGATGCCGCCCAGGATGCCGCCCCAGTTGCGCTTGGGTGCCGCGGCCGCGGCCGCGCCGGCCGCTCCGGCGGTGGCCGGTGCCGCCTGCTGTGCGGGTTGCTGCGCCTGTTGCGTGGGCGAGGTGGGCTGGGTCTGCTGGCGCTGGGTCACGGACTCGGACTGCTTGCCGATGCTGCGCGAGCCGCCCATGCGCTTGGCCTCGGCGTCGAACGCCATGCCGACGGCCAGTGCCGTGACCAGCGACCCCACCAGGAATTTTCCACGAATTGACGACATATGCTGTTATCCCCTGTCAGTTTCGCCCATATACGGGCGAGCATGGCGATTTCAAGTGTTCTTTCAAGTGTTCTTAATACTTGCGCCCGACGTGGAGCGCCACCACTCCGGCCGTCAGATTGAAGTATTCGACATTCTCCAGGCCTGCATGTTCCATTAAGCGTACAAGCGAAACCTGGTCTGGATGCATTCTGATCGATTCCGCGAGATAACGATAGCTCGGGGCATCCCCTGCCACGCGCTCGCCGAGCCACGGCAGCACCTTGAAAGAATAGACGTCGTAGGCCTTCTCCAGCGGTTTCCAGACCTTGGAGAACTCCAGCACCATGACCTTGCCGCCCGGCTTGACCACGCGGCGCATCTCGGCCAGCGCGGCATCCTTGTGCGTCATGTTGCGCAGGCCGAAGGCGACCGTGACCAGGTCGAAGTAGTTGTCGGGGAACGGAATCTTCTCGGCGTCGCACAGCGCCACCGGCGTGACGATGCCTTTGTTGAGCAGCCGGTCCCGGCCCACGCGCAGCATCGACTCGTTGATGTCGGTAAGCCAGACCTGCCCGGTGGGGCCTGCCTGTTTCGCGAACGCCTTGGCCAGGTCACCGGTGCCGCCGGCGATGTCCAACACCTTGTGGCCAGGGCGCACCCCGGCCTGCGCGATGGTGAACATCTTCCACAGCCGGTGCATGCCGCCCGACATCAGGTCGTTCATCACGTCGTACTTGCTGGCCACCGAATGGAACACGCCGGCAACCTTGCCGGCCTTTTCCGTTTCGTCGACCTTTTCGAACCCGAAGTGGGTTTCACTCATCTTTCAAGACTCCAGGATTGTCGGGGGCGGCTCAGTGATGGCCGCAGGCGTGCCCGCCACCCGCGGCGGGCATCGGGGTGTCGCGGTCCGCGCCGGCGGCTTCCAGGCGCTGCAGGTAGTCCTGCCACAACGCATCCTGGTTGTCTCCCAGGCGGTACAGCAGGTCCCACGAATAGATGCCGGTGTCGTGGCCGTCGGAGAAGCGGATCTGGATGGCGTAGTTGCCGACCGGCTCGACCGCGTCGACCCCGACCTCGCGCTTGCCGGTCTGCAGCACCTCCTGTCCAGGGCCATGGCCCTGGACTTCGGCGGAGGGCGAATACACGCGCAGCAGTTCGAACGGCAGCCGGAAGCTGCGGCCATTGTCGAAGCCGATCTCGAGCACGCGCGATTGCGTGTGCACCGTCAGCGCGGTGGGATGGGGGGTGTCTTTTTCCAGGCCTGCCATGATGATCGCGGCCCGCTGAGGGGCGCCGGTGAGGGTGATTGCCGCATGATGCCGCCGTGGCCGCGCCGGCTGCCGCGGCAGCCCTGCATCACGCTTCGCATACGACCCGATAGCTTACCCCAGGCTCGCCGGCTTGCGCAGCCCGGGCCGCTTCGGCGTCCTGCGGCACGTAGCGCAGCCTGCGCTGGTGGAAGGCCGCCACGGTGCTGCGGTGCGCAATGCTGACAATGGCCGTTTGCGGCAACTGCTCCACCATCAGCTGGTACATGGCGCGCTCGGTGTCCTCGTCCAGCGCGCTGGTGGCTTCGTCGAGGAACAGGTAGTCCGGCTGCTGCAGCAGTGCGCGCGCAAAGGCCAGGCGCTGCTGTTCGCCCGGCGACAGCCGCAGCGACCAATTGTCGAACACGTCGAGCTGGTCCGCCAGCGCCGCCAGCCGGGTCTGGCGCAGCGCTGCCTGCAGCACGTCCTTGCCGTGTTCGGTGCCGGCGTCCGGGTAGGCAAGCGCATCGGCCAGCGTGCCGATCGGCAGGTAGCTGCGCTGCGGCAGGAACAGCCGGCGTGCGCCTTCCGGCATGGTCACCGTGCCGCTGCCGTACGGCCAGATCCCGGCGAGCGCGCGGAACAGCACGCTCTTGCCGCAGCCCGACGGGCCGCTTACCAGCCAGCGCTCGCCCGGCGCCACCGCCAGCGAGAACGGCGCCACCAGCGGCCGCTTGCCCACCGCCGCGCCGCGCGCTGCGCGCACCGGCAAGGCCAGCGCCAGGCTGTCGATGGCGATGCCGTGCTGCGGCTGGCCGTGGTACGCCACCTCGATATCGCGGCTGCCGTCCTGCGACGCCTCCTGCCGCTCGGCCACGCGGATCGCTTCCTGGAAGTCGATCAGGCGGTTCGCCGCCGCCTTCCAGCCCACCAGCGTGGCGTAGCTGTCAACGAACCACGACAGCGCGCCCTGCACCTGGCCGAACGCGGAACTGGTCTGCATCAGACCGCCCAGCGTCATCTTGCCGGCGAAGTAGCGCGGCGCGGCCACCAGGATCGGGAAGATGATGGCGAACTGCGCATAGCCGGAACTGACGAATGTGAGCCGCCGCGTATAGCGCATCAGCTGGTTCCAGTTGGCGCGGATGCGGTCGAAGCGCGCGCGCAGGCCGGCCTGCTCGGTTGGCTCGCCGCGGTACAGCGCCACCGGCTCGCTGTTCTCGCGCAGGCGCACCAGCGTGAAACGGAAGTCGGCCTCGTACTGTTCCTGCTGGAAGTTCAGCCCGATCAGCGGGCGGCCGACCACATGCGCCACCAGCGAGCCGATCACCGCATAGCCGGCCGCGAACCACACCATATAGCCCGGGATGGTCCACTCAGTGCCGCCCAGCGCGAAGCTGATCGGCCCGGACACGGTCCACAGGATGCCGACGAAGGACAGCAGCGTCACCACCGAGTTGAGCAGCCCCAGCGACAGCGACAGCGCGCCGTCGGTGAACAGGCGCAGGTCATCGGCGATCCGCTGGTCGGGGTTGTCGGTGGCGTGGGTCTGTTCGATGCGGTAGTAGGCCTGGTGCCCGAGCCAGTGCCCCATGAAGCGGCCGGTCATCCAGGTGCGCCAGCGCATCTGCAGCATCATGGTGTAGTACTGGCGCGAAATCGCCGCGACGATAAAGAACGCCGCGATCCACGAGAAGCGCAGCAGCAGCACCTTGAACGAGGCATAGTCGCGCTGCTCCAGCGCGTTGTAGAACACGCGGTTCCATTCGTTGAGCAGCACGTTGATATAGACGATGCCCAGGTTGAGCACCACCACCAGCGCCAGCAACCCCAGCCCGGCGAGGCGGTCTTCGGATTTCCAGTAGGGCCTGATCAGCGCCCAGGTCGCGGCCATGCGCAGCCGGCTCTGGATCTTGAGGGCCCGGGCGGGAACGGCCGGGCCCGGTACGGTGACGGATGTCGGGGTCGAGGACATAGCGGCAGCTTTCTGGCCCGGCAGCACGATCGCTGGCCGGGCCTGTTGTTCTGGTGCCGCGGCGCAGGCGCGACCGCGGCGGCATCAGCATTCAGACGGTGGCTGGCCGGCGCGGGTTCCGCGCCCGGCTTCAGGCGTCGTCGGCCTCGACCAGCGCCAGCGCCGTACGCAGCGCCGGCAGCCGGCTGGCCAGCTCCTGCACACGCACGGCATCCGCCGCGCGCTGCGGCGCGGCCCAGATCGCCTCGGGGAAATGCGTGTCCCAGCGATAGCGCGGAATGATGTGCCAGTGCAGGTGGGGCACCATGTTGCCAAACGCCGCCAGGTTGACCTTGTCGGGTGCCATCACCTCGCGCACCACGCGCTCGACGCGCGCCACCAGCCGCATCAGCCAGGCCTGGTCGCCCTCGTCCAGGTCGCTCAGCTCGGCCACGTGGTCGTTCCAGACGATGCGGCAGAAGCCGGGAAAACGGTCATGCTCGACCAGGATCAGGCGGGCGCGGTCGCCCATCCAGACCAGTTCGCCGCCGTCGGAGCGGCATAGGGCGCAGTCGGGTACTCCGCTCATGAGGTGATTTTATCCATGGATGCTTGCTGTTCGCGACGAGGCTCGCTGCCGTTTCCGCATGTGCAATAAACGTGCTGAGAATACCGTTTTCAGGTTTGGCTTATTGTTTCCCTTCTCTGCCGCTGGAATAGTCATTGCCTCCAGGCAACAATCAAATAGTAGTCATGACCAGCTGCGTGACCCGCAAACAGCCAAGTCGATGCATCGCCGCCCTCAGACTTTGCGCGCTCCTGCTCTGGAGTATGAGCCTTGCTTCCCCGGCGGCCGCCGACTGCATCGTCTCAAGCGGCAATCCCGGCACTGCAACCATCTCGCTGCCGGCAACAATCAGTGTAGCGCGCGACACGCCGGCGGGAACCGTTCTCTACGACAGCAACTGGGTTCCGGCCGGCCCGGTAAATATTTTGTGCAATGGCACGTTCCAGTACACCTGGGGCTATGCGAGCCCGATGCAGCTGGTGCCCGGCTACAGCAACGTATACCAGACGACGGTCCCCGGCATCGGCATCAAGGGGGGTTGGGCAAACTGGATGTCCGGCACGCCCGGCATCGACAGCGCGCCGCTGGCCTCGCCGCCGGTATCACAAGCCATTACCAACCAGGCATGGACCCCATACGGCCCGATGAGCCGCTACCGCGTGCAAATGGTGGTCACGGGTCCGGTGATGCCGGGTACCGTTACGCTGCCACCCCTGCTGGCGCAAGCCAGCTATGGCTCGCTGACCGTTGCCCAACTGATGATAAGCGGCAATACGCAGATCATCGCCCCGGCCTGCACCGTGCAGACCCCTTCCTTGACCGTCAACATGCCGCAGCTCAGCGCCTCCGCCTTCCAGGCCACGGGCTCGACAGCCGGTCAGACCGCATTCAAGCTGTTGCTCAACTGCTCCGGTCCGACTGCCATCGCCATGACTCTCACCGATGCCACGCAGCCCGGCAACACCGGCAGCAACCTGTCGCTGGCAAGCGGGTCGAGTGCCGGTGGGGTGGCCTACCAAATCCTCTACAACGGCACGCCGATGAGTTTCGGGCCCGCGTCGGCGGTAGCCGGCAACCTCCACCAGTTCAATGTCGGCACCGTGACCGGCGCCAGCGACATGCACGTTCCGCTGACTGCGCGCTACATCCGTACAGGCACCGTGACGCCGGGCACGGCCAATGCCGCCGCGACGTTCACCATGAGCTATCAATAACGGCGCAGAAGCGCCGTACAACAGCGCCCCGATGCGGAAAATGCCGTTCAGTTAACCACCGTCGTTCCCGCGAAAGCGGGAACCCAGTGACTTTCAAAGACGCTGGATTCCCGCCTGCGCGGGAATGACGGTAGTGATTGATCCCTTAACTGAACGGCATTTCCCGCAGCAGCACGCTCTCCCTCCCGCGGGCACTCGCCTTCGGGACATACTCGGGAGCCAGTTCTCGCGTAGCCGACGACTGGCTCCCCTTGCACTTCAGACCAGCACCCTCTCAATGCCGCCGGCATTGGCCTTCTGCACGTACTCGGGAAGCCAGTTCTCTCCCAGCAGGTGCTTGGCCATCTCGATCACGATGTAATCCGCCTGCACCGACGCATCTTCCTTGTAGCGCGACAGGCCCTGCAGGCACGACGGGCAGCTGGTCAGGATCTTGACGTCGCCGGTAAAGCCATCGGCGCGCAGCTTGTCGGCGCCCCTGGTCATTTCCTCTTCCTTGCGGAAGCGGACCTGCGTCGAGATATCCGGGCGCGTCACCGCCAGCGTGCCCGACTCGCCGCAGCAGCGCTCGTTCTTCTCGATCTTGCCCAGGCCGGCGTTGCCGCCCATCAGGTCGTTGACCAGCTTGGTCGGATCGACGGTCTTGATCGGGGTGTGGCAGGGATCGTGGTACATGTAGCGCGTACCGGTCACGCCTTCCAGCTTGACGCCCTTCTCCAGCAGGTATTCGTGGATGTCGATGATGCGGCAGCCCGGGAAGATCTTGTCGAATTCATAGCCGGCGAGCTGGTCGTAGCAGGTGCCGCAGCTGACCACCACGGTCTTGATGTCGAGGTAGTTCAGCGTGTTGGCCACGCGGTGGAACAGCACGCGGTTGTCGGTGACGATCTTCTCGGCCTTGTCGTACTGGCCGTTGCCCCGCTGCGGATAGCCGCAGCACAGGTAGCCCGGCGGCAGCACGGTCTGCACGCCGACGTGCCACAGCATCGCCTGCGTGGCCAGCCCCACCTGCGAGAACAGCCGCTCCGAGCCGCAACCCGGGAAGTAGAACACCGCTTCCGACTCCGGCGTGGTCGCCTTGGGGTCGCGGATGATCGGCACGATCTCGTTGTCTTCGATGTCGAGCAGCGCGCGCGCGGTCTTCTTGGGCAGGTTGCCCGGCATCTTCTTGTTGATGAAGTGGATCACCTGCTCGCGCACCGGCGGCTTGCCGACGGTGGCGGGCGGATGCGCGGTCTGCTTCTTCGCCAGCTTCTTCAGCACCTCGTTGCCCAGGCGCTGCGCCTTGTAGCCCCAGTCGATCATGACCTTGCGGGTCAGGTTGATGGTCTCGGGGTTGGTGGCGTTGAGGAAGAACATCGACGCCGCGGTGCCTGGGTTGAACTTCTTCTGCCCCATCTTGCGCAGCAGGTTGCGCATGTTCATCGACACGTCGCCGAAGTCGATCTTGACCGGGCACGGCGTCACGCACTTGTGGCACACGGTGCAGTGATCGGCCACGTCGGAGAACTCGTCCCAGTGCTTGACCGAGATGCCGCGGCGGGTCTGCTCCTCGTACAGGAAGGCCTCGACCAGCAGCGAGGTCGCCAGGATCTTGTTGCGCGGACTGTACAGCAGGTTGGCGCGCGGCACGTGGGTGGCGCACACCGGCTTGCACTTGCCGCAGCGCAGGCAGTCCTTGACGCTCTCGGCGATGGCGCCGATGTCGCTCTGCTGCATGATGATCGACTCGTGCCCCATCAGCCCGAACGACGGCGTGTAGGCATTGCGCAGGTCGGCACCGGGCAGCAGCTTGCCCTTGTTGAAGCGGCCCTGCGGGTCGACCTTCTGCTTGTAGGCGCGGAAGTCGCCGATCTCTTCCTCGGTCAAAAACTCCAGCTTGGTGATGCCGATGCCGTGCTCGCCCGAAATCACGCCGTCGAGCGAACGCGCCAGGTCCATGATGCGGGCCACCGCGCGGTGCGCGTCCTGCAGCATGTCGTAGTCGTCGGAGTTGACCGGGATGTTGGTGTGCACGTTGCCATCGCCGGCGTGCATGTGCAGCGCGACGAAGACACGGCCGCGCAGCACCTGCTTGTGGATCTTCTGGGCTTCGTCCAGGATCGGCTTGAATTCGCCGCCGTTGAAGATCTTGCGCAGTTCGGCGCGGATTTCGGTCTTCCACGAGACGCGGATGGTGCGGTCCTGCAGCAGGTGGAACACGGTGGCGTCCGGCTGCTGTTGCAGCCGCGCCTCGAACTCCTGCCCCAGCAGGCCCAGCCCGTGGCCGATCAGCGAGGCCCTGGCCTGCGCCAGCGGCGTGTCCAGATGGCCTTGCAGGTAGCGCCAGCGCGCGCGGATCTCGCGCAGCAGCGTCAGCGCGTGCTGCACGCGGTCTTCCAGCAGCTCGGCGCTGGGGATCTCGTTGGCGTCGTCGCTGCGGCCCAGCGGCAGGTTGCCGCGCGCGAAGAACGCTTCCAGCGTGTCGACCAGCTGCAGCTTGCTCTTGATCGACAGCTCGATATTGATGCGCTCGATGCCGTCGGTGTACTCGCCCATGCGGTTGAGCGGGATCACCACGTCTTCGTTGATCTTGAAGGCGTTGGTGTGCTTCGCAATCGCGGCGGTACGCGAGCGGTCCAGCCAGAACTTCTTGCGCGCCTCGGGGCTGACGGCGATAAAGCCTTCGCCGCTCTTGCCGTTGGCCATGCGGATCACTTCCGAGGTGGCGCGCGCCACGGCGTCTTCATCGTCGCCGACGATATCGCCGATCAGCACCATCTTCGGGAAGGCGTTGCGCTTGCTCTTGGTGGCGTAGCCGACCGCGCGCAGGTAGCGCTCGTCCAGGTGCTCCAGGCCGGCCAGGATGGCGCCGCCGGGCTTGCGCGTCTCGGCATCGAGGAAGTCCTTGATCTCGACGATGCTGGGGATGGCGTCGCGCGCCTGGCCGAAGAACTCCAGGCACACGGTGCGGATGAACTTCGGCATGCGGTGCAGGATCCAGCGCGCGCTGGTGATGATGCCGTCGCAGCCTTCCTTCTGCACGCCGGGCAGGCCGGCCAGGAACTTGTCGGTGACGTCCTTGCCCAGGCCTTCCTTGCGGAACTTGCGGCCCTCGATGGCGAGCGTCTCGGTGCGCAGCACCTTTTCGCCCGGGGCGCGGTTGCCGTCCGACCACTTCAGCTCGAAGGTGGCCACCGGCACGTCGTGGATCTTGCCCAGGTTGTGGTCCAGCCGGGTGATTTCCAGCCAGTTGCCTTCCGGGTCCACCATGCGCCACCAGGCCAGGTTGTCGAGCGCGGTGCCCCACAGCACGGCCTTCTTGCCGCCGGCGTTCATGGCGACGTTGCCGCCGATGCACGAGGCGTCGATCGAGGTCGGGTCGACCGCGAACACCAGGCCGGCGCGGTCCGCAGCGTCAGCCACGCGGCGCGTCACCACGCCGGCGCCGGCGAAGATGGTCGCGACCTTGTGCGACACGCCCGGCAGGTCGGTCTGCTCGACCGGACCCAGCTGCTCCAGCTTCTCGGTATTGATCACCGCGCTCATCGGCGTCAGCGGCACGGCGCCGCCGGTGTAGCCGGTGCCGCCCCCGCGCGGGATGATGGTCAGGCCGAGCTCGAAGCAGCCCTTGACCAGGCCGGCGATCTCTTCCTCGGTATCCGGCGTCAGCACCACGAACGGGTATTCCACGCGCCAGTCGGTGGCGTCGGTCACGTGCGACACGCGCGACAGGCCATCGAACTTGATGTTGTCCTTCTGCGTGACGCGGCCCAGCACGCGCTGCGCGCGCTTGCGCAGGTCGTAGGCGGCGGCGAATTCGTTCTTGAAGTCCTCGATCGCCTGCTTGGCGAAGGCGACCAGCTGCTCCACGCGATGCGAGCGGTCCTCGGCGGCGGGCTCGGCGTGCTCGGCACGGTCGGCGGCGCGGCGCTTCTCGATCTCGTTCAGGCGGTGGTGCAGCGCGCTGACCAGCATCTGGCGGCGCTTGGGATTTTCCAGCAGGTCGTCCTGCAGGTAGGGATTGCGGCGCACCACCCAGATATCGCCCAGCACCTCGTACAGCATGCGCGCCGAGCGGCCGGTGCGGCGCTCGCTGCGCAGCTCGTCCAGGATGCGCCAGGCCTCTTCGCCCAGCAGGCGGATGACAATCTCGCGGTCCGAGAAGGACGTGTAGTTATAGGGAATTTCACGCAGGCGCGGCGGGGCGTCCTGCGCGGCGAGCTTGGCGTCGAGCACGAGTGGGGCGTTCATGGGGGGACCGCTTCCTGCTGCGCACGGGGACAGTGCGCGAATCGTTCAGTAAAGGGCGATTGTACTGCAAGCCCTGCTTTCGCCGCACCGCAGCATGACGGAATCCTTGTCGGAACAAGGGATTAGCGCTGTCTGGCGAGCCGGATCCGCCCGCAAAATCGGCGTCGGCGCCGCCCGGCAATCAGAACCAGGCCTTTACCGTGTGCGCAATGTTCTGCCAGAAAGTGTCCGGGATCCACATCAGGCTGGCCGTCATGACCAGGTAGCGCAAGAACTTGCCGACCGCCATCCAGGCCAGGCTGGGCCAGAACGACAGGCGCAGCCACCCGGCCAAAGTGCACAGTGGATCACCAACCCCGGGCAGCCACGACAGCAGCAGCGTGGGCGGACCCAGCCGGCGCATCCAGCGGAAGTAGCGGGCATCGAGCTTGGGCTTGGGCGGCTTGCGCGCGTGAGCGCGGTGCTCCAGGTGTTCGGCCTCGTGCTCGCGCGCGCGGCGCCGCTTGTGGTAGCGCACCAGTGCCAGCTTGGCCGCGTAGCCCAGCCACCAGTCGATCGCGCCGCCAACGGTATTGCCGGCGGTGGCCACCAGGACCGCCGGCCAGAACATCTGCGGATTGAGCTTGACGTAGCCGAACACGGCGGGTTCGGAGCCCAGCGGCAGCAAGGTGGCCGACACCAGGCTGACCATGAAGATCGCGGGCAGGCCTACCTTGGGCAAGGCAATGGTTTCAAACAGCCAGTCGAAGAAGGCTTCCATGTATGAGGACAGGACCGGTGGCGCGGCTCATTCTAGCGGGCCGTGCCCCAAACGGGGCGCGGGCAAACCACATGGCACCTGTGCGGGATTTGTGATTAACTGTTAGAGCCTGTCGCGGCCAAACGTTCGCCGGCCGTGCCGATGCGCCGGACGCAAGGTTCGCTGGCGCACCAACAGCAGTTGCAGCGGCAGCACCAATATCACGAATTAGCCGTCCTATAGCCGTCTTAAGCGGCAGTACCGCGTCGTGGCCAGTCCCGCGCTTTGCCTTGGGGATCTGGGTATTGGTCATGCGCGTCCACCCCACATGGAGACAAGCATGGCGATTCCGATCCGCCTGACGGTCAACGGCAAGCCCGTTGACGCGCAGGTAGAACCCAACACCCTACTGGTCCAGTTCCTGCGCGAACAGCTGCGCCTGACCGGCACCCACGTCGGCTGCGACACCGCGCAATGCGGCGCCTGCACGGTCCACCTGGACGGCCGGGCGGTCAAGTCGTGCAACATCCTGGCGCTGCAGGCGGACGGCGCCACCGTGACCACCATCGAAGGGCTGGCCGGGGACAAGGTCGGCAACGGCCTGCACCCGATGCAGGAAGCGTTCCGCGAATGCCACGGGCTGCAATGCGGCTTCTGCACGCCGGGCATGGTGATGAGCGCGACCGCACTGGTCCAGGAACATCCCGACGCCGACGCCGCCACCATCCGCAAGCACCTGGAAGGCAACCTGTGCCGCTGCACCGGTTACCACAACATCGTGCGCGCGGTGCAACAGGGCCAGGCGGGCATGCAGGCCAGCGCTGAATAAGGGAGACCGCCATGAACGCACCCGAGAACCAGCGCCTGGTGGGCGCCTCCGTCAAGCGCAAGGAAGACTATCGCTACCTGACCGGCAACGGCCAGTACACCGACGACATCGTGCTGCCGCAGCAGAGCTACGGGTACTTCCTGCGCTCGCCGTATGCGCACGCGCGCATCCGTTCGATCGACAAGACCGAGGCACTGGCCGCGCCCGGCGTGATCGCCGTGCTGACCGGCGACGACCTCGCCGCCGACAAGGTGGGCGGCCTGCCGTGCGGCTGGCTGATCCACAGCATCGACGGCACGCCGATGAAAGAGCCGCCGCACCCGGTGATCGCCCACGGCAAGGTGCGCCACGTGGGCGACCAGGTGGCGCTGGTGATCGCCGAGACGCTGCAGCAGGCGCGCGACGCCGCCGAGAAGATCGAGGTCGACTACGAAGAACTGCCCGCCGTGGTCCGCGCCGCCGATGCCGCGTCGGCGCCGACGCTGGTGCATGACGACGTGCCGGCCAACACCTGCTACACCTGGGGCCACGGCGACAAGGCCGCCACCGACGCCGCCTTCGCCAGCGCCGCGCACGTAACCACGCTGGAGATCGTCAACAACCGGCTGATCCCCAACGCGATCGAGCCACGAGCGGTCAACGCCAGCTATACGCGCCAGGACGACAGCTACACCGTCTACGTCGCCAACCAGAACCCGCACGTCGAACGCCTGCTGATGGGCGCGTTCGTGCTGGGGCTGCCGGAATCGCGGCTGCGCATCATCGCGCCCGACGTCGGCGGCGGCTTCGGCTCCAAGATCTTCCTGTATCCGGAAGACGTGGCGCTGACGTGGGCATCGAAGAAGGTCGGCCGCCCGGTCAAGTGGACCGCGGACCGTAGCGAATCCTTCCTGACCGACGCGCATGGCCGCGACCATGTCACCAGGGCCGAGCTGGCGCTCGACGCCGACGGCAAGTTCCTGGCCATGCGGGTGCATACGGTCGCCAACATGGGCGCCTACCTGTCGACCTTTGCCAGCAGCGTGCCGACCATTCTCTATGCGACGCTGCTGGCCGGCCAGTACGCCACCCCGGCGATCTATGCGGAGGTCAAGGCGGTGTTCACCAACACCGCGCCGGTCGATGCCTACCGCGGCGCGGGGCGGCCCGAAGCGACCTTCGTGGTCGAACGCCTGGTCGAAACCGCCGCGCGCGAGCTGAACATCGATCCGGCCGAACTGCGCCGCAAGAACTTCATCCGCCAGTTCCCGTACGCAACCCCGGTGGGCCTGACCTACGACACCGGCGACTATGAGCCGTGCCTGGCGCGCGCGCAAGAGCTGGCCGACGTCAAGGGCTTCCCGGCGCGGCGCGACGAGGCGAAGCAGCGCGGCAAGCTGCGCGGCCTCGGTTATTCCTGCTACATCGAGGCCTGCGGGCTGGCGCCTTCCAACATCGCCGGCGCGCTTGGCGCACGTGCCGGCCTGTTCGAGGTGGGCGAGATCCGCGTGCACCCGACCGGCACGGTGACGGTCTTCACCGGCTCGCACAGCCATGGCCAGGGGCACGAAACCACTTTCGCGCAAGTGGTGGCCGACCGCCTCGGGCTGCAGCTCGACCAGGTCGAGATCGTGCACGGCGACACCGGGCGCGTGCCGTTCGGCATGGGCACCTACGGCTCGCGCTCGCTGGCGGTGGGCGGCTCCGCCATCGTCAAGGCGCTCGACAAGATCGAGGCCAAGGCCAAGAAGATCGCCGCGCACCTGCTGGAGGCGTCGGACAGCGACATCGAGTTCAGCAACGGCGTGTTCCGCGTGGCCGGCACCGACCGCACCAAGACCTTCGGCGAAGTCGCGCTGAGCGCCTACGTGCCGCACAACTACCCGCTCGACAAGCTCGAGCCGGGCCTGAACGAAAACGCCTTCTACGACCCGACCAACTTCACCTACCCGTCGGGCGCCTATGTGTGCGAGGTGGAGGTCGACCCCGACACCGGCGCGTCGCAGGTGGTCAAGTTCACCGCGGTCGACGACTTCGGCAACATCATCAACCCGATGATCGTCGAGGGCCAGGTGCATGGCGGCATCGGCCAGGGGCTGGGCCAGGCCATGCTGGAGCAGTGCGTCTACGACCACGACAGCGGCCAGCTGCTGACCGGCTCGTACATGGACTACGCCATGCCGCGCGCCGGCGACCTGCCCGACTTCACCGTCGAGACCGCCAGCGGCACGCCCTGCACGCACAACCCGCTGGGAGTGAAGGGCTGCGGCGAGGCCGGCGCGATCGGCTCGCCGCCGGCATTCATCAACGCGCTGGTCGATGCGCTGTCGCCGCTGGGCGTGAAGGATGTGCAGATGCCCGCCACGCCGCATCGCGTGTGGCAGGCGATCCAGGCCGCGCAACCCCAACCCTGAGCCACCGCACCGCAAAGGAAACCGACATGTACGCATTCAACTTTGAACGCGCCGCGGATGCCAAGGCGGCGGTGGCCAAGCTCAAGGCCGATCCCGACGCCAAGTTCCTCGGCGGCGGCCAGAGCCTGCTGGCGGCGATGAAGCTGCGGCTGGCATCGCCGTCGACGCTGGTCGACGTCGCGCGCATTCCCGGCATGGCCGAGATCCGCGTCGAAGGCAAGGAGATCGTCATCGGTGCCGCCGCGCGCCATGCCGACGTGGAAGCCAACGCCGAGGTGCGCCAGCGCATCCCGGCGCTGGCGGCGCTGGCCGGCGGCATCGGCGACCGGCAGGTGCGCGCGATGGGCACCATCGGCGGCGCGCTGGCCAATGACGATCCCGCTGCGGACTACCCCGCCGGCGTGCTGGGACTGGGCGCGACCGTGGTCACCGACCGCCGCAGCATCGCGGCCGACGACTTCTTCAAGGGCCTCTATGAGACCGCGCTGGAAGCCGACGAGCTGATTACCGCGGTACGCTTCCCGATACCGGACCAGGCCGCCTACGCCAAGTTTGCCAACCCGGCGTCGCGTTTCGCGCTGGTCGGCGTGCTGGTGGCGCGCACCGGCAACGCGGTGCGCGTCGCGGTCACCGGCGCGGCCGACAGCGTGTTCCGGTGCCAGCCGCTGGAGCAGGCGCTGTCGGCAAACTTCACCGCGCAGGCGGCGCGCGGAGTGAAGGTCGACGCCGGGACGCTGAATACTGACCTGCATGCTTCGGCAGAGTACCGGGCGCATCTGATTCCGGTGCTGGCGGCAAGGGCGGTGGAGGCGGCGGTGAAGGGGTAGCGTTTCTCCACTGCCGCATGTTGTCTCCCCTCTCCCGCCTGGCGGGAGAGGGGTTGGGGGAGAGGGCCGGCGCTTGAATCAGGCGTTGTCGCGGGCGAACCTCCTGCCCTCCCCCCCGCCCCTCTCCCGCAAGCGGGAGAGGGGAGCAAACCGACGGCGCGCTGGTTGCGTCGGCACACACGATCGCTTCATGCTCCCCACCTCCATCGACCAAACCCTCGCCCAGCTCGAGCACCAGCAATATTTCGCCGACCGCGAAACCGCCACGGTGCTCTACCTGGCCCTGCGCATGCAGCGCCCGCTGTTCCTCGAAGGCGAGCCCGGCGTCGGCAAGACGGCACTGGCGCAAGCCATGGCGGGCGTGCTCGGCACGCGCCTGCTGCGGCTGCAGTGCTATGAGGGACTTGACGCCGCCAGCGCGCTGTATGAATGGGACTACCCGCGCCAGATCATGGCGCTGCGCCTGGCCGAGGCCCGCGGCGAGCGGCCCGAGGCGCAATCGCTGTACCACGACGACTACCTGCTCAAGCGCCCGCTGCTGGAGTCGCTGCTGCCCGATCCCGCCGCACCGGGCGTGCCGCGCGTGCTGCTGATCGACGAGATCGACCGCGCCGACGAGCCATTCGAAGCCTTCCTGCTCGAGGTGCTGTCCGAATTCCAGGTGTCGATTCCCGAGATCGGCGTGATCCGCGCCGAGCGCCCGCCGCTGATCGTGATCACCTCCAACCGCACGCGCGAGGTCCACGACGCGCTCAAGCGCCGCTGCCTGTACCAGTGGGTTGGCTATCCCGACCGCGACCGCGAATTGCAGATCGTCGCCGCGCGCGCGCCCGAGGCCGCGGCCGCGCTGCAGGCGCAGGCGATCGACTTCGTGCACCGGCTGCGCGGCATCGACCTGTTCAAGGCGCCCGGCATCGCCGAGGCCATCGACTGGTGCCGCGCGCTGGCGGCGCTGGGTGTAACCGAGCTTGACCCGCAATCGGTGCGCGACACGCTGGGCGTGCTGCTCAAATACCAGGACGACCTGGCGCGCGTCGACGGCCCCACAGTGGCGGAACTGCTGGCGGGCGCCGCGCCGGGAGGCTGAGCCGTGCCCATGCTGCACGCCGCGGCGCGCAGCGGCGGTCCGCATGCAGGACTGCCGGTGCTGGCGCGCAACGTCACCCACTTCATGCGGCTGCTGCGCGACGGCGGCTTCGCCCTGTCGCCGGCGCACGCGGTCGATGCGCTGGCGGCGCTGCGGCTGGTCGATATCGGCCAGCGCGACGAGGTGCGCGCCGCGCTGGCGGCGCTGGTGCTGTCCGGCCCCGACCAGCGCCCGCTGTTCGATGCTGCCTTCGACCTGTTCTGGCGCGACCCCGACTGGGAAGGCAAGCTGCGCGCGCTGCTGCTGCCGCGCGTCGACGCGGGCACGCCGCCGCCGAAGCGCAGCAACCGGCTGGCCGATGCGCTGGCCGCGCGCCAGCCCGATATGCCCGCGCGCCCGGCGCAGACCGAGGCGGAACGCATCCACGTGCCGCTGACCTTCTCCGACCAGGAACGCCTGGCGCAGCGCGATTTCGAAACCCTGACCGCGCAGGAATGGCGCGCGCTGCAGCATCTGGTGCGCACCCGCCGCACTCACCTTGCGCTGCAGCGCACGCGCCGGCTGCGCGCCGCCACCTGCGGCACCCACGCCGACCTGCGCGCCAGCGCGCGCCTGGCGGTGCGCCAGCACGGCGAGTGGCTGCGCTGGAAATTCCGCAAGCATGCCGAGCGCAAGCCGCCGCTGGTGCTGCTGCTCGATATCTCGGGCTCGATGAGCCAGTACTCGCGCGCGGTGCTGTACTTCTGCCATGCGCTGATGCAGTCGCGCGAGCGGCTGTCGGTGTTCCTGTTCGGTACGCGGCTGACCAATATCACCCGCTCGCTGCGCGAGCGCGACCCCGACGAAGCCGTCGCCGTGATTACAAGCCAGGTGCGCGACTGGGCCGGCGGCACCCGCATCGGCGCCGCGCTGGCGAGCTTCAACCGCCACTGGGCGCGCCGCACGCTGTCCGGCCGCGCCACGGTGCTGCTGGTCACCGACGGCCTCGACCACGAACATATCGACCTGCTCGGCGACGAAATGGCTCGCTTGCGCCGCTTTGCCCATCGCATCGTCTGGCTCAACCCGCTGCTGCGCTACCCTGGATTCGCGCCGCAGGCGCGCGGCGTGCAGGCGATCCTGCCGCATGTCGATGCGCTGCGCCCCGCGCACAACCTGGATAGCCTGCTGGCGCTCGAATCCCTGCTGTCCGACCAGGGCGGGCCCGCGCGGGCCGGCGCCCCCAACCCGCCAAGAAAGGAAACCCCGCCATGGAAATGAACCAGAGCCAGCGCCTGCCGGTCCCGCAGCAGGTAGCATGGGAAGCGCTCAACGACACCGAACTGCTCAAGCAATGCATCCCCGGATGTGAGAGTATCGAGCCCGACGGCGAACATGCCTACCTGCTGGCCATGACAGCCGCGGTGGGCCCGGTCAAGGCGCGCTTCAAGGGCCGCATGGCGCTGGAAGACATCCAGGCGCCCGACAGCTACACCATCCGCTTCGACGGCCAGGGTGGCGCGGCGGGCTTCGGCAAGGGCAGTGCCCGGGTCCGGCTGGAACCAGACGGCGATGAAACTGTCCTGACCTATACCGTCAACGCCCAGGTGGGGGGCAAGATCGCCCAGATCGGCTCGCGGCTGGTGGACGCCGCGGCACGCAAGATGGCTGACACCTTCTTTGCGCGCTTTACCGAGGCCGTCACCCCTGACGCCACAGACAGCACGCCAGCGGCCGAGGGCGCCCCCGCCGCAGCCGCCGGCGACAACTCCGATAACGAACCGACAGAACAAGCGAAGCGGAAACGATCATGGACAGCGTGGATCTCGAAGTCCTGAAGAACAGCGTGCAGTGGCAGCAGCAAGGCCACCGCGTGCTGCTGGTGACGGTAGTGCGGACCTGGGGCTCGTCGCCCCGGCCCGAGGGTGCGATGCTGGCCGTGCGCGACGACGGCCTGGTGGTGGGCTCGGTCTCGGGCGGCTGCATCGAGGACGACATCATTGACCGCGTGCGCCGGCAAGGCATTACCTCGGACCGTCCCGAAGCGATCAAGTACGGCATCAGCGCCGAGGAGGCGCACCGCTTTGGCCTGCCGTGCGGCGGCACCATCGAGCTGGTCGCCGAGCCGCTCAAGCCGGCCAGCGGCATTGCCGAACTGCTCGATGCCGTGGAGAACGGCCGCCTGGTCGCGCGCACGCTGGACATGGCCACGGGCGTGGCCACGCTGGGCCCGGCCAATGCCACCGACGGGCTGGCGTTCGACGGCAAGACCCTGCTCACCATCCACGGCCCGCGCTACCGCATGCTGGTGATCGGCGCCGGGCAGTTGTCCAAGTACCTGTGCCAGATCGCTGTCGGCCTCGGCTTCCAGGTCACCGTGTGCGACCCGCGCGAGGAATACACCGAGACCTGGGACATCCCCGGCGTCACCATGGTACGCACCATGCCGGACGACACCGTCACCGACATGAAGCTGGACGAGCGCTGCGCGGTGATCGCGCTGACGCACGACCCCAAGCTGGACGACCTGGCGCTGATGGAAGCGCTGCGCACGCGCGCCTTCTATGTGGGCGCGCTGGGGTCGCGCCGCAACAACCAGGCGCGCCGCGAACGGCTCAAGGAGTTCGACCTGACCGAGCTGCAGCTGGCACGGCTGCACGGCCCGGTGGGCATCTATATCGGCAGCCGCACGCCGCCGGAGATCGCGATCTCGATCCTGGCCGAGGTGATCGCGGCCAAGAACCATGTGTCGCTGCCCGACATCCTGCAGGTGGAAGGCGCCAAGGCCGCGCGCGAAATGGCTGCCAGCACCGGCAGCAGCTGCGACGTGGCGCCCGATCCTGCCTGACGACCCCGCGAGTGCCGCCATGACCGCCGCCCCCAACGCTCCCCTGCTCCGCACCGACCTGCCCACCGGCATCCTGCTGGCCGCGGGCTTCGGCCGCCGCTTCGATGCCGCCGGCCAGCGCAACAAGCTGCTCGAGCTGCTCCCCGGCGGACGCTCCGTCGCCTGGCGCAGCGCCCGCACGCTGGCCGCGGCGCTGCCCGAATCGATTGCCGTGATCCGCCCCGGCAACCCGGCGCTGGCGGAAGAACTGCGCCGCGGCGGCTGCCGCGTGCTGGAAGCGCCCGAGGCCGAAGCCGGCATGGGCGCGGCGCTGCGTGCCGCCGTGGCGGCAACGCCCGAAGCGCGCGGCTGGGTCGTGGCGCTGGCCGACATGCCTTGGCTGCCGATGGAACTGATCCGCGCGGTGGCGCTGACCATCACCACACCCGACACCATCGCCGCGCCATGGCGCAACGGGCAACGCGGCCATCCGGTGGGCTTTGGCGCGGCCTGGCGCGACGCCCTGCTGGCGCTGGACGGCGACGAAGGCGCGCGCGCGCTGCTGAAGGACAAGCCGGTGACGCGGATCCTGACCGAGGACGAGGGCGCGTTCCGGGATATCGATACGCCGGCGGATCTGCGCTGAAGCTGAGGCACCCTCGCATTCCGCCGGTGTGCTCCCCTCTCCCGCGCGCGGGAGAGGGTTGGGGTGAGGGCGGGCGGTGGCAATAGCGATGGCCTTCACTTCGTTGATGCTCCCACCCTCACCCCAACCCTCTCCCGCAAGCGGGAGAGGGAGTACACAAGGGGGAGGTTAGAGGGCTACAGGCAGCGCCGCCGCTGCGTGTTTTCGAACGGCAACGCTGCGAGCCACGCCGCAAGCCGCCTCAGCCGCCGCCCTGCTGCGCCTCCGCCATCTCGCTCGTCTTCACCGCCATGATGAAATCATTGCGGTGCAGGCCCTTGATCTTCTTGGTGCGCCAAGACACCGTCGCATGTCCCCAGCCGAAGCTGATCTCGGGATGATGCCCCTGCGCCTCGGCCAGCTGGCCGACGCCGCTCACGAACGCCAGCGCCTGCGCGAAATTGCCGAAGCTGAAACGCCGCTCGAGCCGCGTCGCGCCATCGGCCAGTTCCCAGCCGGGCGCCTGCTGCAGCAGGGCCTCGGCCTCGTCGGGCGTCAGCGGTGGCACGCCGCCGCGGCAAGGCGTGCAGGATTGCGTTGCCAGGTTTTCGCTCATGGTCTTGCTCCCCGACCGCAAGGCGCCCTGCCTTATGCGCCTTCGGTCTCGGTCAGTGCGCGCAGGTACTCTTGGCTCCACCAGTGCACATCCTGCGCGCGGATGCGCTCCAGCAGTTTCTGGTGGCGCTGCTGGCGCTCGGCCAGCGGCATGTGCAGCGCCTGCTGGATCGCCTGCGCGGTGGCGCGCGTGTCGTAGGGATTGACCAGCAGCGCCTCGCGCAGCTGCTCGGCCGCGCCGGCAAAGCGCGACAGCACCAGCACGCCCGGATCCTCCGGGTCCTGCGCGGCGATGAATTCCTTGGCCACCAGGTTCATGCCGTCGCGCAGCGGCGTCACCAGCGCCACGCGGCTGGCGCGGCACAGCCCGGGCAGCCGCTTGCGCGCGGTGGTGCGATGGATATAGCGCACCGGCATCCAGTCGAGCTCCCCGAACTCGCCGTTGATCGAGCCGCTCAGCTGCTCCATCTCGCGGCGCAGGTCGACGTAGGCGTCGACCGATTCGCGCGAGGGCGCGGCGATCTGCACCAGCGTTGCGCTCGAGCGGTTCTCGGGGTACTCGGCCAGCAGCCGGTAGAACGCCTTGAGCCGCTGCGGCAGGCCCTTGGAATAGTCGAGCCGGTCGATGCCCAGCAGCAGCCGGCGGCGCGCATATTGCGCGCACATCATCTCGTAGGTTTCCTGCGCTTCCTCGCCGCGGCCCAGTTCCATGAACTCGTCGACGTCGATGCCGATCGGGAACGCCTGCGCCCGCACCGTGCGGTGGAAGGCGCGGTAGCGATGCTCGCCCATCGGCTCGGCCTGCGCTTCGGCCTGCACGTAGCGCGAGAAATGCTCGACGTCGGCATGGCTCTGGAAGCCGAGCAGGTCGTAGGCGAACAGCGCGCGCATCAGCCACTCGTGCTGCGGGATCGCGGCCAGGATCAGCGGCGGTGGCAGCGGCACGTGCAGGAAGAAGCCGATCTTCTGCCCGCAGCCGATCGCGCGCAGCTCGGACGCCAGCGGGATCAGGTGGTAGTCGTGGATCCAGATGATGTCGTCGGGCTGCAGCAGCGGTGCCAGCTTGCGCGCGAACAGCTGGTTCACGCGCCGGTAGCCGTTGAGGAAGTTGGAATCGAAATCCGCCAGGTCGAGCCGGTAGTGGAACACCGGCCACAGCACGCCGTTGCTGTAGCCCAGGTAGTAGGCGTCGTGGTCCTCGCGGCTCAGGTCGACGGTGGCCAGCGTGACGTTGCCGGCCTGCTGCAGGTGCAGGTCGCCTTCGCCGGGGGTGCCACCCTGGGCGGTTTCCAGCGCCTTGCCGCTCCAGCCGAACCACAGGCCGCCGGTCTGCCGCAGGGCCTCGGACAGCGCGACGGCCAGGCCGCCCGCGGCGACGTTGCGTGGATCTGCGACCCGGTTGGATACCGCTACAAGTCTTGGCATAGATGTTTTTCTTCAGTTCCTTGTTCTTGGTGCCGGCACTGCGTGCCGTGCGCGGATGCCGCCCCCCACTCATTCATCGCCGCTCAGATCACCGTATCCCACGGCGCCGACAGCCGCATGGCGCCATTGATCAGCCCGACCATCGAATAGGTCTGCGGGAAATTGCCCCACATCTCGCCGGTCACCGGATGGGTATCCTCGGACAGCAGTCCGAGCGGGTTGCGCGCGGCCAGCATGGCCTCGAAGATTTCGCGCGCCTGCTCGCGGCGGCCGATGCGCGCGAGCGCGTCGATGCGCCAGAAGGTACAGATATTGAAGGCGGTCTCAGGCTTGCCGAAATCGTCCGGGGCCTCGTAGCGGCGCATGTAGGGGCCATCGCACAGCGAGGTCTCAAGCGCCTTGACGGTGGCGATGAAGCGCGGGTCGCGCGGGTCGATGAAATTGACCTCGGCCATCAGCAGCACGCTGGCGTCGAGCTCGCGGCCACCGAAGCTTTCGGCGAAGGCCTGGCGCGACTCGCTCCACGACTCGGCCAGGATGCGTTCCTTCATGTGGTTGGCGTGGCCGTGCCAGTAGGCGGCGCGCTCGGGCAGCACCAGCTTCTCGGCCACCTTGGCGAGCCGGTCGCAGGCGGCCCAGCTCATCAGCGCCGACGAGGTATGCACGCGCGCCCGCGTGCGCAGCTCCCACATGCCGGCGTCGGGGGTGCCGAACACCCGCACCGCCTGCTCGCCGACCGCTTCGAGGCGGCCGAACTCAGCCGCGCCGCCGCGATGCAGCAGCCGGTGGTCATGGAAGGCCTGCGCCGCGCCCAGCACCACGTTGCCATAGACGTCGTGCTGGAAGTGCTCCTGCGCCTGGTTGCCGACCCGCACCGGTCCCATGCCGCGATAGCCGGGCAGGTGGTCGAGCATGCTTTCGGGCAGCTCGCGCTCCAGGCCGATGCCGTACAGCGGCTGGATATGGCCGTCCTGCGACTGCATCACCACGTTGGACAGCCAGCGCAGGTAGTCCTCCATGGTGCCGACCTCGGACAGGCTGTTGAGCGCGCGCACCACGAAGAAGGCATCGCGCAGCCAGCAGAAGCGGTAGTCCCAGTTGCGGCCGCTGCCCGGCGCTTCCGGAATGCTGGTGGTCATGGCCGCGACGATCGCGCCGGTCTCTTCGTACAGCGACATCTTCAGCGTGATCGCGGCGCGGATTACCGCGTCCTGCCATTCGCGCGGCACCGCCAGGCGGCGGCTCCACAGGCGCCAGTAAGCGGTGGTTTCCTGCTCGAAATCGCGCGCGGTCTCTTCGACGCCGTGCGCCAGGGTCTCGTCCGGGCCCAGGATGAAGTTATGCCCGCGCGTGACCAGGAACGGCGTGTGCGACAGCACGTAGGCAAGCGGCGCGTCGGTGGTCATGCGCAGCGTCATGTCGTCGCCGATGTAGCGCACGTGGCTGCTGCCGCGCGTGATCTGCGGCGCCTTGCGGCCCCATTCGAAGCGCGGCGCCACCACCACGCGCACGCGCGGCGCGCCGCGCACCGGGCGGATGCGGCGCACCAGCGTGGTCGGTCGGAAATAGCGCCCGAGCCGGAAAAAGCGCGGGGCGAAATCGGTGATCTCCAGGCAGTTGCCGTGGATGTCCGTCAGCCGCGTGCGCAGCACCGCGGTATTGGGCTCGTACCACTGCCGCGACGAATGGAAGTCCTCGATCTCGATCGAAAAATGGCCGGCGTTCTCGCTCGGGTCCAGCAGCGCATTGAACACCGGGTCGCCGTCGAAGCGCGGCAGGCAAGACCAGACGATGCGTCCACGGCAATCGACCAGCGCCGAGATGGCGCAGTTGCCGATCATGCCAAGCGACAGCGACGGGTTGGCGAAGCGCGTACCGCCGTCGACGGTTCGGTTCACGCCTTCGGTGGGCGGCTTGCCCAGCTCGGCCGGGCTGCTCGGGTTGGTCACGGCAGGTTCTCCGTTACGATGTCGTGGGGCGCCGGCCCGGGCCTGGTCCGGCCTCGTGGGGCACGGCGCGCGGTGCGCCGGCGCTTGCGGATGACGCCAGCGCACGCGCCGAGCGGTGCAGCCAGCTGCGCAGCGCGGCCGGACCGGGCACGCTCACCGCGGCGACGGTCTCGCGCTGGCCCACCAGCACGCCCAGCCCGCCCAGCTTGCGCACCGCGGCAAAGCCGGGCTCATCGGTCATGTCGTCGCCGGCAAAGAGCGGCACGCGCTCGGCAAACGGCGCGGCCTTCATGAAGGCCGCTATGGCATCGCCCTTGTCGACGCCGGCCGGCTTGATCTCGACCACCATCTTGCCCGGCAGCGCTTCCAGGCCGACGGCATGGCGCAATACGTCAGTGACCGCGGCATCGACGATGCCGGCCAGCTCGGGCGCCTGCCGGTAGTGGATCGCGACCGCGACGGACTTGCGCTCCAGCCGCAGCGCCGGGTAGGCGCGCACCAGCGCTTCCAGGTGGGGAATCAGCGGTTCGAGCCCGGGGGCGTGGGTCTTGGACACCATGCCGCCGTCGGTGCGGAATTCGGCGCCGTGGATGCCGGCCGCGGGCAATTGCAGCGGCTGCAGGAAGTGGTCGAGTTCGAGGATCGGCCGCCCGGAGATGACGGCCAGCGCGCCGTCCAGACGCTGGTACAGCGTGCGCAGGGTGCCGACCAGTTCTGGTTCGACCTGCACCAGTTCGGGCCGCGGGGCCAGGTCGGCCAGCGTGCCGTCGAAGTCGAGAAACAGGGCGGTATTGGGTTCGATTAGCGGTAGCTGTGGCATCGCGTGACACCGTAACACGTCGTTTTGACCGGCGTCCACCGGGCGCCGTCCTACATGGCGCAAGCGCAACCCGGGGCCGATGCAAGTCCGGTGCCGGCCCGACCGGCCGCCCGCAACATGCCTCGAGTGAATGCCGATCCACTCCGCCGGCGCGGCTCCCGCGACGCGGCCACCAGGCGGCGGCTGCACCGCCCCGGCCGGGTGCGCCAGGCCGGCATCCTTTATCATTGACGGTTTCCGCCAGAATTTCCCGGCTTTTTTTGCGCGCCAATGGCGCGCGCCGGCCAGCCCCGAGACCATGACCCGCCAGTCCGCCGCCCGACCCGATTACCTGAAGAAGATCCTGACCGCCAAGGTCTATGACGTGGCGCAGGAGACCGAACTGACCTACGCGCACCAGCTGTCGGCCCGCACCGGCAACTCGGTCTGGTTCAAGCGCGAGGATACCCAGCCGGTCTTCTCCTTCAAGCTGCGCGGCGCGTACAACAAGATGGCCTCGCTGTCGCCGGAAGAGCTCAAGCGCGGCGTGATCGCCGCATCGGCCGGCAACCACGCCCAGGGCGTGGCGCTGGCCGCGGCCCGGCTGCAATGCAAGGCCATCATCGCGATGCCGGTGACCACGCCGCAGGTGAAGATCGACGCCGTGCGCGAGCGCGGCGGCCAGTGGGTCGAGATCATGCTGCACGGCGAGTCCTACAGCGACGCCTACAACCACGCCGCGGTGCTGGAGAAGAAGCACAAGCTGACCTTCATCCACCCGTTCGACGACCCCGAGGTGATCGCCGGCCAGGGCACCATCGCCATGGAAATCCTGCGCCAGCACCCCGGCCCGATCCATGCCGTGTTCGTCGCCATCGGCGGCGGCGGGCTGATCTCCGGCGTCGCCGCGTACATCAAGGCGGTGCGCCCCGAGATCAAGGTCATCGGCGTGCAGACCGTCGATTCGGACGCGATGAAGCGCTCGGTCGATGCCGGCAAGCGCATCGAACTGAAGGAAGTGGGCCTGTTCTCGGACGGCACCGCGGTGAAGCTGGTCGGCAAGGAGACCTTCCGCGTCACGCGCGAACTGGTCGACGACATCATCCTGTGCGATACCGACGCGATCTGCGCGGGCGTGAAGGACGTGTTCCAGGACACCCGCAGCATTCTCGAGCCGGCCGGCGCGCTGGCGGTGGCCGGCCTGAAGGCGTACGCCGAGCGCGAGAAGCTCAAGGGCCAGCACCTGGTGGCGATCGCCTGCGGCGCCAACATGAACTTCGACCGCCTGCGCTTCGTCGCCGAACGCGCCGAGGTGGGCGAGGCCCGCGAAGGCGTGTTCGCGGTGACCATCCCGGAAGAGCGCGGCAGCTTCAAGCGCTTCTGCGAGCTGGTGGGGACGCGCAACGTGACCGAGTTCAATTACCGCATCGCCGACACCAGCATGGCGCATATCTTCGTCGGCGTGCAGATCGCCAGCCGCGCCGAGAACGACAAGATCGCCGCCAGCTTCCGCAAGCATGGCTTCGACACGCTCGACCTGTCCAATGACGAGCTCGCCAAGCAGCATATCCGCTACATGGTGGGCGGCCGCTCGGCGCTGGCGCACGACGAGTTGCTGTACCGCTTCGAGTTCCCGGAGCGCCCGGGCGCGCTGATGAAGTTCCTGTCGAGCATGAGCCCGAACTGGAACATCAGCCTGTTCCACTACCGCAACCAGGGCGCCGACACTTCCAACATCCTGGTCGGCATCCAGGTGCCCAAGAACGAGAAGCGCGCCTTCCGCGCCTTCCTTTCGACGCTGGGTTACGTACACTGGGACGAGACCGACAACCCGGTGTACAAGCTGTTCCTGTCCTGATCCCGCCGAGCGCCCCATGAGCCTCCCCGAACACTCGCCGCTGGGCAAGCCCTCGGCCTACAAGACCGAGTACGACGCCACCCTGCTGTTCCCGATCCCGCGCCAGCCCAAGCGCACCGAGATCGGCCTGCCCGAGGGCAGGCCGGTGCCGTTCTTCGGCGTCGACATCTGGAACGCGTACGAGCTGTCGTGGCTGAACCTGAAGGGTAAGCCGCAGGTGGCGCTGGCCACCTTCATCATCCCTTCGGATACGCCCAACATCATCGAGTCCAAGTCGTTCAAGCTCTACCTGAACTCGTTCAACCAGACCCGGATCGCTTCGCCGGAAGCGCTGCAGCAACTGCTGCACCACGACCTGTCCGAAGCCACTGGCGGCACAGTGCAGGTGCGGCTGGTGACCGAAGCAGACCTCGGCACGCAGAAGATGGGCGAACTCGACGGCCTGCTGCTCGACCGCCTCGACATCGAGGTGGACCGCTACGAGCCCGCGCCGGAACTGCTCAGCGCCGACCAGGAAGAAACGCCGGTGGAAGAAACGCTGGTGTCGCACCTGCTCAAGTCCAACTGCCTGGTCACCGGCCAGCCGGACTGGGGCAGCGTGCAGATCCGCTACGTGGGCGCGCCGATCAACCAGGAAGGCCTGCTCAAGTACCTGATCTCGTTCCGCAACCACAACGAGTTCCACGAGCAATGCGTCGAGCGCATCTTCATGGACGTGATGCGCCAGTGCAAGCCGGTCAAGCTGGCGGTGTATGCGCGCTATACGCGACGCGGGGGCCTGGACATCAATCCGTTCCGCACCAACTTCAATACGGCGTGGCCGGATAACAAGAGGAATGCTCGGCAGTAGGCCGGCGTTGCCTCTTCGGTAATTCGCGACGGCAGGTTCTCTGCCGCGCCTGTTTTCACCCCTTTCCTGCCTGGGAGAGGGTACCCGTCTTGCGCCGCGTGCGGCGGCAACGTTGCTTGCCGACCGTCCCCAAATCCCCCCAAAAAGCACATAGCCGCTGCGGACGGCCTGGCGCGCGTCCAAGTTGTAACCGCCCTTGAATTAATTAACGCAAAAATTAATATTAGCTGAACACCCGTTCCGCCGAGCCAGCCGCCATGCCCCGCAAACCCGCTTCTCCCAAGCCCCCCAGGCGCAGCCCGGGCCGACCGGCGGCGGGCCAGCCCGGCCAGCGCGAGCGCATTCTCGACGCGGCCACCGAGCTGTTTTCGCGGCAGGGCGTGGCCGGCACGCCGGTCAAGGCCATCGCGGCGCTGGCGGGCGTTACCCCGGCACTGGTGCACTACTACTTCAGCGACCGCGACCTGTTGCTCGATGTCGTGATCGAAGAGAAGGTGCAGCCGCTGGTGGCCCAGTTCTTTGCTGGCAGCCAGCCCGGCGAGGAGCCGCTGGCAATGCTGGTCGGCATCGCCACCCGACTGATCCGCGCCGTCGCCGACGCCCCCTGGTTTCCGGGCCTGTGGATCCGCGAAGTGGCCAGCGACGACGGCGCGCTGCGCGAGCGCGTGCTCAAGCGCTTTGCGCTCGAACGTGCCGGCGCGCTGATGGCGCCGCTGGCGGCAGCCATTGGGCGTGGGCAGCTCAACCCCGGCCTGGAACCGGCGCTGGTGGTGCCGTCGCTGATCGGACTGACGCTGCTGCCGCTGGCCACCACGCATATCTGGCGCCGGCTGCCCGGCGCGGAAGCGGTCGATACCGATGCCCTGGTGCGCCATGTCACGGCGCTGCTGAGGCATGGGCTGTCCGCGGCGCCGGCAACCGCGCAGCCGAAGACGCCCGCAGACGCCGCCAAACGGAAGGGCCGCACGGCCCGGCATTCTCCGGAGTCCGCATGAACTACGCTGCTTCCATCCATCGTCCGCGCCTGCGCACAGCGTTGCGCACCACTGCCTTGCTCGGCGCCGCGCTGCTTGCCGCCGCTTGCGGCAACGCACGCACCGATAGCTGGCAGGGCTACGTCGAAGGTGAATTCGTCAGCGTGGCCTCGCCCTTCGCCGGGCGCCTCGACACGCTCTCGGTGCAGCGCGGCCAGCAGGTCGCGCAGGGCGCGGCGCTGTTCGCGCTCGAAGCCGACGACGAGCGCGCCGCGCGCCAGCAGGCCGAAGACCAGCTGCGCGCGGCGGAAGCCACGCTGCAGGACCTGAAGACCGGCAAGCGCCCGCTCGAAGTCGAGGTCAGCCGGGCCCAGCTGGCGCAGGCACAGGCCCAGGCCCAGCGCAGCGCCGCGGCCTTGCGACGCGACCAGCGCCAATACGAGATCGGCGGCATCGCCCAGGCGCAGCTCGACGAATCGCGCGCACAAGCCGGCAGCGACGCCGCGCGCGTGCGCGAGCTGCAGCGCGATATCGACGTGGCGCGCCTGCCGGGACGCGAGGCGCAGCAGGCGGCGCAGGCCGCGCAGGTGGCGGCCGCGCGCGCCGCGCTGGCGCAGGCGCAGTGGAAGCTGTCGCGCAAGACCGTGGCCGCCACCCAAGCCGGGCTGGTCTACGACGTGCCCTACCGACTGGGCGAATGGGTGCCGGCGGGCAGCCCGGTGGTGCGCATGCTGCCGCCAGGCAACGTCAAGGTGCGTTTCTACGTGCCGGAAGCGGTGGTCGGCGCGCTGCGCAACGGACAGGCGCTGCAGGTGCGCTGCGACGGCTGCGCCGCGCCGGTGGCCGCCACCATCAGCTATGTCGCCAACGAGGCCGAGTACACGCCGCCGGTGATCTACAGCAACGAGACCCGGCGCAAGCTGGTGTTCCTGGTCGAGGCGCGCCCGTCTGCCGCCGACGCGCCCAAGCTGCGGCCCGGCCAGCCGGTGGAAGTGGTGCAGCAATGAACACGACCGCCAACCCCAGCGGCAACCACCTCGGCCTCGCCATCGACGTGCGCGGCCTGAACAAGCACTTCGGCGACAAGCATGTCGTCAACGACCTCAGCATGCAGGTCGCGCGCGGCGAGATCTTCGGCTTCCTCGGCCCCAACGGCAGCGGCAAGACCACCTCGATCCGCATGATGTGCGGACTGCTGACGCCGGACTCCGGCGCGGGCACCTGCCTGGGCTACGACATCCTGACCGAGGCCGACGAGATCAAGCGCCGCGTCGGCTACATGACGCAGAAGTTCTCGTACTGGGACGACCTGTCGATCCGCGAGAACCTGGACTTCGTCGCGCGCGTGTACGGCATGCCCAGGCGGCGCGAGGCGGTCGAGCGCGCGCTCGAGGACCTGGGCCTGGCCACGCGCTCGGCGCAGCTGGCCGGCGCGCTGTCGGGCGGCTGGAAGCAGCGCCTGGCGCTGGCGGCCTGCCTGCTGCACGAGCCGGAACTGCTGCTGCTCGATGAACCCACCGCCGGCGTCGATCCCAAGGCGCGGCGCGACTTCTGGGAACAGCTGCACCAGCTCGCCGCGCGCGGCATCTCGGTGCTGGTCAGCACGCACTACATGGATGAGGCCGAGCGCTGCCACAAGCTCGCCTATATCGCCTACGGCAGGCTGCTGGCGCAGGGCACCGCCGATGAAGTGGTGGCCAGCCAGCGGCTGTCGACCTGGAGCGTGGAAGGCGACGATCTCGCGGCGCTGTCGGCGCAGCTACAGGGCGCGCCGGGCGTGGAACAGACCGTGGCGTTCGGCACCGCGCTGCACGTGACCGGGCGCGATGCGCAGGCGCTGGCCGAGACCCTCGCGCGACTGGCCGGGCCGGGCCGGCGCATCGAGCAGGCCCAGACCAGCCTGGAAGACGTGTTCATCCACATGATGAGCGGCGCCGAGGACAACATGGCGCGCAAGAAAAAGGAGGCGTCATGACGCCGGCCACTTCTTCAACGCCGCCACGCTTCTCGCTGCAGCGCTGGTGGAGCATCGTGCTGAAGGAATTCTTGCAGCTGCGGCGCGACCGCGTCACCTTCGGCATGATCGTCGGCCTGCCGATCATGCAGCTGCTGCTGTTCGGCTTTGCCATCAATACCGACCCGCGCCAGCTGCCGACCGCGGTGATCGCCGCCGACCAGAGCGAGTTCACGCGCTCGTTCATCGCCAGCATGGAACAGTCGACCTACTTCAAGCTGGTCGGCACGCTGCCCGACGAGCGCGCCGGGCGCGAAGCGCTGATGAAAGGCGAGGTGCAGTTCGTGCTGACCATCCCGCCCGACTTCACGCGCCGGCTGCTGCGCGGCGAACGGCCCGCGCTGCTGGTCGAGGCCGACGCCACCGATCCTTCCGCCACCGGCCAGGCCATCGCCGCGCTGCCGCAGCTGCCCTACAGCGTGGCCACGCATGACCTGAAGGGCTCGCTGGCGCCGCTGGCTGGCGGCAGGCCGCCTTTCGACGTGCAGGTGCAGCGGCTCTACAACCCGGAAGGCATCACCCAGTACAACATCGTCCCCGGCCTGATGGGCGTGATCCTGACGATGACGATGGTGATGATGACCGGCCTGGCGATGACGCGCGAACGCGAGCGCGGCACCATGGAGAACCTGCTGGCCACGCCAGTGCGGCCGCTCGAGGTGATGACCGGCAAGATCGTGCCGTACATCTTCATCGGCCTGATCCAGTCGACCATTGTGCTGCTGGCCGCGCGCTGGATCTTCAGCGTGCCCTTTGTCGGCTCGGTGCTGGCGGTGTACCTGGCGGCGCTGCTGTTCATCGCGGCCAACCTGACCGTCGGCATCACGCTGTCGTCGCTGGCGCAGAACCAGCTGCAGGCGATGCAGCTGACCTTTTTCTACTTCCTGCCCAACATCCTGCTGTCCGGCTTCATGTTCCCGTTTGCCGGCATGCCGGGCTGGGCGCAGGCGATCGGCAACATCCTGCCGATGACCTATTTCCACCGCATGGTGCGTGGCATCCTGCTCAAGGGCAACGGCTGGTTCGAGCTATGGCCCAATCTGTGGCCAATGGCACTGTTTATCGTGGTGGTGATGGCGATCGCGGTGCGCTTCTACCGGCGCACGCTCGATTGAAGGGGCTGGCCATGCAACGTCTTATCTCCCTGCTTGCCGCCGCACTGCTGTGCGGCTGCGCGGTCGGTCCCGATTTCCAGTTGCCGGCGCCGCCGGACGACGCCGGCTACGTGCCGGGTCCGCAGCCGGTGGCAACGGTTGCGGCGGACAGCGCCGACGCGTCGGGCCAGTCCCACGCGCAGACGCTGGCCGCGGGCGCCGATGTCCCGGCGCAGTGGTGGACGCTGTTCCGCAGTCCGGCGCTGGACAACACCATCCGGGCCGCGCTTGCGGCCAGCCCGACGCTGGCGCAGGCCCGCGCGCGGCTGCTGGAGGCGCAGGAGAACCTGGCCGCCCGCACCGGCGCGACGCGCTGGCCTGCCATCGACGCGAAGCTGGACACCGCGCGCCAGCAGGTCGATTTCCAGTCGCTGGGCATCACCGCCATTCCCAGCCCCGGCCCGTTCACGCTGTACGGCGCGACGGTGCAGGTGTCCTATGCGCTGGACCTGTTCGGCGGCCAGCGGCGCGAGCTGGAAGGCCTGCAGGCTGCGGTCGACTACCAGCGCTACGAGCTCGAGGCCGCGCGCCTGGCGCTGGCCGCCAACATCGCCACCGCGGCCATCCGCGAAGCCGGCCTGCGCGCGCAACTGGCCGACACTGCCGCGATGGTGGCGGCGCAGCAGCGCCAGCTCGGCATCACCGAGGCCCGCCTGCGCGCGGGCGGCGTGGCACGCGTCGAGGTGCAGCGCCGGCGCGCGGAGCTGGCGCAAACCCAGGCGCTGGTGCCGGCGCTGCAGCGCCAGCTCGATGCCACCCGGCACCAGCTCGCGGTCTACACGGGCCAGACCCCGGCCGCGGCCGCGCTGCCGGAATTCCATCTCGATGCCATGCACCTGCCCGACACGCTGCCGGTGACCCTGCCCGCCACGCTGGCGCGCCGCCGGCCCGATATCCGCGCGGCCGAGGCGCTGCTGCACCAGGCCTCGGCCAATATCGGCGTGGCCACCGCCAACCTGTATCCGCAGGTCACGCTGAGCGCCAGCGGCGGCACCCAGGCCACCGCGGCGCGCGACCTGTTCAGCAGCCTCAACGTCTGGAGCCTGGCTGCCGGCCTGGTGCAGCCGGTATTCCGCGGCGGCGAACTGCAGGCCCGCAAGCGCGCGGCGGAAGCGGCGTATGAGCAATCGCTCGCCGCATACCGGCAAGCGGTGCTGCAGGGCCTGCAGAATGTCGCCGACGCCCTGCGCGCGCTCGAGGCCGACGCCGCCGCGCTGCGCGAACGCGCCGACAGCGCGCGGCAGGCGCGCGATACGCTGGCGGTGGTGTCGGAACAGTACCGGCTCGGCGGCGTCAGCCAGCTGGCGCTGCTGGATGCCGAACGGCAGTCGCGCCAGGCCGCGCTGGAACTGGCGCAGGCGCGCGCCGACCGGCTGGGGGATTCGGCGGCGCTGCTGCAGGCGCTGGGGGGTGGGTGGTGGGAAGAGGACGCCGCGATGGCGGCGGCGCCGCGCTAGCGGCGCTCGAACCCACGCTCAGGTCTTGTCGCTCTGCGTGTACCAGTAGGTGCGCTTGCGCTTGCCGGCACTGGCCGGCTTGACTTCCTGGCCGCCCAGCGAAGACTTGTCGTCGCCGCCGGTGCCACCCGCCTTGCCGCCGCCGATCAGCACCGGCACCAGCCGGGTCGAGCCGTCGGTCTGCGTGACCGACACCATGCCGAACACCGGCGACGGCGGCAGCCCGCCGTTGTCGAAGGTGACATAGCGCGGGCCGTTGTTCATGCCTTGACCGGTCAGGAACGATACCGCGTAGCCGCGCGCCACGCCGAGGTCGGGATAGCAGGCGCCGGGCTGGACCTTGGAAGGCGTGTTGGTGCCGAAGTAGGTATAGCCGGCCACGGTCAGCGGTGCATTGACTGCCTTCTCGCCGAACTCGAGCGCCAGGTAGAAACCGCTCGCCACCGCCGTATCGCGGTAGGCCACGCTGGTCGCGTCGACCAGGTCAGCCTCCTTGACCGCGGTCCACGTTGCCGGCAACCTGCGGTCGACATTCGGGTCCTTGACCATATAGAAGCGGTTGCGCACGTTCTGCGCCGCCCCGGGGGTCTGGCTCAGCGAATACAGCGGCTTCTCGCGGTCGCCCGAGGCGATCATCACGGCATCGTACTTGCCGGTGGCAACCACATCGGGCGGATAGAGGAACTTGCGCGCGTCGTTGGTGTTCACCGCCCCGCCCAGCTGGGCCAGCTTGCCGACGGTCCAGGTCGACGGCACGTCGGTTTCCAGCGCGCCGAAGTCGATGCGCCAGACATTGCCGCCCACGTCGCCGACGTAGGCCTTGTCGGCATAGCCATCGCCATTGCGGTCGACCACCGCGACGTCGGATGGAATCGCGCGGCTGTCGATGGTGACGCAGGTGCCGGTGGTGATGCCGGCGCAGCTGGCCAGGGCAGCCCAGACCACGTTGCCGGTGGCGGCGTCGAGCACGAGCACGCCTCGGCCCTGCTTGTTGGTCGCGCTGGCATCGCCTGCGAACGCCGGGTCGGTGTCTTCGCCGTCCGGGTCGTAGCCGGCGCCCATGATCAGCACCGGCGTGCTGTAGCCGCGCACGCGCATCACGCGCGGCTGCGACCAGGTCTGGCCCAGTTCCGGGATATCGGCACTGGTCTTGCTCCACAGGTACTTCGGCTGCGCCGGATCGCTGACGTCCAGCGCATACACCAGGCGGCCGCCGCGCCGCGCGGTCAGGTAGATGGTCACCTGCGGCGCGGCCGGGTTGCTCAGGTCCTGGTAGACCGTGGTGGTGCCGTCGAAGAAATAGTCGCGCGGTGTGAACTGGACCTCGGCGGTGTCCTGCGGGCTGCCGGTCAGCCGCACCTCGGGCGCGTTGTTGTAGAGGCGCGCCAGCTTGCCGTAGAACTCGGGCGCGACAAAGCCCCACAGCTCGCCGCCGGCGCGCACCTGTCCGGCGGTGGTGGAAATCGCGCCGGTGCGGTTGCCGTTGACGGCATGGAACACGCCGTCATTGGCGCCGTAGAACACCACCACGCCGGTGCTGCCGCCGTAGTCGACCACCACCGGACGCGAATGCAGCACGTCGCCGTGAATCGAGCCGCGCACCGTGACGTTGCCGCCGGGACCGGGCTCGGCTTCCTTCTTCGGATCGGTGCCGGTCAGTGCGGCAAAGACGTCCTTGCCGCGCACCCAGTCGATCATGTTGGCCGCGTCCGCCGCCGTGGTCTTCAGCAGCGACGGGCCGCTGCCCTCGGTCAGCGCCTTGTTGGCGGCATTGAAGGCGGCCAGCGGCGTGCCCTTGCTGCACTTGGCATCGGCGCAGGTCAGCAGCCGGCGCCCGCTCTGGCTGGTCAGGTAGTCGGCGCGCAGCATTTCGCCGGCGCCCCCCTTCTCGACGATCTCGCCGTCGGGCGCGTCCTTGGCGTTGCGCAGCTGCGCCGAGGCATTCTTCCAGAAGCCGTCGGCAGGCCAGTCCGTGACGAGGCTGGAACTGGCCACCTGCTTTGGCGGATCCTCGGTCCAGTAGCTGCGCGCATTGGGCGAGATAAAGCCCGTGCCGGCATTGCTGATCGCACTCTTCGCCGTCTGCTCGGTCCCGCCCGGCACGCCGGCGTCGAGCATCACCAGGTTGCCGTTGGTGTCGTATCCCAGCTTGTACTGCTTGAGGTTGCCGACCCAGCGCGGGCGCGCCTTGCCGTCCGGGCGGAACATGCCGATGTAGACCTGGTTCAGGTAAGAGCCCTGCCCGTTCACGCTGACCGGCAGGCTGACCGAGGCGAACACGTTGTTGACCGCCTGCATCTCGTTGAAGATGTCCTTCAGCGCCTTGGCCAGCGCGTCGTCGTCGCCGGCCCGCACCGTGAAGTTGCCACCACCGCCCTTGGTGGCCATGCTGTTGACGAACTCCAGGTAGTCCAGGCTCTGCTTGCTGCCGTCCGTGACGCCGATGGTGTAGGTGATGATGTTCTGGCGCGTGGCCGTGGCCGAGCCCGCGTTGTTGGCGGCGTTCAGGTCCATGCCGTTGAGGAAACGCGCCCATTCATCGCCCCAGTTGTCGATGTTATTGCCCCGGGACAGCGGAATCGGCGTGAGCTGCGCGGCGGTGGCACCCGCCTCCCTGAGCTTGTCGTACGCGTCCTGGCCGGTGTCCTGCGGCTTGCCGTTGTTGAGCGCGTTGGCAATGTAGATGATGAAGTTCTTCTGGCACGGATTGGTGATCGGCGACTTGTAGGTGGTGCCCGACAGCCCGGTCTTGCCGGAAAAGAACGCCCACGCTTCCTGCATGGCGCCGCCGACCTGCGAGTTGTTGGAGCTGTCCTTGGTGCGGTCGATGCTCTTGATGAACGCCAGCATCTGCTCGCCGCCCGTCTGGTCGAGCAGCACCAGACCGGACGGCGCGGTCGGCGGCGTGACGTTCGGGAAGCGGAACTGGGCGCCGGAGTTATTGCTGCCGCCGAACATCATCACGCCAAGGTTGATCATGCCGACGGTATTAGGGTCACGGATCAGGTCCGACACTGCCTTGTACAGCGCGCACTGCTCGGCGCCGACGTTGTTGTTCAGGTTGTTCGGACCTACCACGCCCGGGGTTTCGCAATCGACCTGCGCATTGGCGTTCCACGCCGAGGCGTTGTCCAGGATCAGCAGCACGTTCGGGCGCGCGCCGGCGTTGCTCTGCAGGCCGGTGAACAGGTCGATGTCTTCGGCCAGCGCCGCAGGCGCGGCGGTCAGCCCGAGCAGGGCCGTGGCACAGGCGGCATAGGCGCGAAGCCGGCGGGCGGGCATGGACATGCTGGTTTTTCCTTTTAAAGATCTGCGGCGCGCCCGTGGCAATCAGGGGCAGGTGGAGCCATACAGCGTGCGCACGGCCACGCCCTGGTGCACCGTCGCGACCGTGCCGGTGTTGGCGTCATTGACGGTGGCGGCGACATCCCACTGCGTATCGTTGCAAAGCGAGCTGACCACGTTGGCGCCGCCCGGGCCCACCACGAGATTGCCGTTGCCGGTACTGCTGCCGAGCGTGCATTCGGCATCCTCGGGATGCTTCTCCGGATCGATCACCTTGGCTACCGGCTTGCTGGTCACGCAGGTCGGCACGGCCACCTGCGCCACGTAATCCGCGGTGCCGTCGCCGGTCACGTCGACTGGCACGTCCACCGCCACCGGCGCCTTGGTGAAGTCGTCGCTGATCACCTGCTCGATCGCCTGCTGCGCCACGTCACGTGCCTCGGCGCTGTGCTGCTGGTTGGATGCCACCTTGACGTTGATCAGGCCGGAATTGACCATGGCCACCGCGATCATCAGGAACATCACCATGAACACCAGCGTCACCACCAGCGTGACCCCGGATTGACTGCGGCGCAGCCCGCCGCCGGTTGACTTGATCATGGTTCTCATCGCGGTGTGGTGCCGGTATGGCGTTATTGCTCTCGCAGGCCGGCCACGTTGACCAGGCGCGCGACCTGGGCGTAGACGTGGCGCTTGTAGCCGTCGTTGAACGGACCCGCGGCCGCCGCGCGGCCGATTTCGTAGGTGCGGTTGTCGGTATGGCCGCCGGAAGGCTTCAGCGTGCGCGCCAGCAGGTGCACGCGCACGGTGGTGACATTGGCCAGGTTGTTGATCGCCACGCCCCAGTCATAACCCGGCACGGCGGTGCACACCGCGCTGTTGTTGGCGCGCGGATCGGTCACATAGCAGTCGGCCGAGCCGTTGCTGTCCTGGTCCACGCCGTACAGCACATGCATGTCCTGCACGCCCTGAGCCACCGAGCGCGCCTGGAACACGCCATTGACCAGCTCGGCCATCTTCAGCGTCGGAATGCCGTCGCCGCCGTTGCTGCAACGGTCGCAGCCGGCCAGGTAGAAGATGCGCACCATGGCCCGGCGCAGTTCGGCCGGCTGCGCCGCGTCGCAGGCCTTGGTGCGCAAGCCGAACGCCGCCGCGCCGCTGGCGTCGAAGACAAAGCTCTGAGCATCCTGCGAACAGGCCGAGACCTGCAGGTAAGCCGATCCCGGCGCGGGCGCCACCACCGGTGTGGTCGAGACGCGCCGCACCACCAGCACCTCCGAAGTCGGCGCCAGGTCCGGCAGGCACGGCGCCACCACGCCGGGCGCATAGCCTGCCAGCGCCACCGGCACGGTTTCGGCGATGGGCGAGAAGCCGAGCGCGGCCGGGTCGGTCGCGCACAGTGCCGGCTCCGCGGCCTTGTTGCCGCGCGCGATATTGCCCACACCAAAGAACCCCGCCAGCTCCACCTCGCGCCGGATCTGCTCCAGCGCATAGCGCCCGTTCTCGACCTGTTCGGCGGCCTTGGCGAACTCGGTGCGCGACAGGCTGTTGGCGTAATACAGGCTGGCCAGTGCGGTCAGCAGCACCAGGCCAATGGTGATGCCGATCATCAGCTCGATCAGCGAGATGCCGCGCTGGCGGCGCAGGCGCGTGGCGCGGGCCCGGACTGTAGACACGGAAATATGCGACGCGGTCATGACACGGTCCCGAGGGTGCCGATGCGGATCTGCGTGCTGACCGCGCGGCGATAGGCATCGTTGCCGTACTGGTCCTTGCCGCAGCCAAGCGCCGGCGCGGCCGTGGTGGCCAGGCCCTGCCACGCCACGGTGATGCGATAGACCTGGTTGGCCGCGTCGACAGTCTCGATGCAACCGCGCGCGCCGATCATTGCGCCCACGGCTTGCGCCGGATCGACCGCGCTGGCGCCCGGGCGCATCTCGGCGCTGCCGAGCAAGGCCGCGTTCCAGGCCTGCAGGTCGGCGTCGGCGGTGGCGTTCTGCGCGGCGCTGCCCTGGGTGCATGCGGCGGGCGGGGCGGCCGCGCTGCCCAGTTGCATGCCGGCAGCGCCGTTGGCATAGCACGCTGCCACCTGGCGGTTGGCGTTCAGGCGCGCGGCCATGTCCTGCAGCAGCGCCAGCGCCTGCACGCGCTGGTAGGACTCCATCTCGGTCTGGCCCGAGCGCGCCACCAGCCCGGCGGTGCCCAGCAGCGCGACCAGCAGGATCACCACCGCCACCAGCACTTCGATCAGCAGGAAGCCGGCCTGCGCGCGGCGCGCCGGCAGGCGCTGCCGCGACATGGCGATGCACGACATGGCGATGCGCGTCATGTGCAGGCTCCGTTGGTGGAGGCGATGCGGCCGGTCTCGCTGACCTGCACGCACACCCGCGTGGTGGCCGAGGTATCGCCGCCGGGCGCGAACTCGAAAGTCATCGCCGCGCCGGTCAGCCGGCCGTCGTTGCCAAGCGCCAGGCCGCCGGCCGAACTGGGCGTGATGGTCAGCCCGCCATAGGGCCCGAACGAACGTACCGTCTCGGCACCCGCGCTCACCGTCCAGCCGGCGGTCCAGGCGGCGCCGGCCGGTGCCAGCGAAACCGTGGCATTGCGCTTGACCGCCTCGCTGCGCGCCAGCACCAGCGCCGAAGCCAGGTCGAGCGAGGCGCTGCGCACGCGCTGGCTGGCGATCAGCGCGGCAAAGGAAGGAGCGGCCGCGACCGCCAGGATCGCCAGCACCGACAACGCGCACAGCAGCTCGATCAGCGTAAAGCCGCGGCGCACGCGCCGCCTCGGGTCGCTCGCATGGGAAGGGTTGGGCCGCATGGTCAGTTCCAGCAGTCGGTGCCTGCGCCCGACGCGGATTTGGCGCCGGCGCTGGTCAGCGTCAGCGTGCCGCAATCGGTGTCGCCGAGCTGGCTGCCCCTGGGCGTGGCCACGATGCGGTAGCCCGGCGGCAGCGCCGCGTTCGGTGTCACCGTGACGTCGTAGCGCGTGGCAAGCCCGGCGGGCACCGACATGCCGAGCGCCCCGAGGTTGGCGGCATAGGCGCGGTTGTCGACCAGGAAGCGCTCCTGCGCGCTGGAGACCTCGAGCATGAAGGACTCGATCGCGGCGCGGTTGGAGCGCACCACGTAACGGCTGTAGTTGGGAATGGCGACGGCGGCAAGAATGGCGATGACCGCTACGGTGATCATTACTTCGATCAGCGTGAAGCCATGCGGCGGCCTGCCCCGGCATGGCATGCCGGCAGCCCCCTGAGTCCCGCCAGCCCGGATGCCTGCGTAGGATCCGACCCCCGGGATGCCCCTGAATATGACCCGAAACGGCGGGTTGACCCTCCCACCGAGTCGCACTGCCGGGCTTCTATGTCCCATGCTCGCGCTCCGCTACTCATTATGTTCCGGACGACCGAATTCCGGAGGTTATGGCGCGGAGTGTAAGTCACGATCCGTTACGCGGGTAAGGAAAATACGATGCCGGTGGACCGGCGTTGTAGCGAAGTGACAGTGGCAGGGCCGCGGGTCATCAGGGGTAAAGATTCCGGCCGGCCCGGACGTTAATCCCCCGCCATCGCCCCGACCCGGTGCGCAGGCGAGCGCACCTGTGCAACAATCGTTACATTCTTGAAGCCGGAGCCACCATGCCGTCCGATCCAGCGCCGCCATCGCCGCCATCTTCGCCAGCGCCGCCCCATGACCTGGAGGCATTGCTGGAACTGCTGCGCCGCGGCTTTCCCACCCTCAGCACGCAGTTCCAGGGCGGTGCCCGCTACCTGCTCGACCATCCGCAGGACGTGCCGGTGCTGTCGATGCGCAAGATCGCGGCCAGCGCCGGGGTGCAGCCCGCCACCCTGGTGCGGCTGTCGCAGCACCTGGGCTTCGAGGGCTGGCAGGCCATGCGCGAGCTGTTCGTCGAGGCGTTGCGCGGCGGCACCCAGCCGTATGCGCGGCGCGCGCGCAAGGTGGTGCGCGAAAGCAGCGCCAGCCGCATGCTGGGCGAGATGCTCGAGGCGCAGCACCACAACCTGGACCGGATCGCCGCCAGCAACGATAAAACGCTGCCGCAAGCCGCGGAGCTGTTGTCGCACGCGGCCTGCGTGCATGTGGCGGGCTTCCGCGCATGCTTCCCGATCGCCTTCACCTTCCACTATGTCTACCGGCTGTTCCGCAGCACCGTGAACCTGATCCGCGCCGATGCCGGTACGCTCGAGATGGAGCTGCGCGGGCTGTCGCCCAAGGATGCGGTGGTGGTGGTCAGCTTCGCCCCGTACTCGCAGGAAAGCATCCGCGTGGCCGAGGCCGCGCGCGAGTGCGGCTGCAAGGTGATCGCGCTGACCGACAGCACGGTGGCGCCGATCGCGCTGGCCGCGGACTGCACGCTGCTGTTCTCGGTCGAAAGCCCGTCGTTCTTCCCGTCGATCACGGCCGGCGTGGCCGTGGTCGAGGCGCTGGTCGAACAACTGCTGGCGCGCAAGGGCAAGGGCGCCATCCGTGCGCTGGAGCAGGCCGAGGGCGAATTGCACCGCACCGGCGCCTACGTGACGCCCGGGCACGGGTGAGCCCGCGCCCGGTTCGAAATCGCGGCCGGGCGGCTTACTGCGTGCATTTCTCCTGGTATGCCTGCTGCAGCGACTTCTTCGGCCGGTCCCGTTCCAGCTCCGGCACCATGCGGCCCTGGGCGGTTTCGATGGCCGGCCCGGTGGCGCGGTACTCGCGCTTGGGCGCCTGCGCAATCTGCTCGGCCAGCGCACGGCACTCGTCCGACTGGATGCTGGCCGGCGTCGCCGACGGGTCGGGACGGTAGGGGTTGGTGCCTTGCTGCACGGCGTCATTGATGGCGGCGGCGGCACCGCCCTGGTCCTGCCTCTGCGCATGCGCGCCGCATGCCACCACCAGGGCGCCAAAGGCAACTAAGGCGGCAATGCGGGTCAGGATTCGCTGGCGTCTTGGCATGATGCGATGTCTCCTCTGGCTCGACGGTTTCTGGCAAATACCGCGAGCTTAATCGTTCGCGCGGGGACTGGCACTACCGGCATTTGCGATGCCGCCAGGTACTAGCCGCGGCGATGCTCGCCGCCCTCGCCGCCCTCCTCGCGCTCCAGCTCCCAGTCGCGGCGCATCATGACGTAGGTGAACGAGGTTGACCAGCCGATCAGGACCAGCCCGACCAGCGGCTCGATACTGGCGATCAGGCGGCTGGCGCCCACCGGCACGATATCGCCAAGGCTCTGGGTGGTAAAGGTTTCCAGCGCGAAGTAGGCGTAGCGCAGTGCGTCCGGCTGCGCGCCTGCGGCCTCGACCCCGGGCACCGCCACGCCGGCCAGCCCGCCCAGCCCCAGCACGCGGTCGGCAAACCAGAAACCAGCGGCGAACACCAGCGCCTCGAGGCAATGGACCAGGATGATGCAGACGATCAGCACGCCGATATTCATGCGCCCGCTCCAGCGCCGCGGATGCATCGCGGACAGCAGGCGCAGCGCCTCGTAATGGATGCCGACCACCGTCACGGTCAGCACGGCGGCGCACAGCAGTGCCAGCGAATAATGTTCGGCGGAAGTTTCCATGCGCGGGGGCGCTCCCGTATGACGTCAGTGCGATCGGGATGGTACGGATCGGGACGGGCAAAAAAATGACGCCCTCCAAAATAACACCGGAAGGCGTGGGGGAAAACCAGGACGCGCTACGTGGCCCGCGCGCGTGGTGCGCCGGCGGCCCTGGCAGAGGGTCAGGAAGGCGGCCTGGCGGCCGCTGTATTGCAGGGCGCGACGCCGCGCCGCGGTTCAGTTACCGGACTTGCACGACAGGTTCACGTACAGCCCGCCGCCCCAGTTGAAGCTGTTGTTGCCGCTGACCTGTACCTGGACCACGTCGTTGGCGGCCACCGGCATGGTCGCCGGCGCCGAGCAGGTGCGCTCGCTGTTGTCGAGCATGCATTGCGACGCGTCGGTGATGGGCAGCACGTCGACCTGGTCCAGCGCCGTGCCGCTGGCGACACGGTGCGCCGTGACGGTGTATGCCGCCTTGGCCGGCACCTGGCCCGCGAGGATCGCGGTCAGGGTGAAGCCGCCCTCGCAGGCCACCGGCATCACCGCGCCGAAGTACGGGTCGCTGCTCTGCAGCGTCAGCCCGGTACCGGTCATGACATAGGTGCCGACGCCGCCCGGCGGCGCCGTGACGGCGAAGTTGGCGGTGTAGACGGTGGCGCCCGTGCCAGGTTGGCCGGGGTCGCCCTTGTCGCCCTTGTCGCCCTTCTCACCTTGCTCGCCCTGCTCTCCGGCAGGACCGGGCGCACCGTCGGCGCCTGCAGGGCCCGCGGGCCCGACCGGGCCGGTCAGGCCGACCACCGAGATCCCGGCCGGCCACCCGTCCGCGGTCTTCGGCCCGAACAGCGTGCTGGTGGTGGTATTCAGGTAAAAGCTGCCCACCGCGCCGTCCGCCTTCGTCGGATCGGCCGCGCCATGCAGCAGCGTGGCGCCCGGCGCCCCGGCCACGCCTTGCGGGCCGATCAGCGACACCCCGGCGGGCCACTCGCCGCCGGCCTTCGGGCCGTACAGCGTCGAGCTCGAGACATTGAGGTAGAAATCGCCATCGCTGCCCATGTCGGCGGTTGGCGCATTAGTGCCGGACAGGATCGACTTGCCATCGGCGCCGGCGGGGCCGGGCACGCTCGCGGCCGGGCCAGCCCCGGCGGTGGTGGAATCGCCACCGCCGCCGCCGCAACCGGCGAGCAGGATGGCAAGGCAGGCGAGCGGAAGCGCCGCGCGTTTCAGGTCGATCTGTTGCATTGGTGGAAGCCCCCCGTTTTCATGGATTGAAGGCCCGGTGCGATGCCGGGTAGCTCCAATCTAGACAGGGAGGCGACTGCGATAAATCGTGCCTTCGCATGGGCTGTTTCAACCCTGAAGCGCCAGCCGATACACAAAAATGCCGTGGCCATTGCCATGCCCGGCAGTCGAGTCAGCCTGCAAAAAAGGCCAGTGAAAATGCGTGATCAGGCCATCGGAATGGCCCTGCCGGGCCCCGGCGCCGGCTTCGCCCAAATGGTTGAATATCGGATGAGTTGCGCATGGCATGGCCGGTAACAGGCCGCCGTGGCAGCGTTCAAATGAGAAACAAAAGCGCGCGATCTACCCCTTCCAGAGGGTATGTTCCGCGGCGCCGGCCAGACTGCCGCCAATGGCAGTGCCATGCACTATGCTGAATACTCCAACCGTTCTGCGTGGAGGCTAGCGTGCGCAAGTTCCTTTCCATGGTCACGGCAATCGTGCTGTGCGGCGCCACCGGCATGGCATTCGCCCATAACTGTCCCAACGAGATGAAGGCCATCGATGCCAAGCTGTCGACCAACCCGAAGCTCTCGACCGAGGACGCCGCCAAGGTCTCCAAGCTGCGCGCCGACGGCGAGGCCTATCACAAGGCCGGCAAGCACGATGAATCGATGAAGTCGCTGCTCGAGGCGAAGAAGATCCTGGGCATCTGACAGCCGATGTGAACACAAAAAAAACCGCCACGCGTCAGGCGTGGCGGTTTTTCAATGTTCTGGCCTCAGGAGCCTGACCCGACCTGCTGGATCACGCCGTTGGGCGCCACCAGGTAATACTCGGCGCCGATCCCGACCCAGCGCGTACCCTTGCGCGGCGCGGGCAGGTTGTACTGCTTGTAGTCGTCGATCACATACTGGCGGTCCCGAAACTCGGTGGGCAGCCGGTCGCCCTTTTTCCACTGCTGCACCTGCATATAGGGCGAGCTCTGCGCCATCGGCGCGGACGCGGCCATGGGTTCGGTCATCGGCCTGGACCTGGCACCGCCCTGCGCCATCGCGAACGGCGCCGCCAGCACGCTTGCCGCCAGCAACAACACTGGCATCGCTTTCTTGGTCTTCATCGTGATCTCCTTGCGTACGGGAAAACCGAACTGCCGGAGGATCCGACAGCATCTACCAGATTAGTCACAAATGCCGCCAAGCGGGCATCCGGCGGCCGCGGCGCCATGAGCAAGCGCGGGCGCGCGTGTTCACAATTGTTTGCCGGTCAGGCCCCCATTCGGGGGAGCGCCTCAGGCGCCACCCGTGGCTAGAATGCTCGCACAGAAACAAATTGTTACCGGCAGTTGCCGCCCAGTTCATTGCTGCGGGCCGCACTGCAGGCCCCGCCGACGGCGTGACACCGCGCATGCGCGGGCGCATTCCGCTTTCCATGTTCCCTGGCTTGCGCGCTTTGACGCGCTTCGCACGCGGGCTTCATCCCCTGCCAGAGGACACCAAGACAGGGGACTCTCCGTGTTGCACGATGCCGGTCGATTCCTGGCACTGGTCAATCCCGCCATTGCCTTGCTGCTCGCGCTCTGCTTCCTTTTTGCATGGCGCCACGAGCGCACGCGGCCCCACCTGCTGCAGATGGGCGCCTGCTATCTGCTGGCCGCCGCGGCCATCGGCCTGCAGGTCCTGTGGCCTCCGCGCGCTGGCGGCGGGACTGCCACCGTCACCGGCGCGCTCTACCTGGGCAGCGCCGTGCTGCTGTTGCGCGGCATGCTGGCCCGCATCGGCGCGCGTCCCGACCGCTGCGTGGCGGTGGCGCTGCCGCTCGCGCTGTTCGGCATGGTCGCGTGGTTCGACCTGGTGTATCCGGGCCTGGTCGCGCGCATCTACATTCTGAATGTCGGCGTCGCGCTGATCCTGCTGCCGGGGGTCGCGCCGCTGGCCCGGCTGCGCACCGGACGCACCGTCGACCGGATGCTGTTCTGGGTGTACCTGGTGTTCGCGCTCCAGTTCCTGCCGCGCACGCTGCTGGCGCTGGCGCCGGGCACCGCGTACGATGCCGCCGCGCTGCCCCCCACCGCATGCTGGCTATGGCTGCAGGCCACGCTGGCCTTGCTGCTGCTGGCGCTCGGGCTGGCGCAGCTGGCGGCGACGGCGCAGGACGTGATCGACGACCTGCGCCATGAACGCGATACCGATGCGCTGACCCAGCTGCACACGCGCCGCAGCCTCGAGACGCTGGCCGCGCGCCAGATCCCGCCGCCCCCGGGCGAGTCGCTGAGCGTGCTGCTGTGCGACCTGGACTTCTTCAAGTTCATCAACGACAACTACGGCCACAGCGCGGGCGATGCGGTGCTGACGCAGGTCGGCCGCATCATCGCCGCGGGCATCCGCCGCCGCGATATCGCCGCGCGCCTGGGCGGCGAGGAATTCGTCGTGCTGTTGCCCGACACCCCGCACGACGCGGCGCTGCAGCTGGCCGAGCGGCTGCGCCAGACGCTGGAGCAGACCAGCATGGAGGCCCTGCCAGGCATGCGCAACGTGACTGCCAGCTTCGGGGTGGCCACGCTGCGGCCGGGCGAAGACCTGGAAGCGCTGCTGATGCGCGCGGACAACGTGCTGTACGCGGCCAAGCACAACGGGCGGAACTGCGTCGAGTGGGAACGGGAGGCCGGTTTGCCGGCGCTGGCGTGAAACCCGCGGACGGCCGCCTCCGGTACTGCGATGACTAGAGGACCGCGGGCGTGACGCCGGCCTCGAACTCGGGGCCGGCATAGTCTTCGTCCACCGCTACGCCACCGGCGAGCAGCCGCTGGCTCCAGCGGTCGAGCGCCACGCGCGCGGCCTGGCTGACAACGCGGCCCAGCGCCAGCCGCACCGCGGCCGGCGTCTCGAGTCCGAACGCGCGCACCGTCCCCCATGCGACCCGGTCGCGCGCAAAATCCGCGATCGCGTGCTCGACGCACAAGCCGCTATCGGCCACGGCCGAAGCCAGGAACACCTCCGGATGCCTGAGCGTCCAGTCCAGCACGTTGCCGATCTGGCGGATGCCGCTGGCACGGCAGGCGGCGATGGCGCCGTCGCGGCCGCCATCGATCATCGCAAAGACGATATCGGCACCCGCGCGGGCCTGCGCGGTGACGGCGCGGCTGGCGAGTGCGGGGTCATGCTGGTTGCCGCAGAAGGTCGTCAGCGCCGTCGCGCCTGGCATGGCGCTGCGCACGCCATGGAGGAACGCCGCGCGGCCCTTCAGGCCGGGACGCACTTTCTCGCCGGACAGGTGCGCCACCACCCCGGTGCGCGAATCCGTCGCCGCCAGCACGCCGGCAAGGAACGCGGACTGTTCCTGCAGCACGGTGTAGCTGGCGGTGTTGGCGCACAGCACGCTGCCCTGCGTGACCACGAAGCGGCGCAGCGGATGGCGCGCGGCGGCCACGGCGACCGGATAGTCGCCCTGGCCGCCGTGGGCCACGACCAGGTCCGGTGCGCTTTCGCACAATGCCAGCACGGCCGCGGCGCGCGCCTGCGGATCCGGGTCGGCAATCCATGCCACGGCCACATCATGGCCGGCGTCCCGCGCGCGCACGGCGCCGGCATGTCCGGCCTCGTTGAAGCTGCCGCGGCCCTCGGGCCCGAACAGCACCACCTGGATGCGCGCGCTCATGACAGCGTCGCCCCGGTGGCCGCGACCACCGGCCCCCATGCCTGCACCTGCTGCCGCACGTAGGCGGCGAATGCGTCGGGCCGGCGCTCGGCCAGCACGAAGCCCTGGGCCTCCAGGTGGCCGCGCACGGCCGGTTGTTGCAGGATGCCCTGCAGTGACTGATGCAAGCTTTGCACGATGTCCTCGGGAAGATGAGCCGGCGCCGAGACGCCGACAAAGTTTTCGGCCACCAGGCCGGGATAGCCGGCTTGCCCTACGGTGGGCAGCCGCAGCGCCTGCGGCACCCGCCGGGCCGAGGTCACGGCCAGCAGGCGCAGGTCGCCGGATTGCAGGAACGGCAGGTTCTGCGGCAACGCGTCCACCGCGAACGGGATTTGCCCGCCAAGCAGGTCGGTGCGCATGGGCCCCGCGCCCTTGTAGGGCACGTGGGTCAGCTTCAGCCCGGCCTGCTGCGCGAACAGTTCACCGACGATATGCGCCACGGATGCCGCGCCGCCGCTGCCGAACGGCACCGGATCGCGCTGCGCGCGGATCCACGCTGCCAGTTCCGCCAGGCTGCGCGCGGGCACCGAGGGGTGCACCGCAAACACCATCGGCACCGCGCCGATGTAATGCACATGGGTAAAGCTGTGCACCGGGTCGTAGCTGGGCCGCCGGAGCAGGAACGGCGAGATGCTCAGCGCCGCCGAGTTCGACATCAGCAGCGTGTAGCCATCGTTCGGCGCGGCGGCGACGGCCGCGGCGCCGATGGTGGACCCCGCTCCCGGGCGGTTGTCGGTCACGAACGGCTGGCCCAGCCGCTCCTGCAGCAGCGGCGCCAGCAGGCGCGCGACGATGTCGCTGGACCCGCCGGGCGGGAACGTCACCACCAGCCGCACCGGATGCCGCGGCCATGCCACGCCGCGCTCCGCCTGCGCCGGCATCGCGGCCAGCGCGGGGAGCGCAGGCAGTGCCAGCAGGCGTGCCATGCATTGTCTTCTGGAAACCACGATGCGCTCTCCGTCTTACAAACGATGGCGCAGGCCGACACCGCCGCCGAACTTGTTGCCGCGCACGCCCATGAAGGCGGGCAAGGCATAGGCCCCGCTGATGCGATTGAAGTCGGCTTCGGCGTAGACGCTGGTGCGCCGGGACAGCGCGTACTCGGCCACACCGGTCAGCATCAGCCGATGGCCGCTGGCCGCGGTCTGCCGGTCATAGCCCGCCGCCAGCGAGAGCGCCAGCGCGGGCGTCGCCTGCAGCGTGGCGCCGCCGGTCAGCACATGATTTCGGGTCGGGCTGAGGTGGTAGCGGTGGTCCAGGTAGCCGAGCGCCAGCTTGACGCGGCCGAGCTGGCTGCTGCCGCCGAGGCCCCAGATCGTGCGCGCCTCGGCGGTCGGCAGCGCATCGGTACGCTGCAGCAGCGCCCCGACGTCGATCCGCGCCGTCGTCCAGGCCAGCGCCAGGCCCCGGCTGCTGCCCGCCGTCGCGTCACCGGGCACTTCGCCGAAGGTGTAGTGCGCGGCCGCCGACAACGCGCCCAGCCTACCCGCGTACTTGACCATGTTGTCCTGCCGCGGACCGGTGTAGCCGTTCAGGACGGCCACCGCATCCAGGTTGGGATGGCCATAGGGCTGGAAGCGGAATGTTGCATCGTAGGCCGTGGTGAACTGGCGGCCGAAGGTCAGCTTGCCCCACGTCTGGTGCTCGACGCCCAGGTACGACTGCCGGCCGAACAGGCGGCCCGCGCCCTGCGTGCCGACTTGTCCGTAGTTGGAGATCGCCGTCCCCTGCAGCGAGGTGCCGGTGGCGAGATCAAAGCCGCTTTCCAGCGTGAACAGCGCCGCCCATCCCCCGCCCAGCGCCTCGGTGCCGCGCATGCCCCAGCGCGAGCCGCTGAAGTAGCCCTCGCCCAGTTCGGCCAGGTGCTCGTCCCCGCGGTTGTTGTTCGAGTAGCGCACCATGGTGTCGATCAGTCCATAGACCGAAACCGACGGCGCCGGCTGTGCGCGCACCGTACTGCTGGCCCCGCCAGCCATGCCGGCCACCAAGCCGGCCATTGCCACGGGCATGGCGTAGCCACGTCCTGCATTCCACACCCTCACGGGCACCTCCATTTTGCATACAAAATAAGAACGCAAAATATAGGGCTTGACCGGTGGCGCGCATACGAATGTGTGCGCATGAGGTCATGAGGTTTGTGCGGGTTCAGCGCGCGGGAAGGGTCTGAATAAGCCGGCCGCGCGCGACACGCCTGCATGCATTCGGCCCCCAAAAAGCAGAACCCCCGCAGCGCGGGGGTTCGATGGCAATGCTGGCGAGCTTGTGTCGCGCTTGTGTCGCGATACTCAGAACGGAATATCGTCGTCCATATCCTCGAAGCCGTTCGAGGCCGGTTGCTGCGGACGGCGCGCCGCGCCACCCTGCTGGCCACCGCCGCCCTGGGCACCACGGCCGCCGCCGTAGCCGCCGCCCGACGATTCGCGGCTATAACCGCCACCGCCGCCACCACCGCCGTAGCCGCCTTCATCGCCGCCGCCGCCGCCGCTGCCCTGGCGTGAACCCAGCATCTGCATCTGGTCGGCAACGATCTCGGTGGAGTACTTGTCCTGGCCGGACTGGTCCTGCCACTTGCGGGTGCGGATGCGGCCTTCGATATAGACCGACGAGCCCTTGCGCAGGTACTGGGCGGCGATCTCGGCCAGCTTGCCGAACATCGCCACGCGATGCCATTCGGTAGCTTCCTTCATCTCGCCCGACTGCTTGTCCTTGTAGCGGTCGGTGGTGGCCAGGCGCAGGTTGGTGACGGCGTCGCCGCTGGGCATGTAGCGCGTTTCGGGGTCTGCGCCGAGGTTGCCGACGAGAATGACTTTGTTGACCGATGCCATGTGAATGTTCTCCAAAAGCCACGCGCGGTGTTGAAAAGCGTGGCAATACGATGACGGTGAAAGCGGGTGGTAGTTTGACGCGATCGTGCCGCGACGTAAACGAACATCGCGCCCCCGCCAGAATGCCGGGTGGCGCGATGATGCTAGGCCTCTTTCTGGCCCAAATGCTTTACGAAATGATGCGAAACCAGGCGCCGGCTCAGGCCGCGGGCGCCGGTGCGGCTTCCTGCCCGCGCGCCGGCGGCGCCTTCATGCTCCAGGCGATTATAAGCCACAGCAACAGCACCGCCGCGCAGCCCACGAACACGGCACTGCGGCCCTCGTGCTTGAGCAGCCAGCCGCCCGCGGCACCGCCCAGGAACAGGCCCAGGGCCTGCGTGGTGTTGTAGACGCCGAGCGCCGCGCCGCGCGCGGCCGCGGCGTAGCGCGACACCAGCGAGGGCTGCATTGCCTCCAGCACATTGAAGGCGACGAAGAACAGCAGCAAGACCCCGACGATCGCCCACAGCCCGTGCACCGCGGCAAACAGCAGCTGCACCGCGGTCATCAGCGCGACCGCGCCCAGCAGCACCGGGCGCACGCGGCCGTAGCGCTCGGCCGCCATCATCGGCCCCAGCATCAGCACGAAGGACACCAGCACGACAGGCAGGTAGACCTTCCAGTGCTGGTCCAGCGGCATGCCGGCATCGGCCAGCATCGCCGGCACCACCATGAACATTGCCACCTGCGACGCGTGCAGCGCCAGCACGCCGACATTGAGCCGCGCCAGGTCGCCGTTGAGCAGCACCTTGCGCAACGGCAGCCGCACCGGGTGCGGCGGCGGCGGGGTTGGTACCAGGAACACGGTCACGCCGATGGCGACCAGGCCCAGCACGGACATCAGCCCGAAGATGCCGGACATGCCGATGCTGTGCAGCAGCGGCGAGGCAATCACCAGCGACAGCGCGAAGGTAAGCCCGATGCTGCCGCCCACCATCGCCATGGCCTTGGTGCGATGTCGTTCGCGGGTCAGGTCGGCGATGCAGGCGGTAATGGCGGCGGAGATCGCGCCCATGCCCTGCAGCGCGCGCCCGGCGATGACGCCGGAGAGCGTGTCCGAGAACGCGGCCACGAGTCCGCCGGCGATAAACAGCAGCAGGCCGCCCACCATCACCGGCTTGCGCCCGACGCGGTCGGACAGCCAGCCCAGCGGGATGTGCAGGAAGGCCTGCATCAGGCCGTAGATGCCCATCGCCAGGCCCACGCGCTGGGCGTCCTGCCCGTCGGGCAGCGTCCGGGCGTATTCGGCAAAGACCGGCAGGATCAGGAACAGGCCCAGCATGCGCAACGCGAAGATGCTGGCCAGCGATACCGCGGCGCGCAGTTCGGCGCGCGTCATGCGTTCGCGCGCGGGAGCCTGGGATGCGTCGGCGGCACCCGTTTCCGGGGAAGTTTCCGTGGAAGAAGAAGGGATCGACGGCATTGCGATCGTGGGATCGTGTGGATTCGGGGTAGGGCTGGTTGCCGTTGGGCGGCAATCGTCGGGTCCGCTGGTGGCCGGACAACCCCGGAAACCGAAGTTGGGTATATTAACAGGTTTGCTCCTTCGCGCTTCCCGGGTCACCTGGCCATGCCGGCTGCCCCCGAGAGGTGCGCCCGGGCGCGCATTCCGGCCGGGGCGGCCCGCCTGGCGACGACTTTTCGGCATATGGAAGAAATCAAGATCCGTGGGGCGCGTACCCACAACCTGAAGAACATCAATCTCGACCTGCCGCGCAACCGGCTGATCGTGATTACGGGGCTGTCCGGCTCGGGCAAGTCCTCGCTGGCCTTCGACACGCTCTATGCCGAGGGCCAGCGCCGCTACGTGGAATCGCTGTCCGCCTACGCGCGCCAGTTCCTGCAGCTGATGGAAAAGCCCGATGTCGACCTGATCGAAGGGCTGTCGCCGGCGATTTCGATCGAGCAGAAGGCCACCAGCCACAACCCGCGCTCGACCGTCGGCACCGTCACCGAGATCCATGACTACCTGCGCCTGCTGTACGCGCGCGCCGGCACCCCCTACTGCCCCGACCACAACCTGCCGCTGCAGGCGCAGAGCGTGTCGCAGATGGTCGACGCGGCGCTGGCGCTGCCGGAAGACACCAAGCTGATGATCCTGGCGCCGGTGGTGGTCGACCGCAAGGGCGAGCACTCGGACCTGTTCGACAGCATGCAGGCGCAGGGCTTCGTGCGCTTTCGCATCCGCTCGGGCGGCGGCACCGCGCACGAGGCGCAGGCCAAGGTTTATGAAGTCGACCAGCTGCCCAAGCTGAAGAAGACCGAGAAGCACAGCATCGACGTGGTGGTCGACCGCGTAAAGGTGCGCGCCGACATCAAGCAGCGCCTGGCCGAATCGTTCGAGACCGCGCTGCGACTGGCCGACGGCCGCGCCCTGGCGCTGGAGATGGATAGCGGCAAGGAGCACACCTTCAGCTCGCGCTTTGCCTGCCCGATCTGCTCGTATTCGCTGCAGGAGCTGGAGCCGCGGCTGTTCTCTTTCAACAATCCGATGGGCGCGTGCCCGAGCTGCGACGGGCTGGGGCAGATCACGTTCTTCGATCCGAAGCGGGTGGTGGCCTTCCCCAACCTGTCGCTGGCGTCGGGTGCGATCAAGGGCTGGGACCGGCGCAACCAGTTCTACTTCCAGATGCTGCAAAGCCTGGCGGCGTACTACGACTTTGACACCGACACCGCCTTCGAGGAACTGCCGGAAAACGTGCAGCAGGTGGTGCTGCACGGCTCGGGCGAGCAGGAAATCCCGTTCACCTATATCAACGAGCGCGGCCGCACCACGGTGCGCGAGCATGTGTTCGAAGGGATCATTCCCAATCTGGAACGCCGCTATCGCGAGACCGATTCGGTTGCCGTGCGCGAGGAACTGGCCAAGTACCAGAACAACCAGCCCTGCCCGGCCTGCCACGGCACCCGGCTGCGCACCGAGGCGCGCCACGTCAAGCTCGGCGAAGGCGAGCAGGCACGCGCGATCTTCGAGATCAACGGCTGGCCGCTGCGCGACGCGCTGACCTACTTCCTGACGCTGGACATGCATGGCGCCAAGCGCGAGATCGCCGACAAGATCGTCAAGGAGATCACCGCGCGGCTGAACTTCCTCAACAACGTCGGGCTCGACTACCTGTCGCTGGAGCGCAGCGCCGATACGCTGTCCGGCGGCGAGGCCCAGCGCATCCGGCTGGCGTCGCAGATCGGCTCGGGCCTGACCGGCGTGATGTACGTGCTGGACGAGCCGTCGATCGGCCTGCACCAGCGCGACAACGACCGCCTGATCGGCACGCTCAAGCACCTGCGCGACATCGGCAACTCGGTGCTGGTGGTCGAGCATGACGAGGACATGATCCGCGCCTGCGACTACGTGGTCGATATCGGCCCCGGCGCCGGCGTGCACGGCGGCATGATCGTGGCCGAGGGCACGCCGCCGCAGATCGAGGCGTCGCCGGCTTCGCTGACCGGGCAATACCTGTCCGGCCAGCGCCGCATCGAAGTGCCGAAGCAGCGTGCCGCGCCGGATGAAGAGCGGCTGCTGCGCATCGTCAACGCCAGCGGCAACAACCTGCGCAACGTCACCGCCGAAGTGCCGGTTGGCCTGCTGACCTGCATCACCGGCGTGTCGGGCTCGGGCAAGTCGACGCTGATCAACGACACGCTCTACCACGCGGTGGCGCGCCACCTCTATGGCTCGACGCCGGAGCCAGCGCAGCATGATCGCATCGAGGGGCTGGAGCATTTCGACAAGGTCATCAACGTCGACCAGAGCCCGATCGGCCGCACCCCGCGTTCCAACCCGGCCACCTACACCGGCCTGTTCACGCCCATCCGCGAACTGTTCGCCGGCGTGCCGTCGGCCAAGGAACGCGGCTACGATCCGGGCCGCTTCTCGTTCAACGTCAAGGGCGGGCGCTGCGAGTCCTGCCAGGGCGATGGCGTGCTCAAGGTCGAGATGCACTTCCTGCCCGACGTGTACGTGCCCTGCGACGTCTGCCACGGCAAGCGCTACAACCGCGAAACGCTGGAGGTGCTGTACAAGGGCAAGAACATCTCCGAGGTGCTTGACCTGACCGTCGAGCAGGCACATGAGTTCTTCAGCGCGGTGCCGGTGGTGCGGCGCAAGCTGCAGACGCTGCTGGACGTGGGCCTGGGCTATATCCGGCTGGGACAGTCGGCGACCACGTTGTCGGGCGGCGAGGCGCAGCGCGTGAAACTGTCGCTGGAGCTGTCCAAGCGCGATACCGGGCGCACGCTCTATATCCTGGACGAGCCCACCACCGGCCTGCACTTCCACGACATCGAGTTGCTGCTCAAGGTCATCCACAAGCTGCGCGACCAGGGCAATACCGTCGTCATCATCGAGCACAACCTCGACGTCATCAAGACCGCTGACTGGCTGATCGACATGGGACCCGAAGGCGGCGCCGGCGGCGGCCAGGTAATCGCGCGGGGCACGCCGGAGGCGGTGGCGAAGAGCAAGGCGAGCTTTACCGGCAAGTACCTCGCGCCGCTGCTCAAGCGCGCCTGACCTGCTGATCTCCACTGGCCGGGCTCAGTCGAGTCCGGCGGCCGGCAACACCCGCGTGCGCCGCGCCGCGCCGCCCTGCGGCAAATCGATCACCACGCCGCCACCGCTGTCGGCGCCGTGCCCGCTCAGCGCGGTGATCACCACCTGGTGCGTGACCATCAGGTAAGGCCCGCCGCGCGGGTCGAGACCGTCGATCAGCCGCGACAGCTGCGCGACCTGCGCGTCGCGGCGCTGCGCATCGGCGCCGAAGAATGAATTGAGCAGCGGCTGCACCTGCACCGGTCCCAGCCCGATCAGCCGCGCCGTGTCCTGGCAACGGCACCAGGCGCTGCTCCACACCTGCGTCGGCCGGAACCCGGCCGCCTTCCAGCTCGCACCCAGCCGCTCCGCCTGCTCGCGTCCGCGCGCGTCGAGGTTGCGCTGGGTGGCGCAATCGGCCAGCCGGAAGCCGGGCGGGTCGCCGACGCCCGGCGCGCTGGCATGGCGCAATACCACCACGACATTAGGGCGCTGCAGCTCGCTTACCCCAATCTCGCGCTGTGACGCCGGAGCGACCTGTGCGGCGGCAAGCGTCGGGGCGATGGCAAGCATGGCAAGCCATCTGCAGAAGGCGGGCATGGGCGGCTCCGGTGGTGGGCCAACCCATCCGGTATAGCAGGCGCCGGCTTGCTTTCGCTACCTCGCGCCCTACCATGAAGCGGACGGCGACACCCATCGCACAGGAGCCACGCCATGGAACTGACGGTCGTACCGGTCACCAAGCCGGAAGCCACCAACTTCATCTTCGGCCAGTCGCATTTCATCAAGACCGTGGAAGACCTGCACGAGGCGATGGTTGGCACGGTGCCCGGCATCCGCTTCGGGCTGGCGTTCTGCGAGGCCTCGGGCAAGCGGCTGGTGCGCTGGTCGGGCACCGACGAGCACCTGATCGACATGGCCTGCGAGAACGCGCGCGCCATCGGCGCGGGGCACAGCTTCCTGATCTTCCTGGGCGACGGCTTCTTCCCCGTGAACGTGCTGGGCGCGGTGCGCGCGGTGCCCGAGGTATGCCGGATCTACTGCGCGAGCGCGAACCCGACGCAGGTGATCGTCGCGCAGACCGATGCCGGGCGCGGCGTGGTGGGGGTGATCGACGGCGCCTCGCCGCTGGGGATCGAGACCGAGGCGGATGTGGCGGAACGAAAGGCGTTGCTGCGGAAGTTTGGGTACAAGCTTTAAAAACACCCCGGACAGACGCGAAAGAGGAGCGCGGCTTTGGGTGCGCCAAAGCCGCCCGAGCTAGCCCAAGCAAGGTGTTCTCCCTCTCGCGCAAGCGGGAGAGGGAGCAAACACGTGGGATCGGCAGTGCCGGAGCTCAGTGCTGCGCCGCCTGTACGCTCGTGACCGGCGCCACCTCGCCTTCCTTCATGCGGCTGCGGTTGAGCACGCCGGCCTGCTCCAGCACCGGATAGGCCGTCGCGCAGAACAGCGAATTCAGCCGCTTCAGCTCGCTGATCACGTCCAGGTGCAGCGAGCTGGTCTCGATGCTTTCCGCGGTCTGCACCGCCACGCGTTGCAGATGGGTACGTGCGTACTTGCGCTCCAGTTCGCGGAAGTTGGCCTTTTCCGCCATCAGCGCCTGCGCGCTCTTCAAGTCGCCGTTGAGAAAGACCGACAAACCCAGCCGCAGATTGGCCACCAGGCGCGCGTGCATCTCGGCGATCTCCTGCATGCCGGCCTCGGAGAACATCAGGTTGTGGGCGATCTTCTTGTCCTTGGTATCGAGCAGGATGCGCTCGATGATATCGCCGGCATGCTCCAGGTTGATCGTCAGCGAGATGATCTCGGTCCAGCGCTGGCCGTCGCGCTCGTCCAGCGCTTCGAGGCTGATGCGGGTCAGGTAGAGCTTGATTGCGGTGTAGAGGTCGTCGACCTCGTTGTCGATGCGGCAGGTGGCGGTGGCCAGCTTGGCGTCGTTGGTGCGCATCACGCGCAGCATGTTGTCGAGCATCTGCTCGACGCGGTCGCCGATGCGCAGCACCTCGCGCGCGGCATTGGACAGCGCCAGCGTGGGCGTCGACAGCGCGGCGGTATCGAGATGGCGCGGCGTGACCTGGCTGTCGCCGGTATTGCGCCCGGGCAGCACCTTTTCGCACAGGCGCGCCAGCGGCGCGGTGGCGCCGAGCAGCAGCACCGCCAGCGCAACGTTGAACAGCAGGTGGAAATTGACGATCAGCCGTTGCGGCTCGTGGTCGAGCAGCGCCAGCAGTTCCTCGGCCTGGCCCAGCAGCGGCAGCGCGATCAGGCAGCCCAGCAGGCGCGACAGCAGGTTGCCCAGCGTCACGCGCTTGCCCGGCTGGTTATTGCCGGAGGTGGTCAGCAACGCCGACACGCCCGAGCCCAGGTTGGCACCCAGCACCAGCGCCAGCGCCACGTGGATCGACACCACCCCGGCCGAGGCCAGCGCGCCGCAGAACAGCACCACGGCCAGGCTGGAATAACACAGGATGGTCAGGAACGCGCCGACCAGCATGTCGAGGCCCGCATCGCCGGTCAGCGAGGCGAACAGCACCTTGACGCCGGCGGCCTGCACCACCGGCCGCGTCGCGATCGAGATCAGTTCCAGCGCCAGCGTGATCAGGCCCAGCCCGATCAGCACGCGGCCGACGTGGCCGGGCTTGCTGCCCTTCCAGGTCAGGTGGCAGATCACGCCGACGAAGATCAGCAGCGGCGACAGCCACGACAGGTCCAGCGAGAACACCTGCACCATCAGCGCGGTGCCGACGTTGGCGCCCAGCATGATCGCCAGCGCCGGCGCCACGGCGATCAGGCCCTGGCCGACGAAGGAGCTGACGATGACCGCGGTGGCGTTGCTGCTCTGGACCAGCCCGGTCACGCCCAGGCCTGCGAGGAAGGCGGTGAAGCGGTTGGAGACGCTGGTCGACAGCACATGGCGCAGGTTGGCGCCGTAGACGCGCAGGATGCCGACCTTGACGATGTTGGTGCCCCAGACGAGCAGGGCCACGCCCGATAACAGGTGAAGGAGAACGCCCATGGTGCGCCTTTGTGTGACCGGTGCCGAATACTGCCGGAGGCTCCGCCCGGTCATCGTGTCGTTGTCAAGGGCTCATTATGCGCCCGGCCCCCGGCACCGGCAACGGCATGGGCCCGCGCTGCGGGGCGCGGGTAACATGGCAACGCCGCCATCGGCTTGCGCCATGACGATGCGGCAGCGCAGCGCCGGCGGCGCTGCCAGGATCCGGCTCAGGGCAGCGCGACCTTGATGCCGAGTCCGACGAAGATGGCCCCGGCAGCGCGGTCCAGCCAGCGCCCCGTGGCCGGCCGCCGCCGCAGCCAGGCGCCCAGCCAGCCCGCGCACAGCCCGAACAGCGAGAACACCACCGCGGTCTGCAGCATGAAGACCACGCCCAGCAGCAGGAACTGCAGGCCGGGATGCGCGGCATCGGCGCGCACGAACTGCGGCAGGAACACCAGGAAGAACAGCGTGACCTTGGGGTTCAGCATGTTGCCCAGCACGCTCTGGCGGAACACGCGCGCCAGCGGCACGGCATCGACAGTGCCGCCCTGCGCCAGCCCGCCCTGCGCACGCAGCGCCTGGATGCCGATCCAGATCAGGTAGGCGGCGCCGGCGTACTTGATCAACTGGAAGGCCAGCGGCGAAGAGCGCAGCACCGCGGCCAGCCCCACCGCCGCGATCACGGTATGGAACAGGCAGCCGACCGAAAAGCCCAGCGCAGCCACCAGCCCCGCGCGGCTTCCCTGCGCCATGCCGCGCGCCAGCACCTGCAGGTTGTCCGGCCCCGGGGCCACGGTCACGGCGACGGAAGTCAGCAGGAACAGCAGCAGGTCAGGCATGGACACTCCTTGCGTGGGTCTTTACTTGCGCGCGCATCGCTCAGTGCCCCTCGAACTTGCACACGGTGAACAGCGGCAGCCCGGCACCGTGCAGCAGCTTCGACCCGCCCAGCTCGGGCAGGTCGACGATGGCGGCGCCCTCGACCACGGTCGCGCCCAGGCGCTCGAGCAGCTTGCGCCCGGCCATCATGGTGCCGCCGGTGGCGATCAGGTCGTCGACCAGCAGCACGCGGTCGCCGGCCTGGCAGGCGTCGGCGTGGATCTCGACCGTGGCGCTGCCATATTCCAGTTCGTATTCCTCGGCCACGGTCTGGAACGGCAGCTTGCCCTTCTTGCGGATCGGCACGAAGCCCAGGTTCAGCTCATACGCGACGATCGCGCCCAGGATAAAGCCGCGCGCATCGATGCCGGCGACCAGGTCCAGCTGCGCGTCCATATAGCGGTGCACGAACACGTCGATCAGCACGCGCAGGGTCTTAGGGTCCTGCAGCAGCGGCGTGATGTCGCGAAACATCACGCCGGGCTGGGGCCAGTCGGGCACGGTCCGGATGCGCTCGCGCAGGTAGCCGGTGACGTCGCCGAGGTCGGGGGACTGGATGATGGAATCTGCCATAGGGATCGGGGGATGGGCGCGCGGCGCCCCAGTCAGAAAGCGGTGGCGGCGGCCTGCGGACGCGCGGTAACCCGCCGTGGTAACCCATTACCACCCGCGCCACCGGGGCGCCCAGCACAATGGCCCTGCCGGCCGGACGGGCTGCCCGCGCCGGCTTGCCGCGTCCGGCACCCGCCGGACACCCGTAACCATACAGGAGACCACGATGGCAAAAAAGATTCTGATGCTGGTGGGCGACTACGCCGAGGACTACGAAACCATGGTGCCGTTCCAGGCGCTGCAGATGGTCGGCCACACCGTCGATGCCGTGTGTCCCGACAAGCGGGCGGGCGACGCGTGCGCCACCGCGATCCACGATTTCGAGGGCGACCAGACCTACAGCGAGAAGCGCGGCCACAACTTCACCCTCAACGCCAGCTTTGCCGAGATCGACCCGGCCGGCTACGACGCGCTGGTCATCCCCGGCGGGCGCGCCCCCGAATACCTGCGCCTGAACACACGCGTGCTGGAAATCGTGCGGCACTTCGCCCAGGCCGGCAAGCCGATTGCCGCGGTGTGCCACGGCGCCCAGCTACTGGCGGCCGCGGGCGTGCTGGAAGGCAAGACCTGCTCGGCCTACCCGGCCTGCGCGCCGGAGGTGAAGCTGGCCGGCGGCACCTATGCCGAAATCCCGGTCGACCAGGCCCACACCGATGGCAACCTCGTCACCGCCCCGGCCTGGCCGGCGCATCCGGCCTGGCTGGCGCAGTTTCTTGCGGTGCTGGGCACGCGGATCGTACATTAGTGCTTTCCGCACGCGGCGCCGCCACCCGCGATGCATGGCTTGCCGACCCGGCCGGCCATGCACGGCCTGCCGGCCGCGCCGCCCGCCCGTCAGGGAGCCCTCGATGTGTGAAATCTTTATCCGCGCCAATCCGGCGTCTTACCAGAGCCAGTCGCGCTCGCTGCGCCTGCACGGCGCGGCCACCAGCATCCGGCTGGAAAGCCTGTTCTGGGAAGTGCTGGAAGAACTGGCGCAGCGCGACGGCATGACCGTCAACCAACTGATCACGCGCCTGCACGACGAACTGACCGAACACCGCGGCAGCGAGGCCGTCGCGGGCAACTTCTCGTCCTTCCTGCGGGTGTGCTGCCTGCGCTACCTGATGCTGCAGGGCGAGGGGCGCATCCCGGCCGATCGCGACGTGCCGATCCGCTCGCTGGACCCGCGCGCGGTGCTCGATAACCTGCCAGAGTCCTGGGTCGAGCCGCGCCCGCACTAAGGCTTGCTGCGGCGCCAGATCCGGTGCTCAGCCGTTCAGGATGCGCGTCTCGGCGGCCTCCAGCGCCTCGGGCGGGCCGCGCAGCACGACGATATCGCCGGGCTCCAGCACGGTTTCGGGCTGCGGGTCGAAGGCGCGGATGCCGCGCCGGCGCACCGCGGTCACCTCGACCCCGATGCGCTCAAGCCCCAGCACGCCCAGGCGCCTGCCCACCGCGGTGGATTGCGGGCCGAGCGACACCGAATGCAGCCGCACCGAGTCGCGCTCGACCATGTCTTCTTCGTCGTCGCGGCCGTGGAAATAGCCGCGCAGCAGGCTGTAGCGCGCGTCGCGCGCCTGCTGCACGCCGCGCACCACGCGCCGCATCGGCACCCCCAGCAGCACCAGCGCGTGCGAGGCCAGCATCAGGCTGCCTTCGATGATTTCGGGCACCACCTCGGTGGCGCCCGCCTTCTGCAGCGTGTCGAGCTCGGAATCGTCGACCGTGCGCACGATCACCGGCAGCGCCGGCGCCAGCTCCTGCACATGGTGCAGCACCTTCAGCGCCGATGGCGTGTTGGCATAGGTGACGATCACCGCGGCGGCGCGGTGCAGGCCCGCGGCGATCAGCGCCTCGCGCCGGCCGGCGTCGCCGTAGACCACGGTATCGCCCGCGGCGGCGGCCTCGCGCACCCGGTCGGGGTCCAGGTCGAGCGCCACGTAGTTGATGCCCTCGCGCTCCAGCATGTGCGCCAGGTTCTGGCCGCTGCGGCCGAAGCCGCAGATGATGGCGTGCTTTTCGGTCTGCAGGCTCTGCGCGGCGATGCGGGTCATGTTGAGCGACTGCATCAGCCATTCGTTGGCGGCAAAGCGCAGCACGATGGCATCGCTGTACTGGATCAGAAACGGCGCCGCCAGCATCGACAGCAGCATCGATGCCAGGATCACCTGGATCAGCACCGGGTCGACCAGGTTCAGGCCGTCGATCTGGTTCAGCAGCACGAAGCCGAACTCGCCCGCCTGCGCCAGCCCCAGGCCGGTGCGGATGGCCACGCCCTGGCGCGAGCCGAACACGCGCGCCAGCGCCGCGATCAGCACCAGCTTGAACAGCACCGGCACCACCAGCAGCGCCAGCACCAGCCAGATATGGTCGAGCACCACGCGGATGTTGAGCAGCATGCCGATGGTGACGAAGAACAGCCCCAGCAGCACGTCGCGGAACGGCTTGATGTCTTCCTCAACCTGGTGGCGGTAGGGCGTCTCGGAGATCAGCATGCCCGCCATGAAGGCGCCCAGCGCCATCGACAGGCCCAGCCGCTCGGTCAGCGCCGCCATGCCCAGCGTGACCAGCAGCAGGTTCAGCATGAACAGCTCCTGCGAGCGGCGCGCCGCCACCACATGGAACCAGCGGCTCATCAGGCGCTGGCCCAGGAAGAAGATCGCGCCCAGCGCCACCACGATCTTGAGCGTGGCCAGTCCGAGCGCCATGACCAGGTCGCCCGGATCGCGCGACAGCGCCGGGATCACGATCAGCAGCGGCACCACCGCCAGGTCCTGGAACAGCAGGATGCTGATGATGTTGCGCCCGTGCTCGCTTTCCAGCTCCATGCGCTCGGACAGCATCTTGGACACGATCGCGGTGGACGACATGGCCAGGGCCCCGCCCAGCGCCACCGAGGCCTGCCACGACAACGGGAACAGCCAGTTGAAGGCCCAGCTGGCCGGCACCACCGCCAGCATCGACAGCACCACCTGCGAGCCGCCCAGGCCGAACACCAGCCGCTTCATCGCGCGCAGCTTGGCCAGGCTGAATTCCAGCCCGATCGAGAACATCAGGAAGACCACGCCGAATTCGGCCAGGTACTTGGTCTGCGCGGTATCGCTGGCCAGCCCCAGCGCATGTGGCCCGATCAGGATGCCGACGGCCAGGTAGCCCAGCATCGGCGGCAGCTGCAGCATGCGGAACGCGACCACGCCGAACACGGCGGCGGCCAGCAGCACCAGGGTCAGTTCCAGCGGAGAATGCATCAGATGGTCAGGGTGACCGGCGAGGCGCGCGGCCGACCCGGCACGGGCACCCTGCCGGCGGAAATACGGCGAGCACGGGCGAGCGCGACGCGCGCCGTGGGTCGGCCAAGGTGCGGTCGCATTCGTTGGTATACTTCGTCGCCATGATAGCCAATTTCGATGCGGATCGAGCACTCAGGCTCGCCCGCGACACGCTCCAGACCGAAGCCGATGCGGTTTCCGCACTTTCCGGCCGCCTGAACGGCGACTTTGCCCATGCCGTGCAGTTGATCCTGCAATGCACCGGGCGCGTGGTCGTTTCCGGGATCGGCAAGTCCGGCCATATCGGCCGCAAGGTCGCGGCCACGCTGGCCTCGACCGGCACCCCCGCGTTCTTCGTGCATCCCGCCGAAGCCAGCCACGGCGACCTCGGCATGGTCACGCGCGACGACGTGCTGATCGCCTTCTCCAATTCCGGCGAGACCGGCGAACTGCTGTCGATCATTCCGATCGTCAAGCGCATCGGCGCGCGCCTGATCTCGGTCACCGGCAATCCGGACTCCAACCTCGCCAAGCTGGCCGACGTCCACCTGGACGCGGCGGTCGAGAAGGAAGCCTGCCCGCTGAACCTGGCGCCGACCGCCAGCACCACCGCCGCGCTGGCGCTGGGCGACGCGCTCGCGGTGGCGGTGCTGGATGCGCGCGGCTTCGGCGAGGAAGACTTCGCCCGCTCGCACCCCGGGGGCGCGCTCGGACGCAAGCTGCTGACCCATGTGCGCGACGTGATGCGCACCGGCAACGCCGTGCCCGAGGTGCGCGAAAGCACGCCGCTGGCCCAGGCGCTGATGGAAATCACGCGCAAGGGCATGGCCATGACCGCGGTGGTGGATACCGACGGGCGCGCCATCGGCGTGTTCACCGACGGCGACCTGCGCCGCCTGCTGGAAACCCCGCGCGACTGGAAGACCGTGCCGATCGGCGAGGTCATGCACCGCAACCCGCACGTGGTCAACCAGGACCAGCTGGCGGTGGAAGCCGTGCAGGTGATGGAAGCCAACCGCATCAACCAGCTGCTGGTGGTGGACGACGACGGGCGCCTGACCGGCGCACTGCATATCCACGACCTGACCCGCGCCAAGGTCATCTGAGCCGGCGCCCCACCCACGGCACCCGCAGCACAACGCCAAGGACACCATGCAGGCACTCCTCGCCTCCCTCAGCGGCATCGTCATGCGGCTGCTGCCGCTGCTGCTGATGGCCATCGTGGCGGGCAGCACGTTCTGGCTGGTCCAGATCAACTCCCCCAAGGAAGACCAGGCCGCGCAGGCCACCAAGAAGCACGAGCCGGATTACTTCATGGACCGCTTCTCGGCCACCGAGCTGGCACCGGACGGCAGCACCAAGATCCGCTTCACCGGCGAGCGCATGGTCCATTTCGAGGACGACCAGACCTACGAGGTCACGCGCCCCGCGATGCGCGCCTACGAGCCGGACCGCCCGCCGGTGACCGCGCGCGCCGACATCGGCCGCATGAACGCCGAAGGCACGGTGATCGACCTGTACGGCAATGGCTACGTGCTGCGCCAGCAGGGAAAGGATCCTTCGAAGGATCCGCAGCTGACCGCGGCGTCGAGTTATTTCCAGCTGCTGGTCAATGACGACATCGTCAAGACCGACAAGCCCGTCAAGCTGACGCGCGGCCCGTCGGTCATGACCGCCAACGGACTGATCTTCAACAACGTCACCCGCGAAGTACAATTGCTCGGCAATGTACGCGGCACCATCATCACCGGGCCATCCCCGGGCCGTGCGCCAGGGTCCTGACGCCCGGTCCAGCGCAGTCGCGCCCGCGGTGCCGGCCGGCACGGCTCCGCACCGCGCGCGCCAAAGTCCGCGCAAACCGCTCCACCACGCATCCAGACGCCCTCAAGCAACCCTGCCAACATGACCGCTTCCCTGACGACATCGTCCCGTCGACGCACCGCCCCGGCCCTGCTCGCGCTGGCCCTGGCCTTCGGCCTGCTGGCCCAGCCTGCCGTTGCCGAGCGCGCGGACCGCGACAAGCCGATGGTGCTCGAGGCGGACAACGCCAGCTATGACGACGTCAAGCAGATCTATACGCTGACCGGCAACGTGGTGCTGACCAAGGGCACCATGATCCTGAAGTCCGACGCCGCCGAGCTGCGCACGGATCCCGAGGGCTACCAGTTCGCCGTGGCCACCTCGAAGCCGGGCAGGCAGGCCTATATCCGCCAGAAGCGCGAGGGTGTCGACGAATACATCGACGGCTGGGGCGACCGCATCGAGTACGACGGCAAGCAGGAATTCTCCAAGCTGATCGGCAATGCCCGCATGGCGCGGCTGCAGGGCGCCAAGCTGGTCGACGAGATCCGCGGCGCGGTGCTGACCTACGACAGCCGCAAGGAGCTCTATACCGCGGCGGGCGGCGGCAGCGGCGATGCCGCCGCCGCCAACCCGTCCGGCCGCGTGCGCGCGGTACTGTCGCCGCGCCAGGACCAGAAGTCCGGCACCGCAGGCGGCTCGCCGCTGGACCTGAAGTCGGCGCCCGCGCCCGCCAACAAACCCTGACCGTACCCATGACCGATACCGCCACCATTGCCGACCAGCCTGTCGTCGAAGCCAACTCTGTACTGCCCGGCGGCAGCACGCTGGTCGTGCGCCACCTGAAGAAGCGCTATGGCTCCCGCACGGTGGTCAAGGACGTCTCGCTCGATGTGAAGAGCGGCGAGGTGGTCGGCCTGCTCGGCCCCAACGGCGCGGGCAAAACCACGTCTTTCTACATGATCGTCGGCCTGGTGGCGCTGGACGAAGGCGACATCGTGCTCGACGGCGACCACATCAGTGGCCTGCCGATCCACGAGCGCGCGCGCATGGGGCTGTCGTACCTGCCGCAGGAAGCCTCGGTGTTCCGCAAGCTCAACGTCGAGGAGAACATCCGCGCGGTGCTGGAGTTGCAGCAGGACAAGGGCAAGCCGCTGGCCAAGGCCGAGATCGAGCGCCGCCTCGATGCCCTGCTCGACGACCTGCAGATCGCGCACCTGCGCAACAACCCGGCGCTGTCGCTGTCCGGCGGCGAGCGCCGCCGCGTGGAAATCGCGCGCGCGCTGGCGTCGTCGCCGCGCTTCATTCTGCTCGACGAACCGTTCGCCGGCGTGGACCCGATCGCCGTGGGCGAAATCCAGCGCATCGTCAGCTTCCTGAAGGCGCGCAATATCGGCGTGCTGATCACCGACCACAACGTGCGCGAGACGCTCGGCATCTGCGACCACGCCTACATCATCAGCGAAGGCACGGTGCTGGCAGCTGGCCAGCCCGAAGACATCATCGCCAATGACGCCGTGCGGCGCGTCTATCTGGGCGAGAACTTCCGCATGTGACAAGACGGCTGCCCGGCGCGGGCTGCCATGGCCGCGCGATGCGGAGAGCCAGCGGCGATCACGGCGCATTAGCGATAGCAATTTCCGTTCCAACATCGGAAAGATGCGCATAAAATAGGTCGCATGAAACCGTCGCTACAGCTCCGCCTCTCCCAGCACCTGGCCCTGACCCCGCAGCTGCAACAGTCGATCCGGCTGCTGCAGCTCTCCACGCTGGAATTGCAGCAGGAAGTCGAACAGGCGCTGACGGAAAACCCGCTGCTCGAGCGGGAGAACGACTGGATCGAAAGCCCGCTGCGCGTGGCCGCCGATGGCTCGGTCAACGTACAGAGCGCGCCCGCGCCCGCCCCCGCCGAGCCCCAGGGCAATGGCGATGCGCGCGCCGAGGGCGCTGCCGATGACAACTACAGCGACAACAGCAGCGGCGACGACTACGGCAACAGCGACTGGAGCCTGGATGACTTCGCCCGCCGCCCGCAAGGCGACGAGGACGAAAAGACGCCGATGCAGCTGCGCGATGCCGAGCCCACGCTGCGCGAATACCTGATGGAGCAGCTGACGCCGCTGAAGATCTCGGCGCGCGACAAGGGTCTCGCCATCTTCCTGATCGAATCGCTCGATGACGACGGCTACCTGAGCGCCTCGCTCGAAGAGATCTGCGCGGAGCTGCCCGAAGAGCTGGAGTTCGACCCCGACGAAGTCCACGCCATCCTGACGCTGCTGCAGAGCTTCGATCCGGCCGGCGTGGGCGCGCGCAATGCCGCCGAATGCCTGGCGCTGCAATTGCGCCGCCTGACCCACCCGCAGCGCGAACTGGCGCTGACCATCGTCACCCATCACCTGGAACTGCTGGCGGTACGTGACTACACGCGACTGAAGAAGGCCCTGCAGGTCGATGAAGTCGCGCTCAAGGCCGCGCATGACCTGATCCGCTCGCTCGCACCCTACCCGGGCCACGCGTACAGCCGTCCCGAGGCCGATTTCGTCGTGCCCGACGTGTTCGTGCGCAAGAGCGGCGGCGGCTGGACCGCGCAGCTCAATCCGGATGTGATGCCGAGGCTGCGCATCAACGATATGTATGCCCAGATCCTGCGCGGCGCCAAGGGCGAAACCGGCACGGCGGGACTGCAGCAGAAGCTGCAGGAGGCACGCTGGCTGATCAAGAATATCCAGCAAAGGTTCGACACGATCCTGCGTGTCTCGCAGGCCATTGTCGAGCGTCAAAAGAACTTTTTCACCCACGGTGAAATCGCCATGCGCCCCTTGGTTTTGCGGGAGATTGCCGATACACTGGGTTTACACGAGTCAACCATCTCCCGGGTGACGACCAATAAATATATGGCTACGCCGATGGGTACTTTCGAACTGAAGTACTTCTTCGGTAGCCACGTGTCCACCGAAACCGGTGGCGCGGCTTCATCAACGGCCATCCGCGCCTTGATCAAGCAACTGATAGGAGCCGAAGACCCGAGGAATCCCCTTTCCGACAGTCGCATCGCCGAACTGCTGGGCGAACAGGGCTTCGTTGTCGCACGCCGCACCGTCGCCAAGTATCGTGAAGCCTTGAAAATCCCCGCAGTCAATCTCCGCAAGTCTTTGTAGCCGAGCCCACCGCCTGCCTGGTGAGGCTCTTTCAGAAGGAGAAGCGCTATGAACTTCAAGATCAGTGGACACCACCTGGACATCACGCCCCCTCTGCGTGAGTACGTGGAAACGAAGCTGGAGCGAATCGTCAGGCATTTCGATCAAGTCATTGGCGTTAGCGTGCTGCTCTCTGTCGACAATCACAAGGAAAAGGACCGGCGTCAGTACGCGGAAATCAATCTGCATCTAAAGGGCAAGGACATCTTTGTCGAGGCGCATCACGAAGACCTGTATGCGGCGATCGACGCACTCGTCGACAAGCTGGACCGTCAGGTGATTCGCTACAAGGATCGCGTGCAAGGCCACGACCGCGAAGCGGTCAAGTACCAGATGGCCGCAGCGCAAATGCAGCAATAAACCCGTGCCCGGCAGCCCCGCAGAGGGCTGCTGAACCAGGATTCCACAGGCAAGCCGCGCCCCGAAGCGCGGCTTTTTTGCGCCCTTGCGCCGTGACGGGTGTGTGGCAGCGGAGCAAAGCCCTGCCACGCATGAAGGTCCGAAATGTTCGCAAGCGCAGCGCCAAGGTGTATGCTGCGCCATACAAAGAGAGAGAAATCGTGGCTGCGCCTGCTCGCGCTGCACCGCACAATGCAAGGGTAGCCGCTGCTCTATAATGGGCCGGACGTCTTCCCCGCGCCGGCAGCGGTCGGGGAGCCAGCCGCTGCCCGGCGGAACGATCCGCCCGCTAACTGACATCCTGCGCATCGCCCATGAATCGTTTGGCCAAATTGCTGCCACCCGGCAACATTACCCTCGACGTCAGCGTCACCAGCAAGAAGCGTGTGTTCGAGCAGGCCGGGCTCCTCTTCGAGAACAACCATGGCGTGGCGCGCGCCATCGTTACCGACAACCTGTTCGCACGCGAGTCGCTGGGCTCGACCGGACTGGGCGCCGGCGTGGCGATTCCGCACGGGCGCATCAAGGGCCTGAAGCAGCCGCTGGCCGCGTTCATGCGACTGGCCGAGCCGATCCCGTTCGAATCGCCGGACGGCAAGCCGGTGTCGCTGCTGATCTTCCTGCTGGTGCCGGAACAGGCCACGCAGCAGCACCTGGAAATTTTGTCCGAGATCGCGCAACTGCTGTCGGATCGCGACATGCGCGAGGGCTTGGCGACGCTGCCCACGCCCGATGCCGTGCACGAACTGCTGATCGCATGGCATCCCTGATCCACTGATTCCCCCGGAGCGGGCCGGCACCAGACCGGGCAAGCGCCACGCGCTTCGAACACCGCCTTACCAGCCATACCGCATGGAACTCACCGGCGTCACCTCCCAGTCCATCTTCGACGACAACGCAGCCGACCTCAAACTCTCGTGGATCGCCGGCCTGGAGGGCGCGGACCGCGCCTTTGACGTTGAATTCGCCCGCGAAGCGACCTCCGCCGCAGACCTGGTGGGCCACCTCAACCTGATCCACCCGAACCGGATCCAGGTCCTCGGCAAGCCCGAAATCACGTATTACCAGCGGCTCGACGACGAGACCCGCAAGCGCCAGATGGGCGAGCTGATCCTGCTGGAGCCGCCGTTCCTGGTGATTGCCGACGGCATGGAGCCGCCGCCGGACCTTGAACTGCGCTGCACGCGCTCGTCGACGCCGCTGTTCACCACGCCGGTGTCGTCCGCCGCGGTGATCGACCATCTGCGCCTGTACCTGTCGCGCATCTCCGCGCCGCGCGTGACCATGCACGGCGTGTTTCTCGACATCCTGGGCATGGGCGTGCTGATCATGGGCGAATCGGGCCTGGGCAAGAGCGAACTGGGCCTGGAACTGATTTCGCGTGGCCACGGGCTGGTGGCCGACGACGCCGTCGATTTCGTCCGGCTGGGGCCGGATTTCATCGAAGGCCGCTGCCCGCCGCTGCTGCAGAATCTGCTTGAAGTACGCGGCCTGGGGCTGCTCGACATCAAGACCATCTTCGGCGAGACCGCAGTACGGCGGAAGATGAAGATCAAGCTGGTGGTGCAGCTGGTGCGGCGCAACGATGGCGAATTCGAGCGGCTGCCGCTGGATTCGCAGTACCTGGACGTGCTCGGGCTTCCCATCCACATGGTCAAGATCCAGGTGGCGGCCGGCCGCAACCTGGCCGTGCTGGTCGAGGCCGCCGTGCGCAATACCATCCTGCGCCTGCGCGGCATCGACACGCTGCGCGACTTCATGGACCGCCAGCGCGCCGCGATGCAGGCCGATGCCGTCTCGCGCGGGCAGGGCCGGCTGCTGTAAGCCCCGGTCCGCCGCGGTTTTCAATTGCTTACAACGGCGTGACAACCGCTCGTCAACGCTTCTCAGGCATGCTCCGTTTTGTGCTGCAATGGGCATCACGCCCGTTACGGACGCTGCAACGCCGAACCGGCGCGCGGCGACAAGGTAGTCCACCCCCGAGGAGAGCAAGCATGAAGACCCTGATTGCAGTGTGCGCGCTGGTCACCCCCCTGTTCGCAGCCAGCGCCTTTGCGCAGACCGCCACGCCGGCCACTCCTGCTACGCCGGCCAAGCCGTCGGCCACGGCCCCGGCAACGCCTGCCGTGCCGGCCACGCCTGCTACCCCCGCCAATCCGGACAAGCCCGCGGCCAACACCCAGCAGGACAAGATGAAGTCCTGCAACGCGCAGGCCTCCGGCAAGAAAGGCGACGAACGCAAGGCATTCATGAAGGAATGCCTGTCGAAGTCCGGCGCGCCCAAGAGCCAGCAGGACAAGATGGCTTCCTGCAGCAAGTCCGGCAAGGGCAAGAAGGGCGACGAATACAAGGCCCACATGAAGGAATGCCTGTCAAAGGCAGCCTGAGCGCCCTTGCTCGCGAACCAGCATGGCGAACCGGAAGGTTCGCCATTTTGCTGGTGTCAACACGCTGTCATGACGCAGCCGGCACCTGATGCTATGCTTCAGTTGCTATGCGCATCATCCTCATCACCGGCATATCCGGTTCCGGCAAGTCCGTCGCACTGAACGTCCTCGAAGATGCAGGCTATTACTGCGTGGACAACCTGCCGGCGCAGTTCATCCCTGAACTGACCCGCTACCTAGACAGCCAGGGCTACACGCACCTGGGCGTGGCTACCGACATCCGCAGCCGCGAGTCGCTCGACCAGCTGCCCGACACCGTGCGCGCACTGGCCGCCGAGCACCAGGTCGAGGTGATTTTCCTGACCGCCAGCACCGACGCCCTGGTGCAGCGCTACTCCGAGACGCGGCGCCGCCATCCGCTGTCGGCACGGACCGACGGCGTGGCCGGTGGCGGCGGCGCCTTCAACGACACGGCGCTGATGGAAGCGATCGAGATGGAGCGCGCGCTGCTGAGCCCGCTAGCCGAGGCCGCGCACCGGATCGACACCAGCAATGTGCGCACCAATACCCTGCGCAGCTGGATCAAGGAGCTGATCCGCGACGACAGCCAGCGCCTGACGCTGCTGTTCGAGTCGTTCGGTTTCAAGCACGGCGTGCCCAGCGATGCCGATATGGTGTTCGACGTGCGCTCGCTGCCCAACCCGTACTACGATCTGGCGCTGCGGCCGCTGACCGGCCGCGACACGCCGGTAATCGACTTCCTGCAGGCGCAGCCGATGGTGCTGGCGATGGCCGAGGATATCCGCGCCTACGTGGAAAAGTGGCTGCCAAGCTTCATTGCAGACAACCGCAGCTACCTGACCGTGGCGATCGGCTGCACCGGCGGCCAGCATCGCTCGGTCTATATTGCCGAAAGGCTTGCCAACTATTTCCGGGCACATGGTAATGTGCTGGTCAGACACCGAGAGCTCGCACCGGCGGGCTGACGCACGCGGCATGGCACCCCGGGCTGCATGGGGCTTCTGAGCGCGGCGTCGGCCTGGCGGCCCAATGCTGCGCGACCCAAGCCTGCACCGCATGTCCTCGACCGATCTCTACCGTCCCACAGGATCCGAAGACCCGCCACGGACGCTCGACAACCTGCCGCTGTTCCCGTTGCACACGGTGCTATTTCCCGGTGGACGGCTGCCTTTGCGCGTGTTCGAGGCGCGCTACGTCGACATGGTGCGCAACTGCCTGCGCGACAGCACGCCGTTCGGCGTGTGCCTGATCGCCAGCGGCGAGGAGGTGGCCCGGCCCAATCAGCCCACCGTGCCCGAACTGGTCGGCTGCCTGGCGGAAATCGTCGACTGCAATATGGAGCAGCTGGGCGTGCTGCTGATCCGCGCGCGCGGCCGCGAGCGCTTCCATATCATCAGCCACGAAACCCGCGACGACGGCCTGCTGGTGGCGCGCGCCGAGGTACTCCCTCCCGACATCATCGACTGCAAACTGGAATTGCTGGGCGAATGCCTGGATGCGCTGCGCCGCATCGTCACGCGCTTGCACGCCGAGCAGCCCGACCGCATGCCGTTTGACGAGCCCTACCTGTGGGACGACCCAAGCTGGGTGGCCAACCGGCTGTGCGAACTGCTGCCGGTGCCGCTGAAGGCCAAGCAGATGCTGATGGCCTTGCCCGACGCGGGCATGCGCATCGAGATCGTGCACCGCTACATGCGGCAGAACCACATGCTTTAGGCGGCCGTTCGCCCCGCCCTGCCCCGGCTTCAGAACAAGCCCATCCGGGCCTGGTCCTCCAGCAGCCTGCGCACCGGCGCGGGCGTGCCCAGCGCATCGAGATCGTCGAGCGAAAGCCAGCGCTGCCCGGCCGGCGCCACGCTGTCCTGCCCCAGCAGGTTCGCATCCACACCGAGGTCGACCCGGATGGCGCGGATAAGCAGGCGGAAGTGAGTGAATACATGGGTCAGCTCGCCGGCCAGCATCGCGCGCGCGGGGGTGCCGAAAGCGCGCGCGTAGTCGAGCGCGCTGGCCTCGGCGGCTTCCGCGTCGAAGGGGACGGTGTCGACCGGCATCTCTGGCAGGCTCCACAGGCCGCCCCAGATGCCGCTGTCCGGACGCAGGCGCAGCAGCACTTCACGCTCGCGCCGCAGCAGCAGCATCACCGTGCTGCGCTCGGGGATCGCCGCGCGCGGCTTGGGCGCGGGCAGCACGGCGGTCAGGCCGTCGCGGCGCGCGACGCAATCGGCGGACAGCGGGCAGGCGGTGGCATCGGCCAGGCAGGCGGGCTTGCCGCGCGAGCACACCGTGGCGCCCAGGTCCATCAGCCCCTGCGTATAGGCCACCATGTCGTCGGCCTGGCGCGGGCCGGGTGCAGGCAAGGCCAGCTCGGCCAGCTGCCACAAGCGCGTTTCCACCGCGCGCTCGCCGGGATGCCCATGGATGCCGAAACAGCGCGCGAACACGCGCTTGACGTTGCCGTCCAGGATCGGCGAACGCACGCCCGCGCTGAACGCGGCAATGGCCGCCGCGGTGGAGCGGCCGATGCCGGGCAACGTGACCAGCACCGCGGGGTCCGTGGGGAAGCGCCCGCCATGCTCGCCGACCACTTGCATGGCGCAGCGGTGCAGGTTGCGCGCGCGCGAGTAATAGCCCAGCCCGGCCCACAGCGCCATCACCTGGTCGGCAGGCGCCGCCGCCAGGTCCTGCACCGTGGGCAGCTGCGCCACGAAGCGCTGGAAATAATCGATCACCGCGCTGACCTGAGTCTGCTGCAGCATGATCTCGGACAGCCAGATTCGGTACGGATCGCGGGTGTTCTGCCACGGCAGGTCGTGCCGGCCGTGCCGGCGCTGCCAGTCGACCACGCGCGCGCCGAAGTCGGGCGGCACACGCAGGGTATCGGGCAGGGCGGGGACGGCGCGGGGGGCTGGTTTGCGGGGCATGGGCGTGGCAACGGCGCGGCGCGCGGACAGGGAGCGTCGGCGCGCCAAAGAAAAAGGCGCCGCAAGGCGCGGCGCCACATGATATACCGGCCGGCGAAGCCGACCAGAAAGGCCGGCCAGGCTACGCTACCGCAAGGCTGGCACTGTCCGCATCCGCCGCCGGCCGCATCAGCCGCTCGGCAAACCCTTCGATCCGTCCGCTGCGTTCGTCCAGCCCGTTCAGCACTTCCTCCAGCTGGGCAATGCGGCTTTCCAGCGTGTCGGTGGCCTCATGGATGCGCTCGATCGAATCGACACGCCGGCGCAGCTGCTTCTGGTGCTCGCGCACCTGCGCTTCCAGCGGCGTCATCACCGACTTGAGCCAGACCTCGATATCGCGGTTGAGGCCGCGGAAATTCTCCAGTACGCGGCTGGCCATGGTGTTGAACGCGCTTTGCACCAGCTGCGGGCGCGAGCGCGTCAGCATGCTGATCGTGCCGAAATGCGCCTGCACCAGCCGCAGGGTCTCCTGCAGCTCGGCCAGGTAGCGTTCGGCGGTGAACTGCATCGGCGCGGGCAGCGTAAAGCCGTGCTCGGCATTGAAGCGCCGGTACATGCTTTCGATCAGCTGGTGCAGCTGGCCGATCTTGTTGTCGGCATCGCTCACCAGCCCGCTCAGCTGCGCGAACAATGCCTCCATGTCCTCGCGCAGGCCGCGCGAAAAGAAACGCTCCTTCATCTGTTCGCGCGCGCTGCGCATGGTGCGGCGCACGTCGCGCAATTGCAGGCTCTTGATGATGTCGGCGCTGTGGCGGCCGAAGACCAGGCGCAGCGCCTGGAACTTGCCGATGCTCTGCTCGAACTCGTCCTTCTCGCCCTGCACCCGCATCAGCATGTGCTTGACCATCGCATGGTTCTTGCCGCGCAGGCCGCGCAGCTCGAACAACTGCTCGACGATATCGCGGCGGCGGCTCTGCAGCAGTTGCTGCGCGGCGCGCGCCATGTCCTGCACCAGCCGGTGGACCTGGTCCGAGACGATCTCGCGCCGGCGCGGGATCAGCTGGTCCGACAGCACGTGTTCGAATTCCGGCAGGCCGCTGCGCGCCAGCAGGGTGTCGTCGTGCGTGACCTTGGCCACCAGCCCCTTCTGCGCCGACACCGGATACACGCGCGACTGCTCGATGCCCAGCACCTGCGCGGTGGTCGACACCTGCCGCGCGATTTCCTGGGCGATTTCGCCGGGCTGGCGCAGCGGATCCCACAGCCCGTCGATCTTGTTGAGCACCGCCAGGCAACCGCGCCGGTGCCCGGCGCCGACATGGCTGCGCCACAGTTCGAGGTCGCTCTTGGTCACGCCCGCGTCGGCGGCCAGTACGAACACCACCACGTGCGCATCCGGGATCAGCCGCAGCGTCAGCTCGGGCTCGGTGCCGATCGCGTTCAGGCCGGGGGTGTCGAGGATCACCAGGCCCTGGCGCAGCAGCGGATGCGGGAAATTGATGACGGCGTGACGCCAGCGCGAGATCTCGACCATGCCCTCGGCATCGACCGCATAGGCGGCATCGGGGTCGTTCTCGTGGTACAGCCCCAGCGCCTCGGCCTGCTCGGGCGGCACGCGCATGGTCTGCACCACGTGCTGGAACGCCTCCAGCATGCCCTCGGGCGACGACGGGTCCAGCGGCACCGAATGCCAGTGCGACGCCGAGGTGCCAGCCTCGATGAAGTCGGCCGTCGAGGCGTCCTGCAGGCGCGTTTCGATCGGCAGCAGGCGGATGCTGGGCGGCTCGGCCTCGTCGTAGCGCAGCTCGGTCGGGCACATGGTGGTGCGCCCCGCCGACGACGGCAGGATGCGGCGCCCGTAGTCGGCAAAGAAGATGGCGTTGATCAGCTCGCTCTTGCCGCGCGAGAACTCGGCGATGAAGGCGACCTTGAGGCGGTCGCTGCGCAGCACGCTCTGGATGCGCTGCACGCGTTCGTCGGCCTGCGCATCGTACAGGTCGTGCTGCTGCAGCCAGGACTGGAATTCGGCCAGTGACTGGAGGACCCCGGTTCTCCAGGCGCCGTATTGTTCGAATTGGTGGGCGAGCGTTGTCATGGACCTGTTGGGCTGACTTGGTTTTGCCTCGGGGCCCGCCACCCTGTGCGCGGCATGCCCGTGTTCATGCAATGCCGGTCCGCACCCCTGCCGTTCACACGCGGCCGGCCATTTTGTAACTTTTTATGACTGCGCACACGATACAGGTTTCCACGGCGCTTTTGTGGAATTCGCGTCCCTTGGAAGGCAGTGACCCCGCCAGTGTTGCGCCGACCCATCGACCCGCGGCAGCGGGCGATCCCTGAAGCACTCACCCCGCTGGTCAATGCTGGCAGTTGGTGCAATAGAAGGTGGAACGCTGGCCTTGCACGATCTGGCGCACCGGCTTGGCGCACACCTTGCAAGGCAGGCCGGCGCGGTCGTAGACAAAGCAATCGAGCTGGAAATAGCCACTGGCGCCGTCGCTGCCAACGAAGTCGCGCAGCGTGCTGCCGCCGCGCTCGATCGCCTGCGCCAGGGTGTCCCGCACCGCCTGCGCCAGCCGGTCGCAACGCGCGCGGCTCAGGCGCCCTGCCGGGGTGGTCGGATGGATGCCGGCACGGAACAGGCTTTCGGAGGCGTAGATGTTGCCCACCCCGACCACGATCGCGCCAGACAGCAGCACGGTCTTGATCGCGGCACTGCGACCGCGCGTATGGCGGTGCAGCCAGGCGCCATCGAAGGCGGGATCGAACGGCTCGATGCCGAGGGTACTCAGCAACGGATGCGACGGCAGTTCGGCCTCCGGCAGCGTGGTCCAGAGGATGGCGCCGAAGCGGCGCGGATCGCGGAAGCGCAGCACGATGGTGCCTGGCTGCTGGCCTGGCGTTGCCGCCGACGCTGCGCCGGGCTCGGCGTCGAGCACCAGGTCGAAGTGGTCGTGCACGCCCGGCGGCGGTGCCTCTGGCAGCACCCTCAGCGTGCCCGTCATGCCGAGATGCACCAGCAGCCAGCCAACCGGCTGCGCCGCGTCGGCGCTGACGCATTCCAGCAGCAGATACTTGCCGCGGCGCTCGATGCGGCGCACCAGGCGCTGGGCCAGGCGGGTTTCGAGTCCGGGCTCGACCGGCCAGCGCAGGCCCCGGTGGCGCACCGTGACCGCGACGATGCGCCGCCCCACCACATGCGGCAGCAAGCCGCGCCGGGTCACCTCGACCTCGGGCAATTCAGGCATCGAACCTCTCCGTTGGTTACCGCTCAAAACTCCTGCAGCGCCTGCTGGCGCCGGCCTGCGGCACCAAGCAGCGCATTGTAGCGGCAGGCTACAATGCCCTTATCAATGCGCAATCTCCCCCATCCTTCGCCAGCGCGCGCCGGAGCACTCAATACATGTCGGACCTGATGCCGGACCTGATGCCGGACCCCACGTTGCAAGCCACCGCGGGCGGCGGCCTGACCACATCGCCGGGCGCCGGGTCGCGCACGGCGCGCCGTGCCCGCACTCTGGCCCGCTGGTGGCAGGCGCCGCGGCGCCATGTGCGCGCGCTGGCCGCCGGCGCGCTGCTGGCAGCGGCGGCGGGCGCCAGCCACGCCGCGCCACCCGACGGCGCAGGTTCCCTGCCCATGCTGCAACTGGCCGCGGCGGACGCCCCGGCGGCAGCCAAGCCGGCGCGGCCGGCACTGCCGACGCTGGAGCTGACCGACGATATCGTCTATATGGTGCTGGCCGCCGAGATTTCCATCCAGCGCGGCCTGGTCGGCCCGGCCTATCGCACCTACCTGGAACTGGCGCGCCAGACCCGCGACCCGCGCTTCGCCCAGCGTGCCACCGAGATCGCCTTCAACGCGCGCATCCCGCAGCAGGCGCTTGACGCCGCGCGCCTGTGGAAGGAGATCACCCCGACCTCGCCCGCGGCCAGCCAGGTGCTGTCGACGCTGCTGGTGCTCAACGGACGCTGGGACGACGCCCGCCCGCTGTTGCAGCAGCAGCTGGCCGCGGTGCCGGCCAGCCAGCGCGGCGATGCCATCCTGCAGCTGCAGCAGCAGCTGTCGCGCACCAGCGACCCGGCCGGCGCGGCCACGCTGCTTCAGGACCTGACCCGCAACGAAATCAAGCTGCCCGAGACCCAGCTGGCGCTGGCGCGCGCGCGCGAAGTCGCCGGCGACGAGGCGGGCGCGCTGGCCGCGCTCGACCAGGCCTTGCGGCTGCGGCCAGGCTATGAAGCGGCGGCACTGATGTCGGCCGAACTGCGCGCCGAGAAGCAGCCCGACGAAGCCGTGGCGGTGCTCAAGCGCTTCCTGGAAAAGTCGCCCGAATCGGTCAACGGCCATATCACGCTGGCGCGGCTGTACTTGCTGAAGAACGACATGCCGGCGGCCCGCCAGGAATTCGAGACGCTGCGCAAGGTGGCTCCCGCCGACCCGCGCGTGCCGCTGGCGCTGGGCCTGACCAGCCTGCAGGCGAAGAACTTCGGCGAGGCCGAACAGTACCTGCAGGAGTACCTGCAACTGGTCGAAAAACAGCCCAGCGCGAATCCCGATATCGCCTACCAGTACCTGGCGCAGATCGCCGAGGAACGCAAGGACTACGCGGGCGCGATCCGCTGGCTCGATCGCATCGAGGACATCCGCCTGGCACCGGCGGCCACCGCCAAGCGCGCCCAGCTGCTGGCGCGCATGGGCAAGCTCGACGATGCCCAGGCGCTGTTCGGCGAGATGCTCAGCGACGCCGAGGACATCCCCGACCCCGGCCAGCGCTCGCAGCGCGTGACCGCCATCCGCCAGGCCGAAGTGGCCACGCTGATGGAGAGCAAGGCCTACGACCGTGCCCGCAAGGCGCTGAACGACCGCATCGCGGCGGAGCCCGACAACGCCGACTGGATCTACGAACTGGCCATGCTCGATGAGCGCCAGAAGCGCTACGCCAGCATGGAAACCGGCCTGCGCCGCGTGATTGCGCTGCAGCCGCAGCAGAAGCAGGGCTACAACGCCCTCGGCTATTCGCTGGCGGACCGCAACGAGCGCCTGCCCGAGGCGCTCAAGCTGCTGGAACGTGCCTCCGAGCTGGGCCCGGACGATCCGTACATCATGGACAGCCTGGCTTGGGTCAAATTCCGCATGGGCGACCTGCAGCCCGCGGCCGCGCTGCTGCGCAACGCCTATGCCAAGGCCCCCGAGGCTGAAATCGGCGCGCACCTCGGCGAGGTGCTGTGGCAGCTCGGCGAGCACGACGAGGCCCGCAAGACGTGGACCGAGGCCGTGCGCATCGACCCCGAGAACGAGACCCTGATCGACACGCTGCGCCGCTACAAGGTCAACGTGCAGCCGTCCAGGTAAGCCCGCGCGCCGTGGCCGGCACGCCGGTCCGCGGCGCGGGATTCCCGTCAGCCCGGCGGCCGCCGCGCCGCCGTCCTCACGACCATGCCCATGAACCGATCCCGACGCCTGGCGCTGCTCTGGCTTGGCGCGCCCCTGCTGCTGCAGGCGTGCGCCAGCGTGGCGCCGTCGCGCAGCTTCGATGTCGACCAGGACGCCGCCAGCCAGCAGTACACCGGCCGCTTTTCCGCCAACTACGTGCGCTACGGCCGCGACGAGGGCGTGCAGGGCAGCTTCCGCTGGGAGGAGCAGGGCCGCAACGTGCGGCTCGACCTGGTTTCGCCGCTTGGCCAGACCCTGGCCGTGGTCACCGCCACGCCGTCGGGCGCCACGCTAGACCTGCCCAACCAGCCGCCGCGCAACGCGCCCGAGGTCGATACCCTGATGGAAGAGGCGCTGGGCTTCGCGCTGCCGGTGGCCGGCATGCGCGACTGGCTGCACGGGCGTCCCTCCCGGGGCACCCCGGCGCGCGCCACGCGCGACGAGCACGGCCGGCTGGCGACGCTGGCGCAGAACGGCTGGACCGTGCGCTACGTCGCCTGGCAGGATACGCCCGCCGCCGGAACCGCAGCCACCCAGGTGCCACGTCGCATCGACCTGGCGCGCGACCCCGGCAGCAATCCGTTATCGGTGCGGCTCGTAATCGATCCCCAGACACCATAACGGACGCCATAACCGCCGCAACCACGGCTCCCTTCACCGCACCATGCCACGCAGCCATCCCCTGCCCCCGCCCGAACTGCGCGACTGCCCCGCGCCGGCCAAGCTCAACCTGTTCCTGCACGTGACCGGCCGCCGCGACGACGGCTACCACACGCTGCAGACCGTGTTCCAGCTGGTCGACTGGTGTGACACGCTGCATTTCCGCCGCCGCGACGACGGCGTGGTCACGCGCGTCACCGAGGTGCCCGGCGTGCCGGCCGACACCGACCTGGTGGTGCGCGCCGCGCGCGCGCTCCAGGCCGCCACCGGCACCACCTTCGGCGCCGACATCGCCATCGACAAGGTGCTGCCGATGGGCGGCGGCATCGGCGGCGGCTCTTCCGACGCCGCCACCACGCTGCTGGCGCTGAACCACCTGTGGGGCCTGGGGCTGACGCGCGCCGAGCTGATGCAGATCGGGCTGGCGCTGGGCGCCGATGTGCCGGTGTTCGTGCTCGGGCAAAACGCCTTTGCGCAGGGCATCGGCGAGGAGCTCACGCCGGTCGAATTGCCCGACAGCTGGTTCGTGATCATCCACCCCAAGCAGCACGTGCCCACCGCTGAAATTTTTTCGGACGCGTGCTTGACAAGGAATACACCGATCTCCATAATTGCGGTCTTCGCTGCTCGCACAAACAAATTCGATTTCGGTCGCAACGACCTGGAACCGATAGCAACAGCGAAGTTCGGCGAAGTCGCCCGAGCCCTGGCATGGCTGAAGCAACACAATCAGCATGCCCGGATGACCGGTTCCGGAGCCTGCGTGTTTGCGCGTTTTCCCGACGCAACGACAGCGCAGCAGATTTTGGAACGGTTGCCACCCGAATGGGATGGCAGGTGTGTGAGAAGTCTGGCACATCACCCGCTCGCGACGTTCGCATAGCAAGTTTTCGTTCGGCGCGGTACGGCAAGTTGGTACCACGAAGAACGGCCCGGTTGTGTAGGGGAGTCGCCAAGTTGGTCAAGGCACCGGATTTTGATTCCGGCATTCGAAGGTTCGAATCCTTCTTCCCCTGCCATTACTTCCTATAGTGTCCTAACGGAACACGATATCTCCAAGTCACCGGCTTCGCCGGTGACACCAAGCTCCCCCAGCAGCAAGACAGGTGCCCCGAATGAGCAGCGAAGGCTTGATGGTATTTACCGGCAACGCCAACCCCAAACTCGCGGAGGCTGTCGTACAGCACCTCGGCATTCCGCTGGGCAAGGCCCAGGTTGGCCGTTTCTCCGACGGTGAAGTGCAGGTCGAAATCCAGGAAAACGTTCGCGGCAAGCACGTCATCGTGCTGCAGTCCACCTGCGCGCCGACCAACGACAACCTGATGGAACTGATGGTGATGGTCGATGCGCTCAAGCGCGCCTCGGCACGCAGCATCACCGCCGCCATGCCCTACTTCGGCTATGCCCGCCAGGACCGCCGCCCGCGTTCGGCGCGCGTGGCGATCTCGGCCAAGGTGGTTGCCAACATGCTGGAAGTCGCCGGCGTCGAGCGCGTGCTGACGATGGACCTGCACGCCGACCAGATCCAGGGTTTCTTCGATATCCCGGTCGACAACATCTACGCTTCGCCGGTACTGCTGGGCGACCTGCGCGAGAAGAACTACGGCGACCTGCTGGTGGTCTCGCCGGACGTCGGCGGCGTGGTTCGAGCCCGCGCGCTGGCCAAGGAACTGAACTGCGACCTGGCCATCATCGACAAGCGCCGTCCCAAGGCCAACGTGGCCGAGGTGATGAACATCATCGGTGAAGTCGAAGGCCGCAACTGCGTCATCATGGACGACATGATCGACACTGGCGGCACGCTGTGCAAGGCCGCCCAGGTGCTGAAGGAGCGCGGCGCGCTGAAGGTCTTCGCCTACTGCACGCACCCCGTGCTGTCGGGCGGCGCGGCGGCCCGCATCGCGGATTCGGCGCTGGACGAAGTGGTGGTGTGCGACACCATCCCGCTGTCCGAAGAAGCCGCCAAGTGCACCAAGATCCGCCAGCTCTCGACCGCCCCGCTGCTGGCCGAAACCTTCACCCGCATCGTCAAGGGCGACTCGATCATGTCGCTGTTTGCGGGTTCCTGATAGAATTTAAGGCTTTACTGCGTTGATCATCGTTGTCTGGTGATCAACGTGACTTGATCGGCGCATATTTTTGCCTTTGCGCCGCAACGAGGCTGTCTGGTCGCGGACAGCCTTCTTACTTTTGGAGTCATCATGAAAGTTGTCGCTTTCGAGCGTAGCGTACAGGGAACGGGTGCGAGCCGCCGCCTGCGCAATTCGGGCAAGACCCCCGGCATCATCTACGGCGGCGCCGCCGAGCCGAAGATGATCGAACTGGATCACAACGCCCTGTGGCACGCCCTGAAGAAGGAAGCGTTCCACTCGTCGATCCTCGACCTGGAAGTCGCCGGCAAGTCGGAAAAGGCGCTGCTGCGCGCATTCCAGATGCACCCGTTCAAGCCGCTGGTGCTGCACGTCGATTTCCAGCGCGTGTCGGCCAACGACAAGATCCACGTCAAGGTGCCGCTGCACTTCATGAACCAGGAAACTGCTCCTGGCGTGAAGCTGGGCCACGGCCTGGTCAACCACATCGTCAACGACCTGGAAGTGTCGTGCCTGCCGGCCGACCTGCCCGAGTTCATCGAAGTGGACGTCGGCGCGATGGAGCTGGGCCAGACCCTGCACCTGTCCGACCTGAAGCTGCCGAAGGGCTTGACCGTGATCACCCACGGTGACGATAACCCGGCCATCGCCAGCATCTCGCAACCGGCTGGTGCCGTGTCGGAAGCTGCCGAAGGCGGCGAAGCCGCTGGCGAAACCCCGGCTGCCTAAGCTGCCGCAGCGGTGGCGGCCCGCGGGCCGCGCCACGAAGAAACCGCCGCTCCTGCGGCGGTTTTTTTTCGCCCGGCAGCGGACTGCCGGTTTTTCGGTATCCTTGGCGCCTGTGGCGCAGTCCCGCGCGCCAACGACACAGTCACACGCATGATCAAGCTTATCGTCGGCCTCGGCAATCCCGGTGCGGAGTACGAGGCCACCCGACACAACGCCGGCTTCTGGCTGGTGGACCAGCTGGCCCGCATGGGCGGCGCCACGCTGCGCGTGGAGGGCCGCTTCCATGGGCTGGCCGCGCGCGCGCGGCTCTGGGACCAGGAGGTCTGGCTGCTCAAGCCGTCGACCTTCATGAACCGCTCCGGCCTGGCGGTGGTGTCGCTGGCGCGCTTCTACAAGATCCTGCCCGGCGAGATCGTGGTCGCGCATGACGAGATGGACCTGCCCGCCGGTGCCGCCAAGCTCAAGCGCGGCGGCGGCGCGGGCGGCCACAACGGCCTGAAGGACATCTCGGCCCACCTGAGCACGCAGGACTACTGGCGCCTGCGCCTGGGCGTGGGCCATCCACGCAATGCGCCCGGCGGTGCCGGCGCGGGCCGCGAGGACGTGGTCAACTTCGTGCTCAAGCCACCGCGGCGCGAGGAGCAGGAAGCCATCGATGGCGCGATCGACCGCTGCATCGAGCCGCTGGGCCTGCTGGCGCGCGGCGATGCCGAGCGCGCCATGGCCCAGTTGCATACCGCGCGCTGAGCGCCGCACCCCAGCCAGCACATTTCTGCGACAGCAGCATGAAAACGGGCCGCATCCGCGGCCCGTCGTCGTTTGGCCGCACCGGTCTGCAGTTGCAGACATAGTGTCATCAAAGTGCCATGGGCACCACCTACATTGCGGGGTTTCCAATCGCGTCGGTATCGCATGGTTGCCGATGCGCATGACATCCCACAGGAGGAAAGCCCATGTCGTACCTGACCGACGAAGCGCGCGCCGCAAGCCGCGCCGCCAAGCCCGACGTTGACGTGCCCGGCCAGATGCTCGAGGACATCGTCGCCGCCAACCCGGCCCGCCGCCGGGTGCTGCGCGGCGGCCTGGGCCTGTCGCTGGTGTCGGCATTCGGCAGCGGCCTGCTGGCCGCCTGCGGCGGCGATGACGATCCCGCTCCGGCTCCGGCGCCAGCACCGGCCCCTGCCCCGGCACCCGCTCCGGCCCCGGCACCGGCCACGCCGAGCTACGAGGTCACCTTCGAACCGATCGCCAAGTCCACCGCCGACACCGTGGTGGTGCCCAGCGGCTACAGCGTCGACGTGCTGTTCTCCGCCGGCGACCCGGTCGAAGCCGGCGCCTCCGGCTATGCCGGCGCCTTCCAGTCGTCGGCCGAGACCGAGCGCCAGGCCGGTGGCAACCACGACGGCATGCACTACTTCGCGCTGCCGGGCGTCGATCCGCTCAAGGGCGGCCTGCTGGCGATCAACCACGAACTGCCGGACTACAACATCCTGTTCCCGACCGCCTACGACGCCGCCACCGCGAGCCCGGAGCAAAAGCGCATCGCCCTGTCGGCGGTCGGTATTTCCGTGATCGAAGTGGAGCTGGCCGCCAGCGGCACGTGGCAGGTCAAGCGCGACTCGATCTACAACAAGCGCTACACCGGCAACACGCTGTACCGCGTGGGCGGCCCGGCCGCGCCGGTGGTCGGCGCCACCGTGGTCGGCATGCTCAACAACTGCTCGAGCGGCCACACCCCGTGGGGCACCTACCTGACCTGCGAGGAAAGCACCGACAACTACATCGACCCGACCCAGGCCGACAACGGCTATGGCTGGGTGGTGGAGATCGACCCGTACGGCACGCTGGGCGCGCCGGCCAAGCGCACCGCGATGGGCCGCTTCGACCACGAGAACGTCGCCTACATCACCGATGCCAGCAACAACGTGGCCTTCTACATGGGCGATGACGGCACCCCGGGCTGCATCTACAAGTTCGTGCCGAGCAAGGCCTTCGATCCGGACAACCGCGCCGCCAACGCCAACCTGCTGGACACCGGCACGCTGTACGTAGCAAAGTTCAACGCCGACGGCAGCGGCCAGTGGATCGAACTGTCGCAGGGCAAGAACGGCCTGACGGTCGGCGCCTCGGACCCGGGCAACTGGACCCAGGCGGCGGTGTCGCCGGCGCCGACCACGGTCGACTTCGCCACCCAGGCAGACGTGCTGATCAACACCAAGTCGGCCGCGCGCGTGGCCGGCGGCACGCTGATGGACCGCCCCGAGTGGATCACCGCCGCGCCAGACAACACGCTGTACTGCACGCTGACCAACAACAGCGGCCGCCAGCAGACCGACGCCGCCAACCCGCGCAAGAACAACCTGCACGGCCATATCGTCAGGTGGAATGAAGCCGGCAATTCGCCGCTGGCCACGACCTTCACCTGGAGCATCCTGCTGCAGGCCGGCGACCCGTCGCTGGCCACCGACAACCTGAAGGGCAACATCACCGGCGACACCTTCTCCAGCCCGGACGGGCTGCGCGTCGATCCCAAGGGCCGCCTGTGGGTGCAGACCGACTCGAGCACCAGCGCCACCTACACCGGCACCTTCGGCAACAACAGCATGTACTACATCTCGCCGACGGGCCAGTCGAAGCGCTTCCTCGCGGGCCCGACCGGCTGCGAGATCACCGGCATCGCCTACACGCCAGACCTGACCACCTGCTTCATCAACATCCAGCACCCGACCGGCAAGTGGCCGGACGCGGCCAAGCCGCCGCGCTCGTCCACCATCGTGGTGCGCCGTGCCGACGGCAAGCCGATCGGTGCCTGAGCAGTGCAGTAGGCAGTAACCGTAGTAATTGGGGAAAGGTTAAGCCCCCGTCACCTTGCGGTGCCGGGGGCTTTTTTTGCACGGCTGAAGCCGGGTAACGAAGCCCGGATAGCGAGGCCTGCCCAGGCGTGACCCGTGTCAGGCCGCGTGCCGGGCGGCCGTTAGCAGCCGGTACCGCTGCAGCAGGACCTCATGGGTCTCCACGCGGTTCGGATCCTTGGGAATGCATGCGACCGGGCACACCTGCTGGCATTGCGGCTCGTCGAAGTGGCCGACGCACTCGGTGCACTTGTTGGGGTCGATTTCATAGATCTCGGGCCCCATCGAAATGGCTTCGTTCGGGCACTCGGGTTCACAAACGTCGCAGTTGATGCAGTCGTCGGTGATCATCAGCGCCATGGTATTTCCTTCCTGCGGACACGCCCGCGCCCGACTGGCCGCGGTCTGACGTGTCTGAAGCCGTATTTTATTCCGGTTTGGCGATTTTCTCTTGCAGCCAGCGTTCCACCGACGGGAACACGAACTTGCTGACGTCGCCGCCCAGCACCGCGATCTCGCGCACGAAGGTGCCCGAGATGAACTGGTACTGGTCCGACGGGGTCAGGAACATGGTCTCGACGTCCGGCAGCAGGTAGCGGTTCATGCCCGCCATCTGGAACTCGTACTCGAAGTCTGACACCGCGCGCAGGCCGCGCACGATTACGCGCGCATTGTTCTTGCGCACGAAATCCTTGAGCAGTCCGGAAAAGCCCTCGACCCGCACGTTGGGATAGTGCCCGAGCACTTCGCGGGCAATGCTGATGCGCTCTTCGAGCGAAAAGAACGGGCGCTTGTTGGGGCTGTGCGCCACGCCGACCACCAGTTCGTCGAAGATATTCGACGCACGGCGGACCAGATCCTCGTGTCCCCGGGTCATTGGATCGAAGGTGCCGGGATAGACCGCGCTGACCATACTTCCTCCTTGATCTGCCCGCTGCCGGCCGTGGAGGGGCCGCCTCTTGCGCCGGCCGGGCCGGCGTGGGTGCTGCGTCGCGAGCGTTGTGACAGCGGCGTAGTGTAACCCTAAATGCCCCGCTTGGAAGTCGCCACGGGCACCGTTTTGCGGCGGTGCAGCTAAGAATCGGTTCCGCAATCAGGAAGGGGCCCTTCCTCGTTGTGGAACCGCCGCGCCACGGATCTGGCGGATCAGCCGGCGCCGTTGCCCGGCACGCGGTGCTGCAGAAGGTGGAAATGCACCGCGCCGGCGCGCGCGTGCCGCACGATCTCGAGCGAGGCCGGCACCGGCGCATCGGCGCCGGTCAGCGGGTGGTCGGTCTCGACATACACCGCCCCGCCCGGCCGCGACAGTCGCGCCGCATGCGCCAGCGAGGGCCCGATCCAGTCCTCGGCGAACGGTGGATCGAGGAACACCACGTCGAAGCTGGCATCGGGCAGTTGCGCGGCGATGGCGAAGGCGTCGCCTTGCATCACGCGCACCTGCCGGGCATCGAGCCGGTCCGCGTTATCGCGCAATTGCCTGGCCACGCGGGCATTGGACTCGACCAGCGTCACCACGGCCGCGCCGCGCGACGCGGCCTCGAAGCCGAGCGCGCCAGAGCCGGCGAACAGGTCCAGGCATTCCAGCCCGGACAGGTCCTGGCCCAGCCAGTTGAACAGCGTCTCGCGCACGCGGTCGGGGGTGGGCCGCAGGCCCTGGGCGTCAGGCACCGGCAGCAGCGTGCGCTTCCAGCGTCCGCCGATGATGCGGACCTGCGCGGGTGCCTGGCGCGGCACGGGAGAGACGGGAGATCGCCCGCGCGGAGGAGGCGAGGGCAAGCGGGAACGCGAATTCATGCCGTGATTGTAGAGCTTGCGGCGGGGTCCGCCGTGGGCGATGCCGCCGTCACCGCCGGCATCACTGCCGCGAAGCCGTGGGCGCGGTGCCCACCGGCCCGCCGACGATCACCGTGGCCATGTTGTCCGGGTGCACGTGGCGCTGGAACGCCGCCCTGACCTGATCGCGCGTGACCTTGCCGATCTGCGCGGTCCAGGTATCGAGGTAATCGAGCGGCAGCCCGTACCAGCCGATATTGGCCACGTTGGTCAGCAGCTTGCGGTTGTTGTCGATACGCAGCGGGAAGCCATTGACCAGGTTGTCCTTGGCCGCGCGCAGTTCCTTCTCGCTCGGGCCTTCGGCGACAAAGCGCGCCAGCACCTGGCGCACCAGCGCCAGCGCCTCGTCGGTCTGCGCCTTCTTGGTTTGCAGGCTGATGCCGAACGGCCCCGGCTGCTTGGACGGTGCAAAGTAGCTATCCACGCCGTAGGTCAGGCCGCGCTTCTCGCGCACCTCGTCGGTCAGGCGCGAGCTGAAGCCGCCGCCGCCCAGCACGTAGTTGCCCACCAGCAGCGCGAAATAGTCGGGGTCGCCGCGCGCGATCGCGGGCTGGCCCAGCGCCACGCTGGACTGCTGCGCCGGGTGCGGCAGGCGCTGCTCGCTGGGCGCGATCTTCAGCCGCACCTGCGGCAGCGTGGGCGCGGCACGGCCGGGCGGCAGCCCGCGCGTCAGCTGTTCGGCGATGGCCTCGGCCTGCTTGCGGTCGACCGCGCCGATCAGCGTCACCACCGCGCGCTGCGCGCCGTAGTTGTCCCGCCAGAAGCCAACGATGTCGTCGCGCGTGATCGACGCCACGCTGTCCGGGGTCGCGGCGATGCCGTAGGGATGGTCGGGATACATGGCCCGGGCCAGCGCCTTGTCGGCGATCACGCCGGGCTTGGTGTCGGCTTCGCGGATGGCAGTGATCAGGCGCTGCTTCTCGCGCCCGACCACGGCATCGGGATAGGTCGGCGCCTTGATCAACTGCGCCGCCAGCGCGACCGACTGGTCCAGCTCCGGCTGCGCGGTCAGGGTACGCAGCCCGATGCCGCCGCGGTCGCCGCCGGCCGCGCCGCCGAAGGCGGCACCGGTGTCGGCAAAGGCATCGGCAATCTTGGCCTCGTCGCGCGCCGGCTGGCCGTCCTGCGCGGCGGCGCCCTTGTCCAGCAGGGCCGCGGTCAGCGTGGCCAGCCCGGCCTTGCCTTGCGGGTCATAGCGGCTGCCGGCGTCGAAGTCGATATTGATGTCGAGCATCGGGATCGACGGACTGTGCACGAAGAACACCCGCGCGCCGGTGGACGCGGTCCAGTGTTCGATCGGGATCGCTGCCTGCGCCAGCTGCGCGGCCAGCAGCACCACGGCGCCCAAGGCGGCGCCGGCCAGTTTGCGCAGCGGACGCGGCGCGGAAGTGACGGACTGGGTCATCGCCTTGTTCTCAGTGGCGCAGGCCCGACGGGGCCTGCGACTTGGGCTTGTTCGGATCGATCGGCTGCGGCACCAGGGTGGCCACGGTCAGGTTGTCGTCGTTGAAATACTTCGCGGCGACAGCCTGTACCTGCGCCGGCGTGACTGCCTTGATCTTGTCGAGCATGCGGTCGATCTGGCGCCAGGAGATCTCGGAGATCTCGGACACGCCGATCTCCATGCCCTGCCCGAATACCGAATCGCGCTTGTAGATCTGGCCGGCCACCACCTGCGCCTTGACGCGCTTGAGCTCCTCCGGCGACACACCCTCGCGGGCGATGCGCTGGATCTCCGCGCGCAGCGCGCGCTCGATCTCTTCCGTATTGTGGCCAGCGGCCGGCGTGCCATCGAGCACGAACAGCGACTCGCCGCGGTTGATGCTGTCATAGCCGACATTGACGTCGTCGGCCAGGCGCTGCTCGCGCACCAGTTCGCGGGTCAGGCGCGCGTTGTCGTAGCCGTTGAGCACCGCCGCGAGCACCTCGAGCGCATAGGGGTCGACGTCTTTCTCGACGTCGCGCAGGCGCGGTACCTTGTATGCCATCACCATGTACTGGTTCTCGGCGGGCGCCTTGACCCAGATGCGCTTGATACCCTTCTGCGCCGGCTCTTCCTGGTCCTTGCGCGCCGGCAGCGTGCGCGGCTTGAGCTTGCCGTAGTAGCGCTCGGCCAGCGCGCGCACTTCGTCGGCCCTGACGTCGCCGGTGACGATCACCGTGGCGTTGTTGGGCACATACCAGTGGCGATACCAGTCCTTGACGTCGTCGACGCGCATGTTGACCAGGTCGTCCATCCAGCCGATCACCGGGTGGCGGTAGGCGGCGGCTGTATAGACCGTGGCCAGTAACTGCTCATAGACCGTGCCGCGCGCGGAGTCGTCGGTGCGCAGGCGGCGTTCTTCCATCACCACCTTCATCTCGCGCTCGAACTCGTCCTTGGTGATGACGAGATTGGACATGCGGTCGGCTTCCAGCTCCATCATCTTCGGCAGGTACTGCTTGCCGATCTGCTGGTAGTACATGGTGAAGTCGCGGTTGGTCATGGCATTCTCGCGCCCGCCCAGGGCCGCCACCTGCTTCGAGAATTCGCCCACGCCGACCTTGGGCGTGCCCTTGAACATCATGTGTTCCAGCATGTGGGCCACGCCGGTGGTGCCGCTGACCTCGTCGATGCCGCCCACGCGGTACCAGACCTGGTGTGCCACGGTCGGGGCACGGTGGTCTTCCTTGACGATCAGCCGCAGTCCGTTGGACAGGCGGTACTCGGTCGTGCCGTGGGCGGTGGCGCCGGCGGGCGCGGTCTGCGCCGCCGGCATCGGCGAGGCCACCACACCCTGCGCCGCCGCGGGCAGCGACCACGGCAGCAACGCCAGCAGCAGCGTGGGAATGACACGCCGCGCCAGTCGCGCGGCGCGGGTGAATGGCGCCTGCAAGGGCGGTGCGTGGCGTTGGCTGCGCGTTTGGGCGGTGGCGTTGCTGCCCGGTACGCCCGTTGCGGTCATGACAGCGCAATGGTTCATGCGACCCCGTCTGCTAAAATTTTGCCGATCGATTCGCGTGCGCGACGCTGCGCGCGAATCTGCCATGTAGTGAACTCATGTAGCGAACTATACGCAATCGCCGGCCGGGACCACAACGGTTTCTCCCCAGCCATCGCGAGGCCTGCGTAACCCATTGATTAATCACCGGTTGCCTGCGGCAGTGGCTGCCGCCAGGGTTTCGGCCCCGGTATTGACCCCGTTCCCCAATGTTTAGTTTCTGGAAGAAGCGCAAGGCCGAGCCGGCGCCCGTCGAGGCGCCAGTGGAGGTCCCCGTCGAGGCGCCCGCGCCAGCCCCGGCGCCCGCGCCCGAGGTGCCCGCGCCCGCCCCGGCACCGTCCCCGACGCCAACGCCCTCGCCCGCCCCTGAGCCCGTGCCGGTTCCCGTGCCCGTCCCGGTGCCGGCACAAGTGCCTCCGCCCGCGCCTGCGCCGGTGGCAGCCGAGGCGCTGGAACTGGTGCCGCCGCCCGCCCCCAGTGCGGAAGCCAGGCAGGGCTGGATGCAGCGCCTGCGCACCGGCCTGTCCAAGACCAGCCGCAACCTCGGCACGCTGTTCGTCGGCGTCAGGGTCGACGAGGACCTGTTCGAGGAACTGGAAACCGCGCTGCTGATGGCCGACGCCGGCGTCGAGGCCACCGAATACCTGCTGGGCGAACTGCGCAAGCGCGTCAGGTCCGAGCGCATCGAAACCGCCGAGGGCGTCAAGGCGGCGCTGCGCGAGCTGTTGACGCAGCTGCTGCGTCCGCTCGAAAAGACCATGGCCCTGGGCCGCGAGCAGCCGCTGGTGATGATGATCGCGGGCGTCAACGGCGCCGGCAAGACCACCAGCATCGGCAAGCTGTGCAAGCACTTCCAGCGCTATGACCAGAAGGTGCTGCTGGCCGCCGGCGACACCTTCCGCGCCGCCGCGCGCGAGCAGCTGGCGATCTGGGGCGAACGCAACAACGTTACCGTAGTGGCGCAGGAAAGCGGCGATCCCGCGGCGGTGATCTTCGACGCCGTCAACGCCGCCAAGGCGCGCGGCATCGATATCGTCATGGCCGACACCGCCGGGCGCCTGCCGACGCAGTTGCACCTGATGGAAGAGCTGAAGAAGGTCAAGCGCGTGATCAGCAAGGCCATGCCCAGCGCCCCGCACGAGGTGCTGCTGGTGATCGACGCCAATACCGGCCAGAATGCCCTGCAGCAAACCCGCGCCTTCGACGACGCGCTCGGGCTCACCGGCCTGATCGTGACCAAGCTCGACGGCACCGCCAAGGGCGGCATCCTGGCGGCGATCGCGCGCCAGCGCCCGGTGCCGGTCTACTTCATCGGCGTGGGCGAAAAGGTGGAAGACCTGCAGCCGTTCAAGGCGGAGGAGTTCGCCGAGGCGCTGCTGGGTTAAATCCCGACATCCTCCAAGACAAAACACCCCGGCAGTGCCGGGGTGTTTGCGCTTTGCCAGGGCGCAATACTATTCCGCGTCGGGCTGCGACTTCGGCTCCGCCTTCTGGAACGCCGGCAGCGCCATGCACGCTTCATAGATCTTCGCGATCGCCGGATAGCGCGCCACGTCGATATTGAAGCGTTGAGCGTTGAACACCTGCGGCACCAGGCAAAGGTCGGCCAGCGTGGGCGTGTCGCCAAAGCAGAAGCGCCCGGCCTTGCCACTGCGCTCCAGGTTGGCTTGCAGCGAGGCGAAGCCGAGCTCGATCCAGTGGCGGTACCAGGCGTCCTTGACCTCGTCGGTCACGCCCACCGTGTGCTTCAGGTACTTGAGCACGCGCAGGTTGTTCAGCGGATGGATCTCGCAGGCGATCTCCTGCGCCAGGCCGCGCACATAGGCGCGGTCCAGCGCCGTGCCGGGTAGCAGCCTCGGCTCAGGGTGGACCTCGTCGAGGTATTCGACGATGGCCAGCGATTGCTGCAGCAGGTGCTCGCCGTCGGCCAGCGCCGGCACCAGGCCGTCGGGGTTGACCGCGCGGAACTCTGGCTTGAGTTGCTGGCCGCCTTCCTTGAGCAGGTGCACCGGCACGTAGTCATAGGACAGGCCCTTCAGTTCGAGCGCGATACGCACGCGGAACGAGGCCGAACTGCGGAAATAGCTGTAAAGCTTGAGCATCGGTTCAGACTACCTTGATGGTGAGATCGCCCACGCCGCCGACGTGGCACTGCATGACATCGCCCTTGACCACCGGGCCCACGCCCTCGGGCGTGCCGCTGAAGATCAGGTCGCCGGGCTGCAGCTCGAACAGCTTCGACAGGTACGACACCATTTCCGGGACCGACCAGATCAGGTCCGACAGGTCGCCGCGCTGCTTTTCGACGCCGTTGACCGACAGCGTGACCTCGCCCTTCTCCGGATGGCCGATGGCCGCGACCGGCACGATCGGGCCGATCGGCGCGGAGCGGTCGAAGGCCTTGCCGGTCTCCCACGGGCGGCCGGTCTTCTTCGATTCGTTCTGCAGATCGCGGCGCGTCATGTCCAGGCCCACGGCATAGCCGAACACATGGCCGGCGGCCTGCTCGACCGGGATGTCGCGGCCGCCCTTGCCGATCGCCACCACCAGCTCCACTTCATAGTGGCAGTTGCTGGTGCCCGGCGGATAAGGGAACGCGCCCTCGGTGCCGTCGGCGACGTAGCTGACCGCGTCGGACGGCTTGCAGAAGAAGAACGGCGGCTCGCGGTCGGGGTCCGAACCCATTTCCCGGGCATGGGCGGCATAGTTGCGGCCGACGCAATACACGCGCCGGACCGGAAAGCTGGCGTCGCTGCCGCGCACTGGCACGCCAACGGGTGCGGGCGGGGCGAACACGAATTCGGTCATGCATCTCTCCAGATAGGTCTGATCGGTGCTGCGACGGGGCCCGGTGCCGGGCGCAGCAGGCCAACAGGATACACCGCGCGCCGCGCCCTGCGTACGGCCGCATACAATGGATCCAGGCACGCTCGCAACGCCGCCGCACCGGACTGGCGCGCAATCCGAGGCCCCGCCCGGCGCGAATCTTGCATGGCGCACTGCAACAGAGCCAGCCATGACAAGACGCCATCCGCCCCCCACGCCCACGCCAGCGAACCCGGCCACCCCCTCCGCCGGCCGGGTGCTGCGTATCCTGCTCGTGCGCGACCCGCTCGACGCCGATCCCCTCAACGTCGAGACCATCCGCAGCGGGCTGGTGAACGCTGGCTTCACCGAGATCCAGGTCGTCGATGCCGACCTGCGGCTGCCCGACGTGATCACCGCCAGCCAGCCCGACATGCTGATCATCGCGTCCGAGTCCGCGGCGCGCGACACCATCGAGCACGTGTGCGTCTCGACCCAGCATGCCCCGCGCCCGATCGTCCTGTTCACCGACAATGACGACAGCCAGCGCATCAAGGCTGCCCTGAGCGCCGGCATTACCGCCTATATCGTCGACGGCCTGCGCGCGGAGCGCGTCAAGACCGTGCTCGACGTCGCCTATGCGCGCTTCGAGCTGGACCAGCAGCTGCGCGCCGAACTCGACGCCACGCGGCTGAAGCTGGCCGAACGCAAGGTGGTGGAGCGCGCCAAGGGCCTGCTGATGCAGGCACGCGGGCTGAGCGAGGAAGACGCCTACAAGCGCCTGCGCAGCATGGCGATGGAACGCGGGCTGAAGCTGGTCGATGCCGCGCAGCGCGTGATCGACGTCATGGGCTGAGCGCCTGCGCTTGCCGCCGCGGTGCAACGCCGCACGCGGCTGGTGCGCTGCACGCTCGTGGCGCCACCCCGCCATGCCGACTCGCCGGGCCTTTGCCGCGCGACGGCAGCGGCTGTGTCCGCAGCGCGTCACGTACGCACCGACCTCGCCCATTTCGCCCCGTTCCGGCACCACGTTCCCCGAAATGCTGCACCGCACGATGCTGGCACACGGCTTGCGTCATGCTGGTATCGGCCAACGGCGGCCGATCGACAATTCAGGCGGACACGGCCAACGCGGGCCGCGTCACGCTACGGACAACGGCGTCCCTGCAGCGCACCGGTCTTCTGGCGAAGCCGGCGGCGCCAGGGGACGCTTTTTTTTCTTGGAGCCAAGCAATGCCCACTCGCCTCAGCCATGCCAGGCCGCTGCACGCAGCCGTCCAGAACTCCGACGCCGCTGCCTCCGCCGACGCGGTACCGGCCAGCAGCGGCCGGCGCCGTGCGCTGGCCACCATCGCCGGTGCCAGCGTGATGACGCTGGTCGATCCGCTGGTGCGCGCCGGCGCGTGGGCCGCGGGCTCCGACGCGCCGGAGAAGACCGAGGTGCGCATCGGCTTTATCCCGCTGACCGACTGCGCCTCGGTGGTGATGGCGGCCACGCTCGGGCTCGACAAGAAGTACGGCATCAAGATCACGCCGACCAAGGAAGCCTCGTGGGCCGGCGTGCGCGACAAGCTGGTCAACGGCGAGCTGGACGCGGCCCATGTGCTCTACGGCCTGGTCTATGGGGTGCAGCTCGGCATCGGCGGGCCGAAAAAGGACATGGCCGTGCTGATGAGCCTGAACCACAACGGGCAAGCCATTACGCTGTCGTCCAAGCTGGCCGAGAAGGGCGTTCGCGACGGCGCCAGCCTGAAGGCGCTGATGACGAAGGAAAAGCGCGACTACACCTTCGCCCAGACCTTCCCGACCGGCACGCACGCGATGTGGCTTTATTATTGGCTGGCGGCCAACGGCATCAACCCGATGCAGGACGCCAAGGCCATCACGGTGCCGCCGCCGCAGATGGTGGCCAACATGCGCGTGGGCAATATGGACGGCTTCTGCGTGGGCGAGCCGTGGGGCGCGCGCGCGATCGCCGACAAGATCGGCTTTACCGCCGAGACCACGCAGGCGATCTGGAAGAACCATCCGGAAAAGACGCTGGGCACCACCGCAGAGTTCGTGCAGAAGCATCCCAACACGGCGCGCGCGATGGTGGCCGCGGTGCTGGAGGCCTCGAAGTTCATCGACGCATCGGCCTCCAACCGCCGCAAGACTGCCGAGACCATCGCCGCCAAGTCCTACGTCAACACCGACATGGACATCATCCTCGACCGCATGCTGGGCCGCTACACCAACGGGCTCGGCAAGACCTGGGACGACCCCGACGCGATGAAGTTCTACCAGGACGGCAACGCGAACTTCCCGTTCCTGTCCGACGGCATGTGGTTCCTGACGCAGCACAAGCGCTGGGGCCTGCTCAAGGCCCACCCGGATTACCTCGCCGTGGCCAGGCAAGTCAACCGCATCGATATCTACAAGCAGGCCGCCACCGCCGCGCAAGTGCCGCTGCCGAAGAGCGACATGCGCAGCTCGAAGCTGATCGACGGCGTGGTCTGGGACGGCAAGGACCCGAAAGCCTACGCCGACGGTTTCAAGATCAAGGCGGCCAGCGCGCTTGCCGCCTGATCCGCAGTGCCCCTGACCAAAGGAGCCCGACGTGAATGCCATTGCCTCCACCACGCCCGATGCCGCAGCCGACCCCGACACCAAGGAGCGGACACGCCGGCGCGAACAGGAAATCTCCGCGCAGGCGCGGCGCGCGGCACGCCGCGACGCCGCCGCCGCGCTGGTACTCAAGGCGGTGCCGCCGCTGCTGGGCTTCGCCCTGTTCGTGCTGGCCTGGCACGGCATCGCCACCATGATCCCGGCCATCCCCGCCCCTGGCGCGACGTGGCACGCCGCGGTGCCGCTGTTTGCCGACCCGTTCTACCGCAACGGTCCCAATGACCAGGGCATCGGCTGGAACGTGCTGGCGTCGCTGGCGCGCGTGGCAGCGGGCTTCGGCCTGGCCGCGCTGGTCGGCATCCCGGCCGGCTTCGTGATTGGGCGCTTCGCTTTTCTGAACGCGATGACCGCGCCGGTGATCAGCCTGCTGCGCCCGGTTTCGCCGCTGGCGTGGCTGCCGATCGGGCTGCTGCTGTTCAAGGCCGCCAATCCCGCCGCGATCTGGGCAATCTTTATCTGCTCGATCTGGCCGATGGTGATCAACACCGCGGTGGGGGTCACGCGCGTGCCGCAGGACTACCTGAACGTGGCGCGGGTGCTCGACCTGTCCGAGTGGAAGGTGTTCACGCGCGTGCTATTGCCCGCGGTGCTGCCCTACATGCTGACCGGCGTGCGGCTGTCGATCGGCACGGCCTGGCTGGTGATCGTCGCGGCCGAGATGCTCACCGGCGGCACCGGCATCGGCTTCTGGCTGTGGGACGAATGGAACAACCTGAAGGTCGAGCACATCGTGATCGCCATCTTCGTCATCGGCCTGATCGGCCTGCTGCTGGAACATGCGCTGCTGGCGCTGGCCCGGCGCTTCAGCTACGGCACCCATTGATCCGACCGGGAGAAACGCCATGGACAAGTTCGTCAGCATCGAAAACGTCGGCCAGACCTTCAAGACCCGCAAGGGCCCGTTCGTCGCGCTGCGCGACATCGACCTGCACATCGCCGAGGGCGAGTTCATCACGCTGATCGGCCACTCCGGCTGCGGCAAGTCCACACTGCTGAACCTGCTGGCGGGGCTGGCCACACCCACCACTGGCGCGCTGATCTGCGCCGGGCGCGAAATCGCCGGGCCCGGCCCGGAGCGCGCGGTGGTGTTCCAGAACCATTCGCTGCTGCCGTGGCTGACTTGCTTCGAGAACGTCTACCTGGGCGTCGAGCGTGTGTTCGCGGCCAGCGAGAACAAGGCGCAGCTCAGGGCGCGCACGCACGACACGCTGGCGCTGGTGGGCCTGAGCCACGCCGAGGGCAAGTATCCGCACGAGATTTCCGGCGGCATGAAGCAGCGCGTCGGCATTGCCCGCGCGCTGGCGATGGCGCCCAAGGTGCTGCTGATGGACGAGCCCTTCGGCGCGCTCGATGCGCTCACGCGGGCGCACCTGCAGGACGAGCTGATCAAGATCGTGGCGCGCACGCGCAGCACGGTGGTGATGGTGACGCACGACGTCGACGAGGCCGTGCTGCTGGCCGACCGCATCGTGATGATGACCAACGGCCCGGCCGCCACCATCGGCGAAATCCTCGCGGTGGACCTGCCGCGCCCGCGCGACCGCGTGGCGCTGGCGGACGATCCGGCTTACCACGGCTGCCGCACCGCGGTGCTGGACTTCCTCTACCGCAAGCAGCGCAATCCGGCGCTGCAGGAAGCGGCGTAGGGACGTACGGTAGCGCCAGGCGGCCATGGGCGAGGTCGCGCGCCTCCGCTATCATGAACCCAGAACACACTACCCCATGCCGCCATGACTACCACCGCCGCCCCATTTCCCGCCGCCCGCTATATCAAGGAGATCGGCCGCGGCGTCAACGGCGCGCGCGCACTGCCGCGCGAGGACGCGCAGGCCCTGTTCGACGCCATGCTGGCGGGCCGCGTGTCCGACCTGGAACTTGGCGCCATCCTGATGGCCTATCGCATCAAGGGCGAGGCGCCGCACGAGCTGGCCGGCATGCTGGAGGCCGCCCATGCGCACTGCGAGCCGCTGCCGGCGCCGCCCGACCGGCAGGTGGTGGTGATTCCCAGCTACAACGGCGCGCGCAAGCAGCCCAACCTGGTGCCGCTGCTGGCACTGCTGCTGGCGCGCGAAGGCATCCCCGTGCTGGTGCACGGCTCGCGCGTGTTCGAGGGCCGCGTGACCAGCATGGCGCTGTTCGAGGCGCTGGGCGTGCCGCTGTGCGCGAGCACCGACGAAGCTTCGGCAAAGCTGCGGGATGGCGACAGCAATGGCCCGCTGGCGGTGCTGCCGGTCGACGTGCTGTCGCCCGGGCTGTCGCGGCTGCTGGAGCGGCGCACCGTGATCGGCCTGCGCAATTCGTCGCATACGGTGGCCAAGATGCTGCAGCCGGTGGGCGAGCATTCGCCCGCCGAAGGCCTGCGGCTGTACAGCTACACCCACCCCGAATACCGCGAGACGCTGACCGACTACTTCTCCCACGAACCCGCCAACGTGCTGCTGGCACGCGGGACCGAGGGCGAGGTGGTGGCCGATGCCCGGCGCACCAGCCGCATCGACTGGTTGCATGAAGGCCACCAGCAGACGCTGGTGGGCCAGGCCGGCGGCTCGATCGGCGACGTGCCGGAGCTGCCGCCGGGCAGCGATGCCGGCCTGACCGTGGCCTGGATCCGGCGCGTGCTCGACGGCGCGGTGCCGGTGCCGGCGCCCATCACCATCCAGATCGAGGCCATCCGCGAATGCCTGCGCCAGGGCACCCGCGTGACCTGGGCCAGCCCGGTCTGAGCCGGCCCCGGCACCACCGTCAGGGCTTGCGCGGGGGCAGCGGAATGCGCTCGGTCTCGCCCGGCACGTGCGGGAACTGGTCGTCCTCCCAGCGCTGGGCCGCGGCCTCGATCGCCAGCTTGCTGCTGGCAACGAAGTTCCAGTAGATAAAGCGGTGCCCGTCGGTCGGGTCGCCGCCCAGCAGCATCACCCGCGACGGCGCCGTGGCCGTCAGCGTGGCCGGCTGGCCCGGCGTCAGCACCACCATGTGCTCGGCCGGCAGCGGCTCGCCGTCGAGCGCGACCGCCCCGTCGACCGGATAAATGCCGCGCTCGGCGTGGTCAGCGGGAATCTCCACGCTGGCGCCCGCGTCCAGCTCGATCGCCACGTACAGCGTGCGGCTGAAGACCTTGACCGGCGAGGCCTGGCCGAACGCATCGCCGGCAATCACCACCATGCGCAGGCCGGGCCGCTCGATGCGCGGCAGCGTCGCGGCGGGATGGTGGAAGAACGATGGCTCGGCGCCCTCATGCTGCTGCGGCAGCGCCACCCAGGTCTGGATGCCGTGCAGGCGCGCGCCTTCCGGGCGCACATGCTCGGGCGAACGCTCCGAGTGAACGATGCCGTGGCCGGCGGTCATCCAGTTCACGTCGCCGGGCCGGATCGCCTGGTCGCTGCCCAGGCTGTCGCGATGGATGATCTCGCCCTCGAACAGGTAGGTAACCGTGGCCAGCCCGATATGGGGATGCGGGCGCACATCGGCGCCCTGGCCCGGTGGCAGCTGCACCGGCCCCATATGGTCGAAGAAAATAAACGGCCCGACAGTCTGGGTTGCCGCGGCCGGCAGCAGCCGGCGCACGGTGAAATCGCCCAGGTCGCGCACATGCGGCTTGAGCAAGTGTTCGATAGCAGACATAACTCCTCCGATCCGATAAGAGAGGCTCGCAAGCATGCCAGTGCGCCGCCCGCCGGTCGAGTGTAGCCGGTGCTGGAACAGTGCATTGCAGCGCGGGGGAGAACCCCGTTACCACCTTGCGCTCTAAATACCAGTGCGCGATGGCAGCGGTATCGTTGTCGTCTCTTTACGATCTATCCGACTATCCGATCAGGTAGAGCGATACGCGGGAACTATCGGGGTCATCGGAACTCCAATTAGCACTCACCCGGCCAGAGTGCTAAGATGTGTTGCAGTGCCGCCGTTCCCCCAAGGGCCGCGGCGCACCGGCAACCAAACCGCCGGACGCGAAAGGAGCCATTGAGTGAACGCAGTCTTGTCTGCCGACCAAACCCTGACGAACAACCGTCTGCCGACGGTGCCCCGGAACACGGGCAGCTTTGCGCTGACCTTTCCGGCGACCGTGGGCAACCTCGACAGCTATATCCAGGCTGTCCACCGCATCCCGCTGCTGACCGCGGAGGAAGAGCAACGCCTGGCGCGTGAGCTGCGCGACCACGATTCCGTCGATGCGGCGCGCCGCCTGGTGATGTCGCACCTGCGGCTGGTGGTGTCGATCGCCCGCCAGTACCTGGGCTATGGCCTGCCCCATGCCGACCTGATCCAGGAAGGCAATATCGGCCTGATGAAGGCGGTGAAGCGTTTCGATCCGGACCAGGGCGTGCGCCTGGTGTCGTACGCGATGCACTGGATCAAGGCGGAAATCCATGAATACGTGCTGAAGAACTGGCGCATGGTCAAGGTGGCCACCACCAAGGCCCAGCGCAAGCTGTTCTTCAACCTGCGCAGCCACAAGCAAGGCGGCCACACGTTCACGCCGGAACAGGTCGAGGCCGTCGCGCGCGAGCTGAACGTCAAGCCCGAAGAAGTGATGGAGATGGAAACCCGCCTGTCGGGCGGCGACCTGGCGCTCGAAGGGCAGGTCGACGACGGCGAAGAGGAATTCGCCCCCATCGCTTACCTGGCCGACAACCACAACGAGCCGACCCGCGTGATGGAAGCCAAGCGCCACGACCGCATGCAGGTCGAGGGGCTGGAAGAAGCGCTGGGCAAGCTCGACGAACGCAGCCGCCGCATCATCGAGGCACGCTGGCTCAACGTCGAGGACGACGGCTCGGGCGGCGCCACGCTGCATGAGCTGGCCGACGAGTTCGGCGTGTCGGCCGAGCGCATCCGGCAGATCGAGGCGGCGGCGATGAAGAAGATGAAGGGCGCGCTGCAGGCATTCGCCTGATCCTCACCGCAACCATGCAAAAGGCCGGTCCATGGACCGGCCTTTTTTGTTGCCCGCGAAGCGTTGGTGCGACGTTATGCCGCACCCTTTCGCCCCGGCTGCGTCAGGACAACAGCTGTTTCAGGTCGTGCGCGATGGGCTCCGGACCCTGGCCGTGGCGGATGAACAACCGCAGCTTGCCCTGCGGATCGAACACATAGCTGCCAGCCGAGTGATCCACGGTGTAGTTGTTGGGTGAGCTGCCCGGCACCTTGGCGTAGAACACCTTGAAGTCCTTGGCCAGCTTCTGCAGCGCGGCTTCGTCGGCCGGACGCAGCCCGACGAAGCGGGGATCGAAGGCGGGCACGTACTGCGCCAGCAGCGCCTGCGTATCGCGTTCCGGATCGACCGTGACGAACAGCACCTGCACGCGGTCCGCATCCGGCCCCAACTGCTCCACGACCGCCTTCAGTTCGGCCATGGTGGTGGGGCAGACATCCGGGCAATGGGTGTAGCCGAAGAACATCACCACCGCCTTGCCCTTGTAGTCGGCCAGGGTGCGCACCTTGCCGGTGTGGTCGGTCAGCGAGAAGTCCTTGCCGAAGTCGGCGGCGCCGGTGATATCGACATTGCGGAACGACGCCTTCTGCTGTCCGCAGGCGGCCAGGGCGAGGGCCAGCGCGGCCAGCAGGGAAAAGCGGCGGAAGGCGGCAAACAGGCCGGAAGCAGGGCTGAGGCTTGGCATGCGGGGGACGGGTCGGGGATGAGAAGGAAACAGCATGCAGTATCGCCGATCATGCTGCTGCGCTCGCGCCGGCGCGGCAAGATGCCGCAGCCGTCGCGCACGCCGGCGCAGCTCAGACCTGCGGCACGAACTTGAAGTAGTGGTCGATCAGCAGCGCGGCAAACAGCAGCGACAGGTACAGGATCGAGAAGCGGAAGGTGCGCTGCGCCAGTTCGTCCGAATAGTTGCGGTACAGCTTCCAGGCATAGGCCAGGAAGCCCGCGCCCAGCGCCAGCGCGGCGGCCAGGTAGATGTAGCCGCTCATGCCGTAGACGAAGGGCAGCAGCGTCGCTGCGATCATCACCAGCGTGTACAGCAGGATATGCAGCAGGGTGTAGCGCTCGCCGTGCGTGACCGGCAGCATCGGCAGGCCGGACTTGGCGTAGTCGGCACGGCGATACAGCGCCAGCGCCCAGAAGTGCGGCGGGGTCCAGGTGAAGATGATCAGCACCAGGAACCAGGCCTCGGCCGGCACCTCGCCCGCCACCGCGGCCCAGCCCAGCGCCGGCGGCATCGCGCCGGACAGGCCGCCGATGACGATGTTCTGCGGCGTGGCCGGCTTGAGCAGGATGGTATAGACCACCGCATAGCCCAGGAAGGTGGCAAAGGTCAGCCACATGGTCAGGTCGTTGGCGTAGACGTGCAGCAGCCACATGCCCGCGCCGCCCAGGATGGCGGAGAACACCAGCGTCTGGCGCGTGGTGATCTCGCCGGTGGCGGACGGGCGCCAGGCGGTGCGGCGCATCAGCGCATCGATCTTCTGCTCGACCAGGCAATTGATGGCGAAGGCCGCGCCGGCCAGCAGCCAGATGCCGGCGGCGCCGCCGATCAGCACCGGCCACGGCACCATGCCGGGCGTGGCGAGGAACATGCCGATGATGGCGCAGAACACGGCCAGCTGCGTCACGCGAGGCTTGGTCAGGGCGGCATATTGCCGGGCCAGGTGTCGCATGCGGCTCAACTTGCCCAGGGAATGGGGATGGGTAGCGGTAACCACGGAAGGGGTCTTGTCTTTCATGTGGCGCGGGCGGCGTTCGGCACGGCAGCGGGGGCGCCGGCGGCCCGGGTCGTCAGCCCGATATTGTAGTGGAGACCGACCAACAGCAGCAGCAGCACCGCGGCGCCGCCGTTATGCGCGACCGCCGCCACCAGCGGCCAGTCGAACACGATATTGGACAGGCCGGTGGCCAATTGCAACACCAGCGTCGCCAGCAGCCAGCCTGCGGCGCGGCTGAGCCCTTCGAGCCTGCGCGCACTCAGGCCGAACCATGCCAGGTAGCCCAGCACGATCACGGCAAAGCCGCGATGGACCCAGTGGATCGCCACCAGCGCCGCATGCGGGATGTAGTCGCCGTCCGCGGTCATGCCCAGTTGGCGCCACAGCGTAAAGCCATGGCGGAAGTCCATCTCGGGCACCAGCTGGCCGTTGCACAGCGGGAAGTCGGTACACGCCAGCACCGCGTAGTTGGTGCTGACCCAGCCGCCCAGGAAGATCTGGATCACCAGCAGCAGCAAGCCGATGCGCACCGGCCAGCGCAGACGCGCCGCCTGCGGCGCGACCGGGTGCGGCGGGTCGTTGCGCGAGCCCAGCTGGATCAGCACCGCCAGCAGCGCCATGCCCAGCATCAGGTGCGTGACGACGACGATGGGCTGCAGCTTCAGGGTCACGGTGAAGGCGCCGAAGGCGCCCTGCACGCACACCAGCAGCAGCACGCCGGTGGCGAACCAGGGCGACTGTTTGAGCTCGCGCCGCTTGACCCACGCCAGCACCATCAGCGTGATGATCAGCACGCCGACGGCCATGGCGAAGTAGCGGTGGATCATCTCGATCCATGCCTTGGCCAGCGTCACCGGCCCGCTGGGCATCGCGGTCTCGGCCGCGCGAATCGGCTCCATCGCGGCATGCGGGTTGGAATGCCCGTAGCAGCCGGGCCAGTCCGGGCAGCCCAGCCCGGAGTCGGTCAGCCGCGTGAAGCTGCCGAACATGATCAAATCCAGCGTCAGGAACGCCGTGATCCAGGCGAGCTTGCGGTATTTGTTGCGGTCGCCCTTCACCATCACGTAGGACAGCGGGAACAGCGCGATCAGGACGCCGATGATGGCCAGTTGCAGCAGCATGCCGTCCCCTCAACCGATGCGCGAGACCTTGAGCAGCTTCTTCAGGTCGCCGCTCATCTTCTTGGGATCCGGGTCCTGCGGGAAGCGCATCATCAGGTTGCCCAGCGGGTCGACCAGGAACAGCGTGTCCTCGGCGCGCTTGCCCGGCTCGGCCGGCAGCCATTGCTGCGCGGCCTGGCGGTCGATGCGCAGGAAGCGCACGCCCGCGTAGGGCTCGTTGTAGGCAGAGACCAGGCGTTCGTCGATCTTGCCGTCGTCGGTGACCAGCCACACCGGCACGATGCGCAGGCGGTCCTGGCCCTGTCCGGCGCGAATCTGGCGGATGGTGAACAGCTTCTTCGCGCAGGCCTCGTCACAGGCCGACGGATCGGCGCTGACCAGCAGCCACTTGCCGCGGAACTGCTCCAGCGGCACGGCCTGGCCCTGCTCGTCGGTGACGCGCACCGGCGGCATCGGTCGCTGCGGGTCGACCAGCGCGCCGTAGTTGGTGGCGCCGCCGCGCGGCTTGATCACGTAGTAGGTGAAGTAGGAGGCAATCACCGGCGACGCGCACACCAGCAGCAGCATCAGCATCTGCAGGCGGCCACGGCGCGTGCGCGCGTCGATGCGGGGGTCGCGCGGCGAGGCCGCGGCGGCCGGAGCGGAGTCTTGCTGTGCCATGGAGTACGTCTGTCCTTTGTCTTCGGCAAGCCCATGCACCGGTCGCGGCGCCTGGGCGGTCAATTCATTCGATCAGGGTGCGGCCGGCCGCCGCGCGCGGCGCCAGCCCAGCACGACCACCAGCACCACCGTCAGCGCGGCCAGCCCGAACCACTGGAAGGCATAGCCATAGTGGCGCTCGGCGCCGACGTCGGCTGGCAGCCAGTCGCGCGCCAGGCCGTCGCCACTCTCGTTGCGTTGCTCGATCACCAGCGGGTGCAGGGCCAGGCCCGTTTCGGCGGCATACGGCGCGATCTCGAGGTTCTGGCGAATCCGGCTGCCGGCGGCCCCCTGGCCCAGGCTATAGACCCGCGGCACGCCGGCCAGTGCCGTGCCGGTGATGGTCACCTCGCCCTCGGGCGTCGGAAACGGCGCGATCCGGGTGCGGTCCTCGGCATCGCGCGGCAGCCAGCCGCGCAGCACCAGCACCGCGCGTTGAGCGCCGGGCTCATCGGGCGCCGCGCCGATCACCAGCGGCGTCACCACCAGGAAGCCGGCGCGGCTGTCGCCGCTGCGGCCGCCGGTGCCGTGGGGGCGATTATCCAGCAATACGGTGCGCGATGCGTCGAAGCGCCCGGTCACGCGCACCGCGCGATCGGTCACAACTTGTGACAGCGGCGCCGTGCCAAGCACCACCGGCGGCTGCGCGGCGAGCACCCGCAGCCGGTCGGCGCGCGCTTCCTTCTCGTGCGCGCGCTCGAGCTGCCAACTGCCCAGCGCGCAGGTCACCGCGATCACCACCGCGGCGGCGGCCAGCGGCAACGGGCTGGCGAAGCGGCGCCAGCTCATCGCCGCGGCGGCACTGCGCAGCGGGTGCCGGTGCGATAATGGCCCTGTGCGCCGCACGTCGCGCCGCGCCGGCCCCCATCCCGCCCCACCATGCGCTTTGTCATCATCATCGCCTTCATCCTGATCATCGCCAGCCTGGCCTCGGCCCTGTTCTTCATGATGCGCGACCGCGGCAAGACGCCCAACATGATGCGCTCGCTGATGCTGCGCGTGGGCTTCTCGGTGGCGCTGTTCCTGTTTATCCTGTTCTCGAGCTGGATGGGCTGGATCCACAGCACCGGCATCCGCATGGCGCCCTGAACCGGCGCGTCGCGCCGGCTCCGACCGGGGCCCGCAAAAGACAAACGCCGCAGGCTGGCCAGGCCCCTGCGGCGTTTCTCTTTTGCGTTGGCGCCGGCGGTCCCGGTCAGTCCAGGGGCCCGCCGGCCGGTACGGCAGCCGGATTTACAGCCAGTACACCACGATGTAGAGGAACAGCCACACCACGTCAACGAAGTGCCAGTACCAGGCCGCGCCTTCGAAGGCGAAGTGGTGCTCCGGGGTGAAATGGCCCTTCAGCACGCGGATCAGCACCACCGCCAGCATGATCGCGCCCATGGTCACGTGGAAACCGTGGAAGCCGGTCAGCAGGAAGAAGGTCGAGCCGTAGATGCCCGAGCTCAGCTTCAGGTTCAGGTCCGAGTAAGCGTGCATGTACTCGTACACCTGGAAGCCCATGAAGATCGCGCCCAGCAGGATGGTCAGCGCCAGGCCCTGGATCAGCTGGCTGCGCTTGCCGGCCAGCAGCGCGTGGTGCGCCCAGGTCAGCGTCAAGCCGGACATCAGCAGCAGCGCGGTGTTGATGGTCGGGATCGGCCACGGGCCCATGGTCTGGAAGTTTTCCACCACGCCGGCCGGGCCGGTGTTGGGCCATACCGCGGCGAAGTCGGGCCACAGGATCTTGTTGTTCAGGTCGCCCAGCCACGGCATGGCGATGGACCGGGCATAGAACAGCGCGCCGAAGAACGCGGCGAAAAACATCACCTCGGAGAAGATGAACCAGCCCATCGACCAGCGGAACGACAGGTCGATGTTCTTGCCGTACATGCCGCCTTCGGACTCGCTGATGGCGTCGCCAAACCAGCTCTTGAGCACGAACAGGAACCACAGCAGGCCGAAGCCGCACAGGTACGGCGCCCAGGGCTGCCCGTTTACCCAACCGGCGGCGCCGGCGCCCGTCATCAGCAGGCCGAAGCTTGCGGTGATGGGGTGGCGCGACGGGCCCGGTACGAAGTAGTACGGAGCGTTTGCGCGATTCGCACTCATTCTTTTATCTCCAGCTCAGAGTCTTTGATTCGGTATTCGTTGTCCCCGCCTTGGCACTGCAGGCCGCCCGCCTCCTCTGGACCGGCCCCGCCGCCGCGGTTGCTTTGTTCTGCGACTGCTTTTGTTGTCTACCCTTCCTGCCCTGCTACGCCGCCGCCTGGCTCACCACCATGCGCACGATCACCACCAGGATCGCGATGAACACCGCCGCCGCGATCAGCCCGGCGATCACCACATGCACCGGGTTCAGCCGGGCCATGTCGCGTTCGTGTTCCGCGCCCTTGCGCAGGCCGATGAACGACCACAGCACCGCGCGCATGGTCTGCGCAAACGACAGCTTGCGCTTGACCGCGTCCTTCATCTCATCCATCGCCCGTCCTCCGCTTGACCGGCCCCGGCCGCTCGCTTCAGCTGCCCTTGCCGGCCGGCGCGGGCTGCGGCGCCAGCTGGCCTTCGGGCGCCTGCGCCACCGGCGTGCCCACCTCGAAGAAGGTGTACGACAGCGTAATGCTCTTCACATCCTTGGGCAGCGCGGGATCGATCACGAACACCACCGGCATCTCGCGCGCCTCGTTCGCCTTGAGCGTCTGCTGCTTGAAGCAGAAGCACTCCAGCTTCATGAAATACTGGGTCGCCTGCTTGGGCGCGTAGCTCGGGATGGCCTGTGCCGAGATATCGCGCGGCTGCCCGTTGGCCACCTCGTAGACGATCGTCGCCATCTCCCCGGGATGCACTTCCATGCTGTTCTTCACCGGCCGGAAGGCGAAGGGCCCGCGCGCGTTGGAGTCGAACTCCACCGTGATGGTGCGGCTCTTGTCGATCTGCGTGTTCTTGACCGCGCCATGCAGCTCGCGCGTGGTGATCACGTTGATGCCGGTGATTTCGCAGATCTTCTTGTACAGCGGCACCAGCGCGTAGCCAAAGCCGAACATCACGGCAACGATCACCACCAGCCGCAGCATCATGCCGCGGTTGAACCGCTTGTCCGCTTCCTTGTTCGCTTCCCTGCGCGACTGCTGCTCGATGCTCATCTCGCTACCCTGCCGCCTCAGCCAAGGAACTTCATCTTGGCGAAGAACCCCAGAAAGAAAACCACCACGATCGACAACAGGATCAGGCCAAGGCGCCGGTTGGCGGCCTTGTGGTCCGGGCGTGACGGGCTTTTGTCTGGAGACTGCATAACGGTCTTGATACCTGCCGGCGCGGAGGGACGAACGCTGCCGCCCCTCCGCGGCCTGGTTACGCGGGTACCGCCTTAGCGGACCTGCGGGGGAACTTCAAAGGTGTGGAACGGTGCCGGCGACGGCACGGTCCACTCCAGGCCCTCGGCGCCATCCCAGGGCTTGTCCGAGGCCTGCTGGCCGCCGCGGTACGACGGCAGCACCACGAAGAAGAAGAAATACACTTGCATCAGGCCGAAGCCGAGCGCACCGATCGACGCGATCGCGTTGAAGTCGGCGAACTGGGTCGGGTAGTCGGCATAGCGGCGCGGCATGCCGGCCAGACCCAGGAAGTGCATCGGGAAGAAGGTCACGTTGAAGAAGATCAGCGAACCCCAGAAGTGGATCTGGCCGCGCGCCTCGTTGTACATGAACCCGCTCCACTTCGGACCCCAGTAGTAGAAGCCTGCGAACAGCGCGAACAGCGAGCCGGCCACCAGCACATAGTGGAAGTGGGCCACGATGAAGTAGGTGTCCTGCAGCTGGATGTCGATCGGGGCCACGGCCGGCATCAGGCCGGTGAAGCCGCCGATGGTGAACACGAAGATAAAGCCGATCGCGAACAGCATCGGGGTCTCGAAGGTCATCGAGCCGCGCCACATGGTGGCGATCCAGTTGAAGATCTTCACCGCGGTCGGCACCGCGATCAGCATGGTCGCGTACATGAAGAACAGCTGGCCGGTCACCGGCATGCCGGTCGTGAACATGTGGTGGGCCCACACGATGAACGACAGGATGGCGATCGAGGCGGTGGCGTACACCATCGAGCTATAGCCGAACAGGCGCTTGCGCGCGAACGCCGGCACCACGTGCGAGATGATCCCGAACGCCGGCAGAATCATGATGTAGACCTCGGGGTGACCGAAGAACCAGAAGATATGCTGGTACATCACCGGGTCGCCGCCGCCGGCGGCCGAGAAGAAGCTGGTGCCGAAGTGGCGGTCGGTCAGCACCATGGTGATGGCGCCGGCCAGCACCGGCATCACGGCGATCAGCAGGTAGGCGGTGATCAGCCAGGTCCAGCAGAACATCGGCATCTTCATCAGCGTCATGCCGGGAGCGCGCATGTTGAGGATGGTCACGATGATGTTGATCGAGCCCATGATCGACGACGCGCCCATGATGTGCATGGCGAAGATGGCCATGTCCATGCCCGGGCCCATCTGCACCGACAGCGGCGCGTACAGGGTCCAGCCGGCAGCGGTGGCGCCGCCCGGGGCGAAGAACGAGCCGGCCAGCAGCAGCGCGGCCGGCGGCATCAGCCAGAAGCTGAAGTTGTTCATGCGCGCGAACGCCATGTCGGAGGCGCCGATCTGCAGCGGGATCATCCAGTTGGCGAAGCCGACGAAGGCCGGCATGATCGCGCCGAACACCATCACCAGGCCGTGCATGGTGGTGAACTGGTTGAACAGCTCGGGGCGGAAGAACTGCAGGCCCGGCTCGAACAGCTCCAGGCGGATCAGCAGTGCCAGCACGCCGCCCGACAGCAGCATGATGAACGAGAACAACAGGTACAGCGTACCGATGTCCTTGTGGTTGGTGGCGAACAGCCAGCGGCGCCAGCCATGCGGGTGATCGTGCGCGTGGTCGTCATGCGCGTGATCGTGCGGATGGGCGAGTGCGTCCGGGGTAGCAGTACTCATCGCAAATGCTCCTCTAATCCTGTTCTGTCTTCAGCGGGTCAGCCGGCGACGCGGTTGCCCGCGAGACTGGCCTGCTTGTCAGCCTGAGCGGCCGGCTTGGCCTCGGCCTTCGGCGCTTCGCCGCCGGCCGCGCCGCCGCCTTCGGGGAACTTGCCCGCGCGGGCGCCAACGAATTCGCTCGGCTGGATCACTTCACCCGTCTTGTTGCCCCAGGCGTTGCGCGTATAGGTCATGACCGTGGCCAGCTCGGTGTCCGACAGCTGTTTCCACGACGGCATGCCGCCCTTGCCTTCCAGCAGCATGTGCATCTGGCCGGCCTTGGGGCCGTTCACGATCTTGGAGCCGTCCAGCGCCGGGAACGCGCCGCCGCCCTTGCCGTTGGGCTGGTGGCAGACCGCGCAGTTGGCCGCGTAGATCTTCTCGCCGCGCACCTTGGCTTCGTCCAGGGTCCAGGTCTTGTTGGGATCGTCGGCCTTGGCCGCCAGCTCCTTCTTCTTGCCGTCGACCCACTTGGTGTAGTCGGCGTCGGAAACCACCCGCACCACGATCGGCATGAAGGCGTGTTCCTTGCCGCACAGCTCGGCGCACTGGCCGCGGTACACGCCGATCTTCTCGGCCTTGAACCAGGTGTCGCGCACGAAGCCCGGGATCGCGTCCTGCTTGACGCCGAAGGCCGGGATCATCCAGGCGTGGATCACGTCGTTGGCGGTGGTGACGATGCGGATCTTCTTGTTGACCGGCACCACCAGCTCGTTGTCCACCTCCATCAGGTAGGTGTTCGACTTGGCCTGCTCGTTGTTGATCTGCTCGCGCGGGGTGGTCAGGGTCGACACGAACGAGATGCCCTCGCCTTCGCCCTTCAGGTAGTCATAGCCCCACTTCCACTGGTAGCCGGTGGCCTTGATGGTGACGTCGGAGTTGGTGGTGTCCTTCATCGCGACCACGGTCTTGGTGGCCGGCAGGGCCATCGCGATCACGATCAGGAACGGGACGATGGTCCACACCACCTCGACGGTGATGCTCTCGTGGAAGGAGGCGGGCTTGGCCCCCTTGGCCTTGCGGTGCGTGAAGATGGAATAGAACATCACGCTGAACACCGCGATGAAGATCACCGTGCAGATGATCAGCATCATCCAGTTCAGCCAGTGAATCTGTTCGGCGATCTTGGTAACCGGCTCGGTCAGGTTGAGCTGGCGCACGGCGGGGCCGCCCGGCATGTCGCTGACCGCGGATGCCGCCTGGCTGGCAAGCAGGGACGCGCCGGCCAGACAAACTGCGGATGCCTTCTTCCACATTTTCATTTGTTATCTACCCAATTTACAGATTCAAATCTGTCCCCGCCGCCGCTTCCGCCGCCTCTCAGAGGCGGCGCAAGGCCGCTGCGAGCTCCTGCGCGAACTTGCGTCGCCGGTACGGGTCCACGTAACACCCCACCTGTACCGCACGCCTGCCCGAGCGCAGCGTCACCAGCGCGCGGAACGATTCACCCAGTTCGATCCGCACCCAGCACGGATTGAATTCCTGGCGCGTCACCCGTCCGGCGCTGGCTGTCTCCACGACCAGCGTGCCGTCGGTGATGCTGACGCGCTCATAGTCCGTCGCATGGCGCGCATACACAAGCAGGGCGATGCCCAGCCCGATCAGCTCGATGCTGGCAAAGGGCAGCACGAGCCACGACCCTTGCCAGGCGAAAAACAACGCGATGGCAAGCGAAACCGTGAGGATCGAGAGGTAAAACCAGCCGACCTGGCGTGGACTCAGCGAGCAGTTCCGCTTCATCAGCCAGTCGTGGGGCGAGGAGGAAGGTCCGTCGAGATTTCCGCCGGAGTCACCACCTGCCGTCTGGAATGCGATACCCAAGTCTTGCATCGCCAACCACTCTGCATCGGATGCACACCCGGGACGATGGCGTCCGGACCGCACAGTGCGTGCAAACCAGGACGTTCTTGTGCCAGGGGACCACTGCGACAAACTGGCGCATTATAGGGCGCTTCCCATACACGGACAAGGGCGCGCCTTGACCGCCAGGCTTGCGCGCCGCCAGATTCTGTGCATGGGCCGAAATGCTGCCATCGCCCTGCCCGCCGCGCCGGCTCTATGTTTGCGGCAATCGCGAGCCGACGCAAGTTAACTCAGTTTTAACCTGCGCGACGCGGTTTTGCACGGCCGATCTGGTCCAGCGGCACCACCGCGCGGCCTTCGCCGTCGCGCGCCTGGGCGCCGCGCGGGACCAGCTTCCAGGCATGGCCGTAGACGATCTCGAAGCTCAGCGGGATCACGCCGTCGCTGTTGCGGCGCCGCTCCAGCGCCTGCATCAGCGCTTGGTACCAGCGGCGGCCGCGCAGGCCCTGCGGCGGCGCCCCGGCCGGCGCGCGCAGGCCGCCGAAGGCCTGCACCTCGCGCACCAGCGCGGCCGGCGATTCGTAGGTCACGGTCAGGGTCTCCATGTCCATCACCGGGGTCGACCAGCCGCTGTGCACCAGCATGTCGCCGATGTCGTGCATGTCGACAAAGCGCAACGTATGGGGCGCGTCGTCGACCTCGGCGAAGGCCGCGCGCAGCTCCTTCAGCGTGTCCGGGCCGAACAGCGAGAACAGCACCAGCCCTTCGTCGCGCGCCACCCGGTGCCATTCCGGGAACACGCGGTGCGGCTCCGGATGCCAGTGCAGGGCCAGGTTGGACCACAGCAGGTCGAAGCTCGCGGGCGCAAAAGGCAGTGTGGCAAGATCGCCCTGGACCAGGTCGAACAGCGGCCGCTTGCCCAGCATGCGGCCGATCCAGCCGGGCCGGCGCTGCGGATCGCGCTGGCCGGCCTCGGCCAGCATCGCGCCGGAGATGTCCAGGCCGGCGATCTGCGCATCCGGAAAGCGCGCGCGCAGGCCGGCCAGGCCTTGGCCGTGGCCGCAGCCGATATCGAGCGCACGCTGCGGCGCCAGGCGGATCACCTCCATGCGCTCCTGCATGCGGCGCCCGATCTCACCTAGCAGGAAATCGAGCTGGCCGAAGCCGCGGCTGCGCCGGTCGAAGGCGAGCCGGGTCAGGCGCGCGGGCGGCAGGAAGGCATCGGGAGAATCGGCGGCATGCAAGGACACGGGCAGACAGGGCAGCAAGGAAAACAGGAACCGGCGCGCGGGCAGGCACTGCCCAAGGCGCCGGACGAACAAGGCCGCCGCGCCCGATGGGCCGCGACCGGACGGCAAGTATACGCGCGCGCCGCGCAAGCTGCCGGCGCTGCCGGCCGCGCCTGGTCCAGTGCGTGCGAACAGTTGTTGCCCAGCGCCTGCGCGCTGTGCGGAGCGGTGCAGCGGCAGGTGGTGTGCGCGCCCTGCGCCGCCGACCTGCTGCGCCCGGTGCGGCGCTGCCAGGTGTGCGCGCTGGCGCTGGGGCGGCATTTCCACTGCCCTGCCTGCGGCGCCTCGCCGCGCGCCTTCGACCACGCCCATGCGCTGGGCGACTACGCCTCGCCGCAGGACCAGCTGGTGCTGGCGCTCAAGTTCGGCCACGCCCTGCCGCTGGCGGCGTGGCTCGCCCACAGGCTGGCCGAGGGCCTGCCCACGGCCTGGGCCGCGGCCCGGCATGCCGCGCCGGAGCTGATCGTCCCCGTGCCGCTGTCGCCGCAACGGCTGGCCGCGCGCGGCTTCAACCAGGCGTGGGAAATCGCGCGGCCGCTGGCACGCCACCTGGGCCTGCGCGCCGACCCGGTGCTGCTGCAACGCCAGCGCGACACCGGCAGCCAGCGCGCGCTGGACCTGGCCGCGCGCCAGGTCAACCTGCGCGGCGCCTTTGCCCCCACTCGCGCCACGCGCCTGGACGGCCTGCACGTGGCGCTGGTGGACGATGTCATGACTTCCGGCGCAACCCTGCACGAGGCCGCCGCCGTGCTCAAGGCACAGGGCGCAGCCCGGGTCAGCGTGATCGTCGCGCTGCGCACGCCTTAGCGGGCGGGATGACAGGGGCACAGGCGCGCGGTAAGCTGCGCACCGTTCTGACGAAGGGCGCGCGAGCGCCCGCCATCGCCCCGCATCATGTTCAATGTCGTCCTGGTCGAACCGGAAATCCCGCCCAATACCGGCAATGTGATCCGCCTGTGTGCCAACACCGGCGCGCAGCTGCATCTGGTCAAACCGCTGGGATTTCCGCTGGAAGACGCGCGCATGCGCCGCGCGGGGCTGGATTACCACGAGTACGCCACCATGCGCGTGCACGACAGCTGGGATGCGCTGATGGCCAGCGAACAACCGGATCCGTCGCGCATGTTCGCCCTGACCACGCGCGGGTCCACACCATTCGGACAAGTGGCGTTCCGGCCGGGCGACTGGTTCGTGTTCGGCTCCGAGACGCGCGGACTGTCGCCCGAGCGCCGCGAGTGGTTCCCGCCCGCGCAGCGCATCCGGCTGCCGATGCGGCCGGACAACCGCAGCCTGAACCTGTCCAACACGGTCGCCGTGGTGGTGTTCGAGGCCTGGCGGCAGAACGGCTTCGCGGGCGGCAGCTGAAGCTGCCGCGGCGGCTTACTCAGGCTGCACGCCGGCGGCGCGGATCACCTTGTCCCAACGCGCCTTCTCGCTCGCCATGGTCTGCCGCAGCGATGCCGGCGCGGTGCCGGCCGGCACGAAATACTGCGCGCGCATCTTGTCGCGCACGTCGGCGCTACCGATGATCGCCACCAGTTCGCGATAGAGCCGGTCGATCACCGCCTGCGGCGTGCCCGCTGGCGCCAGCACGGCCTGCCACGAAATCGCCTCGAAGCCGGGATAGCCGGACTCTGCCACCGTGGGCACCGACGGCAGCACCGCGGTGCGCCCCGTGGTGGTCACAGCCAGCACGCGCAGCTTGCCGGCATTGACCTGCGGCATCGCGATCGCGGGCACCATGAAGGCCGCCTGCACCTGACCGCCGACCATCGCCGTGGTGACCTGCGGAAAGCCGGGATACGGCACGTGCTGCAGCTCGACGCCCGCCATCGCCTTCAGCTGCTCCATCGCCAGGTGCGAGGCGCTGCCGTTGCCGGGCGAGCCATAGTTCAGCTCACCCGCCCGGGACCGCGCCAGCGCGACGAACTCGCGCAGGTTGTGGACCGGCAGCCGCGCATCCACCACCAGCACGTTGGGCGAGGTCGCCACCAGCGTGACCGGCGCCAGCTGGCGGAACGGGTCGTAGTTGAGGTTGCGCGACAGCGTGGGCGCGGTCACGAGCGGGCCGTTGATGGTGAACAGCAGCGTGTAGCCGTCCGGCGCGGCGCGCGCCACCATGCCCGTGCCGATGTTGCCGCCGGCGCCCGGGCGGTTTTCCACCACCACCGACTGGCCCAGCGCGGCGGCCAGCTTTTCGGTCAGGATGCGCGCGATCAGGTCGGGCGACGAGCCCGGCGGGAACGGCACCACCATGCGGATCGGCCGCGCCGGCCACGGTTGGGCGAAAGCGCTGCCGGAAGCCCCGCAAGCGCAGGCGGCAGCGAGCGCGATCAGCGCTTGGCGTCGTGTGGACATGCGAGGCGAAGGCTCAGGAACAAGGGAAAGACGCGGTTGGTCATTCGTCGCGCGCGTCGCGCTGCAGCAACTGCGCCACCGCGTCGGCGGCGCTGAGCCCATCGAACAGCACCGCGCAGACGGCGCGCGCGATCGGCATCTCGATGCCGTGCGTGGCAGCCAGCTCGGCCACGGCCTGGGCACAGCGCACGCCTTCGGCAACGTGCCCCAGGCCGGCCAGGATCTGCTCCAGGCTCTGCCCTGCCGCCAGCTGCTGGCCGACCTTGCGGTTGCGCGACAGGTCGCCGGTGGCCGTCAGGATCAGGTCGCCGACGCCAGCGAGGCCCATGAAGGTCTCGACCCGGCCGCCCAGCGCCAGGCCCAGCCGCGTCATCTCGGCCAGCCCGCGCGTCACCAGCGCGGCGCGCGCGTTCAGCCCCAGGCCCAGCCCGTCGCTGGCGCCCGTGGCGATCGCCAACACGTTCTTGACCGCCCCGCCGACTTCCACGCCGGTCAGGTCGTCGCTGCCATAGATGCGCATGGCGTGATGGTGGAAGGCAGCTTGCGCGCGATCAGCCAGCGAGGGCTCGGTGCCGGCCACGGTCAGCGCGCACGGCAGCCCCAGCGCCACCTCGCGGGCAAAGCTGGGGCCGGTCAGCACGCCATAGGCAAAGCCCTCGGTGCGCCCGGCGGCGTCAAGCTCGGCCCGCACCATCTGGTGCGGCAGCAGGTGGGTGCCGGCCTCGAAGCCCTTGCACAGCCACAGCATCGACACCGGCTTCGCGCTGCGCGCGGCCAGCCGGCGCGTCATCTCGCGCAGGCCCGCCACCGGCGTCGCCACCACCACGATGCCGTCCGCATCGTCGGCGGCGTGCGCCACCGCCTGCTCGAAATCCGCCTGCACCGCCAGCCGTTCGGACAGTGTCACGCCGGGCAGGTAGGCAGCGTTCTCACGCGTGGCCGCGAGCGCCGCGAGCTGCGCCGGGTCGCGTCCCCACAACACCACGTCATTGGTGGCCGCGGCATGGCTGGCGAGGGCGGTGCCCCACGCCCCGGCACCCAGGAAGGTCAGTTTCATGGCAGCTCGAACAGTAGTTGGCGCAAGCGCTTTGGCCGCTTGCGCCAACGATGGTAGCCCAAAGGCAAAACGGGGCCGCAGCCCCGTTTCAGTGGATGGCGCAGGACGCCGTGATCAGTGGCGAGCCTGGCTGCCGTCGGGCATGACGATGCCGCTGTTGCCGCCTTCGGCACCACCTTGCGCCTCTTCCATGGCGGCCTGCAGGCGTTGCTCGTACAGCGCCTGGAAGTTGATTTCCGACAGGTGGATGGCCTGGAAGCCGGCGCGCGTGATCACGTCGGCGATATTGCCGCGCAGGTACGGGTACAGGATGGTAGGGCAGGCGATGCCCAGCAGCGGGTCCAGCTGCTCGACCGGCACGTTGCGGATATCGAAGATACCGGCCTGGTGCGCCTCAACCAGGAACGCCACCTTGTCCTGCACCTTGGTCGTCACGGTACCGGTCACCACCACTTCGAAGATGCCTTCCTGCAGCTGCGAAGCGCCGACGTTGACCTGCACTTCGACCGACGGGGCTTCCGATTCCAGGAAGATCGCCGGCGAGTTGGGCTGCTCCAGCGACATGTCCTTCAGGTAGACGCGCTGGATGTTGAAGAAAGGTTGATCGTCCTGCTGGGTGTTTTGCTGGTCGCTCATGAAAGGCTTCCGGGAGGATGGGCTGGATGCGTGTCGGGTATGGCGGCAGCGCCTGCATGGTGCAGGGCCGGCCGGTTCCCGGTTGGAAAACGCATATGGTACATGACGCGAGTGGCGAATTCACCCGCGCCGGAGGGGATGCCGGGGCCAGCCTGCGCGAAATCAGACGATTCTGCGCAGGGGCGTCCCAATGAGCCGGCTCAGGCGGCCAGCAGCGGCACCAGGCCGCCCTGGCGGTCGAGCGCCGAGAGGTCGTCGAAGCCGCCCACGTGGGTGTCGTCGATGTAGATCTGCGGCACGGTGCGGCGGCCGGTGCGGGTCATCATCTCTTCACGCTTGCCCGGTTCGCGGTCGATCAGGATTTTCTCGATCGTTTCCACGCCGCGGGACTTGAGCAGGCGTTCAGCCATGACGCAATACGGGCACACCACGGTGCTGTACATGACGACGCGGGCCATGTGGGTTCTCCTTGAATGCAATGGGCGCGCCCTGGCCTGGCCGGGACACGCCGTGACGGTTACGACGGTTGCCGCGCTTACTTCACCAGCGGCAGGCCCGCCTGCTGCCAGGCGGCAATGCCGCCCTCGAGCGCGTAGATCTCACTGTAACCGGCTTCCTTCAGCGCTGCCTGGGCCTTGCCCGAGCGCTGGCCGGTCTGGCATACCACGATGATGGGGGCGGCCTTGTCCTTTGCAAGCCCGGCCGCGCGCGAGGCCAGGTCGGCCAGCGGCGCGCTCTTGGCCTGCGGCAGGTGCCCCTTGGCGTACTCGGCGGGCTCGCGGATGTCGACCACGACCGCGCCGCGCTTGTTGATCATCTGGGTCGCGGTGGCCGTATTGACCGACTTGCCGCCCGCGCTGCGCGAGATCGCGGGCCAGGCCAGCAGGCCGCCAGACACCACGGCGAGGGCGATCAGGGCGAGGTTGTTATAGTCGGCGAAGAAATTCACGTTGGCATTCCGGTAGGTTGGGTCGGCGGCATTATAAAATACGCGGTTTGGCGTCCAGGCCCTGCCGTTGCATGGCCATCCGCCATTGTCGCCTGTCCGAGACATGGGATGCTTGCCGGATCCCGTCATGGCCTCTTTTGACGGCCCTCCAGGTGACGGCGCGGACGCATGCAGGTTACCTACTCTCTGGAAGCAGCAGCATGTACAAGCTCGTCCTCATCCGCCACGGCGAATCCACGTGGAATCTCGAAAACCGCTTTACCGGCTGGGTCGACGTCGACCTGACCGAGACCGGCGCCGACCAGGCACGCCAGGCCGGCAAGCTGCTCAAGGAAGCCGGCATGGGTTTCGACGTGGCCTACACCTCGGTGCTCAAGCGCGCCATCCGCACCCTGTGGCACGTGCAGGATGAAATGGACCTGATGTGGATTCCGGTGCGCAACGAATGGCGCCTGAACGAGCGCCACTACGGCGCCCTGGCCGGCCTGAACAAGGCCGAGACCGCCGCCAAGTTCGGCGACGAGCAAGTGCTGGTATGGCGGCGCAGCTATGACACGCCGCCGCCCGCGCTGGAGCCGACCGATCCCCGCGCCTCGTACGACGATCCGCGCTACGCCAATGTGCCGCGCAACGAAATCCCGCTGACCGAGTGCCTGAAGGACACCGTGGCCCGCGTGATGCCGTTGTGGAACGAATCCATCGCCCCCGACATCCAATCCGGCAAGCGCGTGGTCATTGCCGCCCATGGCAACAGCATCCGCGCGCTGGTGAAATACCTGGACCAGATTTCGGATGACGACATCGTCGGCCTCAATATTCCCAACGGCACCCCCCTCGTCTACGAGCTGGACGCCGACCTGCGCCCCCTGCGCCATTATTACCTGGGTGACCAGGAAGCCATCGCCGCGTCGCTCGCGGCCGTGGCCAGCCAGGGCAAGGCGCGCTGACATCCGCCCGGGCGGTCGCGCACGGATGTGCGGCCGCCCACCCTGAGCCGGGACGGGACAGGTCCATTTCTCCACTCGCACTTATACTGTCGGACAAACCGCCCGGCGCCGGGCGGCCGCAGCCGGCATAATCCCCATACCGTACACCCGTACTTCGCGTACAAGTTCAGGCAGCCCTCATGCGCAAGACGCTCAAGAACATCAGCCTAGTTTCTGTCGGCCTCGTCGCCGGCGTGCTCGCCACGCTGCAGATTTCGGCGACCGCGCAGAATTCATCGGGGCCCCTGCCGCTGGACCAGTTGCGGCTGATGGCCGATATCTTCGGGCAGATCAAGCGCGAGTACGTGGAGCCGGTCGATGACAAGAAGCTGCTGACCGAAGCCATCAAGGGCATGGTCGCCAGCCTCGACCCGCATTCGTCCTACCTCGACGAAAAGGACTTCAAGGAACTGCAGGAAGGCACGCGCGGGCGCTTTGCCGGCCTGGGCATCGAGATCTCCCAGGAAGAGGGCCTGGTCAAGGTGATCAACCCGATCGAGGACACGCCCGCCTTCCGCGCCGGCATCCAGCCCGGCGACCTGATCACCCGTATCGACGACAAGCCCGTGCGCGGCCTGCCGCTCGAGCAGGCGGTCAAGCGCATGCGCGGCGAGCCCGGCACCAAGGTCACGCTGACGATCTACCGCAAGAGCGAGGAACGCACCTTCCCGGTCTCGATCACGCGCGCCGAGATCCGCGTGCAGTCGGTCAAGGCCAAGATGCTGGACAACAATATCGGCTGGATCCGCCTGACCAGCTTCCAGGAACGCACCATCTCCGACCTGTCCCGCAAGCTGACCGAGCTGGCGCAGAAGAACCCCAACATGAAGGGCCTGGTGCTGGACCTGCGCAACAACGGCGGCGGCGTGCTGCAGGGCGCGGTCGGCGTGGCCGCGGCGTTCCTGCCGGAAGACGCCACGGTGGTGTCGACCAACGGCCAGGTGCCCGACGCCAAGCGCGTGTACAAGGCTACGTACAACAACTACCGCCTGTCGTCGCTGGAAGATGATCCGCTCAAGGAACTGCCCGCGCTGTACAAGAAGATCCCGATGGTGGTGCTGACCAACGCCTACTCCGCCTCGGCGTCGGAGATCGTGGCCGGCGCGCTGCAGGACCACCACCGCGCGCAGATCATGGGCAAGACCACCTTCGGCAAGGGCTCGGTGCAGACCGTGCGCCCGCTCACCAACGACACCGGCATCAAGCTGACCATCGCGTACTACTACACGCCGAGCGGCAAGTCGATCCAGGCCAAGGGCATCCGCCCGGATATCCCGGTCGACCAGAACCCCGAAGGCGATCCGGACGACGCGCTGATCACGCGCGAAATCGATACCGAGCGCCACCTGCACAACAAGCAGGAATCGGAAGAACCGGAAATGACCGAGCGCGAGCAGCGCCGCGTCGAGGAATTGCGCCGCCTGGAAGAAGAGAACGCGAAGAAGTCGCCGGAAGAGCGCGAGAAGGAGCGCCGCAAGAAGCCGGTGGAATTCGGCTCCGCCGACGATTTCATGCTGCAGCAGGCCATCGCCCAGCTTAACGGCCAGCCGGTCAAGCGCTCCAAGTCCAAGCTCGAGACCAACCCGCCGGCCGACAACGGCAAGGCCGCCAAGCCCACGGGCAAGAGCGGCGCCAGGGGCGCCAGCGCACCGGCCGCCAAACCGGCGGCGCCGGTCCCCGGCAAGCAGCCGCCGGCCAGCGCGCCGATCGGCGAGCCGCTGGGCACGCCGACCGGCAAGGCACCGTAAACTCGAGACGCCTTTCACTGAGGCTGCCGGCATGAGCGACGCGATTCACGCAGGCCCGCAGGACGACCCGTCCGACGGCCTCGACGACGAACAACTACTGCGCTATTCGCGCCACATCCTGCTCGACGAGCTGGGCATCGAAGGCCAGCGGCGCCTGCTGGCCGGCCACGCGGTGGTGATCGGTGCCGGCGGCCTCGGCGCCGCCGCCCTGCCCTTCCTGGCCTCGGCCGGCGTCGGCCGCATCACCGTGGTCGACAACGACGAGGTCGACCTGACCAACCTTCAGCGTCAGATCATCCACACCACCGCCAACGTGGGCCGGCCCAAGGTCGACTCCGCCCGCGAAGGCATGCTGCGCATCAACCCCGGCCTGGACATCGTCACGGTGCCGGCGCGCGTGGGCGATGCCGAACTGGACCAGCTGGTGGCGTCGGCCAGCGTGGTGCTGGACTGCTGCGACAACTTCGCCACGCGCCAGGCCGTCAACCGCGCCTGCGTGCGCCACAAGGTGCCGCTGGTCTCCGGCGCCGCGCTGCGCTTCGACGGCCAGATCAGCGTATTCGACCGCCGCCAGCCCGACGCGCCCTGCTACGCCTGCCTGTTCCCGCCGGCCGAACCCGCGCCGGAAGTCGCCTGCGCCACCATGGGCGTGTTCGCGCCACTGGTCGGCATGGTCGGCACCGTGCAGGCAGCCGAGGCCCTCAAGCTGCTTGCCAATGTGGGCGACAGCCTCGCCGGCCGGCTGCTGATGGTCAATGCGCTGTCGATGGAATGGACCACCATGCGGCTGGCGCGCACGCCGGATTGCCCGGTGTGCGGCGGGCACTGAGCCCGGCGGGCTGATCCACACCCCGATGAGTGGCGGTGCCGGTCTTGCCGGCCAGCCGCACTCGCTTGCAGCCCCGGATCTCCCTATTCCCCTTGCCGCGCCGTGTGCGCCAGCAACCAGTCCGTCACGGCATCGCGGTCGCCGCGGAAGACGATGCGCGCCTCGCGCTGGGCGCGCTGGAAGTCATACATGGGGTCGTAGTAGTCGCGCAGCAGCACTTCGATCCAGCCGCGGTGCAGCGCTACCTCGCCGGATTCGGCCTGGCGTGCCAGCGCCTGGTCCAGCAGCGCCGACAGCTTGCCGTAGCGCGCGCCGCCCAGCCGCGGCGCGATCGCGGCCATCGCATCGCGCAGGCGCGTGGCGTAGGCATCGAAGCCTTCGGCGCTGCCCTTCGTGTCGATGAATTCCGCCGCCAGCCCCTGCACGTAGTCGCGCAGCACGCGTTCGACGCGGGTGTCGAACGGCGCTTCCAGCCAGACCAGCGGACTGGCCTGCATGCGCTGCGACAGCGCCTGCGGCACGTCGCGGCTGCCGATGAAGCGCCCTTCGTCTTCCACCACCAGCGTGCGCCAGCCGGCGTCGAGATGACGCAGCACGTCGATGGCCAGGGCGTTTTCGAAGTCGATCTGCGGCGGCTGCGGCAGCGCGCGGCGGCCGAAGGCGGAGCCGCGGTGGCGTGCATGGCCTTCCAGGTCGATCGACGCGGGCACGTCGGCCAGCACGTCGGTCTTGCCGCTGCCGGTCAGCCCGCCCACCACGAACCACGGCTGCGTCGTCGCCGCGGTATCGATGGTTTCGATCAGGAAGCCGCGCATGGCCTTGTAGCCGCCGGTCACGCGCGGATAGTCGACGCCCGCGTCGCGCAGCCACTGCTGCACCAGCTGCGAGCGCAGCCCGCCACGGAAGCAATACAGGTAGCCATCCGGATGCGCGCGCGCAAACTCCGCCCAGGCGGCGATGCGCGCCGCCTTGCGCTGGCCGGACACGAGCTGGTGGCCGAGTTCGATCGCCGCCTGCTGGCCCTTCTGCGCATAGCACAGGCCGACCTCGTGGCGCTCGGCATCGTCCATCAGCGGCAGGTTGACCGCGCCGGGAAAGGCCCCGCGCGCGAACTCCAGCGGCGCGCGCACGTCCAGCATGGCGACGCCACTGAGGAACAGCTTGCGGAAGTCGGCGGTATCTGGACGCATCAGCGGGCGCATCAGCGGATCTCTACGGCCAGCGCGGCGCGGGCCACCATCTCGCCGATCGGGGCGAGCGCCAGCCCCTGGCGCTGGCATTCGGCCAGGAAGCCGGCTTCGCCGGCGGGCTCGACCGCTACCAGCAGGCCGCCGCTGGTCTGGGGGTCGCACAGCAGCGCGCGTTGCGCCTCGGTAAGCGGTGCGATGCGGTGGCCGTAGCTGTCGAAGTTGCGCTGGGTGCCGCCCGGCACGCAGCCCTGGCCGATGTAGTCGGCCACGTCATCCAGCACCGGCACCGCGGCATAGTCGATGCGCGCAGTCAGGCCGCTGCCGTCGGCCATTTCGACCAGGTGGCCGAGCAGGCCGAAGCCGGTGACATCAGTCATCGCGCGCACGCCGGGCAAGCGCCCGAAGGCGCTGCCGGGCCGGTTCAGCACGCACATCCAGTCGCGCGCCAGATGGCGGTTGTCGTCGCGCAGCAGCCCTTTTTTCTCGGCCGTGGTCAGCACGCCGATGCCGAGCGGCTTGGTCAGGTACAGCCGGCAGCCGGGCGTGGCGGTGTCGTTGCGCTTCATATGCGCGCGCTCGACCAGCCCCGTCACCGCCAGGCCGAAGATGGGCTCGGGCGCGTCGATCGAATGGCCGCCCGCCAGCGGAATGCCGGCGTCGTCGCAGGCGCGTCGCCCGCCCGCCACCACTTCGCGCGCCACCTCGGGCGGCAGCACGTTGACCGGCCAGCCCAAGATGGCGATGGCCATCAGCGGGTCGCCGCCCATGGCGTAGATGTCGCTGATCGCATTGGTCGCGGCGATGCGGCCGAAGTCGAACGGATCGTCGACGATGGGCATGAAGAAGTCGGTGGTGGAAACCACGCCGCGCTGCCCGTCGGCGCCGTCCAGCGCATACACCGCTGCGTCATCGCGCGAGGCATTGCCGACCCACAGGCGCGGGTCCAGGTGCTGCGCGCCGCTGCCGGCCAGGATCACGTCGAGCACCTTGGGGGAAATCTTGCAGCCGCAGCCGGCACCGTGGCTGTACTGCGTCAGGCGGATGGGACTGGTCATGGGCGTGGGCTCCGCGCGGCGCGCCGGCGGGTCAGGAGCCTTGGCCCCGCCGGCAACGCCTGGATGAAGAGAGGAATTGGAATGAGAAGGGTTACTGCCTGCAGGCGAGCAACCAGGCGGCACTCGATCGGCGCCGCGCGCTGGGGCCGGCCGCCCGTCGGAGCGGCCGCGCCGAAGACGGCGGCTTATTGTTCGCCCGGTTCCATCTGCGACTGCAGGTAATTCTGCAGCCCGACCTTGTCGATCAGGTCCAGCTGCGTTTCCAGGTATTCGATATGTTCCTCGGTATCGGTGAGGATATCGACCAGAATTTCGCGGCTGACGTAATCGCCGACCGATTCGCAATAGGCGATGCCTTCCTTGACAGTGGTGTGCGCGGTCTGTTCCAGCTTCAGGTCGCACTTGAGCATCTCGGGCGTATCTTCGCCGAGCAGCAGCTTGTGCAGGTCCTGCAGGTTGGGCAGGCCGTCCAGCATCAGGATGCGGTCGATCAGGCGGTCGGCGTGCTTCATCTCGCCGATCGATTCCTTGTACTCCACGTCGCCGAGCTTCTTCAGGCCCCAGTGGCGATACATGCGGGCGTGCAGGAAATACTGGTTGATCGCGGTCAGCTCGTTCTTGAGCTGGGCGTTCAGATGCTGGATGACCTTCTTGTCACCTTTCATTGGCGGCTCCTGTTGCATCGGGCCCGCGCAGAAATACGAAACGGCGCCAATGGCGCCGTGCAGTCAAAAAAAGGAATGCGCAAAAACGCGCCGTGAACTGAACTTTCAGTTCATGGGCGCGTTCAGGCCACCAGCGCCTTGCGCTGGTCGTTCGCGACTGCCGGGTCCCGAGTGTCCATTATGGTACATGGGCCCGAAGCGGAACAGGAAGAAATCTCCACAACCTGGATGCTGGCGAGGGTCGCCACCGTAACATTGCGTACCGCGGCCACGCCTTCCTGCAACACCTGCTGCGCGCACTCGCGGCAGCGGCCGCAGCACGTGCCGACGCCTAGCGTTTCAGCCAGTTCGTCGAGGGTTTCGACGCCCAGGTGCGCGGCACCGTGAATCTCACGATCGGTGATCTGGTTGCAGATGCAGACGTACACAAGTCCCTCCGTTGGGGCGCGGGACACCGGCATGTCCCTGCGAATGAACGTCAGAATATCAGAGATCAATAATGATAACAATTCCCATTAAGCCACATCGAGCAAGGTCGGGAAGACGTCACTGGAGGTAAAAAGAAGGCGGCTGGCGCGGCACTTTCCTGCTTAGGGAAGTGCCGCGCCAGCCGCCTTTTTGCCTCGGAAAACCCTTACGCCGTCAGGGTCGTGCAATCTGCCGCAGGACCGCGGCCTGTTCCTCGGGGTCGTAGGCCTGCAGCAGCTGGTCGACCAGCGGTTCCAGCCGTTCGCAGTTGGCGTGCAGGATTTCCTGCTTGACCCGCAGCAGTTGCGCGGGGTGCATGGAGAATTCGCGCAGTCCCATGCCCAGCAGCAGCCGCGTCATCGACGGGTCGCCCGCCATCTCGCCGCACACCGCCACCGGCACGCCGGCGCGGTTGGCTTCGCGGATGGTGCGCGCCACCAGCTGCAGCACCGCCGGATGCAGCGGGTCGAACAGGTGCGCCACGGCGTTGTCGGCGCGGTCGATCGCCAGCGTGTACTGGATCAGGTCGTTGGTGCCGATGGACAGGAAATCCATCTTGCGCAGGAACAGCGGCAGCAGCAGAACCGCCGCCGGGATTTCGATCATGGCCCCGACCTTCATGCCGGGATCGTACGGTTCGCCGCGCTCGTCGAGCTGGCGCTTGGCCTTGGCGATCAGCGCCAGGGTCTGGTCGATCTCGCTGGCATGCGCCAGCATCGGCACCAGCAGCCGCACCGGGCCGAAAGCCGAGGCGCGCAGCAGCGCGCGCAGCTGGGTCAGGAACATGCCTGGCTCCGACAGCGACCAGCGGATCGCGCGCAGGCCCAGCGCCGGGTTCAGCGCGGTCTCGAAGTCATCGGCGCGGCCGTCGCCGCGGGCGTCGAGCGGCTTGTCGGCGCCGATATCGATGGTGCGGATGGTCACCGGCAGCCCGTGCATGGCATCGACCGCGCCGCGGTACGCCTGGAACTGCTCTTCCTCGCCCGGCAGCTCGTCGCGCCGGTTCATGAACAGGAACTCGGAGCGGAACAGGCCGACGCCGACCGCGCCGGCGGCCAGCGCGGCGCCGGCATCCTCGGCCATCTCGATATTGGCGAGCAGCTCGATCTCGATCCCGTCCAGCGTCACCGCCGGCGTATGCCGCAGGCGCTGCAGGCGCTTCTTCTCCAGCACGCGCTCGCTTTGCCGGTGGCGGTACTCCTCGAGGATGATGGCGGTGGGGTCGACGATCACCAGGCCGGCGTCGCCGTCGATGATGATCCAGTCATCCTGGCGGATCAGCTCGCTCGCGCTCTGCACGCCGACCGCCGCCGGGATGTCGAGGCTGCGCGCCACGATGGCGGTATGCGAGGTGCGCCCGCCCAGGTCGGTGACGAAGCCGTGGAACACGGTGTGGCGGAACTGCAGCATGTCGGCGGGCGCGATGTCGTGGGCCACCACGATCACGCCGGGCGCGGGCTCGCCGTCGGCGGCCAGCGCGGGCACCGGCGCCGGCACCAGCACCGGCGCGCCGGCCAGCGCCTTCAGGATGCGCTCCACCACCTGCTGGATGTCGGCCTTGCGCTCGCGCAGGTATTCGTCCTCGATCTCGTCGAACTGCCGCATCAGCTCTTCGAGGCGCGTGGTCAGGGCCCACTCGGCGTTGTAGCGCCGGCCCCGGATCAGCGCCTCGGGCTCGCGCGCCAGCGCCTCGTCGTCGAGGATCATCGCATGCACGTCGAGGAAGGCGCCCATCTCCTCGGGCGCATCGCGCGGCAGGTCGCGCTTGAGCGCGGCCAGTTCGGCGCGCACCGCGGCGCGCGCGGCGCGCAGCCGTTCCACCTCGGCGTCGAGCTGCTCTTCATCGACCAGGTAGTGCGACACGTCCAGCGCCGCGGGCGCAAGCAGGTGCGCGCGGCCGATGGCGACGCCGCGCGAGACCGGGATGCCGTGCAAGGCGAAAGGCATGTACCGCTCCGTCAGGAACGTTTATCAATTCGGGTCAAGGCCGCCGGCCTCACTCCCCTTCACCAAAGCGGTTGGCGATCAGTGCCAGCAGCGCGTCCATCGCCTCCTGCTCGTCGGGACCCTCGGTTTCGATGGTGATGGTCGAGCCGATCCCGGCGGCCAGCATCATCACGCCCATGATGCTCTTGGCATCGACCTGGCGTCCGTTGCGGGACATCTTGACCTGGCTGACGAAGTTGCCGGCGAGCTGGGTCAGCTTGGCGGACGCGCGTGCATGCAGTCCGAGTTTATTGATGATGGTGGTGTCCCTCTGCAGCATATTTGTCGGGATGATTGGCGGTTTGATTCTGGACGGTGGTGGTGCCGACCTGCAGCACGCCCTGCGAGCCGCCGGCCAGCGCCTTGGTGGCCAGCTGGTCGAGCTTCTCGGCCCGGTAGCAGATGGCACGGACCAGCATGGGAAGGTTGACGCCGGCCAGCACGCGCACGCGGCCAGGCTCGGCCAGGCGCGCGGCGATATTGGCGGGCGTGGCGCCGAAGATGTCGGTCAGGACCAGCGCGCCGTTGTCGTCGCAGATGGCATCCAGGCGGCGCCTGGCCTCGGCCAGCACGGCGGCGGGATCGGCATCGGGAAGGACGTCGATGGCTTCCAGCCGCTGGGGCTGGCCACAGTAGACGTGGGCGGCGCAATCGCGCAGGGCTGACGCCAGCGGGGTGTGCGCGATGATCAGGATGCCTGCCATGATGGTGAATCCGTTGGATTGCCCCGATTGTAGCAGGCGCCCCCCGGCGCTCCCGCTGCCCGCCCGGACCGCTGGCGCTAGCTGCCGGCAGCGTCGACGGCGTGCTCGAGCGCGTCGATGAACATCGCCGCGACATGGAAGCCGGTCTGCTGGGTGATCTCCTGGAAACAGGTCGGGCTCGTCACATTGACCTCGGTCAGGTAGTCGCCGATGACGTCCAGGCCGACCAGCAGCAGACCCTGCTCCCACAGTCCCGGCGCCAGCGCCTCGGCAATCTCGCGGTCGCGCCGGCTCAGCTCCTGGGCGCGGCCGGTGCCGCCCGCGGCGAGGTTGCCGCGCACTTCGCCGGCCATCGGCACGCGCGCCAGCGAATACGGCACCGGCACGCCGCCGATCAGTAGCACGCGCTTGTCGCCGTCCTTGATCGCAGGGATATAGCGCTGCACCATCAGCGAGCGGGCGCCGTCCTGGCCCAGCGTCTCGACGATCGCGGCGAGGTTCATGCCGTCGGCGCCGACCCGGAACACGCCCATGCCGCCCATGCCGTCGAGCGGCTTGACGATGATGTCGCGATGCTCGGCGTGGAAATCGCGGATACGTGCCAGGTCGCGCGTGACCAGCGTCGGCGTGATGAATTCCGGGTACTGCGCAATCGCCAGCTTCTCGGAATGGTCGCGGATCGCCCGCGGCTTGTTGAATACGCGCGCGCCCTGCGCCTCGGCCAACTCCAGCAGCCAGGTGCTGGTCACGTATTCCATGTCGAAGGGCGGGTCCTTGCGCATCAGCACCGCGTCGAAGGCCGACAGCGGCTCGAGCGCGCTGTTGCCTTCGCGGTACCAGGCGCCATCCTCGCCGGTGAGGTGCAGGCGCGTGGCCACGGTCTCGACCGTGCGCCCGGACAGCGCCAGCTGCGGCTGCAGGCACCAGTACAGCTCGTGGCCGCGCGTGGCGGCCTCGGCCATCATGGCGTAGGTGGAGTCCTTGTAGGTCTTGAAGGTCTCCAGCGGATCGGTGATGAAGAGGATGCGCATGGTGGCGTTCAGATGATCGGGTTGGGGTCGGTCTTCTCGAGCTCCAGCGATGCCGCCAGCAAGGCCAGCCGCGCCACCACGCCATACATGTAGAAGCGGTTCGGCACCGCCGCGCCAGGCTTGGCGTGGCTGTCCGGAATGCCGTTGGGCGCGAACGCCAGCGGCACGAAATGCATGCCCGGCGCGTTCAGGTTCTCGTCATTGCCGCGGCCGGTGTGCACGCGGTAGAAGCCGCCTACCACGTAGCGGTCGATCATGTAGACCACCGGCTCGGCCACCGCCTCGTTGACCTTCTCGAAGGTATGCACGCCCTCCTGGATGATGACGTCGCTGACCTCCAGGCCCTCCTTGACCACGCTCATCTTGTTGCGCTCTTTCCGGTTCAGGCCCTTGATCTCGGACGGGTCGCGCACGGTCATGATGCCCATGCCATAGGTGCCGGCATCGGCCTTGACCACCACGTACGGCGTTTCCTTGATGCCGTACTCGCGGTACTTCTTGGCGATCTTCTTCAGCACGCCTTCGACCGCGTCGGCCAGTTCCTCCTCGCCTACGCGCTCGTGGAAATTCACGCCGGTGGTACGGGCGAAGTACGGGTTCACCATCCACGGGTCGATGTCGATCAGCTTGGCGAACTTCTTCGCCACCTCGTCATAGGCGGAAAAGTGGCTGCTCTTGCGGCGCGTGGACCAGCCGGCGTGCAGCGGCGGCAGCAGGTACTGCTCGTTGATGTTTTCCAGGATCGGCGGAATGCCTGCCGACAGGTCGTTGTTGAGCAGGATCGAACAGGGGTCGAAGTCCTTCAGCCCCAGCCGGCGGCCCTTGGTGCCCAGGCGCGCCAGCGGCTCGACCACCAGGGTCTGGCCGTCGGGCAACTCGATCGGGGTCGGTTCGGTGATTTCCTCGGAAAGCGAGCCCAGGCGCACGTTCAGCCCGGCCTGGCGCATGATCAGCGACAGCCGCGCCACGTTCTGCAGGTAGAACATATTGCGGGTGTGGCGTTCCGGAATCAGCAACAGGTTCTTGGCATCCGGGCAGATCTTTTCGATCGCCGCCATCGCGGCCTGCACCGCCAGCGGCAGCATCTCGGGGGCCAGGTTGTTGAAGCCGCCGGGGAACAGGTTGGTATCGACCGGCGCCAGCTTGAAGCCGGCGTTGCGCAGGTCCACCGAGCAATAGAACGGGGGCGTATGCTCCTGCCATTCCAGCCTGAACCAGCGCTCGATGGACGGCGTCGCGTCCAGGATCTTCTTTTCCAGTTCGAGCAGCGGACCGTTCAGCGCGGTGATGAGATGCGGGACCATATCCATCCTATAGATCGTCTTAATCGTTCGCCCCGATTGTAGAGGAACGGCCAACCAGCCGCTGGCACACCCTTTATAAGGATATGCAGCGCCTGGCATAAGGGATAACCATATGGGGATGGGGGGCGCGAAATAAAGAGACCGCGCCGGCGGCCGTGTGCGGGCAAAAAAAAAGCGCGGCGATGCCGCGCTTTTAAATGGCCTGACAGATACGGGGAGCGTTCTGCAGGTGGAGGAAACTGCCTCAGTGGCAATGTATGTGCGCCGCACATTAAAGACAATTGAAGCTTTTTAAGATCGGAGTTAAGCACTTTGCGAAAAGCCCGCGCGGGGCGCACGGGATTGCCGGCTGGCCCGCGCTGGCATTGGCTGCGCGGACTTCGCTGGCCGCCGTGAATGCGCGTCGCGATGGCCTTGCCCGCGTCACCACGCGTGATGAGGGCAAGCTAATGTCTGCAACACCGCTCAACGCAACAAGGAAAAAAGCCCGGCACGCAGCCGGGCAAAACTCCTGAGAGCAGATTCCCAATCAGCTCTCCAGCACAACACCCTTGCGCTCAGCCTTCGTAGGCGGTCTCGCCGTGCGAGGTGATATCCAGGCCTTCGCGCTCTTCGTCTTCCGGCACACGCAGCCCGATCAGCATGTCCACCAGCTTGAAGGCGACGAAGGCCACCACGCCGGACCACACCACGGTGGTCAGCACGCCTTCGAACTGCACCCACAACTGGCCGGCGATCGAATAGTCGTCTGCCACCTTGTTGGCGACGTAGTCGTAGATGCCGGTGCCGCCCAGGCTGGGCGCGGCGAACACGCCGGTCAGCAGCGCGCCGAGGATGCCGCCCACGCCATGCACGCCGAACACGTCCAGCGAGTCGTCCATGCCCAGCATGCGCTTCAGTCCGGTCACGCCCCACAGGCACAGCAGGCCGGCCACCAGGCCCATCACGATCGAGCCCATCGGGCCGACGAAGCCCGCGGCCGGGGTGATCGCCACCAGGCCCGCAACCGCGCCCGAGGCGCCGCCCAGCATCGACGGCTTGCCCTTGCCGATCCACTCGCCGAAGGTCCACGACAGCACCGCGGCGCAGGTCGCCAGCAGCGTGTTGACGAAGGCCAGCGCGGCCGAGCCGTTGGCTTCCAGCGCCGAACCGGCGTTGAAGCCGAACCAGCCGAACCACAGCAGCGAGGCACCCACCATGGTGAAGGTCAGGCTGTGCGGACGGATCGCCTCGCGGCCGAAGCCGATGCGCTTGCCGAACATGAAGGCCCCCACCAGGCCGGCCACCGCGGCATTGATGTGGACCACGGTGCCGCCGGCAAAGTCCAGCGCGCCCTTCTGGAACAGCCAGCCGGCCTTGGCCGTTGCGGCGGTGCCGGCGGCGGCGTCGGTGTAGGCGTCAGGGCCCGGCCAGAACCACACCATGTGGGCGATCGGCAGGTAGGCGAAGGTGAACCACAGCACCACGAACACCAGCACCGCCGAGAAGCGCGCGCGCTCGGCGAAGGCGCCGATGATCAGGCCGCAGGTGATGCAGGCGAAGGCGCACTGGAAGGCAAAGTAGCCCAGTTCCGGCAGCACCACGCCCTTGCTGAAGGTGGCGGCCACGGCGTCGACCGTCAGCCCCTTCATGAACAGCCGGTCGGTGCCGCCGAAGAAGGCATTGCCCTCGGTGAAGGCGAAGCTGTAGCCGTAGATGGCCCACAGCAGCGCCACCAGCGAGAAGATCACCAGGCACTGCATCAGCACCGACAGCATGTTCTTGGAGCGCACCAGGCCGCCATAGAACAGCGCCAGGCCAGGCAGCGTCATCAGGATCACGAACGCGGTCGAAACCAGCAGCCAGGCGGTGTCACCCTTGTTGGGCACGGGCGCGGCCGGCGCAGCGGCGGCTTCCGCCGGTGCGGCCGCGGCGGGCGCTGCTGCAGGAGCCACAGCGGGCGCCGCAGCCGGGGCTGCCGCAGTCGCTGCCGCGGCCGGCGCGGAAGTGGCGGCGGCCGAAGCCTCGGCTGCCGGCTTGTCCTGCGCGGCGGCCGGGCTCGACATGCCGACGCCGGCGGTGCCGACGGCCAGCGCCATCGCGCCCGCCGCCAGGAATCGCTTGATCCAGGTTTTCATGGAATTCACCTTTGTCTCTATGCTGTCTTGGGTCACAGGGCATCGCCGCCGGTCTCGCCGGTGCGGATGCGGATGACCTGCTCGATCGGGGCCACGAAGATCTTGCCGTCGCCGATCTTGCCGGTGCGGGCCGATTTCTCGACCGCCTCGATGGCGCGCTCGACCACGTCGTCGGGCACCGCCACCTCGATCTTCACCTTGGGCAGGAAGTCGACGATGTATTCGGCGCCGCGGTACAGCTCGGTATGGCCCTTCTGGCGGCCGAAGCCTTTCACTTCGGTCACGGTGATGCCGGACACGCCCACGTCCGACAGCGCTTCGCGCACCTCGTCGAGCTTGAACGGCTTGATGACTGCAATGATGAGTTTCATCAGGATTCTCCTGGGAGCGGACCGGCATCAGCCCGCCCGGGCTGCGTCAGAGTTAGAAAGTCTTGGTGATCGAGGCCCACGCCGCGGCCTTGCCCAGGTAGCGGCCGCGGTTGGCGCTGGTGTAGGCCACTTCCTTGGCGTTGGTGTCGACATAGGCGACCGCCAGCGCAAAACCCTTGCCCAGGTCCTTGGTCAGGCCGATCTTCCAGTCGGTGTACGAGGCATCGCTGTTGTGCTTCACGCCCTGGTAGCCGACGTGCGCGTTCAGCGTCAGGTCCCAGAAGTTCAGCGGCACGTTGGCGCTCAGGTCGACGTAGTAGCTGTTCTTGCTGTCGGCCCAGCCAAACAGGTTGGTGACCGAGTGCGAATACTTCAGCATGACCGGGCCCCAGCCGACACCCGCGTACAGCTCGGTGGTGTACGGCCGCGGGTTGTTGTAGCCGCCCGGGTAGTAGTACTCGAGCACGCCCAGGTCATAGGCGAACTCGGTGCCGGCGACCTTGAAGGTGTTCTTGAAGCCGCCGTAGAAGTCCATCTCGACCGGCGCCGAGACCGCCGGGTTGGCGTCTTCCAGCCAGCTGATGCTGGAGTTCCAGTTGCCCAGGTAGAAGCCGCTTTCGTGCGCGTAGTCGAAACCACCCTGGATCGCCGGGCGCAGGTTGGTCTGGCTGATGCCGCGGTAGCGGTAATCCGTGACCAGCGACACGTTGGCCGTGAACGTATGCGGCGAGGCCGGCGCGGCAGCCGGGGCCGCGGCGTCGGTGCTCTGCGCCAGGGCGCCGCCGGCGGCACTGGCCAGGACCATCGCGCTGACTGCAAGGGCCAACTTCTTCATGGGATTTTTCTCCTTTTCCTGATGGCTCGGATTTCGTTTAGTTGGATTCCGGTAAAGCTTTGAGGCAGCTCGCCCTCACTACTGCAACTGCCGTGCCACCCCACGGAAAGCGGCGCTCGATGCGCGGCGACGCGCGTCGGCCAGCATCGCGGGCGGGCTTGAATCCGCCGCGCGGCGACGCCAGATCGGGTTAAAAGGTGTGAACAGCGCGGCGCCGGTGCTTTCGCCGGCGTGCCGCTGGGGCGATAATCGAGGTCTGACGGTGGCTGGGCATGGCCTGCGTGCACAGGAATCGCCCGCATTCAGGGCGCCCAATTCCTGTGCGAAAGCGCGCCATACGCCAGATGCCCACCCGGATTGGCACCAGTCAGGTGCGCAAAGGAGAAACCATGAAACCGACCGACCTCTTCAACGACCTGCAGAACAAGGTCAGCGAGGCGCTGCGCAATTCGCCGGCAAGGGATATCGAGAAAAACGTGCGCAGCATGATGACCCAGGGCTTTGCCCGGCTGGACCTGGTCACGCGCGAGGAATTCGACGTTCAGTCGCAGGTGCTGGCGCGCACCCGCGCCCGCCTGGAGGAACTGGAAAGCCGCGTGGCCGAGCTGGAGCGTCGCGCCGGCATCCCGCCCGGCGCCGGCTCGGTGGACTCGACTGGGGGCGCGTGAGCCCGCCGGTTCCGCCGCCATCCCGCCTGTATGAAGGCCGCCAGTGCTGGCGGCCTTTTTCGTTAACAGTTCCGTGCGGTTCGATGCCATGAGCCTTGCCGTCCTACGCAGCCGGGCCCTGACCGGCATCGCCGCGCCGCCGGTGCGGGTCGAGACCCACCTGGCCAACGGCCTGCCGGCCTTCACCATCGTCGGCCTGGCCGACACCGGCGTGCGCGAAAGCCGCGAGCGCGTGCGCGCCGCCATCCTCAACAGCGGCTACGAGTTTCCCAACCGCCGCATCACCGTCAACCTGGCGCCGGCCGACCTGCCCAAGGAGTCCGGCCGCTTCGACCTGGCCATTGCGCTGGGCATCCTGGCCGCCAGCGGCCAGATCCCGGCCGACGCGCTGGACACGCATGAATTTGCCGCCGAGCTGTCGCTGTCGGGCGAGCTGCGCCCGGTGCGCGGTGCGCTGGCCATGGCGATGGGGCTGGCGCGCGACAACGCCGCCCGCGCCGGCTCGGGCGAGGCCCCGCGTGCCTTCCTGGTCGCCGCCGGCAACGGCGCCGAAGCCGCGCTGATCGAAGACCTGGCGGTGCACGCCGCCGCCACGCTGCGCCAGGCTTGCGACCACCTCGGCCCCGTGACCGAGGCGCGATTGCCCCGCGCCATGCCGCCCCTGCTGCCCGTCGCCACCGGGCGCGGCCCCGACATGTGCGAAGTCCGCGGCCAGGCGCAGGCGCGCCGGGCCATGGAGGTGGCGGCCGCCGGCCAGCATTCGGTGCTGCTGGTGGGCCCGCCCGGCACCGGCAAGTCGATGCTGGCCCAGCGCCTGCCCGGCCTGCTGCCGCCGATGTCGCTGCAGCAGGCGCTGGAAGCCGCCGCCGTGATGAGCCTGACTCCGGGCGGCTTCCGCGCCGAGGCCTGGGGCGTGCGCCCGTGCCGCGCGCCGCACCACACCGCGTCCGGCCCGGCCATGGTGGGCGGTGGCGGCAATCCGCGCCCGGGCGAGATCTCGCTCGCGCACCACGGCGTGCTGTTCCTGGACGAGCTGCCCGAGTTCGACCGCCGCGTGCTCGAAGTCCTGCGCGAGCCGCTGGAATCGGGCCGCATCACCATCGCCCGCGCCAACGGCCACGCCGACTTCCCCGCCTGCTTCCAGTTCGTGGCGGCGATGAACCCCTGCCCGTGCGGCTACCTCGGCCACCCCGACCGGCCGTGCCGCTGCACGCCCGACCAGGTGCGCCGCTACCAGTCGCGCATCTCCGGCCCGATGCTGGACCGCATCGACCTGCAGGTCGAGGTGCCCGCGCAGGACCAGGGCGAAATGCTCGACGGCCCACCCGGCGAGCCCAGCGCCGCGGTGCGCGCGCGCGTCCTGGCCGCGCGCGAGCGGCAGCTGGCCCGGCAGGGCAAGCCCAACAATGAACTGGGCGGACGCGAGATCGAGCAGCACTGCGCCATGGACCCCCAGGCGCAAGCCTTGCTGCGCGGCGCGATGACACGGCTGGCGTGGTCGGCGCGCTCGTACTTCCGCGTGCTGAAGGTGGCGCGCACCATTGCCGACCTGGCCGGCGCCGACCTGCTGAATGCGGCGCACGTGGGCGAAGCAATCCAGTACCGGCGCGCGCTGCGCATGGCTGGCTAGGGCGAATCGTCGGCAGCGGGGGCATGGTCGTCAGAACTTGTGGCGAATGCCCGTGACGAACACCAGCTGCCCGCCGTTGCTGGAGGGTGCGAACAGGTAGATGTCCGCCCTGGCCGACCGCGCGCGCTGGTAGACGCCATAGACATAGACGTCCGTGCGCCGCGAGAGCGCATAGTCGAGGCTGAGCTGTCCCATATGCCATCTGGGCCGGGCATCCGTGCCGGTGTAGTGGCCGTCGGTGAAGACATAGGCTGCGCCCAGTTCCAGCGCCGGCGTCAGGCGGTAGCCGAAGTTGACGTCGTAGTTGTTCAGCCGCATGGCGGTGCCGTCCTGGTATCGGTACCGAGCCGTCGTGACCATCGCATTGACGCGGGCCGCACCAACGCTGTAACCCGCCGCGACGCCGCCCACGCGTTGCCGCGTCACGCCGGCCGCCGGTGTCAGCGGGCTGCTGTGGAACAGCACGAAGGGCGCGCCGGCATAGTCGTCGGTCACCGCGCCGGCGGCGTTGTTGCTGGCGAGCAGGCCCGGGTGGTCCAGCTGCATGTAGGCCGCGGCCAGCTTCAGCGGGCCGCTCGCGTAGCTGGTGCCGAGGCTGAATGAACGGTTGTTGGCCGACTGGCCGGTATCGGACAAGGCATAGGTCGCTTGCGCGCGCAGACCGCCCCACGACGGCGAGATGTACTTGACCGCGTTGTTGTGGCGGAAGCTGCCGAACACATTGTCGTTGTCCCCCACATGCGTCGCCAGCCCGCCCGCCGCTACCGGCGCCGACATCGCGCCGAGCGTGTCGAACACGGCATCGTACTGGCGCCCGAACGTGACCGTGCCGTAGCGGTCATGGCTGAGGCCGACATAAGCCTGGCGGCCGAACAGCCTGCCCCCCTGCTGCGACTTGCCGTCGTCAAGGCCAAAGCCGCTTTCCAGCACGAAGATGCCTTTGGCTCCGCCGCCAAGGTCCTCGGTGCCGCGCAGCCCCCAGCGGTTGTTCTGCATGGTCCCGGGCACCATCCTGGTGGCGGCGTGGCCGGCTTCGTTGTTGACGTAGGCCACGCCGACCGACAACAAGCCGTACAGCGTGACCCCTTCCTGCGCGTACGCCGAACCCGCCAGGCCCAGCGCGCCGGCGCACAGCCGCGCCAGCTTTCGTTTTCCACTGCTTGTCATGCCATGTCTCCTGTAGTTTTTATGCGCACGGACCCCCCCACTGCTTGCCGCTTCCGGCAACGCAGGCATGAGCGCGCCCCGTGCCCGGCGCGCGGGCACTTCCCCTTTTTCCCTTTCCCTGATATGCCGGGCGCCGTGGCAGCGGCGCCCGGCGCGTGGCTAGCAGCCGATGCGGTGCGGCATGCCCGCGGCGATCACATGAACAGCTGGACCGAAGGCAACGCCGCGTCGCAGTTCAGCAGGTTGACCCGCTTCTGGCGGATCTTCAGCCGGCCGTCCTGCTGCGACAGCGTGTGCTCGGCCGTGCAGGCGTAGACCTGCTGCGTCTCCCCGGCGGTCTCCACATAGATGTAGCGGGTACGCGTCAGGTAGGTGTTTTCGTGGTGCGCCATGGCGACGATCTCGGGACACTGCAGCACATGCAGGCAGCGCGGCTCCGGCTGCAGCGAAAAGGCGCGCGGGTTGCGCATGCGCTCGATGCGCAGCTGCAGCAGCAGCCGGTCTTCATACATCAGCGAGGCGTGGTCGATGCCGTCCTGCTGGCCGGGCACCAGCGGAATCCAGTAGTGCCCGTCATCGGCGAACAGCGCCAGCCATTGGTCGAAGCGCTTCTCGTCGATCAGCCTGGCTTCCTCATAGACCAGCGCGACCAGGTCGTCCCGGCCCGGCGGCATGACTTGCTGGGTTGCATTCATGTTGCGTCTCCCGTGTTGAAATCCGGCGCCATGTAGCGGCTCCATGCGCGGAACTGGTTGCGCATCGAGATCTCGCTGGTGCCATTGGCAGTGATGTCGTGCTGGGCGAGTTCGTTCGCGTCGAAGTTGCGGTGCAGGCTGACCCACTCATTGCCATCGGCGCGCAGGCCCTGCTGCATCGCCCGATAGGCGTGCAGGTCGTCATGGCCGACCACCGACATCGGCGAGTTGATCAGTCGCGTGTACATCAGCGTGCGCCGCAGCAGCGTGTCCGGCGCCCCCTTGGGCCGGAACGTCCACGACTCGACCACGGTCTGGTCCGCCGCCAGCGGGCGCACCACGCGGATCGCCTGGATCGCGCCCTTGAGGGTCAGGCTGGGGTAGAGCACGGTGTTGTGCCGCACCGTGGCCAGGATCTGCGCCGCGCGCTCGGCGCCATAGGCCTGCGCCATGCGCGCCTCGTACTCGGGCAGCCCCACATAGCCGGCATGCAGCGACACCGCGCCGACGCCGGTATAGCTGTGGCCGTTGGCCAGCACCCTGACCCCCATCTCGTCCGAGAAGGCATAGCCGGAGGTGAACGGCACCAGCTGCTCGATCGCCATCGGCTTGGGCGCGTCCTCGGGCTGGTCCGCCCACAGCTCCTTGGCCGTGCCCGCCGATGACTCGTGCGCCACCATCGGATGCATGGTGTCGTTCAGGTTCTCGACGAACATCTTCCAGTTGCAGTCGTGGCGATAGCGCAGCACGCCGCCGGCGATTTCCAGCTCGCCGTCGGGAGAGCGCTCGACCATGTTGTCGATCGAGGATAACGTCGCGCCAAAATAATCGCGGAAGCCGGGCCCTGCGTCGGACAGCCGCACGAAGACAAAGCCGCGGTAGTTCTCGACGTGGCGCAGCGCGCCCATGCCCTGGCCGGCGGGACAGGCCTCCAGCCCGGTGCCCGCATAGCCTTGCCGCAGCGGGATCGACAACAGCGCGCCGTCGGTCTTGTAGGTCCATGCGTGGTAAGGGCAGCGGAAGAAGCGTCCGGTGTTTCCGCTCGGTTGCGACACCAGCCTGGCGCCCTTGTGCGCGCAGCGGTTGCGCAGCACCTTCACGGTGCCATCGGGCTGCCGCACCATCACCACCGGCTGCCCCGCGATATCTGCCGTGATGTAGTCGCCGGCCGCCGGCACCTGGCTGTCGTGCCCCACGTACACCCACGCCCGCGCCCACAGCCGCTCCATCTCCAGCGCGAACACTTCCTGGTCCAGGTACACGTCGCGGTGCACCTGCCGGTCTTGCACCAGGCTGCGCAAGGCCTCGGCATTGTCCCGGTATCTGCTCATTGGTCTTTCCTCCCGTTTATGCATCGAGCACCAGCCGTCCGCTGCTGGCGCGCGACACGCAGATCTGCATGACGTCGCCAGCGCAGCGCTGCGCCTCGGACAGGCAGTAGTCGCGGTGGTCGATGTCGCCGGCCAGCACCGGCACCTGGCACACGCCGCACTCGCCGCGCTTGCAGTCGTAGAGCGGATCGAGCCCGGCCGCGAGCATCGCGTCGAGAATCGTCTGCCCGGCCGGCACCGCCAGCACCCGCCCGGACTGGCGCAGTTCGACCTCGAAGGCGCGGTCCGCAGCGCCGGGCGCCGGTGCGGAAAACCGTTCGAAATGGAGATCGTCGCGCGACCAGCCGCGCGCCGAAGCCAGCGCCAGCACCGCGTCGATCATGCCGGCGGGACCGCAGGCATAGATCGGCTGGGTCGGCGCCAGGCCGGCCAGCAGCGCGGTTAGATCAAGCGCCGGCATCGGTTCCTGGTCGGCATATAGCGACAGGTTGCCCCCCGCCAGCGCCAACAGTTCATCGACCAGTGCCAGCTGGTCCGGATGGCGCGCGCTGTAGTGGACGCGGTAGCGGCGCCCGGCGGCCGTCAGCGCGGCGGCCATCGATACGATCGGCGTCACGCCGATGCCGCCGGCGATCAGTACCGCGTCCTCGGCGCGCTCATCGAGCGCGAACGCGTTGATCGGTGCGCTGGTTACCAGCCGGCTGCCGGCCTGCAACTGCGTGTGCATCCACAGCGAACCACCCTCCCCGCCATCGTCGCGGCGCACCGCGATGCGATAGACGGACGGTGCGGCCGTGGCCCCGGCACGCCCGTCGCCGTTGACCAGCGAGTAATGGCGCCAGGCCGCCGTGCCGCCGGGAGCTACCTGCACGCGCAGGTGCGCGCCCGCGGCAAAGCCCGGCAAGGCCTTGCCGGCGGGGTCGCGCAAGCGGAACTCGGTGATCGCGTCGGTCAATGCGATCACGTCTTCGACCACCAGTTCCAGGGTCTTGTGGTCGGGGCTCATGCGTGGCCTCCGGTTTGCGCCAGGGCATCCCCCGCGTGCATCAGCGCGGCCCACGCGCGGAACTGGTTGCGCATCAGCAGCTCGCTGGTGCCGCTTACATCCTGTATCGGCTGCAGGCGCTCGTCGTCGCGATACTCGCGGTGCAGGCTGACCCACGGGTTGCCCTGCGCGGCCAGCGAGGCCTGGATCCCCTCGAAGATATGCACGTCGTCATGCGCCACCACCGACATCGGCGAGAAGGTCAGGCGGTTGTACGTCAGCGTTTGCCGCAGCAGCTCCGGCGGCGCGCCCTTGGGCGCCAGCCCCCAGATCTCCACCAGCGTGCGGTCCACCGCCAGCGGCCGGATCACGCGCAAGGTTTGCGGCGAGCCCTTGAACGCCAGCGACGGGAACAGCACCACGTTCTGCGGCGCAAAGCCCAGCACGTGCTGCGCCCGCTGGTCGCCGTGGACCTGCGCCAGCGCCTGCCGATAGGCATCGGGCACGGCGTAGGCGGAATGAATGCTGGCTTGGGTGCCGAGCACGCTGTGGCCATGCGGGAATACGCGCGCGCCGGTGCTGGCGAAGAAGGCGTAGCCCGAGCCGAATGGCAGCAGCTGGTCCAGCGCCATCGAGGCCGGCGCATCGGCGGGCCGGGCGCCGTGGATGGCGCTGGCGGTAGCCGACACCGATTCGTGCGTCGACACCGGATGTACGGAGTCATTGATGTTCTCCAGGTACATCTTCCAGTTGCAGCGCACCACGCTGCGCAGGCAGCCGCCGGCGATCTGCAGCGCACCCTCCGGCGAGCGGTCGGCGAGGTCGTCCAGCGCGGGCAGCACGGCGCCGAAGTAGTCGTCGAACTCAGGTCCGTGTTCGGACAGGCAGGCAAAGACAAAGCCGCGGTACACCGCGACCCGCGGCGTCACCAGCCCCGCGCCCGACTCGCAGGCGTGCAGGCGCGTGTGCTCGTAGCCTTGCTTCAGCGGCACGGCAAGCGGCGTGCCGTCGGTGCGGTAGGACCAGGCATGGTAGGGGCAGCGGAAGAACTTGCCGGTATTGCCCCGGACCTGGCACACCAGCCGCGCGCCCTTGTGGGCGCAGCGGTTCATCAGCACGCGCACGCTGCCGTCGACATGGCGCACCATGATCAGCGGCTGGCCGGCGATATCCGTGGTGTAGTAATCGCCCGCATCGGGCACCTGGCTTTCGTGGCCAACGTAGTTCCAGCTGCGCAGGAACAGGCGCTCGCGTTCGAGCTGGAACAGCGCCTCGCTCAGGCAGACGTCGCGATGCACGCGGTCTTCCTCCACCAGCGCGGCAATCGCGCCGGCGTCGTTGCGGTAGTCGGTCATGGTGAGACTCCTTGCGCGGCCGGCCGGGCCACGAAGCGGCATGTGTCATGCCCGCCCATGGCGGCGCATGCGGTTTCCTCGACTTGCACCGGGCAGGCCAGCACGGTCTCGGCGATGGTGCGGAACATGCCGGCAATCGGCGCGCAGACGGGCTGCGCGGCAGGGCCGTAGCCGGCGGCGAACGGGCTGTTGGCAACGGCGAGCACCAGCCCGTTGCCGCGCCGTGCCAGCTCCCAGCAGCCCCATCCGAGCGCCGGCGAGGTGCGGCGGATCAGGTCGAGCAGCGCCTCGCCGGCGTCCGGCCCCAGGCCGGCAACGTAGGCCAGGATGCTGCGCCGCCCGTGCACGGCCGCGGACTCGGCGAATGCAGCCAGCACGCACGCGCGGGTCGCGTCATCGAGCAGGCGCAGCGTTCCCATCAGCACGTCGGGGCGCATCAGCAGGTAGCGGCGGTCCTGGTCGCGCACCTCGCCGCGCTGCGCGTCGAACTGCAGGCGCTGCGCCAGCGGCGTTTCCAGGCGGGCGGCAACGGTGGTCATGGCAGGCTCCATCGGCTCAGGCCCGGTCCACGCCACGCGAGCCACGCGCGCTGCGCGCCTCGCGCGGCAGCGTTTCCGGCGTGAACAGCAGCGCGATCACGGTGACCAGCCCCAGCAGGATCAGGTAGATCGCCACCGGCGTGCCGGAGTGGTATTTGGCCAGCAGCGCGGTCGCGATCATCGGCGCGATGCCGCCGCCGATCACCGAGGACAACTCGCGCCCGATGCCCATGCCCGAATAGCGCACCTCGGTCCTGAACAGCTCCGCCATATAGCTCGGCTGCACGCCCACCATCGCGGCCAGCACCACCGAGTCGGCCAGCACATAGGCCAGCAGCACCAGCGACGGTTCGCGGGTATCGATCAGCCAGAAGAACGGGAACGCCACCAGCATCAGCCCGATGGCGCCGGCCATATAGACCGTGCGCCGGCCGAGCCGGTCCGACAGGTGCCCGTAGCACAGCGCCGTGACCGTGACGAGCATCATCGAGATGGTCAGCCCCTCGAGCATCACGTGGTTGGGGATGCCGCGATAGGCGCCGTACGCCAGCGAGAAGGCGAAGAAGATATAGGACGCGCCGCCTTCGGCCATGCGCAGCCCCACCACCATCAGGATCTGCTTCGGCTGCTGGCGCAGCACTTCCACCACCGGCATGCGCACGTCGTGTCCGCTGCGCCTGGCCGCGACGAACTCCGCGCTCTCCGGAATCCGGCTGCGGATGTAGTAGCCCGCCACCACCAGCACCATGCTGGCCAGGAAGGGCACGCGCCAGCCCCACGCCATGAAGTCGTCGGCAGGCAGCTTCTGCACCGCCCAGAACGCCGCCGCCGACAGCACGAAGCCGATGGTTGCGCCGCTGGGGCTCCATGCCGACAGGAAGCCACGCCGCGCCGGTGGCGCGTTCTCGCTGATGATCAGGATGCTGCCGCTCCATTCGCCGCCTGCCGCCAGGCCCTGCAGGAAGCGCAGCGACACCAGCAGCACCGGCGCCCAGATGCCGATCTGCTGGTAAGTGGGCAACAGGCCCATCGCGGTGGTGGCCACGCCCATCACCACCAGCGTCAGCACCAGCACCAGCTTGCGCCCGTAGCGGTCGCCCAGGTGGCCGCAGATCACGCCGCCCAGCGGGCGCGCGACAAAGCCCACGGCAAAGCCGCCGAATGCCGCCAGCGTGCCGACCAGCGGATCGGTGCCGAGCGGAAAGAACAGCTTGCCGAAGATCAGCGCCGCGGCCGTTCCATAAAGAAAAAAGTCATACCACTCGAGCGCCTGCCCGACGATCGACGTGATGATGGTCCTGCGCAGCGTGGCCTGCTGCGTACCGGCCGCCGCGGGCATGCCGGTGGTGATGCTTGCCTCTTCCATGCTCATGCTGTCTCCCCCTTGTCCTTTCTCGAATTTGGTCAGGTGTTGCCGGTGGTGGTCGCGTGGTCTTGCGGCATGGCGGCGCCCCGCCAGGTGCGCGCGCTGCCGTCGGTGCCGGGTGACGGAATTCCCATCGGGAATGGCCAGTCGGAGCCGAACAACAGGTGCGATGCGCCAAACACCTCCGCGGCCAGCCGCAATCCGGCCGGGTGGTGGGCAATGCAATCGGCGTAGAACCGCCTTGCCGCCTGCAATGGCGGTTCGATCCCGGCGGGCACCCCGGGCCGGCCGGTGTCGAAGCCGCGCTGCAGCCGCCCGCATGCCGCGGGGAACAGGCCGCCGGCATGCGCCAGGCAAAAACGGATGCGCGGGTACTGCCGCGGTACATCGGCCAGCACCAGTTGGGTGGCCGCCAGCGCGGTTTCGTAGGGGTTGCCGAGTAGGTTGTCCAGGTAGGCGCGCGCCAGCCGGCCATCGCCGCAGCGGCCCGGGTGCAGGAAAACGAAGGCGCCGCGCCGGTCCAGCAGCTCCCATAGCGGCCGATGCGCGGGATCGCCGTAGTCGAGCGCCGGGTTGCCGCCGGCCGCCAGCGCAAAACCCGCGCACGGTGCCCCGTCATAGCTGCCGGCAAGTGCATGCGCGATTGCGGCATGCTCCATCGGCAGGTGCAGCAGCGCGCCGAGCCGTTCGCGATGGCGCGAGGCCATCACCATCAGTCCGTCGTTCAGGTAGCGCGCCCACTCACGCGCCGCCGGCGCGTCCAGCTGCTGGCGGTACAGCGGCGGCGGCACCGACACCAGCGCACGCTGCACGCCCTGCGCTGCCATCCAGGCCAGCAGGCGCCCGGGGTGGTACAGGTCTGGCTGCCTGAGCGGCTGGCCGTCGATCACCAGCACGCCATCGGGGTCGCGCCACGAGACGCCGTCGAGCCGCCGCAGTGCCGCGGTGTCCACCGGCACCAGGTGCGCATGCACGTCCAGCGCGATCGCGGACGCGGTGCCGGCCTCGGATTGGATCGGTTCCATGGCTTAGCGCGGCTCGAGGTTGGCATTCATCTCGCCGCCCCAGAATTCCGGCGACCATTCCGGCCCCCAGATATAGGGCAGCACCGACCAGTCGCGGCTGACCCAGCGCTCGCTGATCTTGTCCATGTCGGCGTAGTACTCGACCCAGCTGCCCCAGGGATCGCGCACATACTGGAACAGGTTCGACGCCAGCGCATGGCGCCCCGGGCCGAAGCTGTCCCGGTAGCCGGCCTCGCGCATGCGCCACGCGCCCAGGCCGATATCGTCGATGCCGCCGACCTGGAAGCTGGCATGCTGGAAGCCGCGGTGCGTGCTGTGGACCAGGCCGAAACAGTGATGGTCGATCACCCCATCGCCGGCGGCGAGGAAGCTGACCTTGCCGACGGCGCGGTCGGCCACGCGCAGGCCCAGCACGTCGCACAGGAAGCGCTCGGCCTCGGCCAGCTGCGGCGTGAAGATCAGCACGTGGCCAAGCTTGCGCGGCGGTCGCGGCGCATCCAGCGCCTGCCAGGCGGCAACGTCGACGCGCGCGGCCCAGCCGGCATCGCCCGGGCCGCCTTCGCGGCGGCGCGTCGAGGCCGGAAGCTGCGGGCACAGGTGGATCCATGTGCCCCACGGGTCCTGGAACCACAAGCCGTCGCGGCCGCCGCCCGGCGGCGGCTGGTTCCGCACCGCGAGGCCGGCGCGGCCCAGCCGGTCGGCAAAGGCGTCGCGTTGCAGCGGGTCGAAGTAGAACGACAGGTGATGCAGGCGCTTGGCGCTGCCAGGCACCAGCACCAGCTCGTCGTTGCTGCGGCCTGGCGAGCGCAGCCGCAGCGCGCCCGACGGTTCGTCCGGCCCGCGCTGCGCCGCGACTTCGAGGCCGAAGGTTTCATAGAAGGTCCTGGCGGCGGCCAGGTCGGGCACTTCCAGGCCGAAGCCGTTCAGGCCCAGCACTTTGGGTCCGGCGATCATTGGGGGCTCCCTTGCGGCGCGGGCGCGCCGACGATGGCTGCATACAGGTCTTCGGCGCACCGCGGTGCGATCGGCACGATCGCGGCAACGTGGTCGTCGGGACGGACCAGCACCAGCGTGCCGTCGGGCACGCCCAGGCGTTCGCGCAACTGGTTGCCGACGTCGAGCAGCGCGCGCTCGCGCAGCCCGGAATCGAGCGGCGCATCCCAGCGCGACACCACGAAATGCCGCAGCGCCGGCGAGGTGTTGTGCGGAATCTCGGGCTGGCGGCGCACGTCGGCGAAGTACAGCGCCAGGAAGTTGCCGTCGACCAGGTCATGGAGCCGCAGCGGCCGTCCCGCCGGGCCGTGCAGCAGGAAATCCGGAATGCGCTCGCCCACGCGCAGCGGTGGCGGCTCGGCTTCGGCGCGGATCATCGACCAGTCGCCGCTGCCGTCGATGTCCAGGCGCACGCCCAGCAGCGTGCGGGTGCAGGCATTGCCCCAGTCCTGCAGCGCCGTGGGCGCATTGGCGCCGCCTTGCATGGCCATGTGGTGGCGCGCGGCCTCGGCCATCTCGCCGGCGCCTTCGGTCGCCACCGGGCGCTGCTCGCGCTCGTAGCCGTCGAGCAGGCTGCTGTCGGCCCAGCCGCGCAGCACCCACGCCAGCCGCCACGGCAGGCTGATGGCATCGAGCACGCCGGTATTCAGCCCGAGCGCCCACATCGGCGTGATCAGGTGCGCGGCATCGCCCATCAGGAATACGCGCTCGCGCCGCCACTGGCGCGCGATGCGGTGATGCACGCGGTAGGTCACGCGGCCGAGCAGCTCCACCTTGTCGACCTTGCCGATAAAGCGCAGCACCTTGGCGCGCAGCTCGTCGTCGCCGGGCTCGTCGGCATCCTTGGCCAGCGGATACAGGAAGCGCCAGCAATGCGGCTGCCGCACCAGGATCATCCACTCCTGCGCATCCGAGAAATACGCCAGGTACGGATAGTCGCGCGGGTTGGCCACGTCGAGGTCGAGCTTCAGGTCGACCAGCATGTAGCGCACGTCGAGCGACATGCCGTCGACCGTCACGCCGCATTGCGCGCGCACGGTGCTGCGGCCGCCGTCGCACGCCAGCAGGTAGCTGCCCTCGACGCTGCGCGGACCTGCCGGCGTATCCAGTTGGACCACCACGCCGTCCGGGCCGGAACTGAACGACTCGAGCCGGTGCTGCATATGCAGGCGGCCCTGCGGCACGCGCTCCACCGCCGCGCGCAGGATTGGCTCGAGGTGGTGCTGCGGCAGGTTGACCACGAACGGATAGCGGGTTTCGTCGCGCAGCACCGCGGTGCGCACCGACTGGCGCGCCAGGTTGGCTTCGCGCTCGATCTCGCCGATCTCTTCGACGCGCAGCGCGCGCGCCAGCACGTCGTCGGCCACGCCATAGCGGCGGAACGCTTCCAGCGTGCGCGTCAGCAGCGTGCCGGCCTTGGTGTCCAGCGACAGGCTGCCGTCCTCCTCGAAAATCTGGAACGGAATGCCGTAGTACGCCAGGCCGAGCGCGGTGGTCAGTCCGATCGGCCCCGCGCCCACGATCAATACGGGCTTCATGCCGGGGCTCATGGGGTGTCCTTGGTGGCGGCAGCGGGCGCGCTGGCGGGATAGGCATGGTCGCGGCTCAGCAGCGACGCGGTCATGGTGGCGGCATCCGACAGCAGGAACATCAGCGGGCCCACCACGTCTTCGGCCCGGCCCACGCCCAGGGTGTTGGCCCAGTGCGCGTCGTCGCTGCCGGCGTTGGCGTTGCGGTACTGCGCCGTGTCGATCACGCCCGGCGCAATCAGGTTCACGCGCACGCGGTGCTGCGCCACCTCCTTGGCGGCGCTCCTGACGAAGGCCCCCAGCGCGGCCTTGCTCGAGGCATAGGCCGCGGCCTGCGGCCAGCCGCTGTGGGCCAGTCCCGACGAGAACGCCACCACGCTGCCGCGCCGGCGTCGGATCATGCCGGGGACCACTGCCTGGTAGCACCACACCACGCCGTCCAGGTTGATCGCCAGTGCGTTCTGCCACGCCTGCGGCTCGGTCGCGTGAACCTCCCGGCGCGGCTGCACCGCGGCGCCGCACACCAGCCCGTCGATGCGCCCGTGCTCGGCCTCGATCGACTGCATGGCCTGCATCACCGCGTCGCGGTCGCTGACATCGAGCCGGCAGAAGCGCAGCCGCGGCTCGCGGGCCAGCAACTGGGCGGCGGCGCGCTCGTCGACATCGCACACCACCACGGTGGCGCCGGCCTGCGCGCAGCGGCGTGCCAGCTCGGCGCCGATGCCGTTGGCGCCGCCGGTGATCACGATCACATCGCCGGCCGCGTCAAAGATTGCCTGCATGGGCGCCTCCCGTGTCGTTGCCGGCCATCGCGGGGACGCTCGACTGGTGGTACAGGTCGGTGTCGACCAGCCGGTTCACCAGCTGGCCCAGCCCGGTGCCGCGCACGGTGACGGTGTCGCCAGCGCGCAGGAACACCTGCGGCTCGCGCGCATTGCCGACGCCCGCCGGGGTGCCGGTGATGACCAGGTCGCCGGCCTGCAGGGTCATGCCAAAGGACAGCTCGGCAATCAGCTCCGGGATCGGGAAGGCCATCTGCGCCACCGACGCGTCCTGCATCAGCTCGCCATTGACCAGGCACTGCAGCCGCACCGACTCGGGGTCGAGCTCGTCGGCGGTGACCAGGAACGGGCCCAGCGGCATGGTGCCGTCGATGCTCTTGCCCTTGAGCCACTGGCCGCCATGGCGCCGCTGCAGGTCGCGCTGCGAGACGTCGTTGGCCAGGCAATAGCCCCACACATGCCGCATCGCGCTGTCGGCGCGGATGCTGCGCCCGTCGGTGCCGATCACCAGCGCCAGCTCGGCCTCGTAGTCCCATTTGGCGGAGATGCGCGCATCGAAGGCGATATCGTCGCGCGGCCCGATCACGGTGTCGGGGCTCTTGGTGAAGAACGTCGGCGCCTGCGGCCGCGGCACGTCCTGGCCCTCGCGCTTGCCCTTGCCTTCGTCGAAGTGGTCCCAGTAGTTCCAGCCGACGCAAAGCACGTCGCGCCGCAACCGCTGCAGCGGCGGCAGCAGCCGCAGGCGGTCTAGCGCCAGGCGCGGCAGCTTGCCGCCACGCTGCGCCGCGGCCACCGCCTGCAGCGCGGCGCCGCCGCCCGCGATCACGTCGCGCAGGTCGCCCAGCGCCAGCGGCAGCAGCGCGACTTCCTCGCTTTCGACCACGCCGATGCGGGGCTGGCCGTCGCAGGTAAAACTTGCGAATCGCATGATTGAGTTCCGGTACGGATAAGGGTGGCGCTTCAGGCGTCCGGCACGACGGCGACGGCGCTGATCTCGATCAGGTAGTCCGGCGATACCAGCTTGCTGACTTCGACCATGGTCGAAGCCGGCAGCGGCGCGCGGAAGTATTCGCGCCGGACCTTGTGGATGCGGTCGAAGTTCTCGATGTTGCGCACATAGACGTCGACGCGGCAGATATCGTCGAGCGTGCCGCCGGCGGCCTCGACCGCCGCCTTCAGGTTTTCGCAAACCTGCCGCGTCTGCGCTTCGACATCGCCGATGCCGGCGATGCTGCCGTCGGGCCGCCGCGCGGTCATGCCGGAGATGAACACCAGCCGGCCGCGGGCCTCGATCGCGGTCGCTTGCGAGAAGTGGCCGTTGGGCTGGCGCAGGGCCTCGGAATGGATCTGGGTCTTCATGGTTGTGAGTCGGTAAGGTTGGCAATGGATGACGGAACCGGCGCCGCAAGTGCGCGCGCCACGCTGACGATTTCGGCCAGCACTACGCGTTCGATGCTGCAGCGGTTGCCGTGCCGGCAGCGCGTGACCCAGCCCAGTTCGCCGGGGCTATAGACGCGCTCGGCCCCTGGCGCGCGGTCTGAGCCGCGTACCGCGGCGGCGGCGGCGCTGGCGTTGCGCGCGAACGCGGCCGGGTCGCGGAAATGCGCCACGTCGAGTGCAAGGAAGAAATGCGCGCAGTTGTACGGGATGGCGCTGTCGCCATAGAGCGGGCGCACCGCCGCACCGGTGCCGCCGCCGGACAAGCCGCCGCACAGCAGGTCGACCATGAAGGCCAGGCCGAAGCCTTTCGCGCCCGCGGCCGGCAGCAGCATGCCGCTCAGCGCGGCCACGGCGTCGGTGGTGGGATTGCCCTGCGCATCGGTGGCCCAGCCCGGCGGCAGCTCGAGCCCCCGGGTCGCGGCCAACCGGATCTTGCCCATCGCGCTCGCGCTCATGGCCATGTCGAGTTCGATCGGAATCGGGTCGGAGCCGGGCAGCGCGATCGCCAGCGGGTTATTGCCGACCACGCTCTGCGCGCCGCCCGGTGCGGGCATCAGCGGGCGCGTGTTCGACATCACGATGCCGACGCAGCCCTCGCTGGCGAGCGCGCGCGCATACAGTCCTGCCGCGCCGAAGTGGAAGGCGTTGCGCACCGCCACGGCACCGAGGCCGTGGGCGCGCGCCCGGTCCCGCGCCAACTCCACGGCCTGGAACGCCGACAGCTGCCCCAGCATATTGGCCGCGTCGAGCACCACGCAGCCACCCTGGTCACTGACCACGGTGGCGCGCGCGGCCGGCGTGACCGAGCCGCTGCGCAGCCGCTGCGCATACATGGGCACCAGCATCACGCCGTGCGACGGAATGCCTTCGAGGTCGGCGTCGACCAGCGCATCGGCCACGCGCACGGCGTCCGCGTCGGCCACGCCAAGTCGCGCGAAGATGGCGCTCACGGCCGCGCTCAGCGCGCCCGCGTCGACTTCACAGTGGGTGAGCTGGCCGGGCGCGTCGGCGCCGGGAGTCTTAGTGGGCATCGCGTTCATCCGTGTACCAGCTCGGTTTCTGGGGATAGTGCGGACCGTCGTAGATCTCGACCACGATGGTGTCCTCATGCGCCAGCGTGGGGCCATGGACGTTGCCCTTCGGATTCCAGTAGAAGCATCCGGGCGTCAGCACCACCTGCGTGGCGGTGTATTCGTAGCGGCCCTGCAGGCAGAACATGAACTGGTTCGATGCATGCGAATGGGGCGCGGGGATCGACACCCCCTTATCGAAGCGGATCAGCGCAATCGAAGCGCCGGTCGCCTCGTCGCGCCACAGCATCTTTTCGTAGAGGCCGGGCAGGGACTTGGGGCGCCAGGGCATGTCGGCGCTTTGCAGCAGCACCTCCTCGAGCGGTGGAATGCCCGGCAGCGCCGGTTGAGGACAGGACGGGTTCATCGTGTTATCTCCGATCGTTCTGGTTTTATTGCGTGGCAGGCGCCGATGACGGCGCTTACAAGGCCAGCGACGCGGCCAGGCTGCCGCCGCCGCAGACAAAGAGGTTCTGGCCGGTGATCCAGCTGCTGGCCGGGTCGGCGAAAAACAGCGCGGCGTGGGCCACGTCTTCGGGCAGGCCCAGGCGCCGCGCCGGCAGCGAGGCGGCCAGCGCGCGGGCGCGCTCGCCGTCCTCGGGAAAATCGCTGGTCAGCATGCCGGTGACGGTTGGGCCGGGGGACACGGTATTGACCGTGATGCCCCACGGCCCCAGCTCCAGCGCCCAGGTGCGCGTCATCGCCGCCAGCGCCGCCTTGCTGGCGCCGTAGGCGGTGCGCCCGGCCAGGCCGACGATGGCGCGCGAGGCCACGTTGACGATGCGGCCGAAGTGCCGCGCCTGCATCCGCGGCAGGCATGCCTGCGCCAATTGCATGGCACAGCGCGCATGCAGGTTCATCATCAGGTCGAATTCGGCATTGCCGACGTCGGCGAGCGCGGTGTTGCGCACCACGCCGGCGTTGTTGACGAGGATGTCGATGCGGGGCTCGAGCGCAACCGCGGCGACCAGGGCCGCAACGCCGTCGGACGTGGACAGGTCGGTCACGACACTGGTCAGCAACGGGTGCGCCGTCTCCGCCGGCGCGAGGCCCGCCGCGATCACGCGGGCCCCCTGTTTCAGCAGTGCTTGGCTGATTGCCAGCCCGATGCCGGCGTTGCCGCCGGTCACCAGCGCGGTGCGCCCCGCAAAGCGCAAACCTTGTTGGGTGCGCGGGCTCATGCGTGGTCTCCGTCCTGGTTCATGGGGAGGCAGCGGGCGCGCAGCACGCCATCGGGATGTGCATCGTCTCGGTCCAGCCATACCGCCGCGCGCGTGCCGGCGGCCAGCATGGTGTCGGCGAGCGCGAACAGCGTCACGCCGGCATCCAGCCGCACCGCGGCCACGTGCACCGGCAGCCGGTCCGCGAAGCGCGGCTCGAGCGTGTAGTGCAGCACCGCCACCGACAGCACCACGCCGGCGCCGCTGTCGGGCAAGTGTTCGATATCGCCGTGCAGGCACCGCGGACAGTACCGCTGCGGCGGATAGAAGCGATGGCCGCAGGCCGCGCAATGCGGCAGCGCCAGGCCGCCGGACGGCGTCGCCGCGGCCAGCGCCTGCCAGGCGGGGGAATGGGCGCTCATGCCGGGACTCCTTCGATGATGGCGGCGCCGGTTGCCAGGCAGCGGTCGTACACGGCCATGCCATAGCCGCTGGCGAGCCCGAGCCGTGCGCCCGGCACCTGGTTGGCGCCGGCCTGCCCGGTGACCTGGCGCAGCACCTCGACCAGTCCCAGATAGCCGCCAGCCGCGCCGGCCTGGCCGCAGCCAAGCTGCCCGCCGCTGGTGTTGTGCGGAAAATCGCCGCGAAAGCCCAGGTCATGCGCCTGTATAAAAGCCGCGGCGGTGCCAGGCTGGCAAAAGCCGAGCCCTTCCAGCTGCAGGAACACCACGGCGGGGTAATCGTCATAGGTGGCCAGCACGTCGATATCTTGCGGCGTCGCGCCGGCCTGCCGGTAAAGCCGCGCCTGCTCGAGCGCCCAGCCGCCGCGCAGGATGGCGTCGTCGTCGGCATAGGCGTTGTGGCGCTCCACCACGGCGCGCAGGCGCGCGTGCGCCAGGCCCAGACGGCGTGCCCTGCCGCGCGACATCACCAGGAAACCTTCGGCGCCCGCGCACGGCATCACCAGGTCGAGCTTGTGCAAGGGCTCCGCGATCGGCCGCGCGTGCAGGTAGTCGTCCAGCGTGATCGCGGTGCCCAGCAGGGCATGCGGTACGGCGCTGGCGTTCTGGCGCTGGCTCACGCACAGGCGGCCAAAGTCTGCGCGGGTGGCGCCGGTGGCCTCCATGTAGCGCCGCGTCAGGTGCGCGAACGGCATGCCTGGTCCTGCCGCGCCGTACGGATGGATGGCGTCGATGGCCGCCCACGAGAAACGGCTGGCCAGGCCGGCGAAGCCGCCGCGCGGATTGGCGTCGGCGCCAATGCAGGCGATGACCTCGGCATCGCCCGCCTGCACCGCGCGCGCGGCGCGGCGCAGCGCGATCACGCCGCTGGCACCCCCGAACGGCACCGACTCCAGCCAGCGCAAGGAGAGGCCGAGCGAGCGCGACAGGCTTGCCACCGGGTCCGGCGGCAACGTGAAGCTGGATACCGCCAGGCCATCGACGCTGTCCTTGGACAGGCGGGCGCGCACCAGCAGCTCGCGCAGGCATTGCGCCACGTACCAGTCGGCCGGCTCGGTGCTGTAGCGCGTGTAGGCCGTGGTGACCGGCACGGCGAGCACCACATCGTCGTCCGTCGCGGCATGATCGCAGGTTCTATGCATGGATTTCCCCTGGCATGCCGCGTCAGCCGCGCCCGGCGGCGCCGGACACGGAACGTTTCTTCATCGCGCGCAGGTCGAATGCCGCCCGCTCACCGACCAGGGTGCGCATGGTTTGCTTCAGCGCGCCGCGCTGCAGCTTGTGCGACGCAGTCAGCGGCAGCTCGCTCACGAAGGCGATATAACCGGGCAGCTTGAAGTACGGCAGCCGCTGCGCCGCTGCCGCGAAGATTTCCAGCGCGAGGGCATGCGTGGGCGCATGCCCTGCGGCCAGCTCGATGCAGGCCATCACTTCCTCGCCCCGGATTTCGTCGTCGACCGGCCCCACGCCCACCTGTTGCACCATGGGCAGCTGGTTGAGCACCGCCTCCACTTCCAGCGAAGCGATGTTCTCGCCGCTGCGCCGGACGATGCTCTTCTTGCGGTCGACGAAGTACAGCGAGCCGTCGCGTCCCTGCCGGACGATGTCGCCGGTATGGAAGTAGCCGCCCGCCCACGCCGCTTCGGTCAGCTCCGGCTGGTTGGCATAGCCCGAGAAGAAGCCGGCGCGCGGATCGCTGCCGGCCGCGCGCACCTGCAACTCGCCGGCAGCTCCCGGCAGCACGTCGCAATCGTGTTCATCGACGATGCGGTACTCCATATGGGGCGCGGGCCGACCGAAGCAGCGCGTGCCCGGATGCCGCGGCTCGGCGTTAGCCACCACCGCGGCCCCCGCGCCGACCTCGGTCATCGACCAGGATTCGACCAGCGGGAAACCGAAGCGGGCTTCGAATGCGGCCTGGTGCTTGGGGTGCGCGCCGGCGCCAAAGCCGAAGCGCACCGCGTGTGCCCGATCGCCGGGCTGCGACGGCAATTGCAGCAGCATGGCCGGCATCACGCCGAGGTAATGCACGATGGTGGCGCCACTCTGTGCGACGGTTTGCCACCAGGTATTGGGATGGAAGCGGTCCAGTTGCACGATGCAGCCGCCGCTGAGGATCATCGCCATCGATGAACACGCCAGCGCATTCATGTGCACCAGCGGCAGCGGCGTGATCAGGCGCTCGGCGCCGGGCGCGAGCGCGCACAGCCCGCCCAGCGAGATATACCAGCGGCCGAACGCCAGCATGTAGGCGTTCGACAGCATGCAGCCCTTGGGCAGGCCGGTGCTGCCCGAGGTATAGACCAGCGCGCACTCGTCGTCGGCGGCATTGCAGCCACCCCGTGGCGCGGGCAGCGCCGCCATCGCGCCGTCGATGCCGTACACCGGCGGCAATGCCAGGCCAGTCGCAGCGAGTGCCGGCGCCAGGGCCTGCCAGGAGCCCGCGAGCGTCACCACCAGTGCGGCGCCGCTGTCGCGCAGCACATGCGCGATCTCCGCCGCGCTGCTCTCCGCGTTCAGCGGCACCACCGATGCGCCGACGCCGTTGAGGGCCAGCCACCACAGGAAGAATTCAGCGCGGTTGTCGAGCAGCAGCGCCACGCGCTGCCCACGGGCCAGCCCGGCATGGCGCAGCGCGGCTTCCAGTTCGCGGATGTGCTGTCCGGCCTGGCCATAGGACCACTCCACCGGTTGGCCGCCATAGGCAGCAGTAGCCTGCGCCGGGATATGGAGAAACGGCCGGCCGGCGTAGCGGCGGCAGGCGGTGTCGAACGCCTCGCGCACCGAGCGCAACGTTGCCGCGCCGTCATCGCACCGGGCCGGGCCGCCTGCCGCCGGCAAGCGGTGCGATAGATCCACTGTTAAGCCACCAGGCATGGTTGTCGTCCCCCGTTCGTTGCGGTGGCGCTTCGGCGCCTACCGATTGGTGATGGCCGAATGCTATATCTCAAGTAACTTGAATTCAAGTTATTTTTTGTCGAATGATTTGGACTCAAGTAGAATGGCCGCATGACTACTTATGACTACGTCGACCAGTTTCTTGCCGAGTGGCGCACCGCGCGCCCGGATCTGCAGTTGGAGCACGCGGACCTGCTGATCCGCGTGATACGCCTTGGCGGCATCCTGGAGCGGGAGCTCGGCCGCCTGTCGCAGGCGCACGGCATCTCGGCCGGGCAATTCCAGGTGCTGGCGGCGCTGCGCCGCCGGTTTCCGCAAACCGCGTCGCCGTCAGACCTGAGCCGGATCGCGATCCTGACCACGGGCACCATGACGGTGCTGCTGGACCGGCTGGAAGAAAAAGGGTTGGTGCGCCGCCTGCGCGACCCCAACGACCGGCGCCGCCTGGAAGTGGAACTGACACCGGCCGGCAAGGACCTGATCGACCGCGCCCTGGACGAGCGTGTGGCGCGGCTGCACGCGCTCACGGCCGGGATGGATGCCGACGACAGCAGCGCGGCGACACGCGTGCTGCGCCATCTGCTCGCCGAAATCGACGATCAGGCCGCGGGCGGCACGTGAGGCCGGACGGCGCGGGCGCTGTGCCTCAGGCCTCTTCCGACCACTGCACGCCCTCGCGCGCCATGAACGCCGACGATGCCGCCGGCCCCCAGGTGCCGGCGGTATAGGGGCGCGGGCCCTCGTCCTGCGCGCGCCAGGCCTCCAGGATCGGATCGACCCAGGTCCATGCGGCCTGCAGTTCGTCGCGCCGCACGAACAGCGCCAGCCGGCCGCGGATGACGTCGAGCAGCAGGCGCTCGTAGGCTTCTGCGCGGCGCGTGGTGAAGGCCGAGTCGAGGTTCAGCGCCAGGCTCAGCGGCTTGAGCTTCATGCCCTCGCCCGGCTGCTTCACCATCAGCGTCAGCCGCACCGATTCTTCCGGCTGCAGCCGGATCACCATGCGGTTGGGCTGGAGCGTGCTGCCCGGGTCGAAGATCGAATGCGGTACCTCGGCAAAGTGGATCACCACCTCGGTCACGCGCTCCTGCATGCGCTTGCCGGTGCGCAGGTAGAACGGCACCTGGTTCCAGCGCCAGGTGCCAAGCTCGGCCCGCATCGCGACAAAGGTCTCGGTGCGGCTGTCGGGCGGAATGCCCTCTTCCTGCAGGTAGCCGCGCACCAGCTCGCCGCCGATGGCGCCGGCAGTGTACTGGCCGCGCACGGTGTTGCGGCGCACGTCCTCGGGCGACATCGGCCGCAGCGAGCGCAGCACCTTGAGCTTTTCATCGCGCACCGCGTCGGAGTTGAGCGACGCCGGCGGTTCCATCGCCAGGATGCTGACCAGCTGCAGCAGGTGGTTCTGTACCATGTCGCGCATCGCGCCGGCCTCGTCGTAGAAGCCGCCGCGCGTGCCCACGCCCACGGTCTCGGCCACGGTAATCTGCACGCTGCGCACGAACGGCGTGCGCCACAGCGGCTCGAAAATCGAATTGCCGAAGCGCAGCGCCATCAGGTTCTGCACCGTCTCCTTGCCCAGGTAGTGGTCGATGCGGTAGGTGCGGTCCTCGCTGAAATAGCGGCTGACCACCTCGCCGATGTCGATCGCTGACGCCAGGTCCACGCCCAGCGGTTTTTCCAGCACCAGCCGGGTGTCGTCGGCAATCAGTCCGTGGCTGGCGAGGTTGTCGCAGGTGGCGGCGAACAGCCCGGGGGGCATTGCCATGTAGTAGATGCGCAGCGCGTCGTTGCGCAACTGCGCCGCCAGCGCGGGATAGTCGCCCGCCTGCGAGGCGTCGACGTGCACGAAGTCCAGCCGCTGCAGAAAGCCTTGCCATTTGCCCGCATCTAGATAGCGCGCATCGACAAACGGTTGTGCGCTTGCGTCGGCAAAATTGACAAAGGCCTCACGATCCCAGCGGTGCCGTCCCACGCCAATGATGCGGGTGCCGTCGGGCAGGTTGCCGTCGCGGTGGCACATGTAGAGCGAGGGCAGCAGCTTGCGCGCCGACAGGTCGCCGGCGCCGCCGAAGATGACGAGGTCGAGCGGCCGGGCGTCGGCAGTGCCGAAGGCGGAGACGGTGCGGGTGGTTGGCATGACGGGCTCCTTGCGTGCCGATGGGCGGATGAGGTTGGCCGGGGGCGGGGCGAGCCGGCATTGTTTGCGTTGTTCGTGCAGTCTGCCGGATCAGCATGTCCCGGTCACGTTGCGCAGGTATTGCGGCTGGCCGGCCGGCACAGCGGCAAACGCCATCGGACCATCCGCATCATCCGTGCCATCGAACACGGCCGGCCCAAGCGCTCGGAGCACGCGACTCCTGTCCGGTTCAGCGTAGCGAGGAACGGCTCGCGTCGACAACGATACCGGTCCGAGCCACTTCAACAACGATGTATTGAACTGGTATTCAACGAGGGCGCTACGGCAATATCACAGCCAGACTTGGGACGAAAGTTCGGCTCCACACAAAGGTGCGCCAACCGTAGCGTCCCGTCAGACGCGCACGGCTGTAGAGGCCGTCAGGGCACGCGCCCCTATGCAGTACCAATTGACGGATACCGTGCGCATGGCACGTGCGTCACCCTCTGCACAGGATTCCCCGCAAGGCGATTAAAAGTCCTAAAGTGGTATCACAGACATCAGGCTTTGGTACCTATGACGAGTCGCATGGATCAAAGGCTGCAGGCGCTGCGGCCCGACGAGGCCGACGCCACGCCGATCTACCTGCAGGTAGCGCGCAAGCTCACCGCGGCCATCCAGGCGGGGCAATGGCGGGCGGGCGATGCGTTGCCGTCGGAACGCACGCTGGTCGATTCGCTGGGGATTTCGCGTGTCACCGCGCGGCACGCGCTGCAGGTGCTGGCCGAGGAAGGCACCATCACGCGCAACCGCGGCGCGGGCACCTTTATCGCCCCGCGCGCCGAGCCCAGGCCGGCGCGGCTGGACAATTTCAGCGAACTGGCGCGCCGGCGCGGCATGACGCCGGCGAGCGAGCTGGTGGGGTTCGAGCGCCGCCGCGCCACGGCGCAGGAAAGCGCGGAACTGGACCTGGCCGCGGGCGACGAGATCGTCAGGCTGACGCGGCTGCGCAAGGCTGACGGGCGGATCTACTGGATGGATGTGACCACGCTGGCGCTGGCCGTGGTGCCCGACGCCAGCGCCATCGGCGAATCGCTCTACGCTTACCTGGAGCGGATCGGCAAGCCGGTGCTGCGCGTCACCGAGACGCTGCGCGCGGTCGTCGCCACGGCGGAACTGGCCGCGCGCCTGGGCATCGCGCCGGGCGAGCCGCTGCTGCATATCCACCGCACTGGCTACACCCATGGCGACAAGCCGGTCGAGCTGACCGACGCATACTGCCTGAACGACTTCTACGAACTGAAGCAATAGCGCCCGGCGACGCTGGCCACCGGTGGTTCCACCGGCGGCGGGGGCGGGTCGTCCTCGGGCGACAGCGGCAGGTCGGGCGGCACGCCCGGTGGCGCGGGCTCTTCCACCGGGGGCACGGTATGGCGCGGCTGCAGGCGCGCACCGGCGAACGGGTTCAGCGAGGCAGGCATGCGGGGACTCCGTGGTGGGCTTACTTCCTCATTGAAGCAAACCCCACCCGCGCGCGCCAGTGCGGACGCCGCGCCGGTCAGGCGTGCTGGCGGCGCACGAAGAACAGCGCCGCGCCCACCGCCATCAGCACGCTGCCGAAAAACCGGTTCTGCCACAGCACCGCGCGGGCATTACGGAACAGCCCCTGCATGCGCGACGCCAGCAGCGCGTAGCCATGCATCACCACCAGGTCGACGCAGCACATGGTGGCCGCCAGGATCGCCAGCTGCGGCGCCAGCGGCCGGTTCGGGTCGATGAACTGCGGCAGCACCGCGACCATGAAGATGATGCCCTTGGGGTTGGTCACGTTGGTCAGCAGGCCGGTGGCGAAGCGTCGGCGCCGGCTCATCACCGCCACGCGCACCGGGCCGCCGTCCTGCGCCGCATCCGCTTCCACGCGCGCGCGCCATTGCTGGATGCCGAGGTAGATCAGGTACAGCGCACCGATGGTCTTGACCACCATGAAGGCCTGTTCCGAGGCCAGCAGCAGTGCGCCCAGCCCGCCGCCGGCCACCAGCAGCACGATCACCAGCCCGGCCTGCAGGCCGAAGATGGTGGTGGTGGTCCTGCGCAGCCCGTACGACAGGCCATGGCTCATCGACAGCACCGCGCCCGATCCCGGCGACACCGCGATCACCCAACACGCGGCGAAATAGGCCAACCAGACTTCCCAACGCATTTCAACTCTCCTATGACTGCAACATGCGGGGCGGCGCATCGCCCCCCGGCATTTGTGATTCGCTGCGGCGCCGAGGCGCCTCAGAGCGGGTGGAACCCGCCCAGGAACTGTTCCACCTGTTCGGCCTGGCGCGCGTCGCGCGCGGCCGCGCCGGATTCCAGCACCACCGCCTGGAAGGCGCGCGTGCCCACCGCCACCAGCCGCGCGCTGAGCCGGCGCGGCGACTGGTCCTGCGGCGACACGCCGCTGGCCTGCAGCTCCAGTCCGGCCAGCGGGCGGCCCGGCCGGTCCGCGCTCATGATGGTGACCGGCCGCGTGCGCGGCTCGCCCGACAGCGTGCCCAGGTTGGCCAGCAGGCCGGCCTGCATCGCCGCCAGGGCCTCCCGCCGCAGCGTCTCGTCGTCGGCGGGCAGGGTCACCACGCCCACGGCGAAAAGCGTGTCGTCGATGCGCGCGGCCTCCATCGTCATCGGCAGCTTGCGCCCGGCAATGGTCACGTCGCGCGCGGCGCTGGTGGGCTTGCCGGGATAGAGCGCGGCGTAGCCGCCCTCGCCCGACTGGATGGTGCGCCAGTCATAGCGCGGCGAACAGGCGCACAGGGCCAGCGCGAGCAGCGCGGCACTGCATGTCAGGGACCAGCGGGACGCGGCAGCAGGGCTCGGCGGGGGCGGCACGGGACGCATGGAAAACGGGGCGGAAGCACAGGCTCGGGACGGCGCGCGCGGGCGCGATCGCCGGCGCGCGGAAACCGGTATTATCCCGGAAGCGGCGCGCCAGTGCTTGCCGCGCCGCCTCCTCCGCTCCACATCCGCCATGCCTGCCTCCCGCCTCGCCCCAGCTGCCACCTCTCGCTCCTGCCTGCACTGGCTGTCTGCGGGCGCCCTGCTGGCCGCCGTGGCCGGCGTGTCCGCCGCCAGCCCGCCGCACCTGCCGCCGGCCACGGACCTCGCCGCCCACGGCGCCGACGCCGCGCGCCGCGGCGAGCCGCTGGTGGTACTGGTATCGATGCCGGGCTGCAGCTATTGCGATACCGTGCGCCGCAACTACCTGGGCCCGCAGGCCGCCGCCGGCGAAATCGCCGTGCGCGAACTCGACATGACCGCCGACACCCCGCTGCGCGATGCCGACGGCAGCCCAACCACCGCGCGCGCCTGGGCCCGCGCGCACCAGGTCAGGGTGGCGCCCACGGTCCTGTTCCTGGACCGCCAGGGCCGCGCCGCCGCCGGCCCGCTGCGCGGCATGCAGCCCGACTTCTACGGCGCCTACCTGGAACAGGCGCTGGCGCAGGCGCGCGCCGCCGTCGCCGCGCGCAAGTGACGAAAGGGTTCCAGCGCGTCACCGCAAGGCGGTACCGCGCAGGCGCGCGAACGCCTGCCGCATTAGAATGTCCCACTGCTGACCGGCACTGCCCGGTCCTCCCCTGCACTTACGAAGCGGCTCCAGCCGGATTCCCATGACCACTACCCCCGCCTCCAAGACCTCCCGCAAGCCCTGGCCCATCGTCGCCGCCGTGGTGGTGCTGGCGCTGCTGGGCTGGTTCGGCTACCGCGCGCTGTCGCCGTCCGGTACCGCGCCGGCCGCCACCTTCACGCTGCTGTCGGGCGAAAAGGTCAGCACCGCCGACCTCAAGGGCAAGGTCTACCTGGTCAACTTCTGGGCCACCAGCTGCGCCACCTGCATCAAGGAGATGCCGGACATGGTCAAGACCTACGAGCAGTTCAAGGGCAAGGGGCTGGAATTCGTCGCGGTGGCGATGAACTACGACCCGCCCATGTACGTGATGAACTTCGCCAAGACGCGCGAGCTGCCGTTCAAGGTGGCAATGGACAGCGACGGCAGCGCGGCCAAGGCCTTCGGCAATGTGGGCCTGACGCCGACCACCTTCGTGATCGACAAGGAAGGCCGCATCCTGAAGCGCTATGTCGGCGAGCCCGAGTGGGACGCGCTGCACAAGCTGCTCGACGGCGCGCTGGCAAAGTCAGCGTAACGCCCGCGCCGCGAACCTGCGACAAAAGGTGCTCATCGAGCACCTTTTTTTGTTTTCGGGCCCGATCCCGCGCGCGGCGGGTTGCGCCGGCGGGCTGTATGGATATACAGTTGGCGCCAGTTTTCTCATCGCGTGTCCTGCCCGCCCCAACCCGTGACCCTGGACCTTGCCCCCGCGGCTGAATCAGCCGAAGCCGCCACCCCCGACGCCGAAGCGCTCCCCGCCTACCTGTCCCGGCTCAATCCGGAGCAGCGCGCCGCGGTCGAGCACGGCAGCGAGGCGCCGCTGCTGATCATCGCCGGCGCCGGCTCGGGCAAGACCAATACGCTGGCGCACCGGGTCGCTCACCTAGTGCTGGGCGGCGCCGATCCGCGCCGCATCCTGCTGCTGACGTTCTCGCGCCGCGCCGCCGCCGAGATGGGCCGGCGCGTCGAGCGCATCGTCGACCAGGCACTGGGCACCAGCACCGGCGCCGGGCGCGCGGCGCTGCAGTGGTCCGGCACCTTCCACGCCATCGGCGCGCGGCTGCTGCGCGAATACGCCGAGACCCTGGGGCTGTCGCCGGCCTTCACCATCAGCGACCGCGGCGACGCCGCCGACCTGATGCACGTGGTGCGCCACGACCTGGGCCTGTCCGAGACCGCCAGCCGCTTCCCGAAGAAGGAAACCTGCCTGTCCATCTATTCGCGCGTGGTCAACACCCAGGCGCCGCTGGAAGACGTGCTCAGGCAGCAGTTCCCGCGCTATGCGATGTGGGTCGATGCGCTGCGCACGCTGTTCGCCGGCTATGTCGAGGCCAAGCAGAAGCAGCACGTGCTCGACTACGACGACCTGCTGCTGTACTGGGCGCAGGCCATGGCCGAGCCCGCCATCGCGCAGGACATGGGCACGCGCTTCGACCATATCCTGGTCGACGAATACCAGGACACCAACGCCCTGCAGGCGTCGATCCTGCTGGCGCTGCGGCCCGATGGCCGCGGCCTGACCGTGGTCGGCGACGACGCGCAGTCGATCTACGCCTTCCGCGGCGCCACCGTGCGCAATATCCTGGATTTCCCCGCGCAGTTCACGCCGGCGGCGCAGCAGGTCACGCTGTCGCAGAACTACCGCTCGACGCAGCCGATCCTGCAGGCCGCCAACGCGGTGATCGGGCTGGCGGCCGAGCGCTATACCAAGGACCTGTGGTCCGAGCGCCAGTCGGCCGAGAAGCCGGGCGTGATCGTGGTCAACGACGAGGCCGACCAGGCCCGCTACGTGGTCGAGCAGGTGCTGGCGCGGCGCGAGGCCGGCCTGGCGCTGATGGCGCAGGCGGTACTGTTCCGCGCCGCCGACCACAGCGCGCAGCTGGAGATCGAGCTGGCGCGGCGCAATATCCCGTTCGTGAAATTCGGCGGGCTCAAGTTCCTGGAATCGACCCACGTCAAGGATGTGCTGGCGGTGGTGCGCTGGCTGGAAAACCCGCGCGACCGCATGGCGGGGTTCCGCACGCTGCAGCTGCTGCCGGGCATCGGCCCCAAGACCGCGGCACGCGTGCTCGATGCCATGGCGCTGGCGACCGAGCCGCTGTTCTCGCTGCAGGAATTCGAGCCGCCGCCGGCCGCCGCGCCGGCGTGGGCCGACCTGCTTGCGCTGGCGCGCGCGCTGATGGCACCGACCTCGCCGTGGCCGTCGGAATTCGAGCAGGTGCTGGCGTGGTACACGCCGCACCTCGAACGCCTGCACGACGATGCCCCCGCGCGCCAGGCCGACCTGCAGCAACTGGAGCGCATCGCCGCCACCTATGGCGCGCGCGAGCGCTTCCTGACCGAGCTGACACTGGACCCGCCCAGCGCCTCCAGCGATGAGTCCGGCGTGCCTTCGCGCGACGAGGATTACCTGATCCTGTCGACCATCCATTCGGCCAAGGGCCAGGAGTGGAAGGCGGTCTATGTGCTCAATGCCGTCGACGGCTGCATGCCGAGCGACCTGGCCACCGGCACCACCGAAGAGATCGAGGAAGAGCGGCGACTGCTCTATGTGGCGATGACGCGGGCCAGGGACCACCTCGATGTCATCGTGCCGCAGCGGTTCTACGTGCACCAGCAGGTGGGCTTCGGCGACCGGCATGTGTATGCGTCGCGCACACGGTTTTTGCCGAACCGGGTGATGCCCAACTTCTACAGCCGCTCGTGGCCGCCGCCGCCGATGCCGGGGGAAGGCGCAGTGAAGCCGACGCTGGCGCCGGTGGATCTGGCCAGTCGGATGCGGAATATGTGGCGGTGATGGGAGTTAGCCTTCAGCTCAGGCCACTTTTTCCAGTAGCAACCCCTTCAAATACTCTCCTTCCGGGAACGCCGCCAGCATCGGATGATCGGTTCCCGCCGACAGCCTGCGCAGGATGCGCGCATCCGCCCGAGCATCGGTCACCGCGCCGGCGACGATCTTCTGGAACAGCTCCATGCTGATCGCTCCCGAGCATGAGTACGTGAACAGCAGCCCGCCCGGGCGCAGCAGCTGCGTGCCGACCAGATTGATTTCCTTGTAGGCGCGCGCGGCACGGTCGATATGCTGCGCCGACGGCGCGAACTTGGGCGGGTCCAGCACGATCAGGTCGAACTGGCGGCCCTCGGCGCGGAATTCGCGCAGCGTCTTGAACACGTCGGCATCGAGCCAGGTCGCGCGCTCCGGATCAAACCCGTTCAGCGTCACGTTGCCCGCGGCGATCTTCAGCGCCTCGCCCGAGGAATCGATCGATGTCACCGAGCTGGCCCCGCCGCGCAACGCCGCCAGCGAAAAGCCGCCGGTATAGCAGAAGCAGTTGAGCACCTCGCGCCCTTCGGCAAGGTCGCCCACCAGCTTGCGGTTGTCGCGCTGGTCGACATAGAAGCCGGTCTTGTGGCCGTTGCGCACGTCGACGTAATAGCGCACGCCGTGCTCGGTCACGGACAGTGCCGGATCGGGCTCGGCGCCGGCGAGCACGCCGGTCACCAGTTCCAGCCCCTCGCGCTGGCGCACGGCGGCGTCGGAGCGCTCATAGACATTGGGACAGCCGGTCTCCTTGACCAGCGCCTGCACGATCGCGCTCTTCCAGTGCTCGACGCCGGCGGAATTGAACTGGCACACCAGCTGGCCCGTGGCGCCGCTGCCGTAGTAGTCGACGATCAGGCCGGGCAGGCGGTCCGATTCACCGAAGATCAGCCGCACGGCGTCGCTGTCCCGCACCCACTGGCGCCGGTAGGCAATGGCCGCCGCCACGCGACGCTTGAACAGCGCGTGGTCGACCGGCTCGTTCTCGTCGAAGGTCCATACCCGTGCGCGGATCTGCGATTCGGGGCTGTAGGCGGCCTTGGCCAGGAAGCGGCCGTCGGCGGCGCGCACGATCACGGTGGCACCCGGCTCGCAGCGGCCTTCGGTGGTGGCGATGCCGGTGGCATAGATCCACGGGTGGCGGCGCAGCAGGGATTTTTCCTTGCCGGGTTTCAGGGTGATGGTGTTCATGTTGGTATGGGAATTGGCATGCCGGAGCGGACAATCGCCAGGGCTGCGGAAGGCTCCCCTCTCCCGCCTGCGGGAGAGGGGAGCAAACAGGGCGGGAAAGAAACGCCGGCGCGTTACAGCACCACCTTCACCATCGGATGCGAAGTCAGCGCCCGGTACAGGTCATCCAGCTGCTCGCGGCTGGTGACCCATACCGTCACGGTCAGGCCCAGGTAGTTGCCCTTGCTCGACGGGCGCATTTCCATCTTGCCGGCGTGGAAGTCCGGATCGAACTCCTGCACCAGCGCGACGATGGCTTCGGCGAAGCCGTCCTGCATCGCGCCCATCACCTTGATCGGGAAATGGCTCGGGTATTCGATCAGCGACTGCTCCGGCAGAATATCGCCGGGCTTGTTGCCGCTGCCTTGGTTGTCGGTCGTCATCTCGGATTCTCCGGCGCGAGGCCGGCGCGCCGCGGGGCGCACCGGCTCGCGCGCATTCAGGTCACTTGCGCTTGAACCACAGGCGGATGGTGTCCCACAGGCGGCCGAAGAAGCCGGCCTCGGGCACCTCTTCCAGCGCCACCACCGGGAATTCGGCCACCTTGTTGTTGCCGTCCATCAGCTTGACCATGCCCACCTGCTGGCCCGCCGAGATCGGCGCGATCAGCAGTTCCTGGCGCTCCAGCACCGGCTTTAGGCGCCCGCCCGTGCCCTTGGGCACGGTGACGAAGGTCTCGTTCTGCACGCCGATCTTGACCGTGCCGCTCTTGCCCTTGTAGATGTCCGGCGTGGCCAGCACCTGGCCCTTGTCGTACAGGCGCAGCGTGTCGAAGAACTGGAAGCCGTAGTTGAGGATCTTCAGGCTTTCCTGGGTGCGCACCTGTTCGGTGGTGGTGCCGATCACGATCGAGATCAGGCGGCGCGAGCCGTCCGGCACGTTGGCCAGTGGCCGCTTGGCCGACGAGATCAGGCAGTAGCCGGCCGACTTGGTGTGGCCGGTCTTGACGCCGTCGACGGTCGAGTCGATGTACAGCAGGCGGTTGCGGTTGGGCTGCCTGATCTTGTTATAGGTGAACTCCTTCTGCGAGTACATGCTGTAGTACTCGGGGAAGTCCTTGATCAGGCGCGTGGTCAGCGTCGCCAGGTCGACCGCGGTGGTGTAGTGGTTGGGGTCGGGGATGCCGTCGGTATTGGTAAAGTGGGTGTTCTTCATGCCCATGCGCTGGGCCTCGCGGTTCATCATCGCGACGAAGCCCTCTTCCGAGCCGCCGACGGCCTCGGCCAGCGCCAGCGCGGCGTCGTTGCCCGACTGCACGATCAGGCCCAGCAGCAGGTCCTGCACCGTGACCGGCTTGTTAGGCTCGATGAACATGCGCGACTCGTCGCTTTTCACCTTGAGCACCAGATTGGTCGGCACCACCGCCTGGTCCAGCGTCAGGCGCTTTTCCTTGAGTGCCTCGAACGCCAGGTAGGCGGTCATCAGCTTGGTCAGCGAAGCCGGCTCGATGCGCGCATCGGCGTTCTGCGAGGCCAGGGCCTGGCCGCTGGTGACGTCATACAGCATCCACGACTTGGCTGCGACCTGCGGCATCGGCACGCCCTGCGCCAGCACGGCGGCGGGCGCGGTAGCCAGCACGATGGCGGCGGCGATGGCGGCGGGAGCAAAGGCGGACGAAAGGCGTGTCGTGGCTCTATTCAGCATGTTTCTGTTTTCCGACAGTAAGAAGGTGGCGCGGGAAGTTCCGGGACGGCGGCGTGCCGGCCTTACCGGTCCCACGCATTGACGACGAGCTGCTTGATCAGGTGCAGCTTGCGGTGAAAGAAATGGTCGGCGCCGGGAATCACGATCACCGGCAGTTCCTGCGGGCGGGCCCAGTCGAACACGCTGGCCAGCGGCACGGTGTCGTCCTGTTCGCCATGGATCACGATGGTGTCGGCCGGCACCTGCGCGACTTCCCAGCGGCTGGCGGCGGTGCCCACCAGCACCAGGCGCTGCACCGGGGTGCCGGCCTCGGCCAGGCGGCGCGCTACGTGGGTGCTGACAAAGCTGCCGAACGAAAACCCGCCCAGCGCCAGCGGCAGCGTCGCCGCCTGCGCCGACCACGCGGTCTGCTGGCGCATCCAGGCCGCCACGGCGAGCAGGTCGTCCTGTTCGCCGATGCCGTTGTCATGCTCGCCGGCGGTTGCGCCGACGCCGCGGAAGTTGGGGCGCACGGTGGCATAGCCCAGCTGCACGAAGGCGCGCGCCAGCGTCTGCGCGACCTTGTTGTCCTTGGTGCCGCCGAACAGCGGATGCGGATGTGCCACCAGCGCCAGGCCTCGGGGCTCGCCTTGCGGCAGGTCCACCGACACGTCGATCGCGCCGACGGGGCCGGCGATGGAAAGTACCTGGGTATGCGCGTTCATAGGGCGGTCTGGAGCGATCAGGAGGCCGGCTGGCTCAGGTGGGAAACTCAGGCGGGAAATCCCGGGGCAAAAATGAAAAAACCGTCCGGCGTGCGGGCGGCGGGGTCTGGCATCGGCGCTGCGGCATCGGCAGCGCCGCGGACTTCGTTCTCGTTCAGCGGTCCACCATCAGCGGTCCACCATCAGCCGCTCGACCGGCTTGCCCTTGAGCAGGTGGCTGTCGATGATTTCATCGATGTCATGCTCGTCGACATAGGTGTACCAGATGGCCTCGGGGTAGACCACCAGCACCGGGCCGAGTTCACAGCGGTTCAGGCAGCCGGCCTTGTTGATGCGCACGCGGCCTTCGCCGCCGGCGATGCCCAGTTCCTTGCAGCGCTTCTTGGCGTATTCCTGCATGGCCTTGGCGTTGTAGTTGGCGCAGCAGTTCTCGCCGGCCTCGCGCTGGTTCAGGCAGAAAAAGACGTGGTGCTGGTAGTAGCTGCGCATGCGTACGGTGTGAAGTCGGCCCCGGACGGCGGCAGGGCCCGACGGCATTGAACGGAAGCTCGGAATTATACGGCGTTGCGAGCGCCAGGCCGCGATACGCGGCAGGTTTGCGCACGCCGCCGTTCACCGCAGCCGCCACCAGGTGGCGCCTCGCGCACCCTGCGCCCGCCGGCCATTCCGGATCGCCGGAGCCGAGCCGTCCGGGATTCCGGAATCCCGGAGGCCCCGCCCGCGCCCGCCGCCGCCCTTTCCTTGTGAATCAACCAGTTAGCGATACCGGTTGGACTGGCATGCCGGTTGCGAATTCCCGTCCCGGAACGCGCCGCAACCGTGACGGCGCGCGCCCGCGCGGACCCGCCCGGGTACGGTCAACACCGAGGACGACATCATGAGGAAACCCTTCTACAAGATCCTGTACGTGCAGGTCCTGTTCGCCATCTGCATCGGCATCCTGCTCGGCCACTTCTGGCCCGACACCGGCGTCGCCATGAAGCCGCTGGGCGATGGCTTTATCAAGCTGATCAAGATGATCATCGGCCCGATCATCTTCTGTACCGTGGTGACCGGCATCGCCGGCATGAGCGACATGAAGAAGGTCGGCCGCGTCGGCGGCAAGGCGCTGCTGTACTTCGAGGTGGTGTCGACCTTTGCGCTGCTGATCGGGCTGGGCGCCGCGCATCTGCTCAAGCCGGGCGTGGGCTTCAACATCGATCCGGCCACGCTCGACACCAAGGCCATCGCCCAGTACGTGTCGAAGGCGCACGGCCAGAGCACGGTCGAGTTCCTGATGCACATCATCCCCGACACCGTGTTCAGCGCCTTCGCCAACGGCGACATCCTGCAGATCCTGCTGGTGTCGCTGTTCTTCGGCGCCGCGCTGGCGGTGCTGGGCGAGCGCGCCCGCATCGTGGTGCAGCTGATCGAGCAGGTCTCCAAGGTGTTCTTCCACATCGTCCACGTGATCACCAAGGTGGCCCCGATCGGCGCCTTCGGCGCGATGGCGTTCACCATCGGCAAGTACGGCCTGGGCTCGCTGGTGCCGCTGCTCAAGCTGATCGGCACCTTCTACTTCACGGCTATCGTGTTCGTGCTGGTGGTGCTGGGCACGATCGCGCGCATGACGGGCTTCAGCATCGTGCGCTTTATCTCGTACATCAAGGAAGAGCTGCTGATCGTGCTGGGCACCAGTTCGTCCGAGGCCGCGCTGCCGCACATGATGGAAAAGCTGGAGAAGCTGGGCTGCTCCAAGTCCGTGGTGGGCCTGGTGGTGCCGACCGGCTACTCGTTCAACCTGGACGGCACCAACATCTACATGACCATGGCGGTGATCTTCATCGCCCAGGCCACCGGCATCGAGCTGACGCTGATGCAGCAGCTGACCATCCTGGCGGTGGCGATGATCACCTCCAAGGGCGCCAGCGGCGTGACCGGCTCGGGCTTCATCACGCTGGCGGCGACGCTGGCGGTGGTGCCGACCATCCCGGTGGCGGGCATGGTGCTGATCCTGGGCATCGACCGCTTCATGAGCGAGTGCCGCGCCCTGACCAACATCATCGGCAACGGCGTCGCCACGGTGGTGGTGTCGGCGTGGGAACGCGAGCTGGACCGCAAGCGCCTGGCGCGCGTGCTGCAGCACGGTGCCGGCGACGATGCCGACACGCTTGGCGAAGCCGGCCAGCGCGCCGCCTGAATCGGCCGCGCCCGCGGCCGCAACTACGGCCGCCCCCGCGCGCGCGGCTGCCCTCGCCGCGCGCCTGCGGGTATCATCGGCGCGACACCCCTCGCGCGCGCCGATGCCACACTCCGACGACTTTCTCGCCGTGCATGACCCCGCCGCCACCCGCCCGGTGCACGCGCCGGCGGCCGGCAGCGGGCGCTGGTGGGGCTTTGCCGTCGCCCTTGCCGCGGGCCTGCTGCTGCTGTGCGCGCTGACCTGGCTGGTCTCGGTCCAGCGCGGCCTGGCCAGCCTGCAGCAAGGCACCGCGACGCGCGCCGACCGCTACGCCGCCACGCTCGAAAGCACGCTCGACCGCTACGAGTTCCTGCCCGCGCTGGTGTCGCTGCATCCGTTCGTGCGCGAACTGCTCGCCGCCCCCGGCGACGCGCAGCGCGTCGCCGCCGCCAACCAGTACCTGGCCGAGGTCAACCGGCGCGCGCATGCGTCGGCCACCTATGTGATCGCCGCCAACGGCATTGCGCTGGCGGCCAGCAACCACGGCCAGCCCGGCAGCTTCGTCGGCACCGACTACCGCTTCCGCCCCTACTTCCAGACCGCCGCGGGCGGCAGGATGGGACGCTTCTACGCCATCGGCATTACCAGCGACGAACCCGGCTACTACCTCGCGCAGCCGATCGAAGCCGGCGGCAAGGTCATCGGCGTGACCGTGGTCAAGCTCAACCTGGAGTGGTTCCAGCGTGCCGGCAGCGGCGCCGAGCCGCTGATGGTCAGCGACGACCACGGCGTGATCTTCCTGTCGTCGGTGTCGGCGTGGCAGTACCGCACGCTGCGCCCGCTGCCGCCGGCGCTGCGCGCGGAAATGGATCGGACCCGCCAGTACCACGGCCGCGCGGTGACGCCGCTGCCGCTGGAGCCGCTGGCATCGCCGCTCACGCGCTGGCTGGCCGACACCACGCTGGCGCACGGCGCGCGCCTGGTGCGCGTGCGCGACGAGGCCGCGGCCGGCCGCACCACCTTCGCGCCGGACGGCGCCGGGCGCGCCGACCGCTATCTGGCGCTGAACCGCACCGTGGGCCCGGCCGGCTGGACCATGCAGGTGATGGCGCCGCTGGACCCGGTGCTGGCCAACGCGCGCAACGCCACCGTGGCTGCGGCGCTGGGCTATGCCTGCATCTGCCTGCTGCTGGTCAACTGGCGCCAGCGCCGCCAGCGCGCGCGCGACATGCAGTACAGCCGCCGTTTGCTGGAGGCTGCCTACGACCAGCTGGAGCGCCGCGTCGAGGCCCGCACCGCCGACCTGATGGCGATCAACGAAAAGCTGGAAGACGAAGTGGCCGAGCGCACCCGCGCCGAAAGCGAGCTGCGCGCGGCCCAGGACGAGCTGGTGCAGGCCAGCAAGCTGGCCGCGCTGGGACAGATGGCGGCCGGCATCACGCATGAGCTGAACCAGCCGCTGGCGGCGCTGCGCACGTTCTCGGACAACACCCGCGTGCTGCTTGAGCGCGGCCAGCTGGCCGCGGCCGAGGGCAACCTGACGGCGATCGCCGACCTGACCGAGCGCATGGGCAAGATCACCGGCCAGCTCAAGCTGTTTGCCGGCAAGGCCCGCCCGGTGCGCCGCCCGGTGGCGCTGCGCGCGGCCGTCGAGCACGTGCTGGCGCTGCTGGCGCCGCGGCTGGGCGCGGTCACGGTCAGCGTCGCCGGGCTGGATGCGGTGCCAGGCCTCGCCGTGCGCGCCGACGAGCTGAAGCTGGAACAGGTGCTGCTGAACCTGCTCGGCAACGCGCTCGATGCGATCGCCGCGGCCGCGCCGGCCGCTCCGGCACACGGCCGCATCGACCTGGAAGTGCAGGCCGGCGAGCACGCCGTCACCATCGTCGTGCGCGACAACGGCACCGGCATCGCGCCGGAAGCGCTGCCGCGCCTGTTCGAACCCTTTTTCACCACCAAGGAAACCGGCCAGGGGCTGGGCCTCGGGCTGGCGATCTCGTCGTCGATCGTGCGCGAGTTCGGCGGCCAGCTCAGCGTCGCCAATGTCCCCGGCGGCGGCGCGCAGTTCACGCTGGTGCTGGCGCGCGCGCCGGCCGTCGATCCGGCGCCATCGGTTTCCGCGTCCTGATGAGTATTGCCATGCAAGATGGTCTGCGTGTCCTGTTTGTCGAAGACGAGCCGCTGGTGCGGCAGGCCACCGCGCAAAGCCTGGAACTGGCCGGCTTCCGGGTGCTGGCGCTGCCCTCGGCCGAGGCCGCGATCCCGCACCTGCACGGCGCCTTTGCCGGCGTGGTGGTGACCGACGTGCGCCTGCCCGGCGCCAGCGGGCTGGACCTGCTGCAGCACTGCCGCAACGCCGCGCCCGGCGTGCCGGTGATCCTGGTGACCGGCCACGGCGACATCACCATGGCGGTGCAGGCCATGCGCGAGGGCGCCTATGACTTCATCGAAAAGCCCTTCGGCGCCGACCGCCTGACCGACACCGTGCGCCGCGCGCTGGAACGGCGCGCACTGGAGCTGGAAAACCAGGCGCTGCGCCGCGAACTGGCGGGGCCCGCCGCCGGCACGCGCATCATCGGCCGCTCGCCGGCGATCGAGCAGGTGCGCGCGCTGGTGGCCAATGTCGCGCCCACCGACGTGCCGGTGATGATCAACGGCGAGACCGGCACCGGCAAGGAACTGGTGGCGCGCAGCCTGCACGCGCTGTCCGGGCGCGCCGAGGGGCCCTTTATCGCACTGAACTGCGGCGCGGTGCCCGAGGCCATCTTCGAGAGCGAGATGTTCGGCCACGAGGCCGGCGCCTTCACCGGTGCCGGCAAGCGCCGCATCGGCAAGCTCGAGCATGCCTCGGGCGGCACGCTCTTCCTCGACGAGATCGAAAGCATGCCGCTGGCGCTGCAGGTCAAGCTGCTGCGCGTGCTGCAGGAGGGCTCGCTGGAGCGGCTGGGCTCGAACGCCTCGGTGCAGATCGATGTGCGCATCGTCGCCGCGGCCAAGGGCGACATGGACGCGCTGGTGGCGCAGGGCACGTTCCGCGAAGACCTGTATTACCGGCTCAATGTCGTCACCATCGCGCTGCCGCCGCTGCGCGAGCGGCGCGAGGACATCGTGCCGCTGTTCGAGCATTTCTCGCTGGTGTCGGCGGTGCGCTACCAGCGGCCCGCGCCGCTGCTGTCCGAGGCGCAACGCCAGGCGCTGGCCCAGCGGCCGTGGCCGGGCAACGTGCGCGAGCTGCGCAATGCCGCCGACCGCATGGTGCTGGGCGTGCCCGAGGGCGGCCAGGCCGGCGCGCAGGCGGCGGGCCCCGACGAAACCGCGCCGCTGCGCGAGCGCATGGAGCACTTCGAGCGTGCCGTGATCGCCGACGCGCTGGCGCGCACCGGCGGCGCGGTCAGCCAGGCGGCGGACCTGCTGCAGGTGGGCAAGGCCACGCTCTACGACAAGATCAAGCGCTACGGGCTGTGATGTCATGCGCGGTTCATGTCGCTGCCACGGCGCCGTCACATTGGCGGCCTATGCTTCGTGTGCGGCTGCGGCATTGGCAGGTGCCCGCCGTGTGTATCAGTCTTCGTGGTAATTGATGGCCCCGCGCATGCGGGGCGTTTTTTTTGCGCGCTTGGGTCGGATCTGGCGCCGCCGCGCCGCTTCACACCCGCCACACATTGCCCTCACCCCGGCTGGCCAGACTGGAGCCCTTCGCTCTCCGGACAACGCCATGCCCTCCTTCGACTACGACCTCGTCATCGCCGGCGCCAGCTTTGCCGGTGCCGCCTGCGCCCTGGCCGCCGCGCGCGCCGGCCTGCGCGTGCTGGTGCTGGAACGCAAGACCGATCCGGGCGACAGGCTCCACACCACCGGCATCCTGGTCAAGGAAGCCATCGAACAGACCTGGATGGGCCAGGCGCCGGCCGACTGCGTGCATCGCGTCGAGCAGGTGCGGCTGTACTCGCCGCGGCTGCGCAGCCTCGACCTGCGCGCGCCTGGCTACTACTTCCACACCACCGACACGCCGCGCCTGATGCGCTGGCTGGCCGCGGAGCTGGTGCGCCACCGGGTCGAGCTGCGGCTGGGCCAGGCCTTCATCGGCGCGGTGCCGCGCCACGGCGGCTGGCATGTCACGGGCGCGGGGCATACGCGTTATCTGGTCGGCGCCGATGGCGCGCAGTCGCGCGTGGCGCAATGCGCCGGGCTGGGGCGCGTGCACAGCTTTCTGTACGGCGTGGAATATGAATTCCCCGGACTGGCCTTGCCCGAGCCGAACGCGCTGCACTGTTTCATCACGCGCCGCTTCGCGCCCGGCTATATCGGCTGGATCGCGCAGAACCCCACTGGCGTGCAGGCCGGGCTGGCGCTGCGCTACCTGCCGCGGCGCGGCCGCGCGCCGGACCTGGACGGGCTGCTGGCGCACGTGCGCGAACGCGCCGGCCTGCCGCAGCTGACGCGGCCGGCGGCGACGCGCGCCGGGCTGATCCCGTGCGGTGGGCCGGTGTGGCCGCTGGCTCGCGACGGCGCGATCCTGACCGGCGATGCCGCGGGCATCGTGTCGCCACTCACCGCGGGCGGCATCCACCATGCCTTTGCCCACGGCGAAGCGGTCGGCGACGCAGTGGCCGCGCACCTGCTGCGCGGCGGCCCGGCGCCGGAAGCCGTGGCCAGCGCCAGCGCGCCGCGCTTTCGCGCCAAGCGCGCGCTGCGCTGGATGTTCGAGCGCTTCCAGTGCGACTGGCCATTCGACCTGATGCTGTATTCGCCGCCGCTGCGCCGGGCCGCCGAGCAGATCTATTTCCACCAGCGCGGCGCGGAAGCGGCGCCTCCCGCGGCGCCGGCGCGCGCGGCGGCCCGCGGCTGAGCGGCTAGAATGCCGGGCATGGAACAACCGCGCATCCTGGTGGTGGAAGACGAGCAGGCCATCGCCGACACCATCCTCTATGCCCTGCGCACCGACGGCATGCTGGCCGAGCACTGCACGCTGGGCGGCGACGCGCTGGCTTGCCTGCGCGCCGCGCGGGCCGACCTGGTGATCCTGGACGTGGGGCTGCCGGACCTGAGCGGCTTCGAGGTCTGCCGCACGCTGCGCACCTTCAGCGACGCGCCGGTGATCTTCCTGACCGCCCGCCATGAAGAGATCGACCGCATCGTCGGGCTGGAGATCGGCGCCGACGACTACGTGGTCAAGCCGTTCTCGCCGCGCGAGCTGGCCGCGCGCGTGCGCGCCATCCTGCGCCGGGCCCGCGCCGCCGCGCCGCCGGCAACGCCTGGCGCGGCGGCCGGCTTCACGCACGACCCGGACGGCGCCCGCCTGGCCTACCACGGCCACTGGCTGGCGCTGACGCGCTACGAGTACCTGCTGCTGGCCTGGCTGGTGGCGCATCCGGGCCGCATCTACTCGCGCGCGCAGCTGATGGACGGGGTCTGGGCCGGCGCGCTCGACACCAGCGACCGCACCGTCGACACCCATGTCAAGACCCTGCGCGCCAAGCTGCGGGAGGCGTCCCCCGACGGCGCCGAGCGCATCCGCACCCATCGCGGCATGGGCTATTCGCTGGAGCCCTGAGCGCGCGCCATGCACATCGGCCTGCGCATCTTCTTCGGCTTTTTCCTGATCGTGGGCCTGGCCACGGTGCTGACGCTGCGCGTGTTCGTGCAGGAGGTCAAGCCCGGGGTGCGCCAGGCCATGGAAGACACGCTGATCGATACCGCGCACGTGCTGGCCGCGCTGGCCGCCGACGACCTCAAGGCCGGGCGCATCGCCGACGGCGCTTTCGCCCGGCATATGGCGGCGCTGCGCGAGGTGCCGGTCAATGCCGAGGTCTCGGGGCTGCACAAGGACAGCATCGGCTACCGCGTCTACGTCACCGATGCCGGCGGCATCGTGCGCTTCGATTCCACCGGCACCGACGTGGGCCGCGATTATTCGCGCTGGAACGACGTCTACCTGACCCTGCGCGGCAAGTACGGCGCGCGCAGCACGCGCGCCGACCCCGCCGACGAGGCCAGCACCGTGATGCACGTGGCGGCGCCGGTGCGCGATGGCGAGCGCATCATCGGCGTGCTGACCGTGGCCAAGCCCAATGCGGCGATGGCGCCGTTTATCGCGCGCAGCCAGCGCAAGATCCTGCTCTACGGCGGCCTGCTGATCGGCACCGCCTGCGTGATCGGGCTGGCCTGCACGCTGTGGCTGGTGCATGGACTGAGCCGCCTGCGCGGCTACGCGCGCGCGGTGGCGGCCGGCGAGCGCGCCGAGATGACGCTGCGCGGCGCGGGCGAGCTGGCCGAACTGGGGCGCGCGGTGCAGGGCATGCGCGAGCGGCTGGAAGACAAGCAGTATGTCGAGCACTACATCCACACGCTGACGCACGAGATGAAGAGCCCGCTGGCGGCCATCGGCGGCGCGGCGGAGCTGCTGCAGGAAGAGATGCCGGCGGCCGACCGCCAGCGCTTCGTCGCCAATATCCGCACCCAGTCCGGACGGCTGGAAACCATGATCCGCAAGCTGCTGGCGCTGGCCGAGGTGGAACAACGGCAACGGCTGGAAACCCGCGAGCCGGTGCGGTTGGGCGAGCTGCTGGCGCAGCTGTGCGCAGAACTGGAACCGCGCGCGCGGCAGCGCGGCGTGGTGCTGCGGCTGGAGCCGGCGCCAGGCCCCGACGTGGTGGCGGGCGACCCGTTCCTGCTGCGCCAGGCCATCGCCAACCTGCTCGACAACGCCATCGACTTCGCCCCGCCGGGCACCCCGGTCACGGTGCGGCTGGAGCGCCGCGGCGACGCACTGGCCATTGCCGTGGCCGACCAGGGGCCCGGCATTCCCGACTACGCGCTGCGGCGCGTGTTCGAGCGCTTCTACTCGCTGCCGCGCCCGTACGGTGCGGACAAGAGCACCGGCCTGGGCCTGTGCTTTGCGCGCGAGGTGGCAACGTTGCATCATGGCGACGTGACGCTGGCCAACCGCCCGGACGGCGGCGCGCTGGCCGAGCTGGTCTTGCCGGCGGCCTGGCGCCCCGCGCCGGCCGGACCGGCATAGACTGGGGCTTCTAACGTGACCGCGCTGAAACTCCCTATAATCGAACGACCGTTCATTTAGGGCACTTCCAATTGCCCGCCAGTAGTTCAGGAGACACCATGCCCGCCGCCAAGCAACTGCCCCAGGCCCTGCAGAACCTGGCCCTGCCCGTGATTGCCTCGCCCATGTTCATCGTCAGCTACCCGGAACTGGTGCTGGCGCAGTGCAAGGCCGGCATCGTCGGCTCGTTCCCCGCGCTCAATGCGCGCCCGGCCGAGCTGCTCGACGAATGGCTGACCCGGATCGGCGACGAACTGGCCGCCTTCAAGGCCGCCAATCCCGGCGCACCGGTGGGCCCGGTCGCGGTGAACCAGATCGTGCACGCCTCCAACGCGCGCCTCGAGCATGACATCAAGGTCTGCGTCGAACACAAGGTGCCGATCTTCATCACCTCGCTGCGCGCGCCGCCCAGGGAGCTGATCGACGCCGTGCACAGCTACGGCGGCATCGTGCTGCATGACGTGATCAGCATGCGCCATGCCGAGAAGGCGATCGAATCCGGCGTCGACGGCCTGATCCTGGTCGCGGCGGGCGCCGGCGGCCATGCCGGCATGCTGTCGCCGTTCGCGCTGGTGGGCGAGGTGCGCAAGATCTTCGACGGCCCGATCGCGCTGTCGGGCTCGATCGCCACCGGCGAGGCCGTGCTGGCCGCGCAGGCCATGGGCGCCGACTTTGCCTACGTCGGCACGCGCTTCATCGCCTCGCAGGAGGCGCACGCGGCAGAGACGTACAAGCAGTCGATCACCAGCTCGGCCGCCGCCGATATCGTCTACACCAACCTGTTCACCGGCGTGCACGGCAACTACATCCGCGAAAGCATCAGCAACGCGGGCCTGGATCCGGACAACCTGCCGATGGCCGACAAGAGCAAGATGGACTTTTCCAGCGGCAGCTCCAAGGCCAAGGCATGGAAGGATATCTGGGGCGCAGGCCAGGGCGTGGGGCAGATCCACGACATCCCCAGCGCCGGCGAGATCGTCGCGCGCATGAAGGCGGAGTACGATGCCGCCAAGGCGCGACTCGGGATTTCGCGCTGACCGATCCATCACCGGGGCCGCTTAGCGGCCCTTCGTTCGACCATTGCCCCCTTCCGGCCCTGACCTTTCGCCCGATCCTGAAGCGGTGCTGAGCCACCGCCAGCGCGTGCTGCGCGCCGTCTGGGTGGCGCTGGGCGGGCTCTGCCTGCTGCTGGGCGTGATCGGGATCTTCCTGCCGGTGCTGCCGACCACGCCATTCGTGCTGCTGGCGGCGGCGTGCTTCGCGCGCGGCTCGACGCGCTTCCATGAATGGCTGATGGGACATCCGCGCTTCGGGCCGCTGGTCAGCGACTGGCAGCGGCATCGGAGCATCCCGTTCAAGGCGAAGTGCCTGGCGCTGTCGATGATGTGGCTGTCGATGGGGACCACGGCGTGGGTGCTGCGCGGGCGGCCGCTGGTGTCGGCGGCGTTGCTGGCTTGTGCGGTGGGGGTCAGCGTGTGGATGATCCGGTTGCCGACGCGGCCGGAGGATGGGAAGACTTGACTGTGGTCGATAGTGGCGACTGACTTCGTTGACGCTTCGGCCCTCTCCCCCGGCCCCTCTCCCGCTAGCGGGAGAGGGGCCGGGGGAGAGGGCCGGCGCATGATCAGCGTCGCGCCCGTCAGCCGCCACTGGTTTCAATCGTACTTGCGTGCATCCTCGATCAGCCGCCCGTCCTGCGGCAACGACCCCGCCGCCACGAACGCCACCTCGCCTCTTAGCCGCATCACCTCGCGCAGCGACTCCGCCACCGCGCGCTGCAGGTCGGCGTCTTCTCGCGTGGCCTCGCAGCGCAGCGTCATCACGTCGGCGCCCGGATCGCCGGTCACCACCAGCCGCGCGGCGCGGATTTCCGGGTGGCGGCGCAAGACGTCGGCCACCTGGCCCGGATGCACGAACATGCCCTTGACCTTGGTCGCCTGGTCCGCGCGCCCCAGCCAGCCCTTGAGCCGGATATTGGTGCGCCCGCACGGGCTCGGACGCCGCGAGGACTCCGCCACCACCGCCGACAGGTCGCCGGTGCCGAAGCGGATCAGCGGATAGTCGCCGTTGCCCAGCACCGTCACCACCACCTCGCCGGTCTCGCCTTCGGGCATGGGGCGCGAGCCGCCGGGCTCGACGATCTCGACCAGCACGCCCTCGTCCACCACCCAGCCGTCGCCGCCTTCGGTTTCATACGCGATCAGGCCGACATCGGCGGTGCCGTACATCTGCTGCACGCGCACCCCGCGATCCCGGAACCAGTTGCGCAGCGACGGCGGCAGCGCCTCGCCCGAGACCAGCGCCTTGGCCAGGCTGGTGCAGGGCGTGCCGAGTTCATCGCCGCGCTCCAGCAGCAGCTTGAGGAACGACGGCGTGCCGGCATAGGCGGCCGGCTGCAGGCTCGCCAGCGCCTGCACCTGCGAATCGGTCTGGCCGACGCCGGCCGGGAACACGCAGCAGCCCAGCCGGTGGGCGCCGCTTTCCATCATCATGCCGGCCGGCGTGAAGTGATAGGAGAAGGTGTTGTAGACCAGGTCGCCGGCGCGAAAGCCGGCGGCGTGCATGGCGCGGGCGGTGCGCCACCAGTCGGCGTCGTGGCCGTCGGGCTCGTGGATCGGGCCGGGCGACTGGAACACGTGGCGCAGCTTGCCCAGCGGCGTCGCGTTGAGCCCGCCCAGCGGCGGCAGCGCGCGCTGGCGTGCGCTCAGGTCGGACTTGCGCGTCACCGGCAGTTGGGCCAGTGCCGCGCGCGAAGTCAGCAGGCGCGGATCGACGCCATCCAGCAGTTCGGCAAAGTAGGGCGCTTGGTCGCGCGCATGGGCCACCTGGCGTGCCAGGGCGGCAAGGAGCGCCTGCTCGCGGACTTCCGGCGCGCGGGTTTCGAGCGGATCGAAGTGTTCTGGCATGGTCAATGCTGCCGGGGGTGGCAAAGGTTTGCGTTAATGGTGGAGCGTTTCCGAGAAGGGCGCAGAGACCGCCGCGAGCGGGCCGTAGCGAGTCCGATAAGCGCAGCCGTACACCGGTACGGCGAGCATCGCAGGGCTCGATACGGCCCGCGCAGCCGGTCTATGCGTCCTTCTCAGGCCAGCCAGCGCTTGCGGCGGCGGTAACTTTTGACGTCGCGGAACGACTTGCGGCCAGGGCCGTCGGCGTCGTTGGCGGCCACGCCCAGGTAGAACTCCTTGACGTCCTCGTTGGTGCGCAGCGACTCGGCGTCGCCATCCATCACCACGCGGCCGTTCTCGAGGATGTAGCCGTAGTCGGCGTAGCGCAGCGCCACCATGGTGTTCTGCTCCGCCAGCAGGAAGCTGACGTTCTCGCGCGAATTCAGGCCGCGCACGATCTCGAAGATCTCCTCGACGATCTGCGGCGCCAGCCCCATCGAGGGCTCGTCGAGCAGGATCATCGCGGGCTTGGCCATCATGGCCCGGCCGATCGCGCACATCTGCTGCTCGCCGCCGGAGGTGTAGCCGGCCTGCGACTTGCGGCGCGTCTTCAGGCGCGGGAAGTATTCGTAGATCTTCTCCAGCTCGTCGCGGGTCTGGCCGCGCGACAGGCCGCGCGTGTAGGCGCCGGTGAGCAGGTTTTCCTCGATGGTCAGGTGCGCGAAGCAGTGGCGCCCCTCCATCACCTGGATCACGCCGCGGCGCACCAGGTCATTGGGCGTGAGCTGGTCGACACGGTCGCCGCGGTATTCGATCGAGCCCTTGGTGACATCGCCGCGCTCGGCCTGCAGCAGGTTGGAGATGGCCTTGAGCGTGGTGGTCTTGCCCGCGCCGTTGGCGCCGAGCAGCGCCACGATCTTGCCTTCCGGCACTTCGAGCGAAACGCCCTTGAGCACCAGGATCACGTGATCGTAGATGACTTCGATATTGTTGACGGACAGGAGGCTCATGGTGCGGCTCGTGGTGGTGTGGCGATGTTGCGTTGGACTTTCAGCTTGCTGCCGGTGTACTCCCTCTCCCGCTAGCGGGAGAGGGAAGCAAACCGTCGGGAGTCGAGGGCCATCAGCTCTTCGAGCACCCCGGCGTAATCCCCTTCTCCTTCGCATACTGCGCCGCGGTGGCCTTGAACAGCGGGTGGATCAGGCCCTTGTTGCCCTCGATCCAGTCCGACACCACCACCCACTTGCTGCCGTCCCACTGCTGGATCTTCACCTTGCCCGAGCCCTCGTGGTTCTCGCAGCTGGTCTTGATTTCAGGCAGCAGGCCGGTGGCACCCAGCTGCTGCAGCCGTGCGTTGGTCAGGTTCAGGTTCTCGAAGGCCCAGCGCATCTGCTCGCCGCTCATGGGCTTGCCCTTTCCGAACTTGGCCTGCGCCACGCGCACCGCTTCCACCGTCACCACCGCCGCCGACACGCCGCGGTTGTACAGCACCGAACCGACCTTGTTCTTGTCCTGCATGTTGCCCTTGCCGGCACCGTAGACCACCTTCTCGATATCGGCGATCAGCGGCACGCTCTTGCCCGCCACGTTCCAGGTCGCGCTCATGTAGCCCTTGGAGGCATCGCCGGCCGGCACCGTGTCTTCCTCGGAGCCCGCCCACCAGGAGCCGATCATCTTCTCGCGCGAGAAGCCCACCTTCTGCGCCGCCTTCAGCGCGGTCTGGTTCATCACGCCCCAGCCCCAGAAGATCACGTAGTCGGGATTTTCCTGGCGGATCTTCAGCCATTGCGCGCCCTGCTCGTTGCCCGGGTGCGCCACCGGGATCTCCACCAGGTTGAACTTGCCCAGCCGCGCCTCGGCCTGCAGCGCCACGATCGGCTCCTTGCCATAGGCCGAGTCGTGGTACAGGTAGACGATCTTCTTGCCGGCCAGCGAGCCGCCGCTCTTGCTGGCCAGGTACTTGACGATGGCCGAGACCTGCATCTGGTACGTGGTCACCAGCGGGAATGCGTACGGGAACACCGAGCCGTCGACTGCGTCGGTGCGGCCATAGCCCATCATCACCAGGGGCACCTTGTCGGCCGCGGTCTTGTCGACCAGCGCATAGGAAATACCGGTCGACATGGCGTGGTAGGCCGTGCCCTTGGTGGTGGCGTTCTTGGACTTCAGCCGCTCATAGCACTCGACGCCCTTGGCGTTGTTGTACTCGGTCTCGCACTCTTCCCAGCTCAGCTTGACGCCGTTGACGCCGCCATCCTTCAAATTGACGTAGTTGAGGTAGTCGATGAAGCCGCCATACCAGGACTGCCCGTTGGCGCCGTATGGTCCCACGCGATAGCTCGGCAGCGCGATGAACTGCTCGTTGCTTTGCGCCAGTGCCGGCGCCGCCGGCGCCAGCAGTGCAGCCGCGGCGCTGACCACCAGGGCGGCGCGTTGCACGTTGCGGATCAGGTTGGTCATGACAGTCTCCTTCGCCCTCGGTGGAGCGTTTCGTTATGCGTAGGCTTCAGTACTTCACTCGGGACCTGCGTTCAGACAATAGACCCCGCTCCGTCAGTGCGGGAACGGCCACAGCCTCAGCTTCTCCTTGGCGATCTGCCACAGCCGGGCCAGCCCGTGCGGCTCCACGATCAGGAAGAAGATGATCAGCCCGCCGAACACCATCAGCTGGATGTGCGACACGGTGGCATTGGTAAAGGGCAGGTGCAGCAGCGACGCCAGCGGCGGCAGCACGTTGTCCAGGAAGATCGGCAGCAGCAAGATGAAGGCGGCGCCCAGGAACGAGCCCATGATGCTGCCCACGCCGCCGATGATGATCATGAACAGCACCCGGAACGACAGGTCCAGCGAGAAGCCGTCCGGCTCCACCGAGCCCAGGTAGCAGAACGCATACAGCGCGCCGGCCACGCCGCAGTAGAACGAGCTGACCGCGAACGCCAGCAGCTTGGTGCGCATCAGCGGGATGCCGATCACCTCGGCCGCCACGTCCATGTCGCGCACCGACATCCAGGCGCGGCCGGTGGCCGAGCGCACCATGTTCTTGGCCGCCAGCGCCAGCACCGTGACGATGGCCAGCACGAACAGGTACTTCTTCACCGGCGTGTCGATGGCGTAGCCGAACAGGTCCAGCCGCTGCGCCGTGATCACGCCCGACGAGCTGTTGTTGGAGAACCAGGGAAACTTGGTCAGCGCCCACACCACGAAGAACTGCGCCGCCAGCGTCGCCACCGCCAGGTAGAAGCCCTTGATGCGCAGCGACGGCAGCCCGAACGCCACCCCCACCAGCGCCGCCGACAGCCCGGCCAGCAGGAACGACAGCAGCACCGGGATGCCTTCGATGCGCAACTGGAAGTTATAGGCCGCGTAGGCACCCACCGCCATGAAGGCCGCGGTGCCGAGCGACAGCTGGCCGGCATAGCCGGTCAGGATATTCAGCCCCAGCGCCGCCAGCGAAAAAATCAGGAACGGGATCAGGATGGCCGAGAACCAGTATTCCGAGCCGATGAACGGGATCGCCACGAAGGCGACCGCCATCAGCACCGCAAAGCCGATGCGGTCCTGGCGGATCGGGAAGATCTGGCTGTCGGTAACGTAGCTGGTCTTGAACTGGCCGGCTTCACGATAAAACATCTTTGTCTCCTTGCCTGCGTCGCTCCCGCGAAAGCGGTAGCCCAGCGGCTTTCAGTGCGCGTCAAAGACGCTGGATTCCCGCCTGCGCGGGAATGACGTGCTTAGACGCGATCGATGTGTTTTTCACCAAACAGCCCTTCAGGCCGCACCAGCAGGAACAACAGCGCGAACACATACGGGAACCATCCCTCGATGCCGCCGAAGTTGCCGCCGAACATCGACTGGAACACCGGCGGGATATAGATCTCGGCCAGCTTCTCCGACGCGCCGATGATCAGCCCGCCGACAATGGCGCCGGGCACAGAGGTAAAGCCGCCGAGGATCAGCACCGGCAGCGCCTTCAGCGCGGTCAGCGTCAGCGCGAACTGCACGCCATTGCGCGAGCCCCACAGCATGCCCGCCACCAGCGCGACGAAGCCGGCCACGCCCCACACGATGGCCCAGATGTTCTGCAGCGGGATGCCCAGCGACAGCGCGGCCTGGTGGTCATCCGCCACCGCGCGCAGCGCGCGGCCGACCTTGGTGTACTGGAAGAACAGCGCCAGCGATCCCACCAGCACGCCGGCGATGGCGGCGGCGGCAAGGTCGAACTTGGAGATGACGATGTTGAAGTTGGTCAGGATCGCTTCGATTGGCTCGTCGACGATGCCCAGGTTGATCGGGCGCACTTCATTGCCGAACAAGAGCGGCCCCAGCCCTTCCAGGAAGAACGACAGCCCGATCGTGGCCATGAACAGCGTGATCGGCGGCTGGTTGACCAGCTTGCGCAGCACGAAGCGCTCGGTGCTCATGCCGACCAGGATCATTACCACGAAGGCGCCGATCACCGCCGCCCACATCGGCATGCCCTTGTCCATCAGCCCCACCACCGCCAGCGCGGCAAAGTAGACCATCGCGCCCTGGGCAAAGTTGAATACGCCCGAAGCCTTGTAGATCAGCACGAAGCCCAGCGCCACCAGCGAGTACATCAGTCCCGACAACAGGCCGCCAAGCAGGATTTCAATGAAGAACGTCATGGTTCAGACCCTCAGTGCGAAGTGCCCAGGTATGCCTTGATCACGTCAGGGTTGCCCTTGACCTCTTCCGGCGTGCCGTCGCCGATCTTCTTGCCATAGTCCAGCACCACCACGCGGTCGGAGATATCCATCACCACGCCCATGTCATGCTCGATCAGCACGATGGTGGTACCGAACTGCCGGTTCACATCGAGGATGAAGCGGCACATGTCCTGCTTCTCTTCCACGTTCATGCCGGCCATGGGTTCGTCGAGCAGCAGCATCGACGGCTCGGCCGCGAGCGCGCGCGCCAGCTCCACGCGCTTCTGCAGGCCGTACGGCAGGCGCCCCACGGGGGTCTTGCGGATCGACTGGATTTCCAGGAAGTCGATCACCTCCTCCACCTTCTGCCGGTGCCGCATTTCCTCGTTGCGCGCCGGGCCCCACCACAGCGCATGCGCGAACCACGAGGTGCGGAACTGCGTGTTGCGCCCGGTCATGATGTTGTCCAGCACCGTCATGCCCTTGAACAGCGCGATGTTCTGGAACGTGCGCGCAATGCCCTGGCGCGCCGCGGCGGTCGGGTGCATCTGCTTGCGCTCCTCGCCGCGGAACACGATGCGTCCCTGCTGCGGGTGATAGACGCCGTTGATCACGTTCAGCATCGAACTCTTGCCGGCGCCGTTCGGGCCGATGATGGCGCGCACCTCGTGCTCGCATACGTCGAACGAGATATCGGTCAGCGCCTTGACCCCGCCGAACGACAGCGAGATGTGCTGCAGGTCGAGGATCACCTCGCCGCCGGTGCGCGCCTGCGCGCCGGTGCGCTGCGCGTGGCGCGTACCGGGATGCACCCCGCTGTCGTCCGCCAGCCCCGCCGGGGGCAACGGACCTGCCGGCGCCATCGCACCGCCACCGCCGGCACCGCTTGCATCGGTGCGTGCCGCCGCGCTCCATTCGCGCTTGCCGGCGCCTTGCCAGGCCACTTGTGTCATGTTGCTGCCTCCACCTGTGCTGTTATGGCGCTTATGCCGCGCGCGCCGCTACCGGCAGCCGCCTGGCATCCACCAGCTTCAGCGTGGCCGACACGCTGCCTTCGCGCCCGTCTTCGAACTTGACGCGCGTCTCGATGAACTGCTCCGACTTGCCCGCATAGAGCGCGTCGACCAGCACGCCGTACTTTTCCGCGATAAAGCCGCGCCGTACCTTGCGCGTGCGGGTCAGCTCGTCGTCGTCCGGGTCCAGCTCCTTGTGCAGCACCAGGAAACGCGCCACCTGCGAGCCGGCCAGCATCGGGTCGTTGGCAAGGTCCGCATTCACCTGGTTCACGCATTCGCCGATCATCTCCAGCACGTCCGGCTGCGCGGCCAGGTCGACGTAGCCGGCATACGGCAGGTGGCGGCGCTCGGCCCAGTTGCCCACCGCCTCGAAGTCGATATTGATAAAGGCGCAGACCTGGTCGCGGCCGTTGCCGAAGGCCACCGCCTCCTTGATGTACGGGAAGAACTTGAGCTTGTTCTCGATGTACTTGGGCGCGAACATCGAACCATCGGCCAGCTTGCCCACGTCCTTGGCGCGGTCGATGATCTTCAGGTGGCCGTCGGCGTCGATCACGCCGGCGTCGCCGGTCATGAAGTAGCCCTCGTCGTTGATGGCCTCGCGCGTGGCGTCGTCGCGCTTGTAGTAGGACTTGAGCAGGCCCACGCCGCGCACCAGCACCTCGCCGTTGTCGGCGATGCGGATTTCCATGCCCGGCGCGGCCGGACCCACGGAATCGAACTTGACCTTGCCGTCGGGCTGCAGGCACACATAGGCGCAGGTCTCGGTCTGGCCGTAGAACTGCTTCAGGTTCACGCCGATCGAGCGATAGAAGCGGAACAGGTCCGGGCCGATCGCCTCGCCCGCGGTATAGCCCACGCGGATGCGGCTCATGCCCAGCACATTGCGCAGCGGGCCGTAGACCAACGCTTCGCCCAGAGCGTAGCGGGCGCGGTCCGCCAGGGATACCGGCTGGCCGTCAAGGATATGGGTGCCGCAGCGCTTCGCCACGTCCATGGCCCAGTGAAACAGCTTGCGCTTGAGCCACCCGGCGTCATCCATGCGGATCATCACCTGCGTCAGCAGCCCTTCGTAGATGCGCGGCGGCGCAAAGTAGTAGGTGGGGCCGATCTCGCGCAGGTCGGTCATCACCGTCTCGCGCGATTCCGGGCAGTTCACCGTAAAGCCCGCCACCATCGCCTGCGCATACGAGAACAGGTTGTCGCCGACCCACGCCATCGGCAGGTAGGACAGCACGTCGTCGTCGGCGTTGAGCTTGTCGAAGGCGCAGCCGTTGCGTGCCGAGCCGATCAGGCCATGGTGCGAATGGCACACGCCCTTCGGCTTGCCGGTGGTGCCGGACGTATAGAGGATGATCGCGGTGTCGTCGGACTGCCCGGCGGCGATGGCCTCGTCATAGAAGCCCGGATGGGCCTGGTCGAACTCGCGCCCCAGCTCCTGCAGGCGCTCGTACGACATCAGAGACGGGTGATCGTAGTCGAGCAGCCCGCGCGGGTCTTCGAAGATGACGTGGCGCACGGCGCGGCCGGATTCGGCCAGCTGCGCTTCGACTTCGAGCAGCTTGTCGACCTGCTCCTGGTCCTCGACGATGGCGAACTCGATCTCCGCATCGTTGAGTACGTAGACCATCTCGTTGGCGATGGCGTCCTGGTACAGCGGCACCGGCACGCCGCCCAGCGCCTGCGCCGCGGTCATGGCCCAGTACAGGCGCGGGCGGTTGTCGCCCACCACTGCCAGGTTCATGCCACGCTTGAAACCGAGCGCGGCCAGACCACATGCCAGCGCCCTCACCTGCTGTGCCGCCTGGGCCCAGCTGTATGTCTGCCAGATGCCGAGATCCTTCTCGCGATACGCCGGATGCTCCGGCCGCTGCTGGGCGTGCGCCAGCAGCCATCGCGGGAAGGTCGTCGCCGACGATTCCTGCATCGCTGTCTCCTGTCCCTCCGGCGTGGGGGTCCACGCCCGGTGTCAAGCGCCGGTCCGGTCGTTATACTTGGCTTGCTTTGCCCGGCGGCATCTGCCGCATCGCATCAAGCCCGTCGTGCCTTGTCTTGAGGGGCCGGGAGAAGCGTCTTCTGCCTTCCCGGCGTGCCCCTGGTGGCACCCGCGGTTCCGTTGTGATCGTACGATAGCCCATGCCAACACCCCCGGTTGTCACGCCGGTGACAATTCCGGGTTAATCCCTACCGGAGCCATTTCAGGCCATGCTGAACGATTTTGTCGACCGCTGCGTGTGGGCAGCAGACCTGAGTCCGGAGCAGCGCGAGCGCGTGCGCCGCGCCATGTTCGTGCACGAATACAGCCAGGGCGACTACGTCTGCCACAAGGGCGACAAGGCCGAGCACTGGCTGGGCGTGCTCGAAGGGATCGTCAAGATCACCACGGTGTCGCCGTCGGGCAAGTCGGTCACCTTCACCGGCGTGCCCACCGGCGGCTGGTTCGGCGAAGGCGCGGTGCTGAAGTCGGAGATCCGCAAGTACGACGTGATGGCGCTGCGCCGCTCGACCATCGCCTTCCTGCCGCGCGACACTTTTCAGTGGCTGCTGGATACCAGCCTGCCGTTCACGCGCTTCCTGCTGACGCAGTTCAACGAGCGGCTGGGGCAATTCATTGCGGCGGTGGAATATGAACGGCTGCTCGACATCGATTCGCGCGTGGCGCGCGCGGTGTCGTCACTGTTCAACGAGCACCTGTATCCGGGCATCGGCAAGACGCTGGAGATCTCGCAGGAAGAAATCGGCCTGCTCGCCGGCATCTCGCGCCAGCGCGCCAACCAGGCGCTGAAGGTGCTGGAACAGCAGGGCCTGGTGCGGGTGGACTACGGCGTGATCGAGGTGCTGGACCTCGACGGACTGCGGCAGTACGGGGAGTAAGGTGGGAAATAAGGTGGCCAGCGCCATCGACGCCGAGACCCTGCGGGCGTATCGCGAAACGCACTACCGGGTGCTGGGCGACATGCCGATGAGCTTGCGCATCGACCAGCCCAGCGCCGCGCTGGCCGCGCTGCACCGCGCACTCGGGGTGGGCTGCAGCGCCTTCATTACCGCTGCCAATCCCTTCAGCCAGCGCTGCGACGATGCGGCCAACGCGCGCCGGCAACAGGCGTTGGCAAAGGATCTTAGCGCGCTGGGGCGGCGCGCGATCGAAGCCGCTGGCGAGCATCCCGACAACGGCTGGCCCGCCGAACCAAGCTTCCTGGTGCCCGGGCTGGCGCTGGCCGAAGCGCGGGCCCTCGGCCAGGCCTACCAGCAGAACGCCGTGGTCTGGAGCGGCGCCGACGCGGTCCCGCGACTGGTGCTGCTGCGCTAGCCGGGCCGACCCGGCCTGTCAGCGCCGCGGTCAGGTCGATCAGTGCCCGTGGCCGCGATGGCCGTGATGACCGTGATGACCGTGATGACCACGGTGTCCATGGCCATGGTGGCGGTAGTGGTGATGCCGGCCGCGCCACTCATGCCGCCCATACCAGCGCCGGCCGTCCCAGTAACGGTCGCCATGCCAGCCGTGATAGCGCGGCGCGTACACCACGGGAGGCGGCGGCGCCACATAAACCGGCGCCGGCGCGGCATAGACCGGAGTGCCGATATGCACCCCCACGTCCACATGCGCCATCGCCGAACGCGCCGCGAGCATGGACATGATGCCAGCGAGCAGCGCTGCGAAAAGAAACGGATGAGCCATGATGCGGTATTGTCGTAAACGGAATGGTGCACTCTACCGCGCATTCCTGTTACCAGATGCGGCGGATTGTTTCGGGATATAACGCGGTGTAAGCGGGATTACAGATGCTTGGGAATAAGGCGATGGTCACGGTTTTTTGACCACGGTACCGTCAAGCTGCTGCTCGATTCGTTCCAGCGCCGCGACATCCTCGGCGTCGGCGGCGAGGCGCTCGGCGTCGCGCCGTTTTGTCTCGAATTCGGTATAGCGCTCGAGCGCCAGGCGCTCTGCCACTTCCGCTGAGATCTTGCCGGCATGCGTCAGGACTTCGCGTTCGTTGAACGCCAGGAACGCATCCAGCTTGTCCGCCCAATCCTGCATCGTCATCGTCTTGCGACGCAGGGCCATGCTTTCGGCGTAGTCGAGATACATCACCACAATGCGGTTGAGCGCGTCGACCTCCGGCTGCTGCAGATAATTCTTGGCAACGCCCACGTCGCCCCGCCGCACCCGGCCGCCCTTCCAGCTCGTCAGCCCCATATTCGGCTGGCTCGAATCAGATCGGGCTGCAATCAGCTCCGCGGCGGTGTGGCCGGTAATGGCCCACAGCATCTTGTTCTGGGTCTTGGCGAAAAAGCGCTGGGCCTGTTCGGTAGTGCCGTCGTAATCGACGGCCGTCGCATAGATATCGCGAATCTTCTGGTAGAACCGCTTTTCGGACGCCCGGATGTCCCGGATGCGTTGGATCAGTTCATCGAAATAATCCCAGCCGCCGGGGTCCTTGAGCCGTTCGTCATCCATGACGAAGCCCTTGACCAGAAATTCGCGCAGGTGGGTGGTGGCCCATTGGCGAAACTGGGTGCCACGATGGGAGCGAACCCGATAGCCTACTGCCAGGATCATGTCGAGGTTGTAGAGCTTGACCGCGCGCCGTACCTGCCGGGTGCCTTCCTGACGAACTATTAAGGATTCCTTAATAGTTGCTGACTCACTTAGCTCGCCCTCTTCAAGCACGTTCTTGACGTGCATATTGATATTGGGAACAGACGTTTGAAACAGATCCGCCATCTCCAGTTGCGACAGCCAGACCGTCCCACCTTCGGCCCGCAGCCGGATCCGCGTCCCCCCGTCCTCGGTGGTGTACAAGATGAGTTCGCCAGTACGCATAGGCGGGATTCCTCTACCAGTTCCTTGATCGCGTCATCGCGAACGACCCCATAGACTACCCGAAGGCATCGCCCGGTTTGTTGCAGAGTGTGCCGATACCGTGTCGATGGGCACTACAAACGAAAAGGCCGGCGCTGACCCAAGTCCAGCCGCCGGCCTCGCTCAGACCAGACCAGCCCATTGCACGGGCCGGTCCCGGTCCGATTTACTTGCTATACACGTACACCCCGCGCCCCGTCTTGCGCCCCAGATACCCCGCGGCCACCATCTCGCGCATCAGCATGGCCGGACGGTACTTCGGATCGGCGAACTCGGTGTACAGCACCTCCATCACCGCCAGCATGGTGTCCAGGCCGATCATGTCGGCCAGCGCCAGCGGACCGATCGGATGGTTGCAGCCCAGTTTCATGCCCTCGTCGATCTCTTCCGGCGAGGCCAGGCCTTCGCCCAGCACGCAGAAGGCCTCGTTGATCATCGGGCACAGGATGCGGTTGACGACGAAGCCCGGGCTGTTCCTGACCGTGATCGGGTACTTGCCCAGTTGCTTCGACAGGGCCTCGACGGCTGCATGGGTGGCGTCGCTGGTCTGCAGGCCGCGGATCAGTTCGACCAGCGCCATCACCGGCACCGGGTTGAAGAAGTGCATGCCGATGAAGCGGTCGGCGCGCGAAGTCACGGCGGCGAGCTTGGTGATCGAGATCGACGAGGTGTTCGACGCGATGATGACGTTGTCGCCGACGATGCCGTCGATCTGCTTGAGGATCTTGACCTTGAGGTCGTAGTTCTCGGTCGCGGCCTCGATCACGATGTCGGCGGCCTTGAGGTCGTCATAGGCGGTACTGCCCTTGATCAGCGCCAGCGCGGCGGCCTTCTGCGCCTCGGTCAGCTTTTCCTTCTTGATCAGCCGGTCCAGGCTGCCCGACACCGTGGCCACGCCCTTCTGCACGGCGGCGTCGCTGATGTCGACCATCACCACGTTCAGTCCTACGACCGCGCAGGCCTGCGCGATGCCATTGCCCATGGTGCCGGCACCGACGATGCCTACAGTCTTGATTGCCATCTTGTCTTCCTCTGCTTGCTTGGTTGAATGCTTGGATGCGTGGTTCAGGACGCCTGCTCGCGCAGCGCGGCGATGATGCGTTCGGCATGCCCCTGGAGCACTTCCGGCTCCTGCATGTCGCGCGCGTGGCCGCGCAGCGACTGGTCGTTGTAGCGCGGCACGATATGGAAATGGATGTGCGGCACGGTCTGGCCCGCCGCGGCGCCGTTGAACTGGCCGATCGAGATGCCGTCCGGGCTGAAGGCCGCGCGCACCGCGCGCGCCACGCGCTGGGTGGCGACGATGGCGGCCTGGGCACCGCGCTCCGACAGGTCGAACAGGTTGACCGCGGCTTCCTTGGGCACCACCAGCGTATGGCCGTCGGCCTGCGGCATGATGTCCATGAAGGCGATGGTGTCGTCGTCCTCGTACACCTTGATGCACGGCATTTCGCCGCGCAGGATCTTGGCAAAGATATTGTTCGGGCTGTACTGGGTGTCCATGGTCTTGTGTTGCGGTGGTCTCGGAATGGGTTGCCGCCAGGCGCCGGGTTGTCGGGCTTGCCTGCGATGACGGTGCGGCGCAGCATCCGAGTGTAACGCAGGGCGGCCCTCCATCGCGGCCGCCCTGCGCGATTACCGGTCAGCGCGTGGACCGGGGTCTACATATTGCGCCGGTATTGTCCGCCGACCTCGAACAGCGCATGCGTGATCTGCCCCAGCGAGCAGACCCGCACCGCATCCATCAGCACCGCGAACACGTTCTGGTTGTCGATCACGGCCTGGCGCAGCCGCTGCAGCATCGCCGGGGCCTCGCCGGCGTGCGCATGCTGGAACGCCTGCAGGCGCTCGAGCTGGCTTTGCTTCTCGGCTTCGCTGGAACGTGCCAGCTCCAGCTTCTGCGGCACCGGGTCGCCGTCCGGATTGCGGAAGGTGTTCACGCCGATCAGCGGCAGCGTGCCGTCGTGCTTGAGCTGCTCGTAGTAGAGCGATTCCTCCTGGATCTTGCCGCGCTGGTAGCCGGTCTCCATCGCGCCCAGCACGCCGCCGCGCTCGGCAATGCGCTCGAACTCCTGCAGCACCGCCTCTTCCACCAGGTCGGTCAGCTCCTCGATCAGGAAGCTGCCCTGGTTGGGATTCTCGCACTTGGCCACGCCCCATTCGCGGTTGATGATCAGCTGGATCGCCAGCGCGCGGCGCACCGATTCGCCGGTAGGCGTGGTGATGGCCTCGTCGTAGGCGTTGGTGTGCAGCGAATTGCAGTTGTCGTAGATCGCGATCAGCGCCTGCAGCGTGGTGCGGATATCGTTGAAGTCGATCTCCTGCGCATGCAGCGAGCGGCCCGAGGTCTGGATGTGGTACTTCAGCTTCTGGCTGCGCTCGTTGGCGCCGTACTTGTCGCGCATGGTCACGGCCCAGATGCGGCGCGCGACGCGGCCCAGCACGCTGTACTCGGGGTCCATGCCGTTGGAGAAGAAGAACGACAGGTTGGGCGCGAAATCGTCGATATGCATGCCGCGCGCCAGGTAGGCCTCCACATAGGTGAAGCCGTTGGACAGCGTGAAGGCCAGCTGCGAGATCGGGTTCGCCCCCGCCTCGGCGATGTGGTAGCCCGAGATCGACACCGAATAGAAGTTGCGCACCTGGTGGTGCACGAAGTACTCCTGGATATCGCCCATCACCTTGAGCGAGAACTCGGTGGAGAAGATGCAGGTGTTCTGGCCCTGGTCTTCCTTGAGGATATCGGCCTGCACCGTGCCGCGCACGTTCTGCAGCACCCAGGCGCGGATCTTGGCCTCTTCGTCGGCGGTGGGGTCGCGGCCGTTGTCGGCGCGGAACTTGTCGAGCTGCTGGTCGATGGCGGTGTTCATGAACATCGCCAGGATGGTCGGCGCGGGGCCGTTGATGGTCATCGACACCGAGGTGCTCGGGCTGGTCAGGTCGAAGCCGTCGTACAGCACCTTCATGTCGTCGAGCGTGGCGATCGACACGCCCGAGTTGCCGACCTTGCCGTAGATATCGGGGCGCACGTGCGGGTCTTCGCCATACAGCGTGACCGAGTCGAACGCGGTCGACAGGCGCTTGGCCTCCATGCCCTGGGACACCAGCTTGAAGCGCCGGTTGGTGCGGAAGGCATCGCCTTCCCCGGCAAACATGCGCGTGGGATCTTCGTTCTCGCGCTTGAAGGCGAACACGCCAGCGGTGTACGGGAAGCTGCCGGGCACGTTTTCGCGCATCAGCCACTTCAGCACCTCGCCGTCGTCATCGAAGCGCGGCAGCACCACCTTGCGCACCTTGGTGCCCGACAGCGTGGTGGTGACCAGGCCGGTGCGGATCTCCTTGTCGCGGATCTTCACCACGTATTCGTCGCCGCTGTAGGCTTCGCGCATCTGCGGCCACATCGCCAGCAGCTTGCGTTCGACCTGGCCCAGCGCGCTGTCGCGCTCCGCGGCCAGCGCGTCCAGCGCGGCGCCATCGCCCTGCGCGGCCTGCAGCATGCGGCTGGATTCGCGCAGCTGCTGGCGTTCGCGCGCGATGCGGCTCTGCTCGGCGACGCGGCGATGGTAGGCGCGCACGGTGTCGGCCAGCTCGGCCAGGTAGCGGCTGCGCGCGGGCGGCACGATCACGTTCTGGCCGGTGGAGATGCGTCCCGCCAGGACCGGCAGCGTGCCCGCCTTCACCTTCAGTCCGTGTCCGGCCAGCGCCTCGCGCAGGCCCTGGTACAGCATGGTGACGCCATCGTCATTGAAGCGCGACGCCTGGGTGCCATACACCGGCATGTCTTCCGGCTTGCCGTGCCATTGCTCGCGGTTGCGCTGCACCTGCTTGGCCACGTCGCGCCAGGCATCCTGCGCGCCCTTGCGGTCGAACTTGTTGATGGCGACGAAGTCGGCGAAGTCCAGCATGTCGATCTTCTCGAGCTGGCTGGCGGCGCCGAACTCGGGCGTCATCACGTACAGCGACAGGTCCACGTGCGGCACGATCGCGGCATCGCCCTGGCCGATGCCGGAGGTCTCGACGATCACCAGGTCGAAGCCCGCCACCTTGCACGCGGCGATCGCGTCGGGCAGCGCCTGCGAGATCTCGGAACCCGCCTCGCGCGTCGCCATCGAGCGCATGAAGATGTTCGGGTGGTTGATCGCGTTCATGCGGATGCGGTCGCCCAGCAGCGCGCCGCCCGACTTGCGCCGCGACGGGTCGATCGAGATCACGGCGATCGACAATGCGTCCTGCTGGTCCAGCCGGAAGCGGCGGATCAGCTCGTCGGTCAGTGACGACTTGCCGGCGCCGCCGGTGCCGGTGATGCCGAGCACGGGAATCGATGCCTGCTGCGCCTGCGCATGCATCGCCGCCACCAGCGCCGCATCGGCCTTGCCGTTCTCGAGCGCGGTGATCAGCTGTGCCAGCGCGCGGCGGTCGCCGCCGGCAACGGGATCGAGCGTTGTCGGCGCGTAGCGGCTCAGGTCCAGGTCGCAGCGCTGCACCATATCGGCAATCATGCCGGCCAGGCCCATGCGCTGGCCGTCCTCGGGGCTGTAGATGCGCGCCACGCCGTAGGCCTGCAGCTCGCGGATCTCGTCGGGCACGATCACGCCGCCGCCGCCGCCGAACACCTGCACCTGCTCGCCGCCCTTGTCGCGCAGCAGGTCGACCATGTACTTGAAGTACTCGACATGGCCGCCCTGGTAGCTGGAGATGGCAATGCCCTGCGCGTCTTCCTGCAGCGCCGCGGTCACGATCTCTTCGACCGAGCGATTGTGGCCGAGGTGGACCACCTCGCAGCCATGCGACTGCAGGATGCGGCGCATGATGTTGATCGAGGCATCGTGGCCGTCGAACAGCGATGCGGCGGTGACGAAACGCACCTTGTTGGCCGGGCCGGTGCCGGGCTGCACCGGCTTGGGCTGGGGCGCGCCGCGGCGCACGTCATGGACATCGGAAAGGTCGGTCATTGTCTCCACCGTGTCGGGTGTTGGCTGCGACCGCGGCGTCCGCCGGCGCCGCTCTGTGCCGGCTTGGCTGGAAACGCGCGGGCCGCGCCCCGGGGTTGGGGCGGGTCGATTGTATGACGTTGACGTTAACGTAAATCAATGGGGCGGAACCCGGACGGCGGGGTGCCGGCGTCCTTATAGAGTAGGTGTCTGCGGGCCGCGGACAAACAAAAGGCCACCTTATCGGTGGCCTCTGCGCCGCATCCTGTTTTGACTGCCGGCCAACTCACCGGCACAGCGCCCCGATCCGCGGGCACTCGCCGAAGGCATCGGTGCTGTGCTCGTCGACCCGATGCCGCAGCGCCCGCAGCCACGCCGCCATCCGCTGCATCGACCACGGCGCCGGCGTCTGCGCCAGCGTGAAGCGTGCCCCCGCACCATCGCCGGACAGCCACACCCGATAGCCCTCCGGCAGCGCCAGTTCCTGGCCCGGTTCCAGCCAGATATCGTTGGGATCGCCTTCCACCGTCACCCACAGCTTGCCCGCCACCGCGCAGACGGTCTGCCCGTAACCGGCGCGCCAGCTCACCGGCAGTCCGGGTTGGTCCAGTTCGAAAGTCCGTAGTTCGCGCATGTTGCACTCCTTGTCAGCCCGGCGGTCATCGCGGGGGCCGGAGCATCGCGGATGCGGATGCCGGCGCCTTCGTCCGCCACGCTTCCATTATTCGCATCCCTCACTACAATCCCATGTACAGTTGTGAACAGTTTTCGATGGACTGTTCAGTAGTTTTTCCTGACAGTTGCTTGCGCACCGCACCTCCCCGGCAGCCCGCCCATGAAACTCATCTTAGATGCTTCCACCGGAATTCCGCTGACCGAGCAGATCGTCGAAGGCGTGAAGGCGTGGATCGGCAACCGCGAGGCGCGCCCCGGCGCGCGGCTGCCGTCGATCCGGCAGCTGGCGGCCGAGAACGGCATCAGCCGCTTCCCGGTGATCGAGGCCTATGACCGGCTGGTGTCGCAGGGGCTGCTCGACTCGCGGCAGGGCTCGGGTTTTTATGTGGCGGACAGTCCGCTGGCGGGGCGCTCGGCGCGCGGCTGGTCGGATCCCAGCCTGGCCGAGGACCTGTCCGACCATATCCTGGAGCAGTTCAACCACCCCAGCGGCACGCTCAAGCTGGCGGGCGGCTTCGTCCCCGAGAACTGGGCGCGACGTCGAGGGGCTGACGCAAGCGATCCGCGCGATCTCGCGCAACGAGATCGACAGCGTGATCCACTACGCCACCCCGATGGGCCATCCGGAGCTGCGCCGCCAGGTGCTGCTGCGCGTGCGCCAGCTTGGAATTGCGGCGGAGCTGCCGCAGGTGCTGATCACCACCGGCGCCAGCCAGGCGCTGGACCTGGTGGTGCGCCACCTGCTCAAGCCGGGCGACACGGTGTTCGTCGAAGACCCGGGCTACTACAACCTGTTCGGCCTGCTGCGGCTGCACGGGGTGCAGCTGGTGGGCGTGCCGCACACGCCCGACGGCCCCGACCCGGACGCGACCGAGGCGCTGCTGCGCCAGCACAAGCCCAAGCTGTTCTTCACCAACAGCGTGCTGCAGAACCCGACCGGCTCGACCCTGGCGCCGCCGGTGGCGTTCCGCCTGCTGGAGCTGGCGCGCCGGCATGGCTTCCGCTTTGTCGAGGACGATATCTTCTCGGACTTCCAGACCCACTTCACCGACCGGCTGGCCACGCTGGACCAGCTCGAGCACGTGATCTACATCGGCGGGTTTTCCAAGACGGTGTCGGCGTCGCTGCGGATCGGCTACCTGGTCGCCGACAAGGCGCTGGTCAAGGACCTGGTCGACGTGAAGGTGCTGACCAGCGTGGCCGGCTCGCACTTTGCCGAGGCGGTGACCGCGGCGCTGCTTGAGCGCGGCGGCTACCGCAAGTACGTGGAGCGGCTGCGGCTGCGCGTGCGCGAGGCCGTCGCCAATGCGGTGCGGCAGCTGCACGGCAACGGCTGGGAGGTGTTCTGCCAGCCCTCGGGCGGCAACTTCCTGTGGGCGCGCCCGCCGGGCATCGAGGATTCGCGCGAACTGGTGGCGCTGGGCGAGCAATTCGGCGTAACGCTCGCGCCAGGCAACTACTTCCGCCCGGGCGGCGAGACCTCGGCGTGGATCCGCATCAACGCCGCCTATGCCAACGAGCCGCGCGCCGTGGCGTTCATGCAGGCGGCAGCGCAGCGCGGCGCGCGCTGAGGTTCAGCCGCCGTGGTTATGCAGCACGGCATTGCGCCGCGCATAGGCGAAGTAGATCACCAGCCCCAGCGCCAGCCACACCAGGAAGGCGGCCCAGGTCAGCGCCTGCAGGTGCGCCATCAGGAACAGGCAGAAGCCGATCGACAGCAGCGGCACCACCGGCACGCCCGGGCAGCGGAACGCGCGCGGCAGTTCGGGCCGGGTCTTGCGCAGCACCAGCACTGCGACCGAGATCAGGGTGAAGGCGGCCAGCGTGCCGATATTGATCAGCTCCGCCAGCACGTTCAGCGGCACGAAGGCGGCAATCGCGGCAAACACCACGCCCACGGTCCAGGTGGCGAAATACGGCGTGGCATGCACCGGGTGCACCGAT